>RYVZ01000006.1:41051-114912 GCA_003979345.1 Lachnospiraceae bacterium
TCGTCAGACATGATACCGGCGCCGAGCGAAGCGAGTGTGCATCGCGAAGCGTTAAACATGTGCGAAGCACATGTAAGGCAGCAGTTGTCGACAGGGTGGGATAAGAATCGGAGGAATATATGGCACATTATGATTTACCACATGATCATGGGCAGAATATTGAGCATGTACTTGACAGGATACCTGATATTGAAGCATTTCAAAAAGTCGCGTCATGGTTTGACAAGCTGGGAGATGGCACACGGCTCCGCATTTTATGGCTGCTATGCCATTGCGAGGAATGTGTGAGCAATATCTCTGCAGCAATGGGCATGAGTGATCCTGCAGTCTCGCATCATTTGCGCCTTCTTAGGGAAAGCGGGCTGATCGTCAGCCGGCGTGACGGCAAGGAAGTGTATTATAAGCTTGCGGAAAGTGAACAGGCGCAGATTTTGCACCGCGCGCTCGATGAAATGTTTGAGGTGAGCTGCCCGGGCGGTCTGTGATGATTTTTTCATAATCGTTTGCAAAGACGATGCATATTTTTTGACATAGCGCACATGCTATTTCCGAATTTAATTTCCAATGTAGGCTGGGAAACAATCGGAAGGCGGGGATTGAACGGATGGCAGAGCAGTCAAAGGATATGAAAAAAGTATATGAAGAGCAGAAGCATCAGCAGAGCCGGATGCAGCAGAAAAAGCAGGTCTATCAGGAATATGTCGAACAGATGACGCCTAAAAAGAATATCTGGTGGCAGATGATCAAGGCGTTTATTGTCGGCGGCCTGATCTGTACGCTCGGGCAACTGATCCTTAATGTTGCGACCGACCAGTTCGGACTGGACAAGGAGACAGCCGGGACATGGTGTTCGGTCATTCTTGTTCTGCTGAGTGTTCTTCTGACCGGTTTTAACCTGTATCAGAAGCTTGGTGCGTTTGCAGGCGCCGGTGCGCTCGTGCCGATCACGGGTTTTGCTAATTCTGTAGCTTCTCCGGCGATCGAGTATCAGAAAGAGGGCCAGGTATTCGGTATCGGCGCTAAGATCTTTACGATCGCGGGACCGGTCATCCTCTACGGGATCGTTACAAGCTGGGTGCTCGGCTTAGGGTACTGGATCGGGAAATGTTTCGGGGTGTGGTGAAACCGAAGATTACCAATTTTCACGTCGGCTTATGCTTCGTGCGAAACTGCTTTGGCGTGCAGTCACGGTATTTTTTGAAACACTTGATCATATGGCTGCAATCCGAAAAACCGGTTTCCTGGCTGATGTAGGTGAGATCGAAATCTGTAAATAGCAGAAAATCTTCCACCTTAAAGATTTTCATTTCCTCAATGTACGTTTTGCAGCTCTTTCCATACAACTGGTGAAACTTTTTGGCAAAACAGGAATAACTGAGTCCGCATTTTGCAGCGATGTCGGCAACGGGCAGGTTCTCTTTGATATGCGAGTCGATATATTCCGTAACACTGTCGATATCATACTGGGCGTCGGCGGAAAATACGTCGTGGTCGATCGAGAATCCTTCACGCATCCAACAGCGGATAATGTTCATTAAAAGATGATAGAGCTTTGTCTGAATGATCCTGTCGTAGCCATATTCCTGCCTTTGCAGTTCATCAACGCAGTTCTCAAACAGACGGCGGCATTCTATTTTTTCAGCTTCTTCAGCAGGAAAATAAAACGGCATCTGCTTATTCCGTGCGCTTTTCACAATGCTGCGCAGCTTTGGCGCATAGGAGGATGCGATATTGATGCTGTTGATATCGAATTTCAGCACGATATAGCGCAGCGGTCCCGGAGCCGCCGCGTAAATGGAATGAACAGACTGCGGATGAAAAAAGATCATATCGCCGACATGGGCTGTGTGGATATGCTCGTCCGCATGCATTTCGGCGCATCCCTCCAGCATGAAGATCAATTCCGCAAAGTAATGCCAGTGCGGCCTGACCGGAAAGCGGTTCTTCTCATCACTGTAAATGAAGCATTCAAAAGGTGTATTCAGTGCATTTCCGGCTTCAAAAAGATTGTACATAACGATCTCCTGCTTCTGCCATATCTGCAGATGTATTCCGCATAATTTATCTAAAAACGGTAAAGTTTCATCCAGTATAGCATGTCCCTGTGGAAAATGCACCCTCTTTCTATATGATATTTGAGTAACGTTATGAATGTACGTTTCAGCGGAAAAAGAATGTACGTTTCAGCGGAAAAAGAATGTACGTTTTGTCGAAAAAAAGATGTTTGTTTTGGCGGAAAAAAGAATGTTTGTTTTGGCGGAAAAGGCATGTTTTTTCGTTGAATCAAATGGGTGGATTTGCTATAATACTGGTAAAATTAACTATTTCAGCCGCGCTTAACGTAAATTGCGATAAGACGACGCTCTGCGCAATCCGCGATAACATGATGAAATGAGCGCTGCACAAAAAAAGCAAGGGGGATATGCGATGTTAGTACGAAAAGAATATCAATTTTGGCTTTGTACGGGTTCTCAGGATTTATACGGGGATGAATGCCTTGCCCATGTGGCAGAGCATGCAAAGATCATTGTACAGAAGCTGAATGAGTCGGGGAAGCTGCCGTTTACGATTGTCTGGAAACCGACGCTGATCACGAATGAGCTGATCAGGAAAACCTTTAATGAGGCAAATACAGACGAGTGCTGTGCGGGCGTTATTACATGGATGCACACATTTTCTCCTGCAAAGTCATGGATTTTGGGGCTTCAGGAATATCGCAAACCGCTGCTTCATCTTCATACGCAGTTTAATGAGGAGATTCCGTACGATACGATCGATATGGACTTTATGAATGAGAACCAGTCGGCGCACGGGGACAGGGAGTACGGACATATCGTCTCGCGCATGGGAATCGAGCGCAAGGTCGTGGTCGGACATTGGGCGGATGAAAACGTACAGGACCGTATTGCATCATGGATGCGTACGGCGGTCGGCATTGTGGAATCCAGTCATGTGCGCGTCATGCGTGTTGCGGATAATATGCGGAACGTCGCCGTGACCGAGGGAGACAAAGTTGAAGCGCAGTTGAAATTTGGCTGGGAGGTCGATACCTATCCGGTCAACGAGATCGCAGAATCTGTTGACGCCGTGTCGGAATCGGACACAAATGCGCTGGTTGACGAATATTATGACAAGTACGAGATTTTGCTCGAAGGCAGGGATGCCAGTGAGTTTCGCCGCCATGTGGCAGTACAGGCACAGATTGAGCTTGGGTTTGAGCGTTTTCTTGAAGAAAAGAATTATCAGGCAATCGTCACGCATTTCGGCGATCTCGGCGCGTTAAAACAGCTTCCGGGACTTGCGATCCAGCGTCTGATGCAGAAAGGTTACGGATTCGGCGCGGAGGGCGACTGGAAGGTTGCTGCCATGGTGCGGATCATGAAGCTGATGACGCAGGACATGCCGGATGCAAAGGGCACGTCCATGCTGGAGGATTATACCTACAATTTTGTCAAGAGCAAAGAAGGCATCCTGCAGGCGCATATGTTGGAGATATGCCCGTCGATCGCGGACGGACCGGTCAGCATCAAGTGTCAGCCGCTGTCGATGGGAGACAGGGAGGACCCGGCAAGACTTGTCTTTACGTCCAAAGAAGGAAAGGGAATCGCTGTGTCGATGATCGACCTCGGCAGCCGCTTCCGCCTGATCATCAACGATGTGAACTGCAAAAAGACGGAGAAACCGATGCCCAAGCTGCCGGTTGCGACCAATTTCTGGACGCCGGAGCCGGATCTGTACACGGGCGCCGAGGCATGGATCCTTGCGGGAGGCGCGCATCATACGGCGTTTACTTATGATCTGACTGCGGAGCAGATGGGAGACTGGGCTGCGGCGATGGGCATGGAAGCGGTCTATATTGACGCCAATACGAATATCCGTGAATTTAAGAGGGATCTGATGCTTGGGGAACTGTTTTACCGTTAATTTGGGGAAACGCTGATTTTATTAGTGTTTCCTTAGGAAGATTTTCTTATCGTCATGCCGTATAAACCAATCGAAGATGGGAATCCTTGGTAAAAGACGACAGAGAGTGTAGATGCCGCGGGAGATGCCGTGTAATACTGCTGTAACGTCAAAAAGAAAGGAGAATCGGCAATGACGCTGACGGAAAAAGAGACCACCGCATTAAGGGACTTACAGACGCAGGAAAAGTCTTGTATCACAAAGTACCAGAAATATGCCGCAGAGGCAAAGGATACCGAGCTGAAAAGTTTATTTAAGGCACTGCAGGAGGATGAGCAGAAGCATTATCAATCGATCGGACAGGCATTAAAAGGTGATGTGCCGACCTGTGACTGCAATGATTCACAGGGGAAAAATTACAGCCCGGCGGGGACATACCGTGACAATGCAAATGCAGCGGATAAAGAACATGACTGCTTCCTTGCAACGGATTGCATCGGTACGGAAAAGCTGGTGTCCGGCGAGTACAACACCAATATTTTTTCCTGTGACAATTCATCCCTGCGCAAGCTACTTGCAGATATCCAAATCGAGGAGCAGAACCATGCCGAGATGCTTTATAAATATAAACAGGTAAATGCAATGGCATAGTTTCGCCGGTACAAAACTCTTTTGGTTCCTCATTTTCGATCCGTTACAAAAAGATTTCCGCATGTAACACACTCCGTAAGGGAGGTGCTGCATGCGGAATATTTTTATCTTTTCGCAATGATCGTTATATCTTTCATTGAGGGGCGTTCTCATCCCGCTGATGCACCATATTGTTTTCTCATATCAAACAACAACCGGATCAGGCTCTTGTGATAAGGAATGAATGTGCCCTCGTCCAGCTTGCGGCAGATCTCGTCAAAGGATGCTGTTATAAATATCCCATAGTTCCATGTCTGTACCTCCCATATATTGCAGACTGCGCAAAGCGATGCGAAAGCAAGTGGTGATGAAATGCGATTGCATCCCACTGGCATCGCTTATAAGATTGTCTTCACAGCATTTCTAACTATAGCATCATAGCAGTGAATACGCGATATGCCTGAGCCGCCTTGTGATCTCGTTGCATCCCGCGTCACAGCGCTGAATAAAATACAGCATGATAAAATTGGATTTCGGGGAAACCGTAAAATAGGTACCGCACCAGCCATCCCAGCCAAACTCGCCGGGATCTGCGTTTGTGCCGCAGGCAGCGGGGGTGGAGAGATGACGCATCAGATTGCCGTAATTATAACCGCGCAGGGAATCCCAGTTTAAGTCTGCGCGATAGGAGTCGGACAATTGTGGGGAGCACATAAAAGAAACCGTATTTCTGCCAAGAATGCGCCGTCCGTTCCAAACGCCGCCGTTAAGGAGCATGGAGGCAAAATGCGCATAGTCGTCGATCGTAGAGACAAGTCCTGCGCCGCCTGATTCAAAAGCGGGCGCGCGGTCATAGCCTTCCATACCGAGATTTTTACCGGGCTGCGGCGCGATTTTCATGCGCTTATCGCTCTGATAAACGGAGAAAGAAGAAAGAGTGTCGACAACGCCGCCGGATGTGGCTATCGGTAAAGAATGCGCTGTATCTAAGTTCTTTGCCGGAGAGACGGTATTTTTTTGTGTGCCGGAAGCGGTCCTTTCCGCAGTTTTCGGAGGTTCGGGATATTCCAAAGCTTCGGAACTTTCCGAGCAGCGGTACAGTTCTGCGAAGCGGTTCTTTTTCTCATCCGGGACATAGAAATCCGTATCCCGCATATCAAGAGGATCAAAAAGTTCTTTTTTCAGAAAAGTGCCAAGCCGCATACCGGAGGCAGCTTCGATCACAGCGCCGAGCACGTCGGCGGAGGTTCCGTACATCCAATGCGTGCCGGGGGCAAACGCAAGCGGAATCTGCCCTAAACGGTTGGCGAGCTGCATGGTTGAAAACGTGATATTCTGATCCTGTGCCGCCATCATCTCATCAAAAAGTGCCGCGACCGCTTTTCCGGCAGGTGTAGAGTCATCAGGGTAAGCGAGTCCCGACGTCATGTTCAAAAGATCTGAGATCGCTACCGTGCGCGGGGCGGGGACAGTCTGTCTGCCATCCGGGGCAAAGACCTTCTGATCGTGAAAGCCGGACAGATAGTTTTCGACTGGATCGGTCAAGTCGATGATGCCGCGCTCTAAGAGCAACATGGCAGCGGCGCTGATAATTGGTTTTGTCATGGAAAACAGACGGAATATCGTATTTTCTTTCATGGGTATCTTTTTTTCGATGTCTGCCATTCCATATGACGCGCGGTGAAGTACCGAACCGTTCTGTAAAAGCAGCAGATTTGCGCCGGCGAGATTACCTCGGGAGATCTCCGAGCAGATCAGGTTGTCCATATCTGTGATACGCGTTTGTTTGAAATCCATGAAAAGTGCCCCTTTCTTTTTGGGTTGATTCATAGTCGTTTGTCAATCGTCTTTTGCTTGTACAGAGCGTCTTGCAGATACCAAATGAGTCAGTACCGAGTCAGTGCTTTGTAAGCAGAACGCGGAGGATCATTCCGAGTCCGCCGAAGATCAGTACAAGCAGTAAAATCCAGTCAAACAGTGTCATCGTCAGCAAATGGAAATCCGTTGTCATGATGACGGAGGTAATGATGATCAGTGTGGCAGCCCCCATATACAGCTTGGCGGCCAGACTTTTCGGTGAGGCAAACAGCTATACGATTCCGACTGTCATCATTTTGCTTTAGCTGTTACAACATTAGTATAGCGGCATTCTTTCTGTTTGGCAAGCGCCTGATCAGGAGGGGGAACGGCGGACCTTGTTAAGGCAGTGGGCGGCAGACCCTGCTAAGCCGGAGAATGGCAGACCAAATGTTGACGGGAGCTGTAAAATAGTTTATGATGAATCCAAACAGGTCGATATGCCAAATACAGAAAACGGCGGAGCGGGGGAACCTTGAACGGAGTTATCTGCCGCCGTCAGTTTGCATGAAAAGGGGCGCTCACGATGAGAACAATGGAATTTAAGATGGAGCGGCCGGGACTTTTGCACGAAGGAGACCGTGTGAGCATTACAGAGGGAAAGCTTCCGAGTAATTACTATTATACGATTGACCCGTCGCTCGCAATGTCGGGGAATTACCCGTTTTATGAGCAGCTAAAAGCCCGGGAGGGAATCGTATCCGGGGTGAAAGAGAATCCGCGCGGATTCTATGTGACCGTGGAGTTTGCGGACGAACCGCCCGTTTAATCATGCATCGTGGAAGAGCGCTGATTTTGAGAATGTCACAAATGATAGAATTTGAGTTTCAGAGAATCATAATTTAGGAGGCGGATAGTGATGAAAACAATCAGTACAGACAAAGCACCCGCAGCGATCGGACCGTATTCACAGGCAATAATTGCCGGAGATATGTTGTATGCATCGGGGCAGATCCCGATCATTCCCGAAACGGGGGAAATTGCACAGGGCGACATCCTTGTACAGGCTGAGCAGGTCATGAAAAATGCAGGGGCTATTTTAGAGGCGGCAGGGGCGGATTTTGCCAAGGTGGTGAAGACGACCTGCTTTTTGGCTGAAATGGCTGATTTTGCAGCGTTCAACTCTGTGTATGAGAAATATTTTACCGGAAAACCTGCGAGAAGCTGTGTTGCAGTAAAGCAGCTTCCGAAGGATGTGCTCTGCGAGGTGGAGGTCATCGCATATCTTGGATGATTCGTATTGATCAAGGCAGCTCCTTACGCGGAGTCACAATTGTGTTATTACGCAAACCGGCGGGACTTACTTTGGATTTGCATAAACAGGGATCGGGCAGTATAAACTAAGCGAAAGCGGATGGAAAAAATAAGAAATAAAAATAAGGAAAAAAATAAAGAATAGAAATAAAAAAAGAAATAAAGGAAAATAGGAAAAAGAAAGGTTTGGGCAGGATGATGGACGCAAAAGTAATGTTTCAATTTGGATATGGTCTTTATGTGCTGACGGCGAATGCGGATGGCACGGACAACGGCTGTATCATCAATACGGCAATTCAGGTAACGTCAACGCCGAACCGTGTGCTGATCGCAGTCAATAAACAGAACAAAACGCGTGATATGATCGCGGCTGCCGGAACGTTTAATATTTCTATGATCGCTGAGAATGCGTCTTTTGATCTGTTTCGGCACTTTGGGTTCCAGTCAGGTCACAACGTGAATAAATTTGCGGACTTTTCTGACTGCGCCCGCGCGGAAAACGGCGTCATGTATATCACCAAAGGCACAAACGCCTATGTATCTGCCCGCGTATGTGAAGTGCTTGATATGGGAACGCACACGATTTTTATCGCGGAGGTAACGGATGGCGCGATGCTCTCGGATGTTCCCACCGTAACCTACAGTTATTACCAGAGTCATATTAAACCAAAGCCGGAGGCAAAGAAACCGGCGGATCAGGTGACATGGGTATGTAAGGTCTGCGGTTATGTTTATGAGGGCGACCCGCTGCCGGAGGATTTTGTCTGCCCGATCTGTAAGCATGGGGCAGCAGACTTCGAACGGCGGGCATGACAGCAGATCTCAGGCGGCTTTTATGGTATGCCTATGATCAGGTGAATGAACTTGTGAGGACACGTTCTCAGTATGGAAAATTTGTATAAAAAACATGATGTGACATATACTACGACCGGAGATTTTCTCCGGTCGTTTTGCGTTTCCACGACATGTTTATTTTGGGCTTTGCTGTTATCTTATTTTTATTGGCAATTACCGGATCTTTTTGGTAGAGAAAGGAGTCACGATTATGGATTACTTAAACGCATTCTGGGTGGGAGGGCTGATCTGTGTGCTTGTTCAGTTCCTGATGGAAAAAACCAAACTGCTGCCCGGCAGGATCATGGTGCTTTTGGTGTGTACGGGGGCGGTCATCAGCGTGTTTGGTCTTTATGAGCCGTTCCAAGAGTTTGCCGGGGCGGGGGCGAGCGTACCGCTGTTAGGATATGGCAATATTTTGATGAAGGGAGTAAAGGAGGCTGTCGACGAGCAGGGATTTATCGGTCTGTTCTTAGGGGGATTCAAATCAGGTGCTGCGGGCTGCGCGGCAGCGCTTGTCTTTGCTTACCTTGCGAGTCTGGTATTCAGACCGAAAATGAAGGGCTGACAAAAGAGAAAAGCTTGTCGCCGGGCGTCATACATGATATAATGCAAGACATGATACCAGCGCCGGGCGAAGCGGGTGTGCATCGCGAAGTGCACTTTTTAAGGGGTATACAAATGTGATACCATAACGCTGCCACAGCATGCGGGAAAATGAAATGCTGCCTGTGCAGTTAAAAATGAGGGGAAACATGAGAACAGCGATCATAACGGACACAAACAGCGGTATAACCGTTGAAGAAGGAAGAGAACTTGGAATCCATGTCATGCAGATGCCGGTCATCATCAACGGAGAGATTTATTACGAGGGCGTGAATCTGACACAGGAGGATTTCTACCGCAGGCTGGAAGGAGGGGACGATGTATCGACGTCCCAGCCTTCTCCGGGTGATGTCATGGGACTCTGGGATGAAGTTCTTGCGGAGGGCTATGACGGGATCGTTTATATTCCGATGTCGAGCGGACTCAGCAATTCCTGTCATTCCGCGATCGGGCTGGCGGAGGAATATGGCGGACGTGTACAGGTGGCGGATAATCACCGTATCTCGGTGACACTGCGTCAGGCAGTGCTTGATGCGAACTATCTTGCATCACAGGGGCTTTCTGCCGCAGAGGTCAGAGAGCAGCTTGAGAAAGACGGATTGGACGCAAGTATTTATATTGCAGTGAATACGCTGGAGTTTCTGAAAAAGGGCGGGAGGGTAACACCTGCGGGTGCGGCGATCGGCTCCATACTAAATATCAAACCGATCCTGACGATCCAGGGAGAAAAACTGGACGCCTTTGCCAAGGTGCGCGGCATGAAAAAATGCTGGGAACGCATTCTTCAGGCTGTAAAAACGGACAGGGAAGAACGTTTTGGCGCTGTCCCGGATGAGGAGCTGCGTATCGGTGCGACAGGGACGTTCCGGCAAAAAGAGGATGCAGACCGGTGGTATGAGCTGGTAAAAGAGAATTTCCCGTCCATTGAGATTTTTTACGATCCGCTTTCGTTCAGCATTGGATGTCATGTGGGTCCTGATGCGACCGGAATCGGTATCTGCCCGAAGCACCGGGCATAACATACTGGGGGAAACGAATGAGTTCAATATTTTTCTTCATATTTTTGATCATGATGTTCAAAGGAAAAGGCAGGGATGCGATTGGAAGCGATTTTTTCAAATTACTGTTTTTCCTGTGCTTTTTTGGCGGAGCCGTTTCGCTTTTTTTCTGGCCGCTCGGGTTTGTCGGCGGGATCGCGGTTGTCGCGTGGCTGATACATAAATTTGGAAAAAAGAATAAGAAATCAGAGAAAGAGCCTTATGAATACGGAAACAACAGGCGGGAGCAGGAGCGTGAATGGAGGGAATACCGGCAGCAGGAAAAACGGCAGGGCGGGCGTGAGATCCTTCCGGCGGCGGCAAAGAAGCGCCGGAAAATTGTTGAGAGCTTTAATGACAGGTTCGAGCTTTATCTGACGCCGGAGCAGATCAAGGGGATCGTGGACGCTTCTTATTTTTCTGAAATATGGAAAAAAGAGATCGAAGCCATGACAAAAAAGTATGAGACACTCTCACAGTGGTATCAGGGCTACACGAAATGGCTGCGGGTCTATCTGCGTGTGTTTCATGTACAGGAAGTCACGTCCGATATCAGACAGCAGGAAAGCATCTGCGTCTATGCGTTTGAAGAGGTTTTTCAGTATGCGGACTCGCTTTTTGACATGCCGCTTTCCGAAAAGATACGGGCGGTGAATGATAAGTTCTATGCATCGTTTGATGACATTAGCTTTATGATCGCCTATCGCTTTTTGGAGTCGAAGGGTAAAAAGCATGAACTGGGCAGGAGCGGTATCGTGCGGGAGGACGCCGATATCGACGAGCTGTTACATAAATATGATACGGGGAAGGCGGTACAGTAAGAGGCCGCTCAAAAAAAGACTTTCGCATTGGCGGAAGTCTTTTTGGTGTACCGGGTACAGGCTTCGCGGATACGGAAGAAGCGGGGTGTTATGATGCCGTGCCGGGCGAAGCGAGTGTGCATGAACTTTAGCATGATCGCGAAGCGATTATGGTACCATGTGATACCTTATGATACCGAAGCTTCGATTCCCTGTGTATCGAGGAAGCATTGTACTTCTTCATCCCACAATTTTTCAAGGGACTTGTCGGGAACAAACGTCGTAAATGCCGTTCCGGTAGTCAGACGGCAGATTCCGGATTCGAAGCGTATAGTGAGCGCAAGCGCCTGCACGAGGGAAGCGTCTGCGGCGCAGCGGTCTGAGGAAGTAAGCCGGGTCAGAGTCTGTTTGTCCGCATGAAATGTGATTTGAAAAAACAAAGGTGTTTTTTTTCCTTTTATCGCACTAAAGCAAAGGCTGCGCAGAACGCTCCAGGGCGTGAACTCAGGCAAGGGGGCCGGCATTTGGGCTAGTTCGTCCGCCGTATAGAAAGCGGGGACGGTCCTGCCGTCGATCTTCAACGTACACGCGGTTGTGATCTGTACGGATTCGGTGTAAAACGGATCAAACAGGGTGCCGGTAAAAAGAGCTGCCATAAACGAGCGGTTATTTGTGATCGTAAAGCTGCGCATAAAGGATCCTCACTTTTTTGCAGATTTTGATAGTCCAATAAATACTATAGCATAATTTGTGAGGGAAAGGGCAATCATTTAGCAAAAACAAATACTTTTTCCCTTTACAACAGGAAGGAGCTATGCTATATTCTTATGTAGTAATAAAAACTATGTTTGATGACTTGCAAAACGCGAAATGGACCGGATGCGGTTTTGCGGGTATCTGGAGGAAATCATGAGCTATAAGATCATTCTTGACAGTTGCGGGGAGCTGCCCGAAGAGTTTCGAAACGATGCACGGTTTGAGCGCGTACCGTTGGGATTGGAAGTAGGAGATTACTGTATTATGGATGACGAGGAATTTGACCAGAAGCAGTTTCTTGCCAAGGTTGCCGCGTGTCCGACCTGCCCGAAATCTTCGTGCCCGTCGCCTCAGAGATATATGGAAGCGTATCATTGCGATGCGGATCATGTGTATGTGGTGACATTGTCCTCGAAACTGTCCGGTTCCTATAATAGTGCGGAACTTGGCAAACGTTTATATGAGGAGACTTACGGGGAAAAGAATATTTATATTGTAGATTCCCGATCCGCGTCGGGCGGAGAGACGCAGATTGCCCTTCTTGCCATGGAGCTGGAGGAAAAGGGACTTGATTATGATACGATCTGCAAAAAGCTGACCGCTTATCGTAATGGAATGAAAACCTACTTTATTTTGGATAATCTTGAGACGCTGCGTAAGAACGGGCGGCTTTCCAATGTCAAGGCACTCATTGCCTCGACATTGAACATCAAGCCTGTCATGGGCGCGGACAGGGGTTCGATCATTCAGCTTCATCAGTGCATTGGTTTTAAGAAAGCGCTGCATAAGCTGGCGGAAACATTATGCAGGGAAGTATGTGATCCGGGGACAAAGCGGGTCATCATCACACACTGCAATGCCTTAGACCGGGCGGAACTCTTAAAGAAATTGTTGAACGGTTATTTCCGCTTTAAGGAGATCCTTATAGAAAATACGGCAGGCGTCAGCAGTATGTATGCCAATGACGGCGGCGTGATCGTGGCAGTATAAGCTGTATATGAGTGCAGATGAATTGCACGAGCTGTGCGTGCCCGTATCATGGAAATTGCGAAAATGCCTCGACAAAGCAAAAAGGGGAGAGAAGCGTGGAGAACGCTGAAAAGGTCATCTACTATCGCGATGAATTGAATGATGAATTCGCGGGAGACCATATCAAGGCAAAAAAAATAGACAAACATTACCGATATGTGAGAGAGGGATTTTTTGATACGCTTCTCCATGCGTTCTGGTACCGGATCATTGCAACACCGCTTGCTTTTTGTTATATGAAACTGCATTTCGGACACCGTATCATTGGAAAAGAAAAGCTGAAAGAGGCGGGCAGGGACGGTTATTTTTTCTACGGAAATCATACGCATAATCTGGCGGATGCTTTGGTGCCGACGCTGACGGCAGTGCCGAAAGATGCCTGTGTGATCGTTCATGCCAACAACGTATCGATGCCGGTGCTTGGCAGGATCACACCCTATCTGGGCGCGATACCGCTGCCGGATGACGCGGAGGCGGGAAAGCACTTTCTTGCGGCCCTGCAACATCATATCGACAAAAGGCGCTGTGTCATGATCTACCCGGAAGCGCATATCTGGCCGTATTATACTGATATCCGGCCATTTACCGACAAGTCGTTCCGCTATCCGGTAAATGCAGGGAAACCGGTATACTGCCTGACGAATACATATCAGAAGCGGAAGCACAGAAAGACGCCGGGGCTTGTGACGTATCTGGACGGTCCCTTTTATCCCGATGGTTCGCTGCCGAAGAAGGAGCAACAGAAAAAGCTGCGTGATCAGGTGTACGGGACAATGAAAGAGCGGGCAAAAGAGAATACTGTCTGTCTGATCACATATATCCGGGAATCCGGACAGGAGGATGAAGGTCATCACATATGATAGAGATTTTGTTTTCGGGCAACGAGCGGGTCTTTGACGGCGTCCTGACCTGCATGCTCTCGATCATGAAAAGAACAAAGACGAAAGAGCCGTTTCGTGTGTATGTATACACGATGAACCTGTCCAGAGTCAAAAAAGAATATACCGCGATCTCAGAAAAGCAGATTGCTTTTTTAGAGCGCATCATGAAAGAATATAACAGCGAAAACAGCATCCGGAGAGTCGATGTGACAGCGCTTTACGAGCAGGAATTCGGCGGCTGTCCGAATGAGAAAACCTATTGCTCTCCCTACACGCTGCTTAGGCTGTTTGCCGATCTGGTTCCGGATATGCCGGATAAACTGCTTTATTTAGATGTAGACATTTTGTTTCAGCGGGATATCATGCTCTTATATGAAACAGATCTTACCGGTTATGAGTATGCGGCGGCGAGGGATCATTACGGCAAATACCTGATCAACCCGAATTATATGAACGCAGGCGTATTGCTCCTTAATATGCCTGAGATCAGAAAGAACGGACTTTTGCAGAAAGCACGGGAACTCATTAAGACGAAGAAGCTGCTCTTTGCAGATCAGAGTGCGGTCTATCGGAGTACGACCCGCAAGAAAATGCTGCCCCAGCGTTTTAACGACCAAAAATTTTTACACAAGCATACGGTCGTGCGCCATTTTTCCAAACGTCTGTTTTATCTGCCCTATCCGCATACCGCCAATATCAAACAGTGGATGGTGAGTGATATTCACAGGATTTTTAGATATTATCAGTTCGACGATATTCTGTTTGATTATATATATTATAAGAAACAATACCAGAGGGAGTGTGGAAACGATCATGAATAAGATACCTGTTTTTTATGCCTGTGATGACAATTTTGTCAAGTTTACGGCGGTGTCCATCTGTTCCCTGATCGGGAATGCATCGGCGCAGAATCAGTACATCATACATATTCTGCACACGAATGTATGTGAAGAGATGCAGAATATGGTCACGTCGATGGCGCAGGAAAATGTCGAGATCCGGTTTGAAAATGTGTCCGAATATCTCGAGACGATCCACGATAAACTGCCGATTCGGGATTATTATACAAAAACAACATATTTCAGGCTCTTTATCGCAGAAAAATTTCCGGAATATCAGAAGGCGATTTATATAGACAGCGATACGGTCGTCATGGGGGATGTTGCAGAGCTATATGCCTATGATCTCGGCTCTTATTATGTCGGCGCCGCGCATGAGCAGGCGATGGTGCAGGAAGATGTGTACGGTACTTATGTGGAAAAGGTCATGGGCATCGACCGTAATCAGTTTTTTAATGCAGGTGTGCTTCTGATCAACTGCGATCAGTTCCGCAGACAGAAGATCTTAGAGCAGTTCGGGGAACTGCTTCATATCTACGATTTTGTCGTGACGCAGGATGAGGACTATCTGAATCTGATCTGCAAAGATCATGTGCTTTTTTTGCCGCAGCAGTGGAATATGGAGCTGTTCGGCGAACTTGGCGCGTCCGAGGATACATTTAAGATCATCCATTATATCATGGTGTCGAAACCTTGGCACTATGAGGACTGCCGGTGCAAAGAATACTTTTGGCGCTATGCCGAAAAGACGCCTGTATATGAGGAGATCCGGCAGATCCTTTTGGATTATACGGATGAGCAGCGGCAGCAGGATCAGATTTCGTGTGAGCGTCTGATGCAGCTCGCGGTCAGTGAGACGAATAAGGAAAACAATTATCTGAATTTGAAAAACAGCGGAAAACTCAAGTCGAAAGACCGCTTAAAAGTATTGGAAAAGATCGAGCAGTATGAAAGGGAAGGGCGTTTTGACGAGGATGTGGAGGAAGACCCGCCCGGCAGGGAACTGATGCCGGACGAGGTCGATTATCTCGGCAAGAAGCTTTCCAGCAAGGTAAAAAGCAGATTTACATATTTTGTGGCACGGCGGTATCTGAATAATCTGTTACGGACAGGACAGCTTGTCATTAAGGAGATCAGGGGCTTAGAGCATTACCGGGACCTAAAGAGCGGCGCAGTCATAACCTGCAATCATTTTGGTGCGATCGACAGCTTTATCATGCAGATGGCGTATGAGAGATCGGGGCATAAGAAGCGCAGGCTTTACCGTGTTATTCGCGAAGGGAATTATACGAACTTTCCGGGCTTTTACGGTATGCTGATGCGAAACTGCAATACATTTCCGTTAAGTTCGAACGTCAAGACTATGGAGAAGTTTATGCGCTCCATGGACACGGTGCTGAAGAAAGGGCATTTCATGCTTGTTTATCCTGAGCAGAGCATGTGGTGGAATTACCGCAAGCCCAAGCCGTTAAAAAAGGGTGCCTTTAATTTTGCGGTCAGAAGCAATGTGCCCGTACTGCCCTGCTTTATCACAATGGAGGACAGCAATGTCATTGACAGCAACGGCTTTTTCGTGCAGGAGTATACCGTTCATATCGGAGAACCGATCTACCCGATGCCGGATAGGAGCCGCGCGCAGAACATTGAATACATGCGCAAGAAGAATTTTGAAATGTGGAAGAAGATCTACGAGGAGACTTATAAAGAACAGCTTCGGTATGGATAAAAAAGAGCGCGTGAGCGCTCTTTTTTTTGTGTTTTGCGCTATGATACATTCAGAAACTGATGGAGAAATGCCGGAGCCTGGGGGAATACGCGCGGTTTGCGGAGAAGTCAAGGGCTGTTTATCGGAGGGGATGGAGCCGAGAATAGCGTTAGAGGAGGCAATCACGGACTGTATCGATCAGGACATATTGGCGGGCTTCTTAAAGAAATACCGGCCGGAGGTGCTGGGGATGCTGCTGGAAGAGTTTGATGTGAAGAAGTATGAGAGGTCGCTGCGGGAGGAAGGACGGGAAGAAGGTTTGATGCAGGGACGAAAAGAAGGGCTGGCAGAAGGAATCGAAAAGGGAATAGAACAAGAAAGCGGGCGCTACAGCAAATTAGTCTGTCCGTTACTGGCTGAGCATCGGGAGCAGGATTTGGAGCGTGCCGCCAAAGAGGCAGAATATCGGGAGCACTTATACGAGGAGCTTCATATTTATGAGCCGTTCCTATAATCATGTGTGAATAGGGCAGGAAGCAAAAGAGAATTCGGATTTCAAAGTCACATTTACTCAAAAATGCAATCGTCTGCGCACTGCATTGCGCAGGCGCTTTTTTGACAGGACCGTGACGAGTGCGACCGTGATGATGGCGCAGATTGTCAGCACAATGCCTGACCATGAAAGATAGAACCTGTCATGCAGGAAGTGGTTTAAGATCAGTTCAATGCCGACGCAGAGCACGGCGATTTCCATAAAGCTGACGGTTGCGGTCACTAAAAACGAAAAGCGGAATTTCCGGAGCAGAAATGCCATAATCTCAGCGAGCAGCGTCACAAGGAGCGTGACCGGAAGAGCGATGCAGAGGAACCAGTCATTTGTGTTCGTCAGCCACGTCAGCATATATAAATAGGCGCAGACGACCACGCCGTCGAGCATCAGCGAGGCGTAGGGAGAGAGCTTCGTATAAATGATAAGCGGTATCATAAAGACCCATAGAACGCAGCAGGCGCCGATGATGGCAAGTGACCATAGATTTGCCTTATAGATAAAGACATTTAAGAGACCACAGGTGATCGCGGTCGAGAGCAGGACGACACTGACTAAAAGTGCGGCGTCTTTTCTTTTTACGAGCTCGACCTGTCCTTTTTCGCGCGGGAATGGTGGAACCGTTTCCGGTTGTATGAGCCGGGCAGGGTTGATGACCGGTGTGTTGCAGAGTGGACAACTTTTATGGGAGGCGTCCAGTTCGACGCCGCAGTTGACACAATAGGACATAAAGAAAATCTCCTTTCTCAATTCCGGTTACTTGCGATTTTGACGTGAATACCGTCTTTTACGAGCTTTCGGAAGAAGAGGCGTTCGACATCCGCCTCAACGATACTGCTTGCAAAATTGATCGTAAGAATATCTTCATAGGTGATGATCGCACAGTTGGTACGGCGGGAAAATGGCTGCCCCATATAAATATCAAAGCGCTCGATATGAGGTTTCATATCTTCCGGCACTGCCAGGAGTCCCATGTTCGTCAGACCTGCGGAAGAATTTTTATCTTGGACCGACGCGTAAAAGCGGCTGACGATGAAATCTTTCAAAAAGAGCGGTACAATACGGATAAATGGATTTGTCTGAGTAGCTGCATTGGTCGTGATATCGCCTCGCAGGAATTTTTCGTTGATATAATAGCGCATGAAATTATGTGTCTGCGTTACGACCTCTTCGAACGTGTAAGTGCCGAGGCGCGGGTCGATGCCCGGATAGACCATTGTGATAAAATTGCGCAGTGTGTCGGACGGGAAAAAACGGCGCAGATTGACGGGCATGGCAATCTTAACAGGACGCAGCCTTAAATGCCATTCTTTCTCCTGTTTTTGCAAAAGCGCATAGAGAAGTACGGCGTTAAAATATTCCGTGACCGTGACACCGTATTTTTTTGCAACTTTTTTGGCCTCCGATGCGGAGAGCGTGCCGCCGATGATATTCAAGGTATAAAACGGTTCTTTGGTGCCCCGCACGCGGTAGGCTTTTTCGTGCTGTCTTGGCGGATGGACTTTGGCGTTTGCGTAGCGCATATAGGCGTCCTCCAGTTCGCCGGCTGCGGGCTCGGCGTCAACGTCCATCACGAAATATTTTTTCGTGACAAAAAAGCCAAGCAGCTCTAAATAAACAGCAGTGACCGTCTGTAACACGCACATGCCGCCGGTCCCGTCGCCGAGGCAGTGGTGCGCTTCCATGGAAATCCTGTTTTCATAGTAATAAAAGCGGACAAGATAGCGGTTATTCGTCTGGAAGCCCATCGGCATGCATGGATTTTGGATATCCGGCATCACATAGGGACCGGGGCGCCTGTTCGGTTCAAAATAGCGCCAGAACAGTCCTTTTCTGATTGCAACCTTGTAGGTGGGAAAGCGTTTCATTGCAATATCGACTGCCCGCTGTAAGATATCCGGGTCGATCTTATATTTTAAGGTGACGCTTAGCCGGTATACAGCGGAAAAATCACGCCGCTGCAGTGTCGGATAGACGATCGCGGACAGATCAAGCTTGTACCAGTCTTTTTTGATACGTTTTTCAGTTTGCTGCAGATATTTTGCCGGCATGCGTATTCCTTTCAGAAGGTTTGCTTTTTGTATTTACTTTAACATATTAGGCAGTTCATGACAATCATTTCGCCGGATAAGACAACGAGGTAGTTTAGATTATAGTGCTTATGATGCTGCTTTCCAGTCAATATTCTTGTGTTTTCGTGTTCCTAATAAGAGTTAATCATAAGAAATCTGGAAACCGTGAAAGAAGTAATGTCCAGGACAAAGGATTTCTGCTTAAAAAAGTAATAACCGCATACAATGTTGTATTTCAAGACATCCTATATTATAATCAAGATAATGGAAAGCATTCGGCGAAAAATGATGATAAAACGGGAACGGACAGACACGGAGGATAACACACAATGGCGTGGGGCGGGAAAGCAAACCAAAATCTGATGAATGTGATCCGCAAGGTGCATAATCTGGTGGAGGCTGAGGATATTGATAAACACAGACAGTCCCAGAATAACCTTGGAGCCGTGCTGGGAAACCGGAAGGATACGCTGGTCAGGGAAGTTGAAATCGACGGTATGTACGGCGAATGGGTGAGTGTGGACAGGGCGCATATGAAAAAATATGTGATTTTGTACTGTCATGGCGGAGGGTATATGACAGGAAGCAGCCTTTATGCCCGGACGCTTACAACGAAGCTTGCCGCCTCGACTTCTATGGATGTGCTCTGCTTTGATTACCGGCTTGCACCGGAAAATCCGTATCCGGCAGCTGTAGAGGACGCTATGCGGGCATGGAATTATCTGATGCTTTTGGGATATGGTGCGCGCGACGTGATCGTTGCCGGGGATTCTGCAGGCGGTAATCTTGCGCTCTCATTATCGTTGAAGCTGAAAGAAGAAGGACGGCTGCTGCCGCGGGGACTCGTGCTGATGTCGCCCTGGACCGACTTAAGCTCGGGCGGGCGTTCGCATGAAACAAGAGCAGCGCTCGATCCGGTGCTGGATAAGAAATATCTGCAGAAAGCGATCCGTGCATACGTCGGGGAAGGCCTGGAAGCAGCAGAAGCAGGAAAAGCTGAAAAAGGCAGGGAGACCAAAGAAGCCGGAAACGCTGAAATAGGCGGGGAAGCCAAAGGAACCGGAAAGGCTGAAAAAGGCAAAGAAGCCGGAGAAGCTGAAAAAGGCAAAGAAGCTGGGACGGCAGGGGAGACCGCTAAATATGCGGAGAATTTGACGGATCCGCTCATATCTCCGTTGTTTGGTGATTTTGCAGGCTTTCCGCCTACTTATATTCAGGTGGGCGATAATGAGGTGCTCTTAGACGATGCGACTCGCCTCCATAAAAACATGATCAAGGCCAATGTGTCTGTGAAACTGGATGTTTTTGACGGCATGTGGCATGTGTTTCAGATGTCGCCGTTTAAGACAGCATATGAAGCAATGGATAAGAACGCGGAGTTTATTTATGATATCTGCCGTTAGGATTTCCGCGCCGCGGAAGCTTCTGAAACGGTTTATTTAATAGATTGGGGATATCCCCCTGGAGTTTGAAAATGAGAGTATATCTTTGGATCGCAGCATATGTGCTGGCAATCAACGTGATTGGTTTTTTCAGTATGTATCTTGACAAGCGGAAAGCACGCAAAAAGCTGTGGCGCATCCCCGAAGCGACGCTGTTTCTGATCGCTATCATCGGGGGAAGCATCGGTTCGATCATAGGAATGCATTTATTCCGCCATAAGACAAGGCACTGGTATTTCGTGTATGGGATGCCGGTCATTTTAGTATTGCAGATCGCAGCGGTGATCGCGCTGATCGTGTCGCCAATTGAGATCGGCACGATTTGAGCGGACTGACAGCGTAATCGGCAGGCGGCAGACCCCGGGGCGGACAGCGAAATTGACGGATGACAGAACCCGGGACGGACAGCGAAATTGACGGATGACAGAACCCGGGACAGACAGCGAAATCGACGGATGGCAGAATCTGGGATGAACGGCGAAATTGACGGATGACAGAACCCGGGACGGACAGCGAAATCGACGGATGGCAGAACCGGACAGACGTTGAAACCGGAGATATAATAAAAGCAATTTGGCTGCAAAACGGGGGATGTGCGGCGCATAAAGGGGGGGACAGCATATGCATATTGCGGTTTATGACGATAACATCGCGGACAGAAAGCAATTGGAGCGTCTGCTTGGCAGGGAGTCAGATAAAAGGATTCCGACGACAGGAAATCTCTATATTGACAGTCATGGCAGTTTTGAGTCCCTTCTGCATGCACCCATGCAGTATGAACTATTTTTTATTGACTGCCACAGCGGGGACAAAGATGGCATGGATGTCGCGCACATGCTTCGGAAAGCCGGCGTAACGGCTCCGATCGTGATGTGCTCCGGTAAGACAGACTATACTGCGTTTTCTGCCGCCCCGGAGATGCTTCTTCATATCAAAAAACCAATTCAGAAGGAAGCGCTTTCCGCTATTATTGACGAGGCGCTTGAGATCCATACCCATATGGAACAGCCGATCACGATTCAGGGTGAAAAGGAAACGATTTATCTGCATGAGCATGACATCCTTTATGCAAACGAATACCATCACACAATGCATATTCATACCGCTTCCGGTAAAGTACATTCCACGCTCGGGCGGCTCGCGGATCTGATCATCACGCTGGAAGATAACCCCCGCTTCTTATGTACGGAAAAAAAATGCATTGTCAATCTGCTGCATGTAAACGAGGTGCGGTTCGGAAAGATCGTATTCGATACGCAGGAGACTCTTTCGTTTCCGTTCTGGCAGACAGAACATGTGAAAAAACTGCATCACTATGCTAAAACGCATGCAGAGTAGGGACTTATGAGCGTTATCATTCGGAACACGCAGACAGGATAAAAAAGGATGTGTGCTAAAGCACGCAGATGGGAGCAAGTTTGAAAGTAAACTTTCAAATATTGATTGATATGTGCGCTGAAGCGCACAGAAGGGGTATAAGAATGAAAAACAGAAACAGAATCATACGATTTTTAAGTGTCGTGATGCTCACTGCCGCGCTGACAGCGGGATGTGCAGAGCAGGAACCGACGCAGGGCGGAAAGGATGCATTGCAGACGGATGATGCGGGCGGCGTGGATACGACGAAGCTGCAGGGGAGTCCGGACGAGGGTGGATCGGATGGTTTGTCAAACGCCGGAGAGAACAATACTGACAGCGAAAATGATGTGATGAACGGGACGGCGTCAAAGCTCGGCAGTCTTGTGGAATTCAGTGCGGAAACGCTGGACGGGGCTGTTTTTACTCAGGAGGATATTCAGAATAAAGATGTGACAGTGATCAATTTTTGGGCACTTACCTGCGGTCCCTGCATTGCCGAGATGCCCGATCTCGCAGCGTTTGAAAAATCGCTGCCCGACAATGTGCAGGTCGTAACGGTCTGCTTTGACGGCGCATGGTCCAAGGAGGAGACACAGGAGCTGTTAGAAGAGTGCGGCTTTGAAGGTGTGACGCTGATCGCGTTTGAAGGGGATCTTTATGATCTGTGCAGAAATATTCAATACACACCGACGACAGTAGTTGTGGATTCGGAGGGGAACCTTATAGGTGATTCCATTATCGGAAGACAGGCGGATCTGTCCGGGACATACCTGGAGGCAGTTAATACGGTTTTGCGCGCAGGAGGAAAGGATGAGATCAGTCTTGAAGAATAAATCAGTGTTTAGAATTCGATGTGCCAGATGTATGTGTTTGGCGGCGGGAATTCTTTTTATTGGGATCGGGCTTGTCAGGCAGGAACATTTGGAAGTCATGCAGAAGGCGGTGAGGATATGTCTGGAATGCATCGGCATCGGATGAAACATAAAAGAAGCATGATCCAGCTCTTATCTGCAGTCCTTCTAAACGGTTACATGATCGGATTCCGAAACGGAAAGATTTATACCGGAAAAGCAAAGGCAGTGTGCGTACCGGTCCTGAACTGCTATTCCTGTCCGGGCGCTTTGGGTGCCTGTCCGGTTGGAGCGCTTCAGGCGGCAGTGGGCGGGGGAAAGGGGCATGTTCCGTTTTATGTGCTGGGTATTCTGATGTTGTTTGGCGTCGTTCTGGGCAGGGTGGTGTGCGGCTTTCTGTGTCCATTTGGGTTCGTGCAGGATCTGTTGTATAAAATACCGGTTCCCAAGCTGCATGTACCAAAAAAGATCGACCGTCCGGCACGGTATCTGAAATATGTCGTGCTGCTTGCGGCGGTCATCCTGCTTCCGGTGTCTGCCGCTGCCAAAACAGGCGCGGCGGTGCCGTATTTTTGTAAATACATATGTCCTGCGGGGACATTAGGCGGTGCGCTTCCGCTGATGGGGGCTGATCCCGTACTCAGAGACCTGACCGGGACGCTGTTTGACTGGAAACTTTTTGTGCTGGCGGTCGTGCTGATCTTATCCATGCTCATCAGCCGCCCATTCTGCCGCTATCTCTGTCCGCTTGGCGCATTTTATGCGCTGTTCAACCGTTTCAGCTTTTTTCAGATGCAGCTCGATCAAACAAAATGCACGGGATGCGGGGCTTGTGAGCGGGTCTGCCCGATGGAAGTCGAAGTTACAAGGAACATCAACAGTGCGGAATGCATTCGCTGCGGAAAGTGTAAGGGTGCATGTCCCACAGGGGCGATCTCATCCGGTTTTGGCAACAAGGAAGGTACTTCGGAACCAGGAAACGAAGCGTCGGGAAAAAAAGAGAGACGAATCCCGGAATAATGCTGCAATGATTAAGGGGCAGATAAGTGACAAAGATGAATCGGTGACAAAAGACGGGTAAATGATAAAGAGTCAGGTTCTGAGAATGACAGGATAGTCCCAAGAGCTATGAAATAATTAGTGGAGAAAATACAAAAAATGATGCAGGAAAGTTATTGCAGAAAGCGGACGAAAAAAAGCTTAAAACGGATCGCTTGGGCGCTGGTTGGTTTTATGATTGCCCTTACGTGCGGCGTGACGTTTATGGTCCGCTTCCGGTCAGATAAGACCTATTGGGTAACGACGGACTATGTATCTCTGATCGTGGCGGCCTTTCTTGCGGCTGCCGGTTTTTTCTTCGGGCTGTATGAGTTTTGTACGGGTCTGAGGGATGTCTTTTTTCCCGCAAAAAGCAGTCTTGCAAAGTCCATCCGCGCCCAGCTTCCCCGACCGGATACCGGTATGGACGTGGAAGAGCTGTTTGCGATCGTGGATCGGGATTTATATGAACATGGAATATGGTTTAACGGGGAGAAAGCAGCCGTCGGGCAGGAATGGGTTCTTGGCGAGGATGCCGTCTACATACCGCGTATCCGCGTCGCATGCGGCAGAGACGACATTGTAACGCACGGCACGGGCAGCAGGGTACAATCTTCCAGAGTCATTGCGTTTTATCTTTTGGACGACCGGAAAAAAGCGCACAGCACGGCATTTCATTCGCCAGACGAGCTGCGGGCGTTTTTAGACTGCCTGAAACTGCGCGCGCCGGACGTATATGTTTGTTCTTATCAGGAATATCTTTCCTGCCGCGGCAGTTCCGACATCGAATGGGAAAAAACGCTGCGTGAATTTCAACACAGGAAAAACGAGCGGGAGTTTGGCATCATGGAGAAGGAACGCGCCGCATATAACAAAATGCAGGCGTTGCAAACGGCGGATTCAAATACTACGGCATATTCAGACGCTGCGGCGGTTTCAAGGGATGCCGCGTCTTCATGGATTCTGCCGGAGCCGGAAGAGGAGTCTGAGCAGCAGTCGATGCCGCCCTGTCTGATTCTGATCGCCGCATCCGGCGCGCGCCAGTATCATGAGACGTTTACGAGAGAAGATGTTGAGGTTGCTGCGGAGGGGCTGCTTGACGGAAGTTACCGCAATGTGGAGCTTCACACAAAAACCTTTTGCTGGATGGTGATTGAGGGCGTTAACGGGCAGGATGGCTGGTTTCGCATAGGTGCTACCAGACCCGATGCGGATAAGCTGCGCTATTTTTCGGCGGAGGGCACGAAAAGTCAGGCGGCCACGTGGCTGACGGAGTATTATGACGGACGTCTAAACACGGATAATCCGCAGTGGAAGGACGATACGAAACAGATGGAGAAGAAAGTCTGGAAAGAGGTCAGAAGAACCGGAAAGAAATAGGGAAGCCCGGAAAGAAAATCCGGAAAGAAAATTAAGAAAATCTGGGCGAAAGGAAAAAAGGAAAAAACGGAAAGAAATTAAGAAAGTTCAGAAGAAAGGCAGAGAAACAGGAAGAAAATAAGGAAGTTAAGAAAGAAGCGGGAAGAAGGAGAAACGACGGATGGGAAGATGTTTCAGCGATGAGGTGGAGCAGGCACTCAGGTACATCTATTATGATATGGGAGCCGGCGAAGGACAAAGGGGCTTTGCGTTGCTGCAAAAAGCGTCCGCGGAAGGTGACGGCGATGCGAGCTGCATTCTGGCGAGGTGCTATTGCGGTTATCAGTATGTATGGGACGGACATGGATTTCCGGAAGACGACAAAATGGCGAAAACACTCCTGCATCAGTCAGTGGAGCAGGGCAGCGCGTTAGGTGTGCTCGTCACGCTGCGGAGCGGTCTGTTGACGCCGTCCGTACAGCGGAAAATGCCGTTTGCAAATCTGAAAGAAGCATTTGAGCAGGTTCTCCAAAAAGCATGGGACGGGGACGCCTTCTGCCAGTACACGATCGGCAATTCTTATTTTTGGGAGGATTTTCTGCGCATTGAGAATAAAGGAAGATCTTCTTTTGCTACGGATGAAGAATACAGGGCGTACCGCACAGAGAACCTGTCCAAATGTGAGGAATGGCTTTGGAAAGCGTTCCGCGGCGGCGTTTATTTCGGCGGCAACAACTTAAGGCATTACTATACCGAGGGGGAGCGGGGACTGATCGCGCCCTGCCCTGAAAAAGCGGACGATTTAAGACGTATCGGTGCCGAATACGGTTATCCGAACTATATGTATACATATGGGCTGGAACTGAGCCGGCAGAAACGTCCCGGAGCGCTTGACTGGTTCAAGAAAGCCGCCGAAAGAGGAGAAGGGAACGCATGGTATTATGTCGGAGAGGCATATGTAAAGGGAGAAGTCGTGCCGGAGGATTCTGCCTATGCCGCCTCCTGTTTTGATAAGGGGCTGTCCTCTAAAAACGCTAATGAGACAAGAATCTATAATTCCGATATGCTCGGATCCATGTATTATGACGGAAAGGGTGTTCGGACGGATTATGACAAGGCGTTCAGGCTTCTGACCTACGCGTATGCGAACGGCAGTACATGGGGAAGCGATTATCTGGGCAGATGCTATTTCAGGGGAAGGGGAACGCAGCAGGATTTTGTCAGGGCAAGGGAGCTTGTAGAACTGAAAAAATGGAACCGCCCGGAGAATTGGTATATGCTGGGCTACATTTACGGCCGCGGTTTTGGCGTGCCGCAGGACATTGAAAAAGCGGTTCTTTATCTTCAGAAAGCAGGGGATCATCCAGAGGCAAAGGAAGAATTGCTGCGGTATAAAAAGACGATGTTTGGGAAATGGAAGGTGCGCTGAGTGCGGGGAATTGTAGAAAATATCGTTTTTTACAAGGGCGAATCTGCGGGGCAGAGGGAGAGAAATGCGGTTGGAACCATAAAGCAACAACGAGGGGGTATGAAGTGAACAAAGACAGCGCTACAGAGCTGCGTGCGACGCTGGACTATGATTTTTCGGAGGAGAAGAAGTTTTCTTATGAAAATCTTTCAATGGATGAGATTATCCGTCACCTTGCTATATTCATATCCAGATTATGGCAGATCCATGTATTCGGTGAGGGAAACACTAGAACGACGGCAGTATTCTTCATCAAGTATCTGCGCACGCTGGGCTTTGAAGCAACCAACGGCATTTTTGCTGAGAACGCATGGTATTTTCGGAATTCGCTGGTCAGGGCAAACTATAATGACCTGAAAAACGGGATTCACAAAACGACAGAATTTCTTGAGGTGTTTCTCCGCAATCTCCTTCTGAACGAGAACCACCCTCTTCATAACCGGACATTGCACATCAGCGGCACGCTCAAAGAGGTAGAAAAACCGGACATTGAAACGGCAAAATCGGACATTGATGCTCTAAAACCGGATATTGCAAATGATTTCCAGCCCAAAACAGCGAGTCATATTTTGAAACTGTATGTTATTGTATTCTTAAGGTGAGTTCTACCTATAAGTGGAAGTTGTAAAAGCGATGGAACTGCTGAGGGCGGTTCCACAATATGGCTGTGTCTTATGGCATAGCCATATTTATATTATTTTTGCAAGTCAAAGGTGATGGAGACGGATGGACAGGAAAGATTAAATTTATATCAGATCGACATGAAATACATACGCAATCTGCATAGGGCAGACGATAATGTATCTTCGGTTTCACCACAGATAGGGAAGCATCATCGTATTTATGTAGGGATTATTGTTTTGTGTAATAATAGAAAATATCTCATCCCGATTTCACACGCTGTTGTAAAACATATAAAAATGAAGCCTTGAGCTGACTTTGGTAAGATCTTTGATAGAAAAGGAAAACTGATTGGTGTCCTTAACTATAATCTTATGATTCCGGTTGAGGAGGCACAAATATATAAAGTCAATCTAAAACCTGACTCGAATGATTCTGTAGGTGAGCAGCACTATAAGCAGTTGTGCATAGGTGAATTGTCATGGTGCAGAAAGCATCAGGAAATAATTGTAAACAAGGCTAACTGTTTATATAATTTGTGTCAGAACGAATCTGGATATAAAGGAAAAGCAAGATGCCTTGATTTTGCGAAATTGGAGCAAATATGCGATAAGTATAATTTCCGGTTTTAATAAGGGAGCAACTATCCGAGTCTGTCTTATAATAAGTTATGGCAGGGGGAGACTGTTGTTTTGGTTCCCTTTTTATTTTGTGTATGCGGTTTCTTTGATTTATAGACATTAAGCTGTTCTTGAATTTTTAACTATTGCCTTTTACAGTGTATGCACAAATACATATCATTATGGAAATCCTCTACGATAACGGGCGAATTCTTTTGGATTTAATTTTGTAGACGGACGGGAGGGGAGTGCTGTTGAATGTGAAAATGTGTGATATGGAAAAACTATGTATTTTGCGTGAGACCGTTTCAAGTTTTGTGTAACCCCAAAATCTGATATAAGATAGGTGAATAGTTACGAAGGGGCAGAGCCAGATTTCAGGTTCTGCCCCTTGTCTGTATTATACAAAGATTTCCGGGGCTGTCAATCCAGTCCCTGCATCTTTTACAGATTCCTTTCGGAAAGGCGTTCCTCAAAATAAATCTCTAACCGGGAATGGATCTGTCCCCAGTCCTGACGGTGGCCTGTCCATTTCTTTGTAATGTCTATCATTGCAAGGTACAGCATTTTTAACAGGCTGTCGTCGGTTGGGAATACGGTTTTGGATTTTGTCACTTTCCTAAGCTGCCTGTTAAAACATTCAATGATGTTTGTCACATAAATAAGGCGCCTTACTGTTTCCGGATACTTGAAATAGGTGGACAGGGTTGCCCGGTTGTCATGCCACAATTTGTAGATTTTCGGATATTTGGCATCCCACTTATCCCGGAACAGTTCCAGTTCCTGTAAGGCTGTTTCTTCTGTCGGGGCGGCATACACAAGCTTAAGGTCAGTCATCAGCTTTTTGATGTCTTTATAAGAAACGAATTTTGTAGAATTCCTGATCTGGTGGATGATGCACTGTTGGATTTCTGCTTTTGGGTATACTGCCTCTATGGCCTGTGGGAAGCCCGTCCACACAGGCAATCAGGATGTCTCCAACCCCCGGTTCTTTAGTCACAACAAGAGTACCATTTTTATGCCCCAGTGTTCATGCCGTTTGACTTAAATGTATAAGCGTTTATTTTGTTATACAATATTTTTAGTGTTCTGTCAAACTATTATAAGTGTTTATTGTAAGGCTTTAATGATTCAAATGAAAAAACCATCACGGATCTTGTCCGTGATGGTTTTTTCATCTAATTCTGAACAGATTACCGGATCGTTACTACTTTTTCTCACCGGTCAGCGGATCAACGCCGCTCTCCTGAAGCTTCATGGCGCGGACCTTGCTCGCGAGACCGAACAGATTGATGAAGCCTTCTGCGTCGTGATGGTCGTAAAGGTCGCCGGTCGTGAACGACGCGATACTCTCGTTATAGAGAGAATATGGAGAAGTCGTTCCGGCTTTGATGATATTGCCCTTAAAGAGCTTAAACTTCACTTCGCCTGTCACATTTTTCTGCGTGGATTCGATAAATGCCTGGAGCGCTTCGCGAAGCGGCGTGAACCACTTGCCCTCGTAAACGACCTGTGCAAATTTATTGCCAAGGTCGGTCTTTAACGCATAAGTATCGCGGTCTAAGATCAGCTCCTCTAACTGCTGGTGTGCTTCGTAGAGGATCGTTCCGCCCGGCGTTTCATAAACGCCGCGGGATTTCATGCCGACCACGCGGTTTTCTACGATATCAATGATGCCGATGCCGTGTTTTCCGCCGAGCGCGTTTAACTCACGGATGATATCGGACACCTTCATCTGTTTGCCGTTGACGCTCTTCGGTACGCCGTGCTCGAAAGTAAGCGTGACATATTCGCCCTCATCCGGCGCTTTTTCGGGTGTTGTGCCGAGTACGAGAAGATGTTCGTAATTCGGCTCGTTTGCAGGGTCTTCCAGTTCCAGCCCCTCATGGCTGATATGCCACAAATTGCGGTCGCGGCTGTAAGAGCTGTCAGCCGAGAACGGCAGATGGATCCCGTGCGCCTCGCAGTATGCGATCTCTTCTTCGCGGGAGTTCATTGTCCATTTCTCGTTCCGCCATGCGGCAATGATCTTTAAGTCGGGAGCGAGCGCTTTGATGCCGAGCTCAAACCGGATCTGGTCGTTGCCTTTTCCGGTCGCGCCGTGGCAGATTGCAGTTGCGCCTTCCTTGCGCGCGATCTCGACAAGCCGTTTGGCGATCGCGGGACGCGCCATCGACGTGCCAAGCAGATATTTGTTTTCATAAACCGCATGCGCCTGCACGCACGGAACAACGTACTCGTCGCAGAAAATGTCGGTGATGTCCTCAATGTAAAGCTTGGAAGCGCCGCATGCCTTCGCGCGTTCCTCAAGACCGTCCAGTTCGTTTCCCTGACCGCAGTCCGCGCAGACGCAGATGACCTCGTAATCAAAATTTTCTTTCAGCCACGGGATGATTGCCGTGGTGTCAAGTCCGCCCGAATAGGCGAGAATGACTTTCTCCTTCATAACAGGTTCCTCCGTTTTCTCTAAATTCTTTTCGTATCATACAACATCTTATCGGTGATTGCAATAGGAAAAATGTGAATAAAACAAAAAAATATTGAATAATATGCAAATAGCTAGAAAAAATATTGCATAATTCCAAAAAAGGACGTATAATTATGCAAAACTCAAGTGCAAAAAGAGTCAGGGAAAAGAAAGGTAAAAAAACTCCGTGGTTGTTTTTATGCGTGGTATCAAGTACAATGAGAAAGAACGCGATGCGGAGCTTCTTAAAGAATTGTTATAAATGAAAAGTTTTCCCGGTCGCGGGTGTTGGAATGGATCAGATTAAGAGCACCCTCGGAAAGAAGAAAAAAGGGAACAGAAGGAGCATTTTTATGATAAGAGTTGGAATTATCGGAGCGACAGGATATGCGGGCAGTGAGCTTGTGCGGATTTTAATGGGACATCGGGAGGCAGAGATTAAATGGTATGGCTCGAGAAGCTATATCGACCAAAAATATGCCGATGTCTACCGTAATATGTTCTGCATTGTGGACGCGGTCTGCATGGATGACAATATGGAAGCGCTCTCCAAAGAGGTGGATGTGATTTTTACGGCAACTCCGCAGGGACTTTGCGCGTCTCTTGTAAATGAAGAGATCCTTTCGCGCGTGAAGATCGTGGACTTAAGCGCAGACTTCCGCATCAAGGACGTAGCCGTATACGAGCAATGGTACGGCATCACGCATAAGAGTCCGCAGTTCATTGACGAAGCGGTTTACGGTCTTTGCGAGTTAAACCGGGAGAAGATCAGGACGGCGCGGCTTTTGGCAAATCCGGGCTGTTATACGACCTGCTCGATTCTGACCGCCTATCCTTTGATAAAAGAAGGACTGATCGAGCCGGACACGCTGATCATTGACGCGAAATCGGGGACGAGCGGCGCGGGCAGGGGAGCCAAGCTGCCGAACCTGTTCTGCGAGGTCAATGAGAATATGAAAGCGTACGGCGTTGCCACGCACAGGCATACGCCCGAAATCGAAGAGCAATTGGGCTATGCGGCAGGCAGACCGCTTACCGTCAGCTTTACCCCGCATTTAGTGCCGATGAACCGCGGCATTCTGGTAACGGAATATGCTTCCTTAAAGAAAAAAGAGGACGGAACGCTGCCGACCGCAAAAGAGCTTCGGGCGGCATATGAGAAATATTATGATAGCGAGCGCTTTGTCCGACTTCTGCCGGACGGCGCGTGTCCTGAGACAAAATGGGTCGAGGGAAGCAATTATGTGGATATCGGGTTTGTAGTCGATGAGCGCACGAACAGAGTCATCATGATGGGCGCACTGGATAATCTGGTAAAAGGCGCGGCTGGACAGGCCGTGCAAAACATGAATCTGATGTTCGGACTGCCGGAGGATACAGGGCTTTCAATGACACCGATGTTCCCGTAAAGGGGGTAGGGGGTTTCGCAATTGTCCGGGATAGGGCAAAAAGAAAGGAGTATTTTTTCTATATGGAAGATATCAACAAGAAGATACAGAATTTGGAGTTTATTGTTGCGATGCGCAGGCTGCAGGATGAGAACACGCCTGCAAACCGCAGCAAAATGATCTCGGAAATGATGCGCACGAATTTTATTTCACCTGCGATCGTTTCCGCTGAGGAAGAGGAGAAGGTGCGGCAGAACAAGGAAAAGGGTGTCCGTACGCCGGTTCACGTCAGCTTTAAGGTCATTCATACAAAAGACGGCAGAAAATTTCTGCCGGCGTTTACCGATACGATTCAGATGAAGGAATGGAAAGAGCGCACGAATATGACCGACCCGGTGAAAAACATGGTCATGAATTTTGATGTGTATGCGCAGTATGTGTTCGGTTCAAAAGGCGCCCTGTCGGGTTTTGTCATCAATCCGTTCGGGGAGAATATTGTTTTTCCAGAAGAATTGATGCGTTCGCTGCTTAAGCAGAAAATGGAACACGCAGCGCGTGCTGCAAAAGCAAGGGGCGGGAACGGAGGCAGTCATGGCAGTCAGAACCATGCAGATTGAGGACTATGACGGTGTCTATGCGCTGTGGATGAGCATTCAGGGATTTGCGATCCGTAGCGTCGATGATTCGCGCGAAGGTGTGACGCGTTTCCTGAAAAGAAATCCGACAACGAGCGTGGTCGCTGAAGAGGACGGCAGGATCGTCGGCGCGATCCTCTGCGGGCATGACGGCAGGCGCGGATGTATGTACCATGTGTGTGTGCAGAAGGAGTATCGTATGCGCGGCATCGGAAGACAGATGGTGACCTATGCGATGGAAGCGCTTAAAAAAGAAGAGATCAGCAAGGTATCGCTCATTGCGTTTACTGTAAATGATATCGGTAATGCGTTTTGGAACCGGATCGGCTGGACAAGACGGCTTGACTTGAATTATTATGATTTTACGCTGAATGAAGCGAATATCATCGCGTTTAACCGGTGAGCCGGCGATAGCGGGATTAAAAACGAAACGCATTCATAATACATTTACGGGTGCAAAATACAATCAGGCGCGAGTATGCTTTCGCTGCGATTCGGTTGCAGCGGTACATAACATGTCAAAGCACATGTAAGCGCGAAGAAAGAGAAAGGTTGTACAATGAATCAGAAGGAAATCACGGAAGTCATGAATAAAGCGGAGGTGCTGATCGAGGCACTCCCGTACATACAGAAATTTAACCGTAATATTATCGTGGTCAAATACGGCGGCAGTGCGATGATCGACGAAGCGCTGCAAAAGAGCGTCATTCAGGATGTAACGCTCTTAAAGCTCGTCGGATTTAAGCCGATCATCGTACACGGAGGCGGCAAAGAGATCAGCAAATGGGTCGGCAAGGTCGGCAAGGAGGCGGAGTTCGTGAACGGACTGCGCGTGACGGATGCAGAGACGATGGAAATTGCCGAGATGGTCTTGAATAAGGTCAACAAACGGCTTGTCACGATGGTGCAGGCGCTCGGAAGCAAAGCGATTGGCGTGACCGGCAAGGACGGCGGGCTGCTCCGGGTCGAAAAGAAGACCGTGGACGGCAGGGACATCGGTTATGTCGGGAATATTGTCGGGGTGGAGCCGAAAATCTTATTTGATCTTTTAGAAAAGGATTTTCTGCCGATCGTTGCGCCGATCGGACTGGATGAAAACTTTGACACCTACAATATCAACGCGGATGATGCGGCGTGTGCGATCGCCCGTGCGGTCGGTGCGAAAAAGCTTGCTTTTTTGACCGATATTGAAGGATTATATAAGGATGTGGACGATAAATCGAGCTTTATTTCGAGACTGACCGCGAGTGACGCGGATGCGCTGATCGCGGACGGGTATATCGGCGGAGGTATGCTTCCGAAGCTTAAAAACTGCACCGATGCGATCCGTGCCGGAGTCAACCGTGTCCATATTCTGGACGGGCGTATCGCGCACTGTCTGCTTCTTGAGATCTTTACGAATTCCGGCGTCGGCACGATGATCATGCGCGACGAGGACCGGCATATGATGAATCTGTAAGCGGCACATGGACTATGATACCATGCACTGAGCGGAAGCCAAAATACGGCATGTAAGTACCGTACCGCCAAAGAAATTCCTTTTGAGCACCTACTTATTGACTTGCTTATTTTGCGCAATGATATACGTTATCAAAGGGTATTTCGCAATTGCCTATGTAACAACGTACAGAGAAAGGAAGAAAACCATGAGCATGAAAGCATATATCGATGAGGCGGAATCGGTTCTGCTCCACACATATAACCGCTATCCGGTCGTGCTGGATAAGGGGGACGGCGTGTACCTTTATGATATCGATGGAAAGCGGTATCTCGATTTCGCATCCGGCATCGGCGTTTTTGCACTCGGATATCATAATCAAGAATATAATGACGCATTAAAGGCGCAGATCGACAAATTGCTTCACACGTCCAATTATTATTATAATGTGCCTGCGATTGAAGCGGCGAAAAAATTAAAAGAGATTTCCGGCATGGACCGCGTGTTTTTTACAAATTCGGGCGCGGAAGCCGTTGAGGGCGCGATCAAGGCGGCGCGCAAGTACGCATACTTAAAGGACGGGAAAACGGATCATGAGATCATTGCCATGAATCACTCGTTTCACGGGCGTACGATGGGAGCGCTCTCGGTGACGGGTACGCCGAAATACAGGGAAGCCTTTGAACCGGGCATCGGCAACATCCGGTTTGCAGACTTAAACGATCTTGAGAGTGTACTTTGCCGGATAACGGACAAAACCTGTGCTGTTCTATTTGAGACCGTGCAGGGCGAGGGCGGTATTCATCCGGTTTCGGAAGAATTTCTGCGCGGCGTGAAAGCGCTCTGTGAGGAGCGGGATATTCTTTTGATCTTAGATGAGATCCAGTGCGGAATGGGAAGGACCGGGGAGTATTTTGCATGGCAGCGCTATGGCATAAAGCCGGATATCATGGTGAGCGCCAAGGCGCTTGGCTGCGGCGTGCCGGTCGGCGCGTTTCTGATGAATGAAAAAGTCGGCGCACATTCGCTTGCGGCGGGCGATCACGGCACGACATACGGCGGCAATCCGTTTGCGTGTGCGGCAATCTGCAAGGTGTTTGAGCTTTATGAAAAGAACGGCGTGCTTGAAAACGTGAACCGCGTGGGCACATATCTTGAGAGATGCTTAGACAGGCTTGCAAAGACACATGAGGAAATCATAGAGCGCCGTGGAAAAGGTCTGATGCAGGGACTGGAATTTGACAGGCCGGCGGCGCCGTATATCAGCGCCGCGCTGGAAAAAGGACTGATCCTGATCAATGCGGGGCCAAATATTATCCGGCTCCTGCCGCCGCTTGTGATTGGGGAAGCGGAAGTGGATCAGATGATCGGTATACTTGAAGAATGCATAAAGCAGGAACGGCAGACTGCAAAACACTGATCAGTCCCGGGTATATGCAGGTATGCGGATTTTGTTTATATGACTGTGCCGGAGGCGGGCGGTCAGGGAAGGTAGCAGCAATAAAATGAATCTGAGAATGAGACTGGCAGTCGTACTGCTGATCGTCTGTGCGCTGGCACTGGAAATCTATGTCGGTGCGGTCGATACCGAAGTGCGGGAGCGCGGCGATGATACGGAATATATAGCAAAGGATACGATTACGCTTTGGTATACGGACGGGGCGCTGACGGATTATTTAAGCAGTGTTGCGCTGACTTATTATGAAAACACAGATGTTCATGTGGAACTGGAGCTTGTTTCCGGATTGGAATATTTGGAGACGATCAATCAGAACAGCGTTCACAACCATCAGTATCCGGATATGTTCATTATCGGAAACGATTCACTTGGAAAAGCGTATCTTTCCGGTCTGGCAAGCGAAGTGAAAGATGCGGAGGGTGTGCTGACAGATGACTACTTTTGCAGCACGGCGCTGAATGCGGTGACTTATGACGGGCGTTATGTAGCGTATCCGATGTATTATGAGACGAGCTATCTTTTATATAACCGGACATATTTAGAGCAGATCGCACAGGCGCAGGTGCTGGCGGAATGGGCTTATGCGAAGGAGAATCCACAGGGGACGGACAGTGCGGACGATACCGCTGACAATGCAGATAATACGGGCGATACTCTGGACGGTACAGATGAAACGGCGAACAATACCGAGGATACCGCAGATGGTGCAGAAAAAGCGCCTGTCTGGGATGAAAGCGTTCTGCTTCTTTCGGAAGAAGAATTTCTTGCAAGCCCGGAATATGAGCAGCGGCTATCTGACTATGTGGAGGCGCTTGTACCGGATAGTATAGAGGATATCTTAAATTTTGCGGATGAATATGATGCGCCGGAAAATGTAGAGTCCATTTTCAAATGGGATGTTTCCGATATTTTCTATAATTATTTTTTTGCAGGTGATTCCATTCAGATCGGCGGCGCTGCGGGAGACGATCCCGATGTGATCGAAATTTATAATGAGAATACGATCCGGTGTCTGAATATTTATCAGGATCTGAATCAATTCTTTTCCATCGAAGCGGATACGACGACGTATGCGAGTGTCATGCAGGAATTTATGGATGGAAAGATTATTTTTACGATCGCGACAACGGACGCAGTCGAGATGCTTGTGGAGGCAGGAGCGGAGGGGCGTTTTATCTATGATTACGGCGTTGACCTGATCCCTGATCTGTCAGATGAACTGGCGGCAAAGGAAGTATCAGTGACCAGCTGTGTTGCAATCAATGGTTACAGTGATAAAAAGGCTGAGGCAAACGCATTTGCAAGTTATATCTGTGCAGGTTATGCGGATTCCATGTATGCAAGAACGGGAAAGGCAGCCGCACGAAGGGAAGTACAGCACGGGAACCCGGTATTTTACACGATCGAGCAGGCGTATGAGCTGTCGGTTCCAATGCCGAAGGTCGTGGAGTCAAGTAATTTCTGGGTAGAGCTGGAAATGTGTTTTACGAATATCTGGCTCGGGGATGATGCGAACTTTACCTTAAAAAAGCTATCGGAGCAGATCAAAAAACAGATTACCGGTGAAGATGTGGTTGAGACTTATATAGAAATCGCCGAGGAAGAGGAGACCTACACGGACGAAGGTATGGATTCCGGGGAAGACGGCGAATGATGATGCGTGCAGCGTGAAAGACAGTGAATAATGATGCGCGCAGCGTGAAAGACGGCGGATGATGATACGCTGAGCGCGGAGGAACGGGCGGACATGCATAAAGCCGGAAAATGCTTCGTGACTGCATAAAAGTCCGGTCATGGGATATCCTTTTTTGTAAAGAATCAATATTCTTAAAAAATGAAAGGGAGTCCGTATGATTGGATTTTTGATCGCGATGCTTTCCGGTGCGCTGATGAGCGTGCAGGGCGTCTTTAATACACAGGTATCGAAAACGGCGGGGACATGGACGACGAACGCGTTTGTGCAGTTTACCGCCTTTGTTGTATGTCTTGCCGTATGGGGGGCCACGGAACGCAGCTCATTTGGCGCGCTGCTGAAGGTGGAACCGAAATATCTGCTGCTCGGCGGTGTGCTCGGCGCGGTGATCACCTTGACGGTCATAAAGAGCATGGCGGCGCTGGGTCCGGCGTTTTCAGCGATGCTGATCGTGACAGCACAGGTGGCAGTCTCCTATCTGATCGAGTTATTCGGGCTGTTCGGCGTGCAGAAAGCGGAATTTGAACTGCGTAAGCTGATCGGGCTGCTCATTGTGATCGGGGGGATGATCCTGTTCGAGTGGAAATCGAAGGCTTAGACTGGAAAATATCCTCATGCATCGTCAAGTGATGAAATAGTATGTGAATCGTCAAGTGATAAAAAAGTATCAAAATAGTCATGTTTTGCAAGTCATAAAATTGACGAAAAGCAAAATTCGGTCTTGTTTTTCAAAATCAGATAGCATACAATGATTACACGGTTATCATATGTCATGATAGTATGAGTATGCAGAGAACAAAATATATCGGGATATCGCTTGCATTTATGGCTCTGTTTGCGGGGACACTTTCGGGCTGCGGAAGCAAAGGCGGAGTGTTCTATGAAGCGTTGCAGGAGGATGGCGGGAATGCGGCGTCAGGAAGCCGTGCGGAGGAAGAGCGGGCGGCGGTATCGGACAGTCCTTTAGGAGAGAAGGCAGCGGCATCGGGAAATTGTGCGGAAGAAGAGGTGGCGGCGCCAGGCGGCGAAACTGAGAGAGAGAAGACTGACGTTGATGCTCCGCCGCCGTGCTATGTACATATATGTGGCGCCGTGATGGTTCCCGGTGTCTATGAGGTGCCTGCGGGCAGCAGGCTTTATGAGGTGATCCTGCTTGCCGGCGGTATGTGTGCGGATGCCTGCGATTACTTAGTCAATCAGGCGCAGACGGTAAGCGACGGAATGCAGGTCTATATTCCTGCCGTGCAGGAAGTGCAGGGTGATTCGACAGTTCCGGTAGTTTTAGATTTTATAGCGGAGCAGGAAGCGGGCAGTCAGGATATACGCGTGGATATAAACAGTGCGACGAAAGAGCAGCTCATGACGCTTCCGGGCGTCGGGGATACGCGGGCACAGGCAATACTCGATTATCGCAGGGAAAACGGCGGTTTCTCGTCCATAGAAGATTTGATGAAGGTCAATGGCATTAAGCAGGGTGTCTATGACCGGTTAAAAGATTTCATAAAGGTGTAGGGCAGATGGCAAAGAAAGTGTTGGTTGTAGACGACGAAAAACTGATCGTGAAAGGAATCCGTTTCAGCTTAGAGCAGGATGGCATGGAAGTGGACAGCGCATTTGACGGTGAAGAGGCGCTTCAGAAGGTACGTGAGGGGCAATATGATCTGATTCTGCTGGATGTTATGCTTCCGAAGCTGACAGGATTTGAGGTCTGCCAGCAGATCCGTGATTTTTCCAATGTACCCATCGTGATGCTGACTGCGAAGGGTGATGACATGGATAAGATTCTGGGGCTGGAGTACGGCGCGGATGATTATATTACGAAGCCGTTTAATATCCTTGAGGTGAAGGCGCGCATCAAGGCGATCATGAGGAGGACCGGCGTAAAAGAGAAGGCGGCAAAAAAGCTGGAATACGGAGAACTTAATCTTGACTGCGAGTCCAGGCGTGTTTATATCGCTGGCAGGGAACTGAATCTGACGGCAAAAGAATTTGATGTTTTGGAGCTGCTTGTCTTAAATCCGAATAAAGTATACAGCCGTGAGAATCTGCTAAAGATCGTGTGGGGCGCTGATTATCCGGGCGACGTGCGCACAGTCGATGTCCATATCAGGCGTCTTAGGGAAAAAATCGAGCTGAATCCGAGCGAGCCGAAGTATGTGCATACCAAGTGGGGCGTCGGTTATTATTTCAAGGGATAAGACAAGGTTATGTTTCTGAAGATCAAGCACTTTCTATCCAAAATCAAAATTCTTCGCAGCTTTTTAGTGCGTATATTTATCATCATCGTTTTAGTGGGCTCTCTGCCCAGTCTTTTTATCCGTTACGGAATCTTATCAACATATACGGAGCGTGCGATTTCCCTGCGTATTTCTGACGTGCAGACGCAGGGAAGAATCCTTGCGAATCATTTGGTCACTTACAATTATTTGCAGGATTCCACATCCGAAGTCATCAACGCGGAGCTGTCCCAACTGGCGGAGGTCTATAACGGGAGAGTATTGATCGTTGATCAAAACTTTAAGGTGATCAAGGATACGTATGGTCTCAGTGTCGGAAAGTTCATGGTTTCTGAGGAAATCATCAAATGTTTTAATGGTGAAAATACGACAAATTATGATGAGAAGAACCAATATATTGAAATGACGATACCGATCGTGGTATCGGTCGAACAGACAAATCCGGAAGGACAGAGTGTTTCCACGTCGGTCGTGCAGGGCGTTCTCCTGATCAGTGTATCGACTGAGAGTACACAGATGACGCTTCGCCTTTTGAACCGGAACGCAGTGCTGATCGAGCTTGCGCTTTTTATCCTGATCGTCGGGATTGCGGGAGGCATTGCCTATCTGGTCACCAGGCCGTTCCATCATGTTACGAGCGAGATCCAGAAATTGCAGGCAGGGCATTATAATGATAAAATATCAGTTCCGGAGTACTGGGAGACTGAGCGTATTTCGGATGCATTCAATGAACTCTATGCCAGGATCCGTGTGCTGGATGAGTCGCGTGATGAATTTGTTTCCAACGTTTCTCATGAACTGAAGACACCGATGACGTCGATGAAAGTTCTTGCCGATTCGCTCTTAATGCAGGAGGATGTACCGGCGGAGCTGTATCGTGAATTCATGGTCGATATTGCGGATGAGATAGACCGGGAGAATAAGATCATCAACGATCTGCTTTCCCTTGTCAAAATGGATAAGACGAAGGCAGACTTAAATATCGCCCAGACAGATATCAATGCACTGCTTGAACTGATCCTAAAGAGGCTGCGCCCGATTGCGATCAAGCGCGATGTAGAGATCACGCTCGAATGTATCCGTCCGGTTACTGCGGAAGTAGATGAAGTCAAGCTGACACTGGCAATTTCCAATCTGGTGGAAAATGCCATAAAGTATAATAATGAACACGGATGGGTAAAGGTGCTCTTAGATGCTGATCATCAGTATTTTACCGTAGAGGTCTCTGACTCCGGGCTTGGTATCCCGGAGGAGGCAATGGATCACATTTATGAGCGGTTTTACCGTGTGGATAAGTCGCATTCGCGTGAGATCGGCGGGACGGGACTGGGTCTTGCCATTACCAGAAGTGCGATTCTGATGCATCGGGGCACGATCAGGGCATCCAGCACGGTCGGGGAGGGAACAACGTTTTTGGTGCGGATACCGCTCATTTATGTGAAGTAAGAAAAGTTTGAAAGTTTCTTACAAACCTGGAGAAAGCAGGCAATTGCCTATTGGAGAAAGGCAAACCGGATTTGAGATTCTGCAAAGCGGAATCATGGAGGTTTCGTATGATAGGAAAAAAGCTTGTGCCGGCAGTGCTGATCATCGTGCTGATCATGATTATTGCGGGAGGCTGCGGCAGGCATGGGGTCGTTGATACCGGGAATATGGTGAAATATGATGTGTACTTCTTAAATAGTGAAGAGACAAAAGTAACTCCGGTCGAAACTGCAGTGCAGCGTGGAGAAGTGACGAACGAGCTGACGGGGCTGATCGAGGTGATGCAGAGGAAACCGGAGGATCTTTCCCTGCATGCGCCGTTTGATTATTCATTTGGCGTAAACGGCGTCAGCCTGAACGGGGAACAGGTCATTGTTAATTTTGACGAGCAATATTTGGAACTGAAATCCACGACGGCTGTTCTGATTCGCGCAGCGATCGTGCGTACATTGACGCAGGTAGAGGGAGTGACCTGTGTCAGTTTTCAGATCAATGGTCAGCCGCTGACAGATTCTGCGGGAAATCCGCTGGGCATCCTGACTGCGGACATGTTTATAGATAACGGGGGTACGGAGATCAATGCCTATGAGACGGCAACACTGACGCTGTATTTTACGAACGAGACTGGAGATATGCTTGTTTCCGAGAAGCGGGAAGTCGAGTATAACAGTAATATTGCATTGGAGCGGATCGTTGTCGATCAGATTCTGGCAGGGCCGGAAAAGCGGGGCGTGTACCCGACCATAAACCCCGAGACGGGAGTGGTCTCGGTTTCTATTAAGGACGGGATATGTTATGTTAATCTGGATCAGAACTTTCTGACACAGGTTTATAATGTGACGTCCGAAGTTACGATCTATTCGATCACCAATTCCCTGATTGAGCTTGGGGGCGTCAATCAGGTGCAGATCATGGTGGAAGGGGAGTCAAATCTGATGTATCGGGAAAAGATCAGTTTGGACACCTTGTTTGAGAGAAATCTGGAGCTGATCGAAAAATAGCGATCTGCCTATGAAAAGACCATTATGTATGATCTGTCTGCTGTTTGCGGCGGTGCTCTCGCTGTGCGCGTTATTCTTTCCGGATCAGAAAGAACAATGCGGAACGCGAAACATGCCGGACTCGCGGCAGTCAGTGCAAAGCGCGGTTTGGACAGTGCCAGCCGCATTAGAAACGATTCCTGTCGCACTGCAGGATGCGGCATTGTGCCGCAAAAGTGTGCGGCTGTCGGGGATCGTATCAGAATGCCGCCAGTATGAAGATCAGACGGTATTGAAGTTAAAACATATCGCCATATCAGGCATGGAGACCGGAGCAGTTCTGCCCGGGAATCTCTCTGAAGAAAGCTGTATTTGTTATCTTGAAAAGACGACGGTCCCACAGATTGGCAGTTTTGTTATCGTGGAAGGCGTACCCGACGCTTTTTCCGGCGCGCGTAATCCGGGAGAATTCGATTATGCCCGTTATTATCTTGGGCAGGGTATTTCATTCCGGCTAAAGGATGCCGTGCTGATCTCGTCGTCGAAGAGCAGAATGCCATATCGTGAGGCGCTATCGCGCGTGCGCCGGTATGCATGCGGTATATTCGAGAGGTATTTGGACGCGCAGGATGCGGGAGTGCTCTCTGCCATGCTGCTCGGCGAAAAAACAGGGCTTGCCAAAGAACTGCGCAGTCTGTATGCACAGAGCGGTATCGCGCATATTCTTGCCATATCGGGACTGCATATTTCCCTGATCGGCGCGATGACAGTCAGACTGCTCCGGCGCATTGGTGCGGCACGTACCATCTCCATGCTGGTTTGTTTCATTTTTTTGGGGAGCTACTGCGTCATGACGGGAATGAGCGCATCGACGATAAGGGCTGTGGTCATGTTTATGATCGGCTTAAACGCAGGAAGGGTACGGCGTACCTATGACATGAAAACGGCGGTCGGCGTGTCTATGGCACTGCAGCTCATGGAAGACCCACGTCTGATCGGTACGGCGGCGTTTCAGCTTTCTTTTGGAGCGGTGTGCGGAATCGCATGGCTTGCGCCGGCGCTCCTTACACTTTGTATGGAACTTCTGCCTCTAAAAAGCCGCGGACTTCCCAAAACGGTCAAGGCGTTTTCGGCATGCATAGCGGTATCTTTGGCCACGCTGCCAATCCTGCTTGTGCATCAATATGAATATGCCTTGTATGGGATCTTTTTTAATCCGCTGGTTCTGCCGGGGGTGTCGGTGCTGCTTCCGGCAGGATTCCTCTTAATATTGTCCGGGGGAGTGTCGGACGGTTGTGCAGCGTGCGTATGTTTTTTGGATGAGGTCTGGAAGCTGCTTCATTCCGCGCAGGCCGCCGATAGGTGGATATTTCGCATGGCGTGCGGTGTTTTGGAAGGATTGTACTGTATGGCGGGTGGAGTTGCGCGGGTGCTTATCCGTGCGGCGGGCATGTTTGCGGAAGCTGCTGCGCACGCGGCGGCGTTTGTATGCAGGATGATCCTTTTTTTGTATGAGAGCGGCAGCAGATGGATCAGTGCCCTTCCTGGAAGCCTGCTTCGAGGGAGACCGCAGACGGCGCGGGTGATTTTGTATGCGCTCATGCTTGGCGGACTGATCGTTTGGACGGAAAAATACGGAAATAAGCGGGCGGCATGCATAAAGCATGGAAAACAGCCGGAGGTGCGGATACAAAGCAAAAACAAGCGGGAGTCTGACACACAGGGCGGAAAACTGCGGTCTGCGTGCAGGGCGGAAAGAGGGGGCAGACGCCGTGCGGGATTTTGCAGGGGAATCTTTGGCATAGGATGGCTTGCGGCAGCACTGCTTATTTTGCTAGTACCGGTCAGAACGGGGCTGACGGTCACAATGCTTGATGTGGGACAGGGCGACGGCATCTGTATCGAGCAAACGCCGGGACATGCTGTTTTGATCGACTGCGGAAGCAGTGACAAAAGGGACTTGTTCGAAAACAGGCTGATGCCGTTCTTAAAATATCGGGGGATTTATGAACTGGATGCTGTTTTTTTGACCCATCTGGATACGGATCATGTCAGTGCCGTCTATGATCTGCTCACTGAAATGCGTCATGAGAAAATAAAAGTGGGACAGATCGTGATCGGGAAGGAAATTCCACATGATGAGGCTTATGAGAGGCTGCTTGCGGCAGCGAAGGAGGCGGGTGTGCCGGTACATGCCATGCGCGCCGGAGACGGATACAGTCAGGGTGCATGCAGGCTGACCTGCCTTGGGCCATCTGAAGAAAGCGGCGGAAAAGACGACAGGAATGCGCGGTCGCTTATCCTGCGTCTGGACTATGGGGAGTTTCAGGCTCTTTTTATGGGGGATGCTGATGCACATGCGGAGCTTGCCGCAGTTTCCGTTATGAATGTCTGTCTGCCGCAGGAAGACATTGAGCTGTTAAAAGCGGCACACCACGGTTCTAAAAGTTCCACGTCGGAGGAATTTTTGGCGCTTGTCCGCCCGCGTGTGGCGGTTATTTCGGCGGGAATTGGAAATTCTTACGGACATCCGCATGAGGAGACGCTTGCGCGTCTTGCCGGGCAGGGCTGTGACATATATCAGACACCGGAGAGCGGAGCAGTCATGATACATGTGGACAAAGACGGTATGCGGGTTGAGACGTTTTTGGACGGAGCAGCTGCAGCGCAGCAAAGGAATAAAAGTATTGACTAAAAATACAGATATATTAAAATAAAATCGAAGATATTGAAATAAAATCAAAGATTTTCATTGAAAATTAAAGATTTTATTTTGAATACTCAGCGAGAGGAGCGCCATGCGAACGATCTTAGAAGATATCAAAACACAAAATTTCAGATCCGTTTATCTGCTGTACGGCGAGGAAGCTTATCTGAAAAACCAATATCGTCACAAACTGCTCGATGCGCTTTTGAGCGAGGGGGATACTGTCAACTGCAATGTTTATGAAAACGCGGATGTGCCGCTCAGGGAGATCATCGATCTTGCGGAGACGATGCCCTTTTTTGCGGATCACAGGGTCATTGTCGTAAACGGCAGCGGACTGTTTAAGAAAAACGGCGAGGAGCTTGCGGCATATCTGCCCGGCATTCCGGAGAGCACGGTCATGATCTTTACCGAGCAGGAAGTGGATAAGCGCAGCAAACTTTATAAAGCGGCAAAAGAAAAAGGGCGCGCCGTGGAGTTTGCACCGCAGGATGAGGAAACACTGATAAAGTGGATCCTTTCACTGTTAAAAAAAGAGGATCGCAATATTACGCGGCAGACGCTTCTTCTTTTTTTGGAAAAGACAGGAACGGACATGCTAAATATCGCGCAGGAATTGGAGAAGCTTGTCTGTTATACGACGGGGCGTGATGTGATCACAGACGAAGATGTGGAGGCGGTCTGCACGACGCGGGTGACAAGCCGCATCTTTGATATGATCGGTGCGATCGCTGAGCGGAGGCAGAAAAAAGCGCTTGATCTGTACTATGATCTTTTAACCTTAAAAGAACCGCCGATGCGGATCTTGTTTCTGATCGCGCGTCAGTTTAATCTGCTGCTTCAGGTCAAAGAATTAAAAAAGAAGGGTGCGGACAATAAGCAGATCGGCGCAAAGACCGGACTTCCGCCTTTTATTGCGGGCAAGTATGTGACACAGGCGGCAGGGTTTACGATGTCGGAGCTGCGTACGGCGCTCGAGGACTGCGTTTCCTATGAAGAAAAAGTTAAAACCGGAAGAATGAACGACGTGATGAGCGTGGAGATCCTGATCATCAAATACAGCGCGAAAAAGGCATAAGTAAATATGCGAGGCAAATGAAACGCGAAACGGACGCAAAATGAATGTGTAAAACGCGGGGAGCGGCAGAAGATCAGGGCAAAAGAAGACATGATCGAGGGGACATCCACTGTCAGGAAAGGAAAATGAAGATGGATAAAAAAAGAATCGTAGTGACCGGAGGTGCCGGGTTTATCGGCTCGCATTTATGTGAACGACTGTTAGAGCAGGGAAATGACGTGGTCTGTGTGGACAATCTGTTTACGGGAAGAAAAGATAATATACGTCATTTAATGGACAACCCCTATTTTGAATTTATGAGGCATGACATTATTGAACCCTATTATGTAGAGGTGGACCAGATTTATAATCTTGCCTGTCCGGCAAGCCCGATCCATTACCAATATGATCCGATCAAAACCGGAAAGACGAGTGTAATGGGTGCGCTGCACAGTTTGGGGCTGGCGAAACGCTGCCATGCGAGGGTACTGCAGGCGAGCACGAGCGAAGTATACGGCGACCCGGAGATCCATCCGCAGCCGGAGGAATACCGGGGGTGTGTAAATCCGATCGGCACACGATCCTGCTATGATGAAGGAAAACGTATGGCAGAAACGTTGTTTTTTGATTATCACAGACAGCATGGCGTGGATATCAAGGTCATACGGATCTTTAATACCTACGGCCCGCGTATGGCGGTCAATGACGGCAGGGTCGTTTCAAATTTTATCGTGCAGGCGCTTACGGGTGAAGATATCACGATCTACGGGGATGGTTCCCAGACGAGAAGCTTCTGCTATGTGGACGATCTGGTCGAGGGAATGATCCGCATGATGAACAGCAGGGATGACTTCACGGGTCCCGTAAATCTGGGAAATCCCGGAGAGTTTACGATGCTCGGGCTGGCAGAGCTTGTGATCCGCATGACCGGGTCACAGTCGAAGATCGTTTACAGGGAATTACCGCAGGATGACCCGAAGCAAAGAAAACCAGTCATTGATCTTGCAAAGACGGAGCTGGACTGGGAGCCGACGGTCGCACTTGAGCAAGGTCTGGAAAAGACGATTGCATATTTTAGGGAAAGGCTTGCGCTGTGAAGTCTTAATAATCCATTTAAGCAGTATTACAAGCGGGCTTGCGGTATGTGCAGAATGGGTTTGATGCATAAAGGGAAAATAGGATGAAAAAAGATCTATTATTATTTTATCGGGAATATGAAGCGTTTTATCAGATGGCGGCAAAGTCGGATGTATTCAGTGCTTTTTGTAAAAAGGCGTTTGGCGGGGATTTTTCACAGGACGGTTTCAGCGATATCAGTCAGGTTGACCGGATATTAGAATATATACCGAAGGGCAGACAGGCGCATATTCTGGATATTGGCTGCGGTAACGGAAAGATGCTCGCATACCTTCAAGGAAAGACAGGCGCGTTTATTCATGGTTTTGATTATTCTGAACAGGCGGTCATGACGGCCAAAAAGCAATATCCGCATGAGTCTGATTTTAGAATGGGGGTTATTGGTGAGATCGAATATCCTAAAGAGATGTTTGACCTGATCGTATCAATGGATACGATGTATTTTGCCTCTGATATGTCAGCGTTTGTCGGGCAGCTCTGGTCATGGCTTGCAAAGGGCGGCACCTTTTTTTGCGCTTATCAGGAAGGCGACGTTATGCCAAAGACTGAAAACATACATACAACGAAGCTGGCGAAAGCGTTTCAGGATCATGGGATCGTGTTCGGGGCGGAGGATATTACGCGGGAATGCTATGATCTTCTGAGGCGGAAACGGGAAGCGGCAGTCTCTTTGAAAGATGCTTTTGCCGGGGTGGGAGAAGACGCATGGTATCAGATGCTGGTCGGACAGACGGAGTATGCCGAAAAGCCGTTTGAAGCATTCCAAAGAGAGATGGCAAGATACCTGTTTGTCGCGAAAAAACGGGCATAACATATCAGGGTCCCGGTCGGCAGCGATGGGGTATTACAGCATAAAACGCCTGTCAGAGCACTTGTTTTTTTTATAAAACAGGAATATAATGGTATTAGTTATAAGTATCAGCAAGCAGGAAACGGATTTCGGCAAGTCGATCAGTGAAAGGACAGGGATGTATATGGGGATAACTGATGTGACCGCGGCAGGAGCAGCGCCCGTCCGCGTAGAGACGCCCCAGGTATCGGGTCCGGCGCCGCAGAGCGCGCCAAAACCGGAAGTGAAGGCACCGGCAAAGCCGGCAGTACAAAGCGTAGCACAGGGTGTAACGCATCATGTGCCGCATATACCGGCGCAAACGACGGATATAGCGGGGACGGCGGATATGGCTGTACGGTCCGCAGCTCAGCCTGAGGTACAAAAAGCACAGAACAGAAACCTGACAAGAGCGGCAGGAGAAGATGTAAAGCGCGGACAGACGGGAGTGCGTGCAGCCGGTCAGCAGAGAGCGGAACGGGCGGACAGAACGTCGGCGCAGGATATTTTGCGTGCGCAGAACGGGCAGCGTACTGACAGACCGAAGGAAGAACAGAAGTCGGAGCAGGAAAGCTACTATGAAAAGATCATGGCGGAAAAGGCAATGGAGAACGCCAAAGAGCGTTTGCGCTCGTTAAAATATAATGTGCAGTTCGGATACAATGATGAGATCGAGCGTTATACGATCAAGATCACGGACGCGGATAATAAGGAAGTCAAAAAAGAGATTCCAAGCGAAGAGATTCAGAAAATGATCGAGCATCTGCATACGATGAAGGGCATGATGTTTGAAACTGAAGTTTAGGATTGCCGGGCGGCGTATTTTCGTAAAAAAGGAACATGCATTTTTTTTCGGAAGAAATGGAATGCACAGGTCAGCCGCATATGGGATGGCACATAGTATACAGCCGCAAAATGAATGGGAAGGAAGGGGATCATTATGAGAGTGGATGGAGTAACAGGATATACGAATGTCAATGCCGGAACGATCGCAAGCGGGAAGCGGATCAACAGCGCTGCCGATGACGCTGCAGGCTTAACACAGGTACAGAATCTGAAAAGCCAGGACAATGGGATGCAGATCGGCGGTCAGAATGCAAAGGACGGTATCAACTTAACCAAGATCGGTGATGGCGCGCTTTCCGGTATCCACAGCTATTTACAATCGATTAAGAGCGCGAGCGTGAAAGCGTCGAGCGGACTGCTCACAGCATCGGATAAGGGTGCGATCCAAAAAGAGATCGACGGATATCTGCAGGGAATTACGGATATTGTGAGTAATACGACATATAATACCAAAAACCTGTTAAACGGTGAGAATACGCTTGGCATGGCGACGAATCCGGACGGAACCGGGCCGGATGTCAAGACGGCGAACGCCACATTAAAGGCGCTTGGTTTAGAAGGCTATAATGTGACCGACAATTTTGACATGAGCCGCGTGGATAAAGCCATCGATCAGGTCAGCAGTATGAGAAGCAGTATGGGCGCAAGCGCGAATGCATTAGAGGGTGCTTATAATTACAATATGAATGCGTCCGAGAATCTGGCAGGCGCGACGAGCCGTATTGAAGATCTTGATATGCCGAAAGCAATTTCCGACCAGAAGAAGGAAGAAGTGCTTGAAGAGTATAAAAATATGATGCTTCGCAATCAGATGGAAGAAGAATCGCTTGTCACAAAGCTGATGAAGTAAGAAAAGAGGGAATTTTATCATGAGTATGATAGACAAGGTCAGAGCCGAGATGGTGACGGCGATGAAAAATCACGATAAGGATCGCAAAGAATCCTTGTCAATGCTGCTGTCTGCACTGAAGAATAAAGCGATCGATAAGCGTGAGGATCTGACTGAGGCAGAAGAGTTTGAAGTTGTTAAGAAGGAATTAAAGCAGACTAAAGAAACGATGGAGCTTGCGCCTGCGGACAGAACGGATATCAAGGCACAGTGTGAGGCACGTATCGCGGTCTTAAGCGAGTTTGCACCGGAGGAAATGGGAGAGGAACAGATTCGTGCGCTCATCGCTGAGACGGTCGCGGCACTCGGTATTGAGAATCCATCTGCAAAAGATAAGGGAAAAGTCATGAAAGAGCTGATGCCGAAGGTAAAGGGACGCGCGGACGGCGGACTTGTCAACAAACTCGTTGGCGAAGTGCTGAAATAATGGCTTCAGAAATAAAAATGTTTGAACACGCCGGGTGTAAGCTGTCCGGCGTGTTTTGTTATGGCAAAAGTGGTATTTCTGAGCAAAAAATTTAATTCTATATTACGCCCTAAAAACGGTCGCAGCATGGAGGATGACAATGAGGAGTGATATTTCCATAAATCAGGAATTATTCGAAATCTATCAAAGAAATTTTCCGTTTATTGAGAGAAACGAAGATACGGTGCGGTGGATATTGGGCAATGCAGATAATCGGGTCATAGAAGAAAGAAATGCGTTGGGAAGACTGATCGGTGCGGCTGTTGTCAATCAAAACGCCTTGCTTCTATTATGCGTGGATGCCGAATATCGGAACAGGGGAATTGGGACCGGACTTTTAGAAGGTGCGGAGCAGGCAGTGAGAGACAGCGGGTTTGGTACGATCGCTGTTGGAGCCGGTTTTGATTATATCACGCCGGGAGTTCCCACATCGAGGAGCCGGTTCGATTCGGAGAATGAAGAATTATATCCGGAGCTTGACCGGGCTGCAGATGATTTTTTTACCAAAAGAGGATATGTCCATGCATGGGATTGTAACTGCTTTGATATGAGATGTGATCTTACTTCATGGCGTGGGAGATGCAGGCATTTACCGGATGAGGCTCCGCGGATAGCAGACGGTGTTACATACCGTTTCGCTGAACCGGAAAAAGTCGAAAATGTATGCGCCTGTGTTGATGACGCATGGTCGGACTTTACAGGATATTACCGGCAGGAAGCATTGTACCATGCGGACAGTCCTTCCAGAGTACTGATCGCAGTACGGCAGGGGAGTCGAAATTGGCAGAGCGGATCAATTGAACAGGGAAGTCAGGATAGGCAGGACCAATCGATTGAGCAGCGAAATCAGAAACAGCAGAGAGTATTGGTTGAACATGGGAGTCAGAATTGGCAGGACGTACCGGCTGAACAGGGAAGTCAGGGTGAAAAGGATGTGCAGTCGGCTCCGGCTGGGCAGGGGGACCGGAATAGAGGGGACGGAAAAGCATCCGGTGAGGTAGCCGGAACGTTGATCGTGACGATAGAGGATAAGAAACGGAAACTAGGCAGTATCGGCTGTACGACGGTCAGACCGGCATTTCGGGGACAGCATATCGCTGTCGGTCTTGTTATGGAGGCGAACCGGTACCTGAAAGAAGCGGGAATGAAAGAAGCATATCTGAGTTATACTTACAGTGGGTTAGATCACATGTACGGATATGCCGGCTACCGGATCTGCGTTTACTATATGATGGCGCAGAAAAAGCTATAACGGATCTTTAGCTTCCGGAAAGTTTAACGCCGTATGAAAACTTGTACTGTTCGAAAGCCTTCCGCTTTAGATTGTGCTCGTAAAAAAACAGGTGTGAAATTTGTGCAAAACGTATATTTTCGAATATTTTCGAAAAAGATATTGACAAAAAGTACCGAATGTCTTACCGTAGAAGACAGAAAAGAACGGAACAGGCGTGCAGACTGCAAAGACCAAGATCTGAAACGGAAGCGATGTTTCCTGCGGATGCAGTGATGTGCATAGGCACATTGTGAGAATCCTCAATGGCGGGATTGTGATGAGGGAGAGCAAAGCGGAAATCGCATGCTGCAACGACCTGAAAACGGAAAGGCAGGAGGTACATATGTACAAGAGAGTGAAAACGTTTTCTATTGCGTTGGTCATGCTTCTTACGACGGTACTTACGGCATTTGTCGATGTTATGCCGGCCGCAGCTGCGGAAGAGCTGACCTTGAAACTGCACTATCACCGTGAAGACGGCAATTATGAAGGCTGGGATGTGTGGTTTTGGGAGGTGGGCGCCGAGGGAGGCGCTTACGAGTTTGCCGAAGAGGACGGCGAAATGGTTGCGACCAAGGTCGTTACGCCCGGTATCACTTCGGTAGGTTTTATTGTAAGAATCAGCGACTGGTCTAAAAAGGATGTTGACGCGGACCAGTTTATTGATCTGGCTGAGGTCGTATCCGGAACAGTCCATGTGTATGTGGAATCCGGAGTGGAAGGCTATACGCTGGAGTATGGCGAGGACAGCGTCACCGGTATCAAACTGGTCAGCGCCGGTTATGACGGAGGAGACACCATATTCGTTACGATGACCGGAGCGATTGAGGGGGATTTAATGAGCGTATTTAAGGTGAACGGACTTAACGGAGAGGTTTCCATTACGGATGTAACGTCTCCGAAGGAAAAGGAGTATGAGATCAAGCTTTCCGAGCCGCTTGACCTGGCGGGAAATTATACGATCACCCATGATGGAAATGAGTATAAGATCACGATGCCTGATATTTTTTCAACGGCAGATTTTGAGAGCGAGTTTACCTATGAAGGGGATGATTTAGGAGCAGTCTGGACAGCGGAAAAAACAACGTTCCGCGTATGGGCGCCGACAGCTTCGGCTGTTTCGGTAAATCTGTATGAGTCCGGAACCGCCGGTGAGGACGACCTGATCGAACAGCTTCCGATGACTGCCGATGCGAACGGCACATGGGTGGCAGAAAAAGAAGGCGATCTGAACGGGACCTATTACACCTATACGGTATCGGTCGGCGGAAATGAGAACGAGGCGTGCGATCCTTATGCGCGAACCACGGGCGTCAACGGAAACCGTGCGATGGTCATCGATTTGGATTCGACGAATCCGGAAGGATGGGACGCAGATCAGGATCCTCATGCGAATATTCCAATCAATGATGTGGTATTGTATGAACTTCATGTGAGGGATCTGTCTTCCGATTCTTCATCCGGAATCACCAATACCGGAAAATATCTCGGATTGACTGAGACGGGAACGACGACCGCGTCCGGAATCCCGACGGGTCTTGATCATATCAAAGATTTGGGAATCACGCATCTTCATCTGCTCCCCGTCTATGATTACGGTTCTGTAGATGAGACGAAGCTTGATACGCCGCAGTTTAACTGGGGATATGACCCGGTCAACTACAATGTGCCGGAAGGCTCTTACTCGACCGATCCGTACAATGGCGAGGTCAGAGTCAAAGAAATGAAAGAGATGGTAAAAGCGCTTCATGATAACGGCATCAGCGTTGTCATGGACGTGGTTTACAATCATGTATACAATGCAGGGGAGTTCTGCTTTAACCGGATCGTGCCGGGATATTTCTCCCGTATTGATGCGGACGGCAAATATTCGAACGGTTCCGGCTGCGGCAATGATACGGCTTCCGAGCGGAGTATGGTAAAGAAGTATATCGTGGATTCCGTCTGCTACTGGGCTGACGAGTATCATATCGACGGATTCCGTTTCGATCTGGTAGGTCTGATCGACACGGAGACGATCAACGAAGTCATTGAGGAAGTACACAAGGATCATCCGAATGTGATCTTTTACGGCGAGGGATGGACGATGTCCACGACTCTGACCAAAGAAGGTTATACGATGACAACGCAGGTCAATGCGGATGAGGTGCCGGAATTTGCATTCTTCAGCGATACGATCCGTGACGGGCTGAGAGGAAGCGTGTTCAACAATGACGAAGTGGGATTTATCTCCGGTGCAAGAGACAAAGAAAGCCTGATCGAGCAGTGCTTTATGGGACTGGCGCCCTGGTGCCCGAACCCGTCGCAGAGCATCAACTATGCGTCCTGCCATGACAATCTGGCGCTGTTTGACAGAATCGTTAATTCTGCGCGCGGTACAACGTTTGAGGAACAGGTGCGCATGAACAATCTGGCAGCTGCGATCTGCATGACCTCGCAGGGAATCCCGTTCATGCAGGCGGGAGAGGAAATGCTGCGTTCGAAGGTAAACGAGGACGGCAGCTTTAATGAGAACAGTTATTCCTCACCGGATTCGGTCAACAGCTTAAAATGGGATAATCTGGATGACGAGGCACATTGGAATGTATTCCAGTATTATAAGGGGCTGATCGAGTTCCGCAAGGAGCATGCAGCGCTGCGCATGGCAAATGCGGATGATGTGACGAATAACATTACGGCGATGGAAGGTCTTGATGACAATGTGGTCGCATTCAGCATTGCGGGCGGTGCAAACGGCGAAGTATCGGACGGATTGTTTGTGATCTTTAACGCCAACAATGCGGAGACTAAAGTCACACTCCCTGACGGAACATGGGATGTTTATATCAATGGGGAGAAGGCAGGTACCGAAGCAATCGAGACGAATCTCGGAGGAGAAATTACGGTATCTCCGATCTCAGCCATGGTACTTGTAAAGAGCGGCGACGGAGAAGCGGCGAACGACGTGCAGGAGCCGGAAAATACGCCGGAGCCTGAAGTAAGTACGGAAACGTCAGAACCGGTGACACCTGCACCTGAAGCGAAGGATAGTTCGGTTCATCCGGGCGTGATCGCAGGAATCGTGATTGCTGCGGTTGTAGTAATTGGCGGCGTTGTATTTGCAGTCTTAAAAAAGAAAAACAAGAAATAACAGTAACCGTTAATCGTTTGCGGGAATTGACGACAGCGGAAAGCGGTAGTGGAGAGGCGGCGCTTCATCTGACAGGATGGAGCGCTGCCTTTTGCCTTCTGCCCCACATTTCCACAATGAAAAATGTATTACTTCTATTACAAAAAGTGCTTAAACGGTTCACTTTTAGAAGAGCATATGGTAAAATGTCGTCAGACATCTTACCGATTTTTAGATATTACCAAAATTCAGGAAAAGGAAGTGACAGAATGATTGTCTTGATCACGGGCGCGTCCCACACCGGTAAGACTGCGCTTGCGCAGAAACTGCTTGAAACCTGGCATTACCCCTACTTATCCATAGACCATCTGAAAATGGGACTGATCCGCAGCGGAAACACAACGCTTACACCGGTAAGCCCGGATGAGGAGTTGACCCAATATTTATGGCCGATCGTTCGTGAAATGATCAAAACAGCCATAGAGAATCATCAGAATCTGATCGTGGAGGGCTGCTACATACCTGTTGATTGGGAGAGGGGGTTTGAAAAAGAGTATCTTGCCCAGATCAGATACTATTGCCTTGTAATGAGCGAGCATTATATCAGGAATCATTTTGACGATATCAGGAAATACGCGGGTGTCATTGAAGAACGTCTGGAAGATGACGGTTGCACGTTAGAATTTGTATTACAAGAGAATGCTAAATTTCTGGAACGTGTGAAGAAGCATGACCTGAACTATATTTTAATCGATAACAACTATCAGCCGGAAATCGATCTTAAGTAGTGTTTTACTGTCAGCAAAAATCGGAAGGCGGGCTTTTGCCAAAGCTGGCATGGGAGGAAAACTACGGTGAAAACCATACTTGTGACGGGCGGTACGGTCTTTGTGAGCCGGGCAGCCGCAGAATACTTTGTAGCAAAAGGATGGGAGGTCTACGTGCTGAACCGGAACAGCAGGAAGCAGCCGAAGGGTGTGAAGCTGATCGAGGCGGACAGACACCGGTTGGGGGAGCTTCTTCGCGGGTATCATTTTGATGCTGTGATCGACACTGCTTATACGGCGGAGGACGTTACGCTGCTCATGGATGCGCTGGGGGACTTTGGGGAGTATATTTTGATCAGTTCGAGCGCGGTCTATCCGGAGAGCGGCACGCAGCCCTTTCGCGAAGAGGAGCCGGTTGGTGCAAACTGTTATTGGGGCAGATACGGCACCGATAAGATAGAGGCGGAAGCGGCTCTGCTGAAAAGAAAACCGGACGCATACATTCTGCGTCCGCCCTATCTGTACGGACCGATGAATGATATTTACCGCGAAGCGTATGTATTTGAATGTGCAAAAAAAGACAGACCCTTTTATCTGCCAAAAGACGGTACGATGGGGTTACAGTTTTTTTATGTCGGCGATCTATGCAGATTCATCGACGTGATCCTGCAAAAAAAACCGGAGCAGCACCTATTGAATGTGGGAAATCCAAATGCGGTTTCCATCCGTGAGTGGGTGGAATTGTGTTATGAGACAGTCGGTAAGCGGGCAAGGTTTATCAGTGTGGCGAAAGATGTTCCACAGCGAAATTATTTTTGTTTTTCTGACTATGAATATATGTTGGATGTTACCGGACAAAGCCGGTGGATGCCGGATACGAAACCGTTGAGAGAAGGTTTAAGGGAAGCGTTTTTGTGGTATGAAGGACATGCGGATCAGGTGGAAAGAAGACCTTATATAGAATATGTGGATGAACACTTGGCTTAGATGAAAAATAATCATTTGCATAAATTGCATCTTAAGAGGGGATACAGGGTCATTATGAAAAGGAACAGTAGATTGATAAAAAGAATCATGGCGGAGCTGCTTTGCGCGGTACTGACGGCGGGAATGCTGTCGGGAGCCGTGCCGGTTCATGCACGTGCGGAAGAGGACAGTCTGCATTCTGATGAATATGGCGAAGACAATCATGGCGGAATAGAGGAAGAAAAAGAAAGCGGCGGAGCAAAAGAGAATGGAACGGAGGATGGCGGGACAGAGGGGAATGGCGCAGAAGCCGGTGGAGCGGGAGACAACGGGACAAAAGACGATGGAACAAAAGACGATGGAACAGAAGACGAAGAGATAGAGGATGGCGGAATAGATAATGGTGAATTAGGAGACAACGAGGCGGATGGAGACGATTTGCAGACGGATGAGGAGGATGCAATCCTTTTAGAAGAAGAGGTAATGCTGTCAGATGCGGAGGGTCAGGTTGTGCCTTTCGCGGAGGAACACAAGCACAACGACGTTACATTTGAACCGTGGACGAGTGCAGACAGCCTGCCGGATGCGGCGGGCAGCTATTATCTGACCGGGAATGTAACACTGTCTGCAAAATGGGAAGTACCGACAGGGGAGGTCAGGCTTTGTCTGAACGGAAAGACGATCGCATTGGCGGGAAATCCCAGCGCCGTCAGTTGTGTGATTTCGATTGGCAGAAATTCGCAGGTTACTTTGTATGACTGTGCAGGCGGCGGGCAAATAACAGGAGGCACGGACAGCGGGATACGAAATGACGGTTCTTTTACGATGTATGGAGGAGAGATTTCGGGAAACAGTAGTTCTGATACGGGCGGCGGATTATATGTTGGTGCGGATGGTATCTTTGATATGCATGGTGGGAAAATTTCGCATAATTCTGTCAGCAGCGAAGAGGGAATGCTGGTATATGGTGGCGGGATACACAATGCGGGACGATTTTGTCTGGTGGAAGGAGAAATATCTGATAATATAGCAGACACAGGATGTGGTGGCGGTATTTACAATTTGGCAGAGTTTATTATGTCGGGCGGAGTAGTACAAGAGAATGCCAGTTTTTCAGGGGTAGGTGTTTATAATAATGGAACATTTGAAATGCGCGGTGGAAAGATTTTGAATAATCATGGACAAGACGATGGCAATCCGAGTAGGGGACAGAGTGGCGGCGGGGTGCTCAATCAAGGGATATTTAATCTGTTTCAGGGTGAGATCGCGGGAAATGTTGCTGAAAGTGGTGGTGGTGTTTGTAACTATCAAACATTTACCATGTATGACGGAAAAATTGAAGGAAACAGAGCCACGGATGGAAACGGCGGCGGGGTGGAGAACAGCGGAACCTTCATATTACATAGAGGAAGGATTACTGATAATAGCAGTACAAAGAATGGCGGTGGTGTTTTTAACTGGAAAATATTAAAACTATATGATTGTGAGATCTGTGGCAATGCTGCAAAATGGAATGGAGGGGGCGTCGGACATGGTGTCGCAAACAATGTCATGGCTGACACAATGTTGGGAGGAAGTGTAAAGATTTTTGGTAATAAGACAGGGAGTCGTGATGAAAATCTTGGGTTATTATATGAATATCCGAGTGCGCCGGGAAAATCAACGATCATTTCAATTGATAGCGGCAGTCCACTCACACAGGATGCGTACATAGGCGTTACGATTGAATGTTATCATTTTCTGACGGAAGGGAGTATGATTCCTGTTTCAGGCGCTAATGCCGTGGATTTCAGTGCTCATTTCCACAGCGATAATCCGGACTATATCATTCAAAACGGAACCGATAACAGGGTTTTACTCTATATTCCGCTGCCGCATATACATCAATGGTCAGGGGACTGGTCAAATAATCTGACGCACCACTGGCACGACTGTACGGCGTCGGGATGTGATAGAACGGATAACGCCGATAAGGACGGTTACGGCGTACATACGGAGGACGCGGGAACCGTCACGAAAGAGCCGACGGAGACGGAAGAAGGAGTCAGGACATATAATTGTAGTATTTGTGGAGCAGAAATACGCAGTGAAGCAATTCCGGTGATCACAACCGGGGACGTTGAGAAGCCGGAGCCGGATGACGGGAATAAACCGGAACCCGATAAAGGCGATAATTCGGATCTTGACGGCGGGGATACGCCGGAACCGGATCAGGACGCTGATCATACGCAGACTGACAATCAGGAGGTCGTGAATGTTGACGATCACGCCACGGAATTGACAGAAGAAGACGATACGCTGGAAGAAAGTTCGTCAGATGAAAGCGATATGCCGGACGAGCCAGTCATGGCTCCGTCACAGCCGCAGGATACCGAACCCAAAACCGGACATGTGGTGCCGGTCGAACTGTATGCAACACTCGCAATGATTTCGGGACTTACTTATCTGCTTCTGTATTTTACAGACCATAGCGGCGGCATGACGGAGGAGACCAAAAAAGAGCTTGTATCCAGATTGATCAGGTGGGCAAAGCATGGAAGAACAGCTCACGGGAGAACGATTCGCAGATACCTAGCACTTGCCGCGATCTTCGGACTGCTTGTATGGTATCACAGCATCGGCAAGCAGAATGCCATTGAGTGGAAAGAGGCTTGTTAAAGAAACAGTCCAGTGCTACTGTAGAAATACTGGTAATTGAAAAATGTCGTTGTGATGCGGCGTATGATCTTAGGATGACGCAGATAGCATGGGATTGGCGGCAGACCGGTTACTAACCAAGATACGCTTAGACAGCGCAGAATGGAAATAAAATGATGAAAAGCGGTAAGAGAATCAGACTAGTCAGATGGTTTTTTCTTGCTATTATGGTATTATGTCTGATACCGGTTGGCAGGGAATGGTATTTGTCTGCGAAGCATAAGGTGCAGAGGGATGCAATAAAAGAAAAAATAGAGCAGGCGGAAAATGTTGAAACAGCCGACGGGCAGGAAGCGGATGGAACCGGACTGGAGAATGGCTCCGATGGAACAAAAGCGGGAAATAACGCTGACGGAGCACAGCCTGGGAACAGTGCTGACGGGGCGCAGTCCGGGAACGGTGACAGCGGAATGGAACCGGATGACAGCAATGACGGGGGAGAATTTGGAAATGATACTGACGCTGGAGATACTGACAGAAACCGCGGAGACGCCGACAGAAACGATGAAGATGCCGGCATGAACGGCGAAGACGGACAGCAGACGACGGCTCATCCCGCAATGCTTCGCAAATATGCCGCGCTTCAACGCGAAAACGAGCATCTCGCAGGATGGCTTTTTATCGACGGAACCGGCATTGATTATCCGGTCATGCAATGTGAAGACGATGAATATTATCTGCATCATGATTTTTATGGGGAAGACAGTAAATACGGATGTTTGTATGTAAGACAGCGTGCAGATCTGGAGAACGGAACCAATTTTGTGATATACGGACATAACATGCGGGACGGCGCGATGTTCGGGAATTTGGACTATTACCTGAAGGAAAGCTTTTACCGCGAACATCCGGTAATTTCTTTTGACACGCTCTATGAGGAACGCGTTTATGAGATCGTGGCGGTGTTCCGCTCACAGGTATATAACGCGGAAGACGACGTGTTTAAGTATTATCAATTCTATGAGGCGGATACGGTCGAAGAGTTTGAGGAGTTTTATACGAACATCAAGGCGCTTTCCGTTTATGATACCGGAGTGGAGGCGGAGTTTGGTGATACGTTTTTGACATGCTCCACCTGCGCGTACCATGTGGAGGACGGGCGTTTTGTCGTCGTCGCGAAGCGTGTGGAATGACTCATCCGGCAGCGGACTGAATACAAGTTTAGCGTGAAGCGGAATACGAGTCTGTCATGCAGGCGGATACAAGCCTGCCGCGGGGCTGAAGGATGAAACACAAGCTTATTGCAAAGCTGAATGGCTGGATACAAGCCTGCCGCGAAGCAGGGTGGACAGCGGTATGACGGGTATGTTATGATATAAAGATTGGAAATACGGTTTTTAGTGAGGGCATTTATCATACTGGTTAGAGATTGATGCAAGGCGGAATCAGGAGGAACAACATGCAGATTTTTTTATCACATTCTTCAAAAGATGCGGAAGTAGCGCAAAAGATTTGCGGGCAGCTTGAGAAAAACGGAACGAAATGTTTTATAGCGCCAAGGGATATCAGACCCGGAAAAGAATATGCGGAAGAAATTATTAACGGAATTGATGAATCGTCGGCGGTGGTTCTGCTGATGTCCGAAGACGCCAACCGCTCTCCCCATGTGCTCCGCGAGGTCGAGCATGCAGTCAGCGGCGGCACGCCGATTTTGGTATATAAATTGGAAGACGTCGTGCTTTCCAAGTCGATGGAATATTTTTTGATGACGCACCAGTGGATCAGCTCAAAGCCGCAGGGGGACGATTATGCGGACATCGTCGCGTTTGCGCGCGATTTAGAGGAAAAAGAAAAGGAGAGCGGGCATTCTGCGGGAAGGTCTGACGGCGGAGATCGGGACGTTTCAGGTGGGGTGGATAAGAAAAACGGCACGGGTTACGGGAATGCTTCGGATAACGGATCAGGCTCCGGCAAAACCGGCGCTGGTAAGAAAAAGACAGGGATCTATGCAGCGGCAGTAGTATTCGTGCTACTTGCAGCAGCGGTAATTGCCTTTTTTGCATTGAGAAAGCCGGGTTCCAAAGAGCCGGAGCCGGTTGTGGTCGAGGCCGGGGAGACCGTGCTGTTCGGAAGCTATCTGGGCGAGGATATTGAATGGCGTGTACTGCGTGTGTCCGAAGACCGGACGCAGGCAGTACTGGTTGCGTCCCATATTGTGACGATGAAGGCATATGACGCAGCGGAAAGCGGGCGTTATAACTATGACGGGGACAAAGACTACTGGTCGTCGGGTGAGACAGAGGCGGATACCGATATGGCGCTTCAGGTCCGTGTGCGGGGGAACAGTGACTGGAGTATATCAAATCTGCGGACATGGCTGAATGCCGATACCGAAGTTGTAAATTACACCGATCAGGCACCTGTGGCGACAGCAATGGCGGAAAAGAAAAACGGCTACCAAAATGAAGCGGGATTTTTGTATGGGTTTACACAGGGAGAAAGGGATGCGATCGTCGAGACAGAGATTGTGACAAAAGGGAACGCGCTTTCAGAGAACGAAACTGTGACGACTTATGACAGGGTCTGGCTGCTTTCTGTGGACGAGCTTGTATGGTTTGACGAGGCGGGCATGAGTAAGCTGGCATCCCCTACGGATGCGGCAGTTGAACAGGATCAGAGCTTTTGGTATATTCTGGACCGTGATACATACGGTGTGGAGTATTTGAGCTGGTGGCTCCGCGAACCGGTGACGGAGGCGGGCAGCCTTTGTTATCTGGTGGATAACGGTTACAGGGATAATGTTGTCAGACAGGAATCGGCGGGACTGGAAGGCTTTGGCGTACGTCCGGCATTGACGGTAGACTTACGCCATGTCACGTTCCGCGGTGAGGAAGCCGTAGAATGATCTCTCATGTATGACCTTGAAGCTTATAGTGATCTTGCTCCCTCAAAAAGCATATTCACCAATTTTGTGACATAGGCGGCGCGCCCTTCCGGAACGGTAAGATCAAAGCCGAGCAGCATTCCGGCTGTCTGACCTCCGAGAAAAGCCGTCTGCATGGCGGACAGGAGCGTAAAGGCGAGGATCGCCCGATCGCCGTCCGCGACATCGTTTTTTAAGGCAAACAGAAAACCGCGCTGTGTGAGTACGGAGCTGCAGCGCGGCGTATAAGCCTGCAGATCGCCCAAAATAGAAATATGGGACATGGCAGAATGCGTATAAAGGAAATCAAATACGGAGACTGCCCATGCCGTCAATCGTTCCTGATCCGTTTCATAAGTCTGCGTCATCTGAAAAGAAGAAACGACCTTTCCGAAGATGCGCTGTACGCATTCGGCGATCAGGTTTTCCTTGCTGCCGAAATGATAGTTGATCAGTCCGAGAGCGATATCAGCTTTCCCCGCGATCATGCGCGCAGTAATGCGGTCGGTATCACCTTCATATTGCAGGATCAGGTCTGTCGTCACTTCAATGATATGTTCTTTTACCCCTTTGCTCTTTGCCATCGTGTAATCCTCCGCGCATTTTGACAAGCCTCTGTTTTCAGTATATTGAACGTTGTTCAGACTGTCAATCTTTTTTTATGGATCGGTAGTTCGCTTTCATGAAAATCATTGTAACTGCCGGAGGTCTTTGTTATAATCATGTAGGTTTCGACAAAATTTTGTATGAATTTTAATAAAACCAAACCTTGCATAAACGTAAAGTATGCGATAAATTTGCGAAGGTAAACTACTGGCCGTATGGAAAAAAATCTGACATCAGGAAGTGTATTTAAGAATATTGTATGTTTTTCGCTGCCCTATCTTCTGTCATACTTTTTGCAGACATTGTACGGGATGGCGGATTTGTTCATCATCGGTCAGTTTAACGGTGTTGAGAGCATTACCGCCGTATCGGTCGGCAGTCAGGTCATGCACATGCTGACGGTTATGATCGTAGGTCTGGCAATGGGTTCCACGGTTATGATCGGGCAGGCGGTCGGTGCAAAGCAGCAGAAGGAAGCGTCAGCAGTGATCGGGAATACGGTGACGCTGTTTCTGCTTGTTTCTGTTGTGGTCACGGGGCTGCTGCTTGCGCTTGTCGGTCCCATCGTAAAAGTGATGTCCACACCGGCGGAGGCGGTTTCGGGGACGACGGCGTATCTCACGATTTGTTTTATCGGGATCCCGTTTATTACTGCATATAATATCATTAGCTCTGTCTTCCGCGGGCTTGGCGACTCCAAAAGCCCCATGTATTTTATTGCAGTCGCCTGCGTGATCAACATCGGGCTTGATTATCTTCTGATCGGCGTGCTTCATTTAGGCTCTGCAGGGGCAGCTCTTGGAACGACACTTGCGCAGACAGTCAGCGTAATGACGGCGCTGATCGTGATCCGCAAAAAAAAGGCGGGACTGGCTGTTAAAAAAAGTGATTTGAGACTAAAGCGCAGTGTCATGGGAAAGGTGCTAAAGATCGGAATACCGGTAGCACTGCAGGACGGCTTCATTCAGATCGCGTTTATTGTGGTGACCGTGATCGCGAACCGCCGGGGGATCAATGACGCGGCAGCAGTGGGGATCGTGGAAAAGGTGATCGGCGTTGTGTTCCTTGTACCGTCATCCATGCTCTCTGCGGTTTCCGCACTTGCGGCGCAGAACATCGGTGCGGGGAAGCATGACCGGGCAGTGCGTACTCTGCGCTATGGAGTGCTGATCACGACAGGCTTTGGACTGATCGTCACGGCAGCCGTTGAATTATGGGCGGAACCGATCGTCGGGTTATTTGTGAAAGAAAAAAATCTGGAAGTGATCAGGCTTGGCAGCACGTATATCCGCAGTTACATATGGGACTGTATTTTTGCGGGCATCCACTTTTGCTTCAGCGGGTATTTCTGCGCTTATGGCAAATCGGGGATCTCGTTTCTGCATAATTTCCTTGCGATCATTCTCGTCCGGATTCCGGGGGCATACTTTGCTTCAAAGTTTTTTGCGGAGACCTTATTTCCGATGGGGCTGGCAGCGCCGGCAGGGTCGCTGCTATCCGTTCTCATCTGTGTTGTTGCTTTTCGGTATTTAAGGAATCATAAAAAAATAACGATCGATAAAATAAAGTCCGTTTAATTACCCTCATCAAGTGCTAGGCTGTGCTTACAAATTGGCACGGTAACCGGGGAAGGCACAGGCAGCCAGACCTTGCAGGGAGGGAAATATGATGATGAGGAAAATGGAGCTTTATTCGAAAGAGGAAGAAAGAAGAAGGAGCAGAAATGCAGCGCGCAGGCACCATAATGTCTCAGATAAAAAGGGACGGGTTGCCGATGCGCTGATTCTGCTTCTTTTCGTTGTGATCTGTCTGCTCTGCATCACGCTGCATGTGCAGGGAAATGAAATGTACGGCAGCGGATGTGAAGAGGCGGCGTATGAGGAACTGGAAAAGGAATACCGTGACGAGGTCCGCGGGCTGCTCGACCGTTACGGACTTGATAACAGCGGCATGAATCTTACCAGGATCACGCAGCCTGACGGTATGAGGGAATACCGGCTGGAGATCCATCATGCGTTAATCGGTCATATGAGCGGAACAGAGCGGCAATCCCTTAGGGAAGGGCTGGAGATTCTGGGGTTTCCGGATGAAAAAAGCATAGTCTGCGTAAAACTGAGTTTTTAAGGAAGCAAGAACAGGAATCGTAATCGTTCCTATAAGTTCCTGTACTGTTACGAAAATATAAAAAACGAGTTCAGATGGTTACCAGTCTTGAATACAAACGGTTATAAAAACGATAAATAGGGCATGACAATCGGGTATGAATGGAGTATGATGGGATAGAATCAAAGAAAGTGAATTCTGAATAAGTAAGGGGGTTCTTTATGCGTCATACTCCGAAAGCATACGAGAGATACCGGCATTTTAAGGGAAACTGTTATCAGGTGCTTGCAATTGCGAAGAGTTCCGAAGATGAGAGCGAACAGGTGGTCTATCAGGCACTGTATCCGCCGTTTACGATTTATGTAAGGCCGCTTTCCGGCTTTATGAGCGAAGTAGACAGCGTGAAATATCCGTCCGCCGGACAGCGTTACCGCTTTGAACTGATCGAAGAGTCATCTGGCGGCAGGGCTATTGAAGAGTCCTTTGACAGCGGGGCTATCGAAGAGTCCTCTGACGGCGGGGCTATCGAAGAGACTTCTGACGGCGGAGCTATCGAAGAGTCCTCTGACAGTGTGTCTATAGGAGAGAACCGGTTACAGGAGGCGGTGGAGCCGGACGGCAGTGCGGATGCAGACGGCATGATCGATGAGGACGTTCTTGCATTTCTTGATGCTGACACTTATGAACAGAAAATGAATATTTTTTCTGCACTCCATAGTAAAGTGACACAGGAGATGCTAAACACAATCGCCGTATCTCTGGATATTGAGGTTGATTCCGGGGATCTGGAAGAACGTTATCGCCAGATTCAGAGCTGCCTGCAGACTTTCCAGAGGTATGAATGTAACCGTCTGCGGTAAAGCGATCGCCTGAGTATTTTTTTTCGCACTTGCAAGATTCACCCAAATGCCCTAAAATAGAACATACATTCGAAACTGGTGTTCGATATTAAGGGGGCTGATATTATGGCATATGAATTAAACGGAAAACTTGTGGTTGGCGTTTCGACGAGGGCACTGTTTGACTTAAGCTTTGAAGACGCACTGTTTGAGCGGGAGGGTGTTACTGCTTTTTGCAATTATCAGCTTGAACATGAACACGATCTGCTAAAACCGGGGCCGGGTTTTGGACTGATCAGGGCATTGCTTAATGTGAATCACCTGCCCGGTTTTGAGAACCGCGTCGAGGTGATCATTATGTCGCGTAACAGTGCGGATACTTCTCTGCGGGTGTTTCACTCGATCCATGAATACGGACTGAATATTACAAGGGCGGTTTTAGCAGGCGGAGCGTCCCTCGCGCCATATCTGGAGGCGTTTGAGACGGATCTGTTTCTTTCGGCAGATGAAAACGACGTACAGAAAGCGATCGACTCTGGGATCGCTGCGGGAATCGTTTGTGCGGACGGCGTGCATACCTATGAGGACTTAAAGATACCTGACTGCATAAGAATTGCTTTTGACGGGGATGCCGTATTGTTTTCGGATGCGTCGGAACGTATTTTTCAGGAAAAAGGTCTGCATGCATTTGAACAAAATGAGCTTGTCAATGCGTCTAATCCAATGGGGGAAGGTCCGTTTGCCCGTTTCTTAAAGGCACTGTCCGATTTACAGAGGGAATTTCCTCCTGAGTGCGCACCGATCAGGACTGCGCTTGTCACCTCAAGAAGCGCGCCCGCGCATGAGCGCGTGATCCGTACGCTGCGCTCCTGGAACGTGCGGATCGATGAAGCTTTTTTTCTGGGAGGTATTTCCAAGAAAGAAATATTGAAAGCATTTGGTGCGCAGATCTTCTTTGACGATCAGCCGGTGCATACCATACAGGCTGCGGCAGTCGTGCCGACGGCGCGCGTGCCATATAGGAATTCTGCATAAAAGGTTCGCCGCAGAGGAGCGTCATCATGAAAAATACACTGAAAAACCTTGTGCCGTCCTTACTGGAATGGTATGATAAGCATGCGAGAATCCTGCCGTGGAGGGAACAGCCGACCCCTTACCGCGTGTGGGTATCGGAGATCATGCTCCAACAGACGCGTGTGGAGGCGGTGAAGCCGTATTATGAGCGCTTTATGACGGCGCTGCCTGATATCAAGAGTCTTTCTGAAGTTGAGGATGACAGACTCTTAAAGCTGTGGGAAGGCCTGGGTTATTATAACCGCGCGCGCAATCTAAAGAAGGCGGCGGTCACGGTCATGGAACAATACGGCGGTGAAATGCCGGCTTCTTACGAACAGCTTCTTGCACTGCCCGGAATCGGCAGCTATACGGCGGGTGCGATTGCTTCGATTGCATTCGGCCTGCCTTATCCGGCTGTGGACGGTAATGTGCTGCGCGTGATCGCGCGGGCATGCTGCTATGCAAAGGATGTCCTTTCACTGTCTGCCAAAAAGGAAATCGAAAAACAGCTTTCGGCGGTGATGCCGGAAGAACGGGCGGGTGCATTTAATCAGGCGCTGATGGAGCTGGGCGCAACGGTCTGTGTGCCGAACGGCGCGCCACACTGCATGGAATGTCCGTGGGAGAAGAAGTGCCGGGCGCATGAGTGCGGTCAGGAGCTGTCTTATCCGGTTAAAAAGTCCAAGAAGAAAAGAACCATTGAAGAGTATACGATCCTGATCCTGCAGGATGATGACCAGACAGCGATCCGCAAACGTCCGGACAAGGGGCTGCTTGCGGGAATGTACGAGTTTCCGTGGGTGGAAGGCATTCGTACAAAGGAAGAGGTTATCAGCATTGTAAAAGAGATGGGTTATGCACCGGTCTATGTGCGTGAACTCGAGCGCGGAAAACATATTTTTACCCATAAAGAGTGGCATATGGCAGGCTTTGCGGTCAGAGTTGACGAGCTTGCCCAAAAGCCTGATCTTGAAGACAGACATTTATTGTTTGCCAGGGCAGGGGAGACGGAGGAAAAATATCCCATGCCTGCAGCTTTTTGCGCTTATACGAGATATTTACATATCCGGCTGGGAAATGAACGTTTTTCGGAAATCTTATCATAAAATTCATAATTTTTTAAGAAGTTTATGGTTATCATAAATTAGGTTATCAGATTGAGGGAGCAAAAAAATGAAGTTGATTACATTTACTGTACCGTGTTACAACTCGCAGGAGTATATGAGAAAGTGCATTGATTCCCTGCTGATCGGGGGCGAAGACGTCGAGATCCTGATCGTAAATGACGGTTCGTCGGACGATACACAAAAGATCGGAGAGGAATACGAAAGAAAATATCCGACGATCGTACGCCTGATCAACAAAGAAAACGGAGGGCATGGATCTGCGGTAAATGCGGGAATCGGGCAGGCAGCAGGTATTTTCTTTAAGGTCGTGGACTCTGACGACTGGGTGAAAGAGAGCGCATACCGAATGATCTTAGATACGCTGCGAAGACTGCTCGGCGGCGAACAGGTGCTCGATATGCTCGTCAGCAATTTTGTCTACGAGAAAGTCGGCGAAAAGCGTCATAAGGTCATGGCTTACCGCCATGCGCTGCCGGTTGACACGATGTTTACGTGGAAAGATGTGCATCATTTTAATAAAGGGCAGTATATTTTGATGCATTCCGTGATCTTCCGGACGAAACTTTTGAGGGACTGCGGCCTGCAGCTGCCGGAGCATACGTTTTATGTGGATAATTTGTTTGTGTTTCAGCCGCTGCCATGGGTAAAAAATATGTACTATCTTGATGTCAACTTTTACAGGTATTTTATTGGCAGGGAAGACCAGTCCGTGCATGAATCGGTCATGATGAGCAGGATAGACCAGCAGATCAGGGTCAATAAGATGATGATTGATTTTTTTGCAGAGAGAAATCCCAAAACGCTGAACAAAAAACTTGCGAACTATATGTTCAATTATCTGGCAATTATTACCACAGTGTCTTCTATTATGCTGATCAAGCTTGATACGGAGGAGTCACTTGCCCAGGAAAAAGAACTGTGGGAGTATATGAAGGCGAAAGACCGCTATATTTACCGGAATCTGCGCAATGGCATACTTGGCATTTCCATGAATTTGCCGGGAAAAATGGGGCGCGCAATTTCTAAAACGGGTTATAATGTGTGCAGGAAAATCTTCAAATTTAATTGAAACACACCAACTTTTTGGTTATTTCAATTGTCTAATGCATAGATATGCTATAGAGGTTTGGGGCGCATGCCCGTAAGGGTATGCAAGTCAAGATAAAGCAGGAAAGCCAAGGGGATGGATATGGCAGGAGAAACAGCAATCAAAGTAAAAGGCCTCTATAAACTCTACCGCGTCGGCGAGGAGACTGTGAGGGCGTTAAACGGCGTTGATTTTGAAATTAAAAAAGGAGAGTTCTGTTCCATCGTAGGAGCTTCCGGTTCGGGAAAATCGACGCTGCTTAATATGCTCGCGGGTTTAGAGAAGCCGACAAAAGGCGAGATCGTCATTGCGGGAGAGCATATAGAGAAAAAAAGAGAAAATCAGCTCGTAAAATTCAGACGGGAACATATCGGTTTTATTTTCCAGTCTTTTAATCTCATGGGTACGATGAATGCGATAGAGAATGTGGCGCTTCCATTGAACTTTCAGGGCATGAACCGTACGATCAGGCGTAAGAAAGCAGAAAAGGCATTAAAGCTTGTTGGGCTGCAAAAGTATATGAAGCACCGTCCGACACAGATGTCCGGCGGACAGCAGCAGCGTGTCGGCGTTGCGCGGGCGCTCGTGATGCAGCCTGAAATCATTTTTGCGGACGAGCCGACCGGTAACCTTGATTCCAAGACGTCGCGCGAGGTCATGGAGCTGATGCAGAAGATTGTCCGGAAAAAGAATCAGACGCTGGTCATGGTAACGCACGATAACTATCTGGCGGGTTTTGCGGACCGGATCATACATATTATGGATGGTAAGATCGTTAAAGTTGAGGAGAACAACAATCCGCAGGGGATCCTTGCAAATAGCGGCGGTACCGGAGCAGAGGCAGGCGAAGCGAAGGACAGTGGTATTGCGCAGGGAGCAGCCGGCTCTGGGAACAATGGTGCCGTGCAGGAAGCCGCCGGTGCGCAGGACGGCATGCAGGGCAGCGGGATGAATAAAAATGATCAGTCAGATAGCTCGAACGCTGCTGTGGTAAGCAATATTTCAAATACAGAGCAGCAGACCGGCAGACCTCCGGACACCGGCGGATAAAAAGGCAGAAGGATACGGACGGTCACATGGCAGAACATATAAGACAATACAGATGATAGAGAAAGATATAAAAAGAATCAATTCAGGAAGCGAACGGAAAGAGGGAGTGTCATGAAAAGAAAAATCAGAAACCTGATCATGATGATAGGAACGATAGCAGCGGTGCTGCTTGCGGACCTGTCGGGAGCCTGCGGAATGAACGGGCACGGGTTAGGCGTCGTAATGGCGGATGAGGGTGACGGAGGATATGAGGAGGATGTGTTCGAGTACACGATCGCGTATTCAAAAGCGAAGCTGGATAACTATTGCACGAATTTGAAAACGATCTACATATTTACAGTTGAGAATACGGCGAAGCTGAATGCAATCTGTAACGATGCAAAACGTTTTTTAGATTCCAATCCCGGTATGGATTCTGCGGAACGCCAAAGCTATGTCAGCCAGATTACGAGCCAGATGGAACAGTTCGCAAGCAAGTATGGCATGGAGGAGATTCCGCGTGCCTCCACAAGCGAGTATATCGGCTTGTACAGCAACTGGGAGGTGCCGACGGCGGTATATGGAAAAACCTGTCAGGTGGTACTTCCGGTCATCAATTATTGTGAAGAATACCTGAGTGAAGTTGTTGTGACACCGGTGATCTCCGTGGATTCGAAGGTGTGGCCGTTTGAGATCGAGCAGACCGATTACAGCCGCATCATCCTTTCCCTTGCGGGAAATGAAAGTACGGAGACGCTCTACGATCACAGACAGGAAGTCAGCTGGGTATTCCAAACGCGGGACGATGTCGTTACGGGTTATTATGAAATGAAGTTCAATGTTCGTTACGACCGCAATAATAAAATGGAGACGACGGAACTGGTTACATATGTCTATGTGCAGGGCTCGCCGGAAGCGGACCGGGACAGTGAGGGCGGTAAGACGTCCACACCACGTATCATTGTGACCGGTTTTGAGACCAGTCCCGCTAAAGTTTTTGCGGGTGATACTTTTACTCTGACACTGCATGTGCAGAATACCTCTGCGGATACGACCGTTTCCAATATTCTTTTTGATTTGGAAGCAGCTTCGGGCACGGACGGGCAGGGAAATGCAGTTGCAGGTGTCGCGCCGTTTTTGCCGACCTCGGGTTCGAGTACGATATTCCAGAATTCGATCGCACCGGGCGGAAATATCGACTTGCAGATTGAGATGACGGCGCGTGCAGACCTTGCGCAGAAGCCGTATGTTCTGAATGTCAACATGAATTATGAGGACGACAAGGCGAATCCGTATACGCAGACGGCAAATGTTTCGATCCCGATCTATCAGGAGTCGAAGTATGATATTAGTTCCGTGGATGTATGGCCGAACTCCTGCGGAACCGGCGAAGAGTCCAACATTATGTTCAGTATCTATAATACCGGTAAGACGACGCTTTATAATGTTCAGGTCAAATTCGATCAGAATTATGTGAGCGGCGGAGATGTCTTTGTCGGTAAGCTGGAGTCCGGCGGATCGGGCAGTGTTGATACAATGGTGACGGCAATCGCTCCGAATGACGGGATTCTGACTGCGTATATCTCGTACGAAGATGAGAGCGGAAACGTGACTATCGTGGAAAAAGAGATTGAGTTTTATGTCTATGAAATGAGCTTTGACGATCCGGGCATGTACGATCCGGGTATGGATATCGGCACGATGGGCGGCGCTGAAACAGAGGAGAAGAGCAATCTTTGGATCTATATTGCGGCAGGAGCAGGAGCCGCTGTCGTAATTGCGATCGTGATCGTGGTGATCGTATTAAAGAGGAAAAAGAAAAAGAAAATGTTGAAAGAACTTGAGGATTCAAGCACGGATGAAATACTCTAAGCTTGGGGAAAGGCGGATGCTATGCGTTTTATGGATATGCTGCGCATGAGCGCCAGCAATTTATGGAAAAGAAAGACCCGGACGCTTTTGACAATCCTCGGTGTTGTAATAGGGACGGCATCCATTGTCGTCATGATCTCGATCGGTCTCGGTCTTGACAAAGCGACAATGGAGCAGATGGAATCTTATGGAAGCATGACGACGATTGATGTATATTCCAACGCGCGCTGGGAGGCATCCTCATCCAATGATCCGACGGAGGGCTACTTAAGCGATACTACGGTTGAGTCGCTGAGGGCGTTGGATCATGTGACCTATGTGTCACCGGTGCTGAATATCAGTGCGATCGGCCTTATGGGAAAATACCAGGGCTGGCTCAATATCTACGGGATGAGTCTTGAAGCACTGGAGGCACAGGGGATGGAGGTAGAGCAGGGAAGACTGCCGTCCGGCGAGGATACGGAACTCACATTCTTTTATGGGAACAATGTAAGAGAACAGTTTTATATCAAAAAGAATAATACCTATTATTGGGAAGATCCGAGTCAGTTTGAAGATCTTGATCTGATGAACGGTAATCTCTTTATTATTTTCGATTCAGATGCTTATTATGATTCACAATGGGATACTTCTGTTGCCAAACCGAAAAAGTATATTATTCCGGCAGTTGGTATAGAGCGTGCAAATTCCGAGGAATACCAGCGCTATAATTATCAGGTATACTGTGATATCGATCAGTTGATCGCAAAGCTGAAGCAGGTATTTAAGAATAAACCGATTCCGGGTCAGCCGAAAACAAAGGCAGGGAAACCGTACAAGGAGTTTTACTATGATAATCTTGTAGTCAATGTGGACAGCACGGAACATGTGACGGAGGTTCAGGAGCAGATCACGGCGATGGGCCTGCAGGCGAACAGTAATATGGAATGGGTCGAGTATGCGCAGAAGCAGTACGAGATGGTACAGGCGGTACTTGGCGGGATCGGTGCGGTTGCACTGATCGTAGCGGCGATCAGTATTGCGAATACGATGACGATGTCTATTTATGAACGTACAAAAGAAATCGGTGTCATGAAGGTACTTGGCTGCAATATGCATAACATTCAGGGCATGTTTCTGCTTGAGGCGGCGTTCATCGGTTTTATCGGCGGAGTGGTCGGATCAGCTTTAAGTTATGGCGCTTCTGCCTTTCTGAATTATTATGCAATGAAGTCCGAGAGCGGATTTATGGGTATACAGGGCGAGATGTCTTTTATTCCGCCGTGGCTGTTCTTCCTTGGTATCGGGTTTGCGGTCGTGGTCGGTACGCTTGCCGGATTCTTCCCGTCGCTTCGTGCGATGAGGCTGAGTCCGCTTGCCGCGATCAGAAATGAGTAATACAAATTTCATAAAATATTTATTGCTTTTTATCTCCTCCGAGTTTAGAATAGTCTGATTCGGAGGAGATTTTATGTTGAGAGGATGCTCCGATTACTCATGGCAAAAGCTGGTTTTGCTAAAACAGGAGCTTTCGCTTTGAACTGGGATTCGTGCGGGGAGCTGTGGAGGGACTTATGAAGATACTGATCACGATACTCGTAACTTTTTTTGCCGGCATGGGAGCCGGACTCGGAACGGGGTTTGCCGGGATGAGTGCGGCGGCGGTGATCTCCCCCATGCTGATCACATTCCTCGATATGGAGCCGTATATGGCAGTCGGAATTGCGCTTGCGTCCGACGTGCTTGCCAGTGCGGTGTCAGCGTATACATATGGCAGGAATAAGAACCTTGATATCAGAAACGGTCTTGTGATGATGGTGAGCGTTTTATTGTTTACGATGGTGGGAAGCTATGTTTCGAGCCTTGTCCCGTCCGGAACAATGGGAAGTTTTTCTGTATGTATGACATTCCTGCTCGGAGTGAAATTCATTGTCAGACCGGTTATGACAACGAAGGAATCCATGCAGGCGATTTCTGCGAAAAAACGTTTGATCCAGTCGGTTGTATGCGGCGTGCTGATCGGTTTTATCTGCGGATTTGTCGGTGCGGGCGGAGGTATGATGATGCTGCTCATCCTGACGACCGTGCTTGGATATGAGTTAAAAACGGCGGTCGGGACAAGTGTATTTATTATGACATTCACGGCACTGACAGGTGCGTTATCCCATTTTGCGATCGGAGGCGCGCCGGATCTGCTGGTGTTGGTGCTCTGTGTGGTATTTACGCTGATATGGGCGCGCATCGCGGCACGCTTTGCCAATAAGGCAGCGCCAGAGACCCTGAATCGTGCGACCGGCATCGTACTTGTTGTGCTTGGGGCTGCTATCTTCGTATTTTCCCTGTTTTGAGAGGGATGTATAGATAGAAAAATCTTTGATTTTTCTATCTATAATTAAGCAGTAAGCAATACCGCAGGCAAGGCTTGCGATATGCATGGAGGTATACAAATGGATCAAATCCTATACCGGATCAAAGAATTTATATTTGGATATGAAGACCGGATCGAAGCATTTGCGGGCGGCATGTGCGCCTATAAGCTCATGTGGCTTGTGCTTGCTGGAAGCCTTCTCGGATGCCTGTTGGAGATGTGCTGGTACCGACGGCTGCGCGGAAAGTGGATGTCAAGAAAAGGGGTGATTTACGGACCGTTCAGTCCGATTTACGGCGCTGCAATGTCGGGCTTTGTCTATCTTCTGTATCCTGTGCGGAGAGGAAATCTGCTATTTTTGTTTGTGCTGGGTGCGGCGATGGGGAGCTGCTTTGAGTATGCCTGCGGTTTCCTGCAGGAAAGAGTACTTGGAACAAAGTCATGGGATTACAGCAAAAAGAAATTTCAATTACACGGACGGATCTGCCTTGAATTTACATTTTATTGGGGAATTGCGGCAGTTGTGTCGATACGTTTCCTATATCCGGTTTTGAGCCGTATGGTCGAGGCTGTATCTTTAAGGCGCGGACCGGTCATTATCGGCGGACTATTTCTTCTCTTTCTTGCAGATTGCGCCGTTTCGGGAGCAGCATGTATCCGACAGCGTCTTCGGAGGGAAGGAAGGATAGCGGTTTATCCAGTTGAACGTTTTTTGGACAGGCATTATCCGGATGAGCGTCTTGCCGCAATCTTTACGGAGATTCGTATCGTATCCGGAAAAGAGTGCGGCAGGGAAACAAAATTGTCTTAAAAAGGATCGTGTAAGGATATCTTGAATTTATGTACAATCCGAAAATTAGCACACAATTCGATTAAAAAGTCATAAAATAATTGAAAAT
>RYVZ01000054.1 GCA_003979345.1 Lachnospiraceae bacterium
TCTTCAATATCACGATTTCAATTCAAATATTGGCTGCAATCCCTCTTTCCTTTGTGTCCATTCGATACCATTCACTGCATTTTCTGTAGCCTTGTCGTAGAAATGCTCCGTAATCATGCTCATTGAGCAGGGCACATCATTCCCATAAGTCTGTCCGCTGCAAAGAACGCAGCTCCCAGACAAAAGCCTCCCCTCGCTCTGCGCTCCGTCCGGCTTTCCCACATCGCTTTCCCATTCAGGCACTTTTCCACCTGCCGCCGATGTGGTGGGAATGATATAGGCAGGTAGTACCGTTGGCTTGCCAGCTCGTCAAAAATAAAAACCGGAGTGCCTGCCGGACACTCCGATTTTTATTTCTTCCTCACTGTCTGCGCCACCGGTGCTACCTGCTCAGGGGGCTTTGCCCCCTAAGAACCCCCATTCCGGCTATCCTCCAAAACTGAAATCAAGGAACTCATTCTCCTCCGGTTCCTCTGTTTCAGCTTCCCCGCCATTTTGCAGAATACCACCGCTGGAACTTAATACCTGCATCTCCCCATTTTCTTTCAAATAATTTTCCGCTCGTGCATCATTTCCTGTTGCCAAGATATTCTGCTGCAAAAGGTAAATGCCGATAAGCTGTGACAGGTTGCCAAGCACTTTCTGTTCCACCTTTTCCACGATCCTATCTGCAAAGGCATCCTCTTTTTCCCTTGTTTCCAGATAAGGATCATCCGATATTGCCAGATGCCTGTCATAAAAATCATTGACTGCCTGAATGATAAAATCATTCTGCGAGGGAAATGCCCTGACAGCTTCTGAGTGAAGTATTTCCCATGCCCGTCTGTCAGCTTCCTTTTCCTCATAAAACCGCACATTGCGGTTACGGATATTTCCTGTCATTCCTGCACCTTCTTTCTAGCTGCACTTTTTATTTCCGCGAGCAATGAGCCAACCGACCATGCTTGCATGGGCATTTGGCGAATGCCGCGAGAGTCAAATACCCCGCCTTTTGGGTATTTGACTGTGGCGCAAAATCATGTAACAGTAATATTCATATCCCTTTGCAGTCGCACAGATATCGTGATTAAAATGCGTCCTCTCCCGGTTATATTCCCCGACAGCTTCCACGATTCTTGCGCCGCCGCCCATAAAGTGAAGCTGCATAAGGCTTTCATTATATTCATAATCCTTCAGCTTCTGAAAGATCTCCTGTACATAGGAAACTGCTGCTTCTTTCATGAGTGAGGCATAAGGCTCTGCAATATCCGTTTCCCCTGTCCTCAGATAATTTTCAATGACCTCGTTCATCAGGTTTGTTCCCGTTTCGTCCAACACCTTATTGCGGATACGCTGCATGCACTGGAAAACACCGAGTTTCTCTGTCCATGATTTACTCTCCATCGCCCTTCCATTGTTTAAATACATGATGTTCATTGTTCCGTTGCCAATGTCGGCAAGTAAATTCATCCCTTTAAAATCTTTCAAGTTTTCCGCCACCGCAGAATAGCATTGCGGCATGACCGTACATCCGGCAATCTCAACCTCGTACTGTCTGCCTTTATAACGAAATTGCACAATCTTATTCTGCATCAGATATTGACGGAAAGATTCTCTCTGCGCCTGCACCCACTTCAACGGAAGTCCTGCTGCAAGATGCACTCTAGCAGAGGTTAATTCCCTTGCGTTCAGTTCTTTTGCGATTGCCGCAAGCGTCAAGATATAATTATCATCGTCCGACTGCTTTTCAGCGATAAAGCTCTTATGACCTTCCCCGATAATATAGAAATATCCATCATACTCCAAATAATCTTTACTGAAAGTTGGCGCTTTCTCACTCTTGATCAGCGCTGTTGGAAATACCCTGTGTGCTGTTTTGATATTCCCATATCCATGATCAATTCCTAAAATCAATGTTCCATTCATGTTATATTCTCTTATATTCGCCATAATTTTTCCCTCTCTTTTCGTTTTGTTTTAGTGATAGCAGTAGACAACATCTTGAAGAACCACTTCCTCTGCCATTGACTTAGCTTGTTCCCGAAGCTGCCACATTTCCATTGTAGAATCTGGATTCTCCGGTTTATGCTTCTGTAAATACTGTTGCATAATCCTTTCCAGCAATTCATTTGCTTCTTCATTGATTTCTGCCGCTTTTTGTCTCAACTGCCCTAAATGAACCAAATGATAATATCTTTCCGGCTGGTTTTCTTTCAGATACTTTTTCCATAAATCTCCGTATTTTCCTGAAAAGGTATTCTGCATTGCTTCTGTTTCTTCTTCGCCAATACGGATATTGGGATATAAGATACCGTCTTTCTCTGTGTAAGTGCCACCCATTTGTTCAAATATTGATAAATCTTCTTTCTTCCTACCCATAACTTTATCCTCCAATCTTCTGTTTCTATCGTGATTTTTCCGCTCTTTTAGCTGAACGATTATGAATACCTGTTTGTTTTTCATGCCAATTCCTGACCAATTTTTCTATCAGTTCCACTTTCTGCTTTGGTGTGAAATCTGCGGGAAAATATTGCGATAATGAATCTGCCCTAATTTTAATCTGTTCTCTCTGATTTGCTTTTTCCTCTCCCAAAATATCATACATTTTATCCATATCAATCCCCTCTGACTGACTCAGGCGCTTCATCCGGTTTGCCTGTGAAAGAGACGGTGTACACTGCTCCAAATCCATCACCGCATGAAGCTCATACTGTTCATCTTCCTTCAGATAAGAAAGTTCCACTGCTATGGTAAACGCTATTTTTCCTTCATCTACCATATCAAGGATTTTGGGAATGAGATTTGTCAGACGGATATACCTTGCAATCTGATTCCGGCTCTCCCCAACCTGTTTTGCCAAAAGTTCATCCGAACGAAGTATGGGTTTTCCGTTTTCTCCAACATCCTTTGACAGCTTTGTCCCAGCTTGGGACATAGGCTCAGTAAGCTTCTTTCCCTGCTGCTTCATGGCTTCCAGCTTCATTTTATAGGCATAAGCTTTCTCACTGGGCTTGATATGCTCCCGCTGTAAATTACTGTCCACCATCGCGATTGTCGCTTCTACATCATCCATCTGCACAATCATCACAGGAACCGTATCTATGCCTGCCCATTCGCTGGCCGCTTTTCTTCTGTGCCCTGCGATGATTTCATACCCTGATCCAATTGGGTTTGGTCTTACAATCAAGGGCACAAGCACTCCCTTATCCTCAATACTCTTTGATAATTCAAAAAGGTGCATATCATGCTCTACCTTGAACGGGTGCCCCTGAAAATCATGCAGTTCGCTGATCTTTACATTTTCCGTCTGTACATTGTGGCCGAAAATCCCACATATACTCTTTTTGTCTGTCTGCTCCATCTGTTTGTCCTCCTACTTTTTAATTTGATTATCAAGGTGTCTGATGAATGCTGGCAGTTCTAAAATCAAAAAAGACCGCCTGCTCCATACCACAAAAATATAGAAAACAAGCGGTCTTTCGACTTACCTATTATTCAGTTGTTGATAAGATTTTTCTGTAATGATTGAGTTTGTGAACGATACATTTTTGTGTCCACTCATACGAGTTCCATAACTACGGACACTTTAATCTCGTGAGAAATCTCTTTTTTCTTTCCGATTTTAGGTGTTCGGTTAAACTTAAAAATCCTCGCAAAGTGCGTAAACTCAAGGACTTCTACGAATCCTTCCTTTGTAGACAACATGCGACTTCCACGTGCACCGTCTGCGGGAACTGATCCACCGGTCTTACCCGCTTTAACTCATACCCGCCATCCGTAAGAATCTTTAAATCACGTGCAAGCGTGGCGGAATCACAGCTCACATACACGATGCGCGCCGGCTGCATCGCAAGCATTGTCCGAAGACATGCCTCATCGCAGCCTTTCCGCGGAGGATCCACGACGATCACATCCGGGTGACGCATATCGCTCTGCCGCTTAGCATATCCGGATGCCTGCTTCGAAACATGCCACCCATCACTTCCTAAATCCTCCGCATCATTCTGTCCACCGTCTTCCGTATCTCCCGCAGCATACCGCCCATCACTTCCCACGGTTCCCGCAGCACGATGCCCATCGTCTACCGCATCTCCCACAGCATGCCGCTCATCGCAGTCTGTATCCGCATCACATTGCCTGCCATCATCCGCATTTTCCATGTTCTCTATCCGCTCCGCTCCGCCGTTCTCATAAAGCCCCGGCAGCACTTCCTCCGCTTTTCCGACAAAAAACTCCGCGTTTTTAATTCCGTTTCTGCGCGCGTTTTCCCTCGCATCCGCGACCGCCTGCGGAACGACCTCCACTCCGTACACCTGCTTTGCATCCCCCGCAAGAAACAGCGAGATCGTCCCGATGCCACAATACAGATCCCAAACGGTCTCTTTCCCCGTCAGCCCGGCATACGCAAGCGCCAGACTGTAAAGTTTTTCTGTCTGCCTTGGGTTCACCTGATAAAAGGATAACGGCGAAATACAGAATGTTACCCCGCGTCCGTCCGGCTCGCACAAGTTTTCCCGATAAATACGAATGCTGTCCGTGATCACAGGCTCTCCCCACAATAGCACGACCTCCGTCCCCATAATGACATTCGTGTTTTCCATATTGACGCAATACGACACACTTGTCATATTTTCAATTAACCGTAACCGTTCCACGAACCGATCCGCCGCCGGAAGCTCCCTGCCGTTTATGACAATGCAGACCATCAGCTCTCCCGATGAAAATCCTTTTCGGATCAGTACATGGCGGATCAATCCCTTGCCCTCCGTCTCATCATAAGCCTCAACATGACATTCCTTCATATAAGAAAGCACGGCTTCCAAAATCTCACGATTCTCCGACACACCGAGCAGACATTCCGTCCCCGGAATGATCGTATGCGTCCGTCCCGCATAAAATCCGGTCACAGGCTGTCCCTCGCGTGTCTTTCCAAAAGGATACTGCGCCTTATTGCGATAGCGGTACGGCTCGTCCATTCCGACGATCGGCTCCATCACGCTTTCAATTAGCGCCTCCTCAAACCCGCCGATACGCTTCAGGTTCCCGCGCACCTTCCGCTCTTTATAACGAAGCTGTTGCTCATAGGAAAGCGGCTGAAGCTGACATCCGCCGCACTGGCGGTAAAGCGGACACGGGGGTATAACGCGAAAAGGAGAAGATGTAATGATCTCCTCCACTCTCGCATATGCATAATTCTTTTTCGGTTTTGTGATGCGCGCTTTTACAACATCGCCCATGACGGCGTCCTTCACAAAAAGCGTATACCCGTCACACTTTCCGATTCCTTCGCCGTCGTTTCCGATATCCGTGATCGTAACCGTAAGCAGTTCATTCTTTTGATACATGCCTATCCGTCCACCCTCGTCTTTCTGACATTCGAGTCTAACAGCCGGTTAAACCCAAGCCACCCGCTCTTGTCCGTTCCCTCCAGAAGTTCCGTAAACGTCTCAAGCTTTGCATCCGTATTGTCCGCAAAGTTTAATGCCGCCGCCTCAATGATCGCCGGTTTCTTCGGCGAGCCAAACTCATATTCCCCATGATGCGCCAAAATACAATGCTGAAGCTGCTTAAGCATTGTCTCCGGAAAACCCTCGATCTTCCGCGCCTTTTCACCGATCATTTCGGCTCCGATCACAATATGCCCCAAAAGCTGTCCTTCATCCGTATAATCATTTTCCGGAAAAAGAGAAAGCTCCCTCGTCTTCCCGATGTCATGCAGCATCGCCGCGGAAAGCAGCAAGTCGCGGTTTAAGACCGGATACGCTTCACAATAATAATCGCACAGCTTTGTCACGCTCAGCGTATGCTCCAACAGACCGCCGACAAAGCCATGATGTACGGTCTTTGCCGCCGATGATCGCCGAAACGCTGCCGCAAACGTCTCATCCTCCACGAAAAAGCAGCGCAGCAGCTTTTTTAACGGTTCATACCCGATACCGTCCACAAGTTCCATGAGCTGCCGGTACATCTCATCGTTATCTTTTTTGCTCGCAGGAAGGTAATCCGCCGGATTGCACTCATCCTGACCGCAGCGGCGCACCCGTTTGATGCTGATTTGCAGCGCCCCGTTAAAACTTGTCACCTCGCCATATACCTCTATGTAATCGAGCGCGTCAAATTCCGCGATCCCCGCGCTGTTCGGCTCCCAGATCTTTCCTTCCAGCGTTCCCGTCTTATCCTGCAGGATCACTGTTTCATATGGCTTTCCGTTTTTTGTGACCGCAGAGGTCTTATGCTTACACAGATAGATATCAAGAACCCTGTCCCCATCCTTATATTCCGCTAAATATTTCATTTCCGTTCTGCTCCTTTTCTTTTCACCCGTCTGTTAGATAGACTATTACGAAACGACTTTGATATCGTACATCATTGTGCAAATATACAAATCCATAAGCAGGTGCTCCATAAGGAATTTCTTTGAGATTCCTTTGGCGGTACGGTACTTACATGCCGTATTCTGGCATGTTACGTACCGTTACCGGCAGAGGGCAGCGAGAGCGTGCCTGCGTTGAATTGTATATTTGCACAATCCACACACCTTATTCAGTCGTTCCTCTCCTCATTTCAACTCGCTCAGCATGACCTCTACTTCCATTGTACGGTACTCATCCTGCGCTTTGCGCTGCAGGGTGACCGTAACGACCTCACCCGGCGTATATTGATAAAGTGCCCTTGTCAGATCACTCATGCTGTTGACCACATTTACGCCGATTCCCGTAATGATATCATTACCCTGAATCCCGCAGATCATGGCAGGCGAACCCATTTCAAAGCTTTGCACGCACACACCCCTTGGCATCTGCAGGGATTCACTGAGTGCCGCCGTAACATCCACCCCGTGAATACCAATACTTGCCCGCACTTTCTCATTTGACAGCGCTTCGATCATCTGCTTCAGCTCCGTAATTCCAATAGCGGAAATCTGATTCTTCATATCTGAAGCATTATAAGTATTATCAATGATCCCGACTACCTGCCCCGAGAGATTGATCAGCACACCCGTGGCTCCCGCGTTCCCGTAAATATCCGTTGTCAGTAAACGGTAATTCGCATCAACCAGATTCACATACGATGAGTTCGACGTGATCATTCCATAGCATACAGAACCAGTACTTCCCGTCGGTGAACCGACCGCAATCACCGGAGTGCCGAGCAGCGTCATAGAGTTGGATGATCCAAGCACTGCCGGCGTGGCACTGCTGCGCGTCTCCGCCGTAAGGTCAGAAAGCCTGACCGCTAAAATGCAGAGCCCCGTACTTGGATCTGCCTGCTTTTCAACAGCCTCCGCCACTGTACCGTCATGAAATGTGATCATTACCTGCTCATAATCACGGATTTTACCTTCCGTCGCAAGAATCAAAAGATCGATCCCGTTATCGGCAATGATCAGCCCGGAGCTCTGCGCCTTGTTTTCATATACCTCGTCAAACCAGTCCGTATCTGCGGTCACACCACTGACTGTCACCATGCTTTCCTGCATGCCTGCAGCGATCGCCGCCAGCTCAGAATACAGCTTGCTGTAATCCTGCGCCGTCATTTCCACCCGCTCATATACCGTGACTTTCTGCGGAGGAACGGGTGTCGGCTCTATGTCCGGTTCTGCCCCCGGCAGATCATGATCGGTCTGCGCCATATCTCCCGGCATCGTCTCCTCCTGCTCCTCCGGAAACGTCACGATCTCCGGCTCCTTCTCCGGATAAAGCCAGTTTGAAATGATCGGTTCCAGGGCAAAAAAAGTGATGCATGCGATCAGACCAAATACAAGCGCCATAACTGCGGTAATGATCGTTCTGCGCAGCAATTTTCTTTTATTGATCGGACGTTCCTTGATCTTTTCCTTAACAAATTCAAAGGAGTCCTCATTCTTTTCCTCTATCGCTTTGTCTGTCTCCTGATTTTTCTCCTGCATACCGCACCCCGCCTGCGTTCTTTTCTATTCAGTATATCCGATTGCCGTTTTCTTGTAAAGAAGCACCGTTTATGCTATGATGGGTTCATGAATGAAAAAGTATATCAAATATTGGAATTTCATAAAATCATTGGCATGCTCGAGGCAAAGGCGGACAGCGAACCCGCCAAACAGCTTTGCCGGAAGCTTCATCCGAGCGCTGACCTTGCAGAGATCACCAAATCACAGGAAGATACCTCCGCGGCCCTGACAAGGCTATTTCGTCAAGATCGACTTACGTTTGCAGGATGTTCAGAGATCCGTCCGGTGTGCCGCGCCCTTGAGATCGGGCGCGCGCTGTCGGCAGCCGACCTGATACGGATCGCCGATCTTTTGGAATGCGCGCAGCGCGTCCACGCCTACGGTGACCCCAATGCAAAGGACAGTATTACCGACTGTCTGACGCCGTATTTTGAGCAGCTCGTCCTGCTGCCTGACTTAAACAGGGAAATCCGCCGCTGCATCATATCTGCCGAGGAGATTGCCGACGACGCTTCCGCGAAGCTCTCTTCCATACGCAGGAATATTCTTTCCATCAACGATAAAATACACGATAAACTGGCGGGATATGTCAATTCATCGCTGCGTCCCTACTTACAGGACGCCGTGGTCACCATGCGTGATAACCGCTACTGCATTCCGGTCAAAGCGGAATATAAAGGTCAGGTCGCAGGAATCGTTCACGACCAGTCCTCCACCGGTTCTACGCTGTTTATCGAACCTGCTGCCATTGTCGAGTATAACAATAAAATCCGCCAGCTGGAAATTGAGGAACAGGAGGAGATCGCCTCCATTCTGGCGGATCTTTCCGCACGCGCGGCAGGGCACACCGCGGAAATCCAAAATAACGCAAAACTGCTGACAAAACTGGATTTTATCTTTGCAAAAGCCGCACTTGCCATGGATATGAACGCAACCATGCCGGTCTTTAACGACGAGCGCGTCATTGATATCCGTAAAGGCCGGCACCCGCTGCTCGACCGCAAACAGGTCGTCCCGATCGATATCCGGCTCGGAGAAGATTTTGACCTGCTGATCGTCACGGGACCAAACACGGGCGGCAAAACAGTTTCGCTGAAAACGGTCGGACTCTTGACCTTGATGGGGCAGGCAGGGCTTCACATTCCCGCCGCGGACCGCTCCCGTCTCGGCATTTTCAAAGATGTATTTGCCGATATTGGCGACGAACAGAGCATTGAGCAGAGTCTGTCGACCTTCTCCGCCCATATGACGAATATTGTAACGATCTTAAAGCATGCGGACGCCGGCTCGCTCTGTCTGTTCGATGAGCTTGGCGCAGGTACTGACCCGACCGAAGGCGCAGCCCTCGCAATTGCGATTCTCACTTATCTGCATGACCGCGGTATCCGTTCCATGGCTACCACACATTATAGTGAGTTAAAAATATTTGCACTCTCAACAGAC
>RYVZ01000007.1 GCA_003979345.1 Lachnospiraceae bacterium
AGATGTGTATAAGAGACAGATTTTGAGGAATCAAGGGATATTAGATAGATGGTATCAGGACGTAGACAAAAAGGAAAAGGTTTTTGACTTGTTGCAAAGTTTAAGTCCAGATTTGTCTATGGAAGATATCATGTTTATTAAAAAGTATATTTTGAAAAGTGAGGAGGATGATAAAAAATTTATTAGATGTTTTTGGCGCGGTATTACAGAAGAAAGTGAAGACATGTTTGAGTTGAGGATGTTGTTATACGAGCATTATCCTGATTTGGCTCAAGAACTTTTTATAAATGTAAAATCTGTGATGGAGCAATGTGAGATGCGTGCTATCAGACTTATTTCTTTTTGGATGAAACACAAAATAAAGAGTCATGGTAAATACGTCTATCGTTATGAAGAAGAATTGTTTGACGCAGACCATTCTTTTTTGATAGCGAATGGTGAGTCTGTACTTATGGAATTACTTCCATATATTCCTAAAAATAATTCAATAGAAATAAAGTACAGTGAATGGTCAGGAAAATACTGGCACAAAAGGGGAATAGAGAGAGCCTGTGTAGAATTGATAAAAAAAGCGAATGTTGCAGTGATATCAAAATCACCAGAAAAATTCTGGAAGTATTATGAAACATATATGGGAAAAGGATATTTTGTATTCAATGAGATAGTTTTGCATGGTTTAAATTATTTGCCGGGTTATTATAGTAATCAAATTATACGTTATATTGGCAGTGATTTGGATAAGAATATTTTTGACTATACCAGTGGAGCAGAAGACGAATTAGAATTGGTGAAAAATGTTTTACGAGTTCATGGGAAGAAATGTGAAAAGGAACAACTGCTTTGGCTGGAAAACATGGTTTATAAATATATTTCACCAAGAGCAGTAGAATGGTATCAAAGAAGAATAGAATGGAATAAATCAAGACAAAGCGAATGTGTGTATTGGAGCTTCTGGGGAGATTTACAGTATGAATTATTATCATGTTTACCAGAAGAAAGAATTAGTAAGAAAAGTAAAGATTTGTTACAGGTGCTTAACAGGAGATTTGATAAGGTTCAATCACGTTATTATAATAAGGAAGGGCATTCGGGATGGGTAAAATCGCCTGTTTCTGGAAAAAATATTGGTAAAAAGCAGTGGCTTCAAATAATAACCAATTGCAAATTAAAAGATAGAAATCGGTTTAGGAGTATTGAAGTAAAAGGTGGATTTATTGAAAGTTCTTATGAAATGTATGTAGATGATTTTCGCTCAGTTGTACAACAGGAACCACAAGTAATGATAGAGCTTGTTTTAGAGCATAAAGATAAAGTATTACCTGCTTTTATAGATTCGCTATTTTCAGGTGTAGCGTTGTCTAAGAATTTGATAGCGGTTGAACCTAATACAATAGAAAAAATGTTTCACACATTTTCCTGTGACTTGAAAACTCATAGAGCATCTTATTTTTGCGGTATTATTGAAAATATGAATTCTTCTGTATGGTCTATGGAAGTGATGAATCAGTTGAAAAATATCGCATTAAAACATGAAAATCCTGCGTTAGATAAGCCAAATGTAACAAACCCGGAAGATAAGGAAATGAAAAGCTGTCAAATGTTAAGGAGTAATGCCTTAAATTGCGTAAGGGGACGAGCAGCAAGAGCAATAGGGCACTTATTATGGGAAGATAAGAATTTATTTGAAGAGTTCAGAGAAGTTATTGAAAAGCTGGTATTTGACGAAAATCCTGCAGTACGTTTTGCTACATTATATGTTTTATGGCCTTCATATAATATCGAACGGGAATGGGCAGAGGAAAAAATTATAAAAATTTATGAATCGGATATACGGACTGCAAGTTTTCATGATTCTAAAAATATGTTTTTTCGTCTATACCCGAAATATAAAGAGCGGGTTTTAAAAATCATTGAAAAATGTTTCAATGATTCTGACAAAGAGCTTATTGAGGTGGGTGGACATGCTGTATGTGAATTCTATATTCAATATGGGAAGTTTGACAATATTATGTTTCATATTGAAACATTAAATGGAGAGCAAATAAAAGCTATTTTGAATATGGCTATTCTGTATTTAGATATTGGCGATTATCGGGAGTTGGCAAAGACTATTATTCTTAGATTTATAAATATCAATTTGGATTTAGAGTTTCCATTGATCCGCATTTTTAGTAAAGAATATATTAAGTTGGAAGAGGATAAAAAGTTCTTGCAGGAAATCGTGGGTTCAAAGGCAAGTAAAAAGATAGTGTGGTCATTTATTCATTATTTAGAAGAAAACGCATTGTCTATTGTTGACTATGCAGATATTATTATAAAATTGTGTGAGAATATTTTGTGGATGGAAACGCAAGAATTAAGAAACCAATGGGGGATAGAGGACGAAATCTCAAAGTTAATTATTTCTTTATACGATGAAACTGCTAACTCTGAAAAAAGAGATGATAAGCAAACTGCTGAAAAATGTCTGGAGTTATGGGATATTATGTTTGAAAAACAATTGGGTTCCGTAAGAGAGATTAGCAGAAAATTAATGGAAAGATAATAGTTTGAGATTAGTAGTTACTACATAAATATAAGAAATTGAAATTTTGAAGGAGTAGTATATGGAGGATAACAAAAAAGAAGACCGAAGTGAAATCATCATATACCAGACAGAAGATGGAAGTACAAAAATAGACGTTAAATTTGAAGAGGAAACGGTTTGGCTTACGCAGGCTCAGCTATGTGAATTGTACCAAACCAGTAAATCCAATATCAGCGAGCATATTAAACATATATTTGAAGAGGGAGAATTGGAGGAGGTTTCAGTTGTTCGGAAATTCCGAACAACTGGTGCTGATGGCAAGAATTATAATATTACCCATTATAATCTTGATATGATAATCTCTCTTGGATATCGTGTGAAATCTTTAATTGCTACGCAATTTCGGCGTTGGGCGACAGAACATTTGAAAGAATATATGATAAAAGGCTTTACAATGGATGATGAGCGATTGAAAAATTTGGGTGGGGGAAATTACTGGAAAGAGTTATTAGACCGTATACGGGATATTCGTTCATCGGAAAAAGTGATGTATCGGCAGGTGCTTGACCTCTATGCTACCAGTGTGGATTATAATCCCAAAAGCAGTGAATCTATTGCATTTTTTAAAATGGTTCAAAATAAGCTGCATTATGCAGCGCATGGGCATACGGCGGCAGAAGTAATATATGAACGAGCGAGTGCAGAACAACCATTTATGGGACTTAGAAATTTTTCGGGTGATTTTCCAACATTAAAAGATATCGGTATTGCAAAGAATTATTTAAATGAGGAAGAATTGAAGATTTTAAACAATATTGTATCTGGATATTTTGATTTTGCAGAAATTCAGGCTATGCGCCATAGTCCCATGTATATGTCTGATTATGTAGAGCATCTTGATAATGTGTTGAAAACTACTGGAGAAAAACTATTGCAGGGAGCAGGAACGGTTAGCCATGCACAGGCAATCGAAAAAGCAACAGAGGAATATAAAAAATATCAAGTTCAGAGCTTATCACCAGTTGAAGAAGAATATTTAGAAAGCATTAAAAACATACATAGTATAGTAAAGAATAAAGTGAAGAAGTAATAATACAGAATTGTATTCCTATACGAGTGACGAGGCTGAAAAATTGTGTTTACATAGTAGTTCCGACACATGTGGAGACGGTAGTACTCTTATCCAAATGGCAACTATATGACAAAATACGGACGCGAAGCAGCCACACTGTCCAAAGGATAAGGAATGACTGATTATTGAAACGCTATAGCATTCTAAGATGGTACAAGAGTGAGTTTTTAAGAGAATAAAAGTGTCAAACATACAAGTGATGCAAGCTTCTGCTTTTAAAATCCATCTGCAAGGATTAAGATTCACTTGCAATGAAAAATCATGAATTTTCACTTTCTATCACTTTACTAAATGAAAAATTTGGGTATAATATAAAGTGAACAATTTGCAGGGGGGGGGGGAGTCATCATGTATTTTGAGACCGAAAACATCGAGTTTAAATCTCAGTTTACAGAGGAAATATATAAAGAGGTCATAGCCTTCGCCAATACGGACGGCGGAATTCTTTATGTCGGCATCGACAACGAAGGAAATGCTATCGGGCTTACGGATGCGGATAAGGAATATACCCGTATAACAAATGGCATTCGCGACGCTATTATGCCGGATGTTACCATGTGCGTAAAATTCACAATTCAGGATAATAAGGTGGTCCGCATTACCGTAAATGAAGGCGCGAACAAGCCATACTATCTCAAAAGCAAGGGATTAAAGCCAAGCGGTGTTTATGTTCGCCAAGGTACATCTAGTGTTGCAGCTTCCACTGAGCAAATCCGCCAAATGATTAAGGAAAGCGATGGAGATACCTTTGAGGAACTCCGCTCTCTTGAACAGAATTTGACATTTGATGAGGCAGAGAAGGCATTTAAGCGCTATGGCGTAGACTTTGGTACAGAAAAATACCGTGCACTCGGGATAACACAGAAGAATGACAGACTTTATACAAATCTTGCACTGATTCTATCCGATCAGTGTCCTTATACCATAAAAATCGCGGTGTTTACCGATGAAACCTGTACCGTGTTCCGCGACAGCAGGGAGTTCGGTGGATCGGTTTTTAAGCAATTTGAAGGTACCATCAGCTATCTGGCTCTTTGCAATAAGACCAGCTCCATAATCAAGGGCGTTGTCAGAACGGATAGGCAGGATTACCCCGAGGAGGCCATTCGTGAGGCACTGCTGAATGCCCTTGTTCATCGCGATTACAGTTTCTCAGGCAGTATTATCATCAATGTTAACGACTCCAAAATGGAGTTTATTTCCCTTGGCGGATTGCTCCCCGGACTTTCCACGGATGATATTCGTATTGGCATTTCACAACCGAGAAATAAAAATCTTGCAGAGGTATTTCACCGTCTGCGCCTGATTGAAAGTTACGGTACTGGTATCCGTCGTATTTATAAGCTGTATGAAAAATGCGAGGTGCAGCCGGTCATTGAAGCGACATCTGGTGCTTTCAAAATTGTTCTGCCGAATATGAACGAAGCATCCCCGATAGCACCTGATGAAAGTGCGATCACTTACAAAATGCGTAAGGTGATGGATTATATAGCAGATAACGGTCAGGCTACGGATACCGAGCTTGAAGAGTTGCTCGGTGTAAAACATACTCGTATCTATAACCTAACCCACGAGATGAAAGATCTCGGTCTTCTGCGCATTGAGGGAAGAGGAAAGGATAAGAGGTATTTGCAGAGGTGAGGCAAGTACATTTTGTGAGGCATTATTAAGTGTCATGATGAACTAAATTAGGCAATTGCGAAACAATTCCTCAATCTTGATTTTGACAGGAAAAGAAACGGCAGCACCGGATTTGGAGGAAGGGATGCAGCGGACTTGGTATTTAAGGCATAAAAACAAGGCAGATAAAACGATCTGCCGGTGAAACAGAATGTTAAGCGGAGGCTTACGCAATCAACGGTTTCAAACTGCGGATATACTGATGCTTATGGATTTTATCTGCAACCATTACGGTAATCAACTGGGTAATTCCGGCAAGCAGCAGGTCTGCATGGAGAGTCTTTTCATTGTGGGTTTTGCGCCCGGCAACACAGAAACTATCCTTGAAATGGCTGATAGATTTTTCCACATTCACCCGCATTTTATAGACGGAATCCCATTCCGGCGCGTCACGGACTGTTCCGGGATAAGTACGGAGGTTCTGTGCCGGATAGATATAAATCATTCTTCCGCAGGAAGAAGCCGTACATGGGTGATCACAATGACACACTCGTTTTGTTTTCTTTGTGATGCTGTCCCGTTCCCATTTCATTTTGGGGCAGACAAATTTCATGGTCGGGAGCCCGCAGCGTAAATGGGACATGCTCCCTCACGCTTCATGGGAAGCGAAACATCATGAGGACAGCATGGAATGCCGTCTGCATTGACGGTGAAATGAATGCCTTTGATTTTGAGTTTGTTTTTCAGGGGGATATAGGCTTTTACAAAGGAGGTTTCGTGCAGCAGGTACTTATAAATCCTGATGGAATCGAAAGCGGCATCTCCCAGAAAGGTCATGGGATTGATAAGGGGATGCTTCTGAAAGAAATCCCTCAGCGTCGGAACCAGTGCTTTGGAGTCTGTGAGGGACTTGTCCCACGTCCGGGGAGGCGGATTTCTTTTCAACGATGATTTCAGGATGGGATTCGAGAAAGTCTTTGTTGTAAAAAGAGATATGCCTGACGATACCCAGCCCGTTTGTGACAATGCCGAACTTAAAGGTATAGCAGAAACGACCATTGATGTACATCTGCTGTATGGCAGGATTAGCGGCGGCATGGGAAGGCATGGAGGCGTAAGCCGCCCTGTAGGGATCATAGGAATCAGAAAACCCTTTTGCCTTTTGAAAGCTTGAGCTGTCTGAAAATCCGGTTAGCATACTTGGGATTGTTTTCGGTGACCTAGGTTTCAATGCCGGAGGTGTCAAAGAGCAGCATGGAGGCTTTTTCCGTATCAATGCGTTGGCAAGCCGGTTCGATCAGATCGACGAGATGGTCGAACATGGCTTGTAATCCTGCTTTTTTCATTTTGCACGAGCAGCTCACGACAATCGCTTCTGGCATTACCAAAGATATAAGGTCCGCATCATTAAAGCGAAATGCTGAACTGGCTAATGCGGTCAAACATACTGAAACAATAATTAAAGATGTAGATGCTGCGCTTGCCAATGGTGTTTCCTCTAACAAAAAAGAGTTAATCACTCATAGACTTGTTGGGGCGCAGGAACAGTTATTAGCTTCCAATCCAAAGAATGAATCTGATGAGTATTATCAAGAAATTGCTTTTGAAGAGTTGGATATGCTTATTGGTACACTTAAGGGGGCTACGGCTTATAAAGCTATAAACATATTGGAATCACTAAATAAAACAGAAAAAAAGATTCTCGAACGTGTTTTTAGCGTTATTGTTAATCAACTTGGTTCTGAAGCAGATCACCTGATTGATGCCTTAATTGAAGATTTTGCCGGAAATATTACTTCTTTCGACCCGTAAAGAAAACAAAGTGTTATAATATTTCGCATATGTTGTAGAACATATCTCACATATATATGTCCTTGAAATGTAAAGGGCGCATTTGATATAAAGAGAATGCAAGAATATCGGGAAAATCTTTCAAGCGAGGTGCTTTTGTGGAAAAAATGACAGGAATATATTTTAGCGGAACAGGCAACACAAAGTTTTGTGTGGAGCGTTTTTTGAAGAAGTCCGGCGGCATGGCGTATTCCATTGAGGAAAAAGAGGCGGTAAAAGCGCTCGCCGAAGGGACGAACATCGTGTTGGGGTATCCGGTCTATTACAGTAATCTCCCTGTTATCATGCGAGGCTTTATCACACGAAACGCGGCTCTTTGGAAGGGGAAAAATGTTTTTATCATCGCGACCATGGGGATGTTCAGCGGCGACGGTACAGGAGTTTCAGCGCGGATCTTAAAAAAATGCGGCGCGAATATCGTGGGCGGGCTTCACGTAAAAATGCCCGACTGTATAGGTGATGTAGCTTTACTGAAAAAAACGCCTGAGCAAAACCGCGGAATCATAGTGCAAGCCGCAAGGAAGATCGATTCTGCTATTGAGAAATTTCAAAACGGAGTGCCGCCGCGCGAAGGATTACATTTTTTCTGTCATATCGCGGGGCTTTTCGGACAGCGGCTATGGTTTTGCTCAAAGACCGGCGGCTACACGAAAAATCCCAAAATTGACTCGGAAAAGTGCATTCGGTGCGGCACGTGCGAGCGTGTCTGCCCAATGAAGAATATCAAGGTTGAAAACGGGGAAGCTGTTTCGGGAAATCAATGCACGATGTGTTATCGATGTGTATCAGAGTGTCCGAAAAAAGCGATCACGATTATCGGAAAAGAAGTTTTGGTGCAGTATAAATTTGACGATTACGCATAGTGCCTAAAAGTAACCTTATATTTTGAAATGTTGAATGAGCAGGAAAAGATCCATTTAGCGTTTTGCTTATGGGAATACAGCCGGTACTGGCATGCAGCATGGTAAAAATTGTGATCATGGCAAAAAGGCTGGCTTGCTGCGGAGGAGTTCAATTGCTCAAATTTAATATAGTAGTCCGGCACATTTACAGCATAAACTGCCAGCAGAGAAGAGGGAATGACAGATATGGAAATCAAAGAATATACCGTGTATAACGAAAATGAGATTTTAGAACTGTATGCAAGTGTGGGCTGGAGTGCCTATACCGATGAGCCTGAGGTACTGCACAAGGGATTTGAACATTCCATGTTGGTTTTGGGTGCCTATGAAAGTGGAAAGCTTGTGGGGGTGATCCGTGTAGTTGGTGACGGATATACAATCGTTTTTATTCAGGATCTTTTGGTGCTGCCGGAGTATCAGAGAAAAGGAATTGGTGCAGCACTGATACAAAGTGTTCTGACGCGGTTTTCTTTTGTGCGTCAGATAGAACTTGCTGCGGACACTACGTCTGGGACGGCTGCTTTTTATAAGTCTCAAGGGTTTCAGGAAATGTCTGAGATTGGCTGCTGCGCATTTATGAAAACATAATGTAAAGTGTATGATTATAATTTACATCCATACAATCAAAATCAGGAGGTCCTTTATGACAGACTACAAATTTTGGGGTTGGGAAAACGCGGATGCAGAGGCGGTCACTGATGAATATACGGGAATCCGCAATCCGCGCCAGCTCTACGACGCATTATCGGAATTATGGTGCGCGGACACCTGCGCGCCTAGAATGCGAAGTGACTGGACGAAAGAGAACAGGACGCTGGGGCAGTGCTCGATCACTGCGTTTCTTGTACAGGACATTTTCGGAGGAAAGGTATACGGGATACCAAGAGACGGGGGGAACTATCATTGCTACAACGTGATAGGGGATTGCAAGTTTGACCTGACCAGTGAGCAGTTCGGCGACGAAAGACTTGACTATGAGAACAATCCGGAGCAAGTCCGGGAAATCCATTTTGCAAAAGAAGAAAAGCGTCTGCGATATGAATATCTGAAAGCGGAATTGAAGCGGCATTGTGGGCAAACGAAGAGAGAAACCGAATTAACATAGCGCTACAAATGTCGGAAGCCAATAGAACCGCGCTTCCTGCAACTGCCGATCAACCGACCCGCCCGTAACACGAAACAGTCCGTTCATGGCATAAACAACACGCCGTCGTCAATTCTGCCGATAACTATATAAACACGATTAAGAAGGTGAAAGAATGCTGTCGATCGCAGTATGTGATGACGAAGTGTTAGAATGTTGTGATTTGGCGAGGAAGGTCACGCAGATTCTTACAGAAATGAAGGTACCCTGTGTTGTGAGGCAGTTCCGGAGCGGCAGAGAATTGCTGAAGGCGACGGAAAGCTTTGATGTGATCTTTCTTGATATTATCATGTGTGGTCTGGATGGGCTTAAAACAGCGCAGATGTTCAGGGAAAAGGCGTATAACAGCATATTGATCTTTGTGACATCCAGCCGGAAATATGTGTTTGATGCGTATGACGTGGAAGCATTTCAATATCTTTTGAAGCCGGTTGAGGACAAAAAATTAAAAAGCGTATTGCAAAAAGCCGTTCTTAAAACCGAAAACCGTCCCGGGGATTATCTGATTGTCAGCCGGGACAGGCAGAACCGGAAATACTTTTTGGACAGAATCTATTATTTTGAAATCAGAGGAAGATTGATAGATATTCATGAAACAGACGGCGTTTTTACTTATTATGAGCGGATCGGTGATTTAGAGGAGCGTCTGCGGGATAAAGGCTTTTTCAGGTGCCATAAGAGTTTTCTGATCAACTTAAAATATGTGGAGGAATACAACAGACAGGAGGCGGTTATGGAAAACGGTGAAACGATCGGGATATCGAAAAGGCGCTATGAGGCATTTTGTCTGGAAATGCTGAAGCTTATGAGAAAGAGTGAAGCAGATATATGAAACAGATCTTACACGTTGCGGCGGCGCTGATCATGGTATTATGCTATTCCGGTTATCTGCTCGCGTCACTTCAGTTTTGTAAAGGTTACGTATCTATTTCAAAAAAGAAGGAGCAGTTATTTGTCATTTTTTCACTTGCCTTATGGCTGTTACTTAATTTTGCTGCCGGTTATGTTCCGATTCCGTATTTCATTCTGATGCTTTTGGGAAGATTGTTTTTTGCCGGATTTGTGCTGCTGTTTTTTTCGGGCGCGTTTGGGGGAAAAATTTTGGCGGCGTCTCTGCTCATGGCGGTCATGACTTTGGTGCAGACATTTTGTGAATCGCTTCTATGGTGTCTGCTTCTTTTTTTTATCCATATGGCAGGAATACCGTATCCGGAACAGGCGGACTATCTGATCGCATGCGTCAGTCTGGGAATGGCGGCATGGGTGGTATACCGTCTGTCGAAGCGCCGCATGGCATTATTCGTCTGCGGGGGTGGAAAATGGCGCGCGGCATTGGCAATTCCGCTTGCAGTACTGATCGTAATATTTGATATGGCACAACTGGGTGCGGCAAATGGAATTCTTTTAAGGAGCGGAGGAAATTTAGGAGCATTTTATGATCAGATGCTCAGTCATTTAGGATTCTGTGTGCTGGCGTTGTTAGCGATGTTTGCGGCGGGAGCATATGTGATCGGGTTAGAGCGGATTTTTTTGGAACAGGAAAAGGGCAGCCGGTATCGTGCGCAGATCGCAGTTTATCAGATGATGGAGGAGCAATACAGCCGTACAGAGCGGATGAGGCATGACATGAAAAATCATATCCTTGTCATGTCGGGACTATATCATAGTAAGGAATGGAAGAAACTGGGGAATTATCTGAAAAAAATGGAGACCGGATGTCTGGAAAACAGCGCGGATATCACCGGGAACAAGGCGGTGGATGCGCTTTTATACCAAAAACGCAGGCAGGCTGATCAAAAAAAGATCGTGTGGGAGTGCGACGTGCAGATTCCGAAACCGTGCGGCATCCATGAATTTGATTTTTGTGTCCTGTTCGGAAATCTTCTGGACAATGCGTTGGAGGCATGTGAAAGGATGCGGCATGCGAAAACGCACGGTCCTGCGGAATGCTTTATCAGCATTCAGGCAAAGACGGTTAAGAAATGCTTTTTTCTTATAGTAAAAAACAGTGTGGATGAGGCGGAGCAGCAAAATACGGGAATTGCCCGAAAAAAGAACCCACAGGGACATGGAATCGGACTCTTGAATGTCCGCGATGTGGTGCGTCAATATCAGGGAGTAATCCATATGGAATCTGAAGGCGGCATTTTTGTGATTTCCGTCCTGATACCGCTGGATGCCGCCGCACATAACATGGAACGGATTGTTTGAAACAGAATACTGATATGTCCTGTCCATGCTGCCGAAACATAAGTTGAAAAATAAGATAAAGGAGGCGGCGTGATGAACACAAAAACAATGGAAGGACTTGTAGGGGCAAGAACCAATATGGAGCTTGTAAACACACCGATGCGGGTCTATAAAGAGGCCAGACGCAGAGGCGATACGGCGACGATGGACCGTGCAATGGGATATGTCAGTGATCTTGAAGACAAGGCGCAGGATTATAAGGTAAAAGCGGACGAAGGGATGAAGGCGGACGCGGAGGAAGCGAGGGAAGAAGCAAAGGCAGAGCGCGAAAAGGCGATCGAGCGGCGAAGGGAAGAACGCGAAGAGCTGAATCAGAAATTGGATGAGAAAGCGGAGGCAGACAGAAATGCACAAGCCGGTACAGATACTGTTGAGATCAGCGAAGAAGGAAAATGTCTGTTAAAACATAACAAGGAAACACAGCAGTCAGACTCGGAGGTACCGGATACCGATATCGGGAAAAATCCGATGACTTATTCTAAGACAGGCGGGGCGGTCCCGGCAGATCAGAGTACGGGCAATGTGGTTTCCGTATCTGTATAAAAACAGCATATTTGCAAAAAGGCGTCCTGACGGAAGATTCCGGTGGGACGCCTTTTACTTGTATAATAAGAAATTTACCGGCGGTAGAAGTTATGCATATGCAGATTTCTCTACTGTGCTTATTAAAAAATCAAAGATGAAGGTTACCAACAGTGGGCGTATCTACCCCTGCCGCAACCACGGTCAGTGCCGTATTTCGTGCAGTAAGCCTCACATGTGCCGTCACAATAGCCGTCTTTGTGGTCATAACCGCAGTACTCATATCCATCGTGAAAGTGCCTGCCGTCTACGATGCAGTCTTCTACGGTGCAGACAGGGCAGTCGGTATTCCATACTCCGTTGTCAGTGGTATCCGAATCCGTGGTGGATGAATTTCCCTGATAACCGTGGTGCCCGTGATGACCGTGGCCATGGGCGGAAACCGGCATTGTAAAAAGCGTGAATACAAGTGCAGTAGTCAAAACTGCGGTAAGTAGTTTTTTCATGCGCATAGCGCGAACCTCCCCTCTGTTTCTTGAAAAAGTTGAGCTCTTTCCGGGCGTGACCGGAAAGTCTCAGGTCAAATCCGTTGTTTGCCTCTAGTATAGCATGTGCCGCAATGGGAATCAAGAGCCGGAGCGGATTTTGCCGTCTTTCTCAGGGCAGATTCTGATGGCGTTTACCTTGACGGTTTTACAGTAATAAATTATGAAAGCAAACTTGTGCTGGCGACTATTTTGAATTTCTAACCGATTTATAGATTCTCTCATTACAGAAAGAGACTGGAAACGTAGAAAGTGCTATGATATAACGTTAGAAAAGCACATAAATATAGTGCCTGAACCGTGCAAAACGAAGAATAGAGGGGAAAGACTGCTAATCTAATATGGAAAAGACAATGGTCGTAAATCAAAAAGAATACAAGATCGTCAGGCTGCTTGGTCATGGAAAAGGCGGATATTCGTATCTTGCGTGTCGAAGTGAGGATGTCGGGAAAGACAAGCGTGAAAATGCATATGTGCTTAAACAGATCCATCACGAACCCTGCGAGTATTATATGTTCGGGGATAAGATCGCTGCGGAGCAAAATGATTACAGACGCCTGCGTGAAACAGGAATTCGTATACCGCAAATGATCGATGTGGACGTACCAAACGAGCGGATCATAAAAGAATATATCGAGGGTCCTACGCTTTCTGAACTCTTAGAGGCGAAGCGGCCCGTTCAGGCATATGTTGACCAGATCCGGCAGATGGCGGGACAGGTGCGGGTGTATGGCTTAAACATTGATTATTATCCCACAAATTTTGTGGTGAGGGACGGGCTGGTTTATTACATTGACTATGAGTGTAATACTTATTCGGAGGAATGGAGCTTCGAAAACTGGGGGATCACATGCTATCTGCGTGAGTAAAGCGCTCCGTTTCCGGGAGAATCCGGTTGTGAAAGCGGTGGCGGAAGCTTAAACAAGGAAAAAAATACGGCATACCAGAGACCGATTCCGCTTCCCGTACATCTAATCTATGAAAACAGCAAGTGACATCCCCAGGGAAGCGAGGGCAGAGGGTCACGGTATAAAAGCTGATCAGCGCGCAAATAAAATTTTAAGTTCATTGTAGAAATGCCGGCGGAAAGGACATTATGAAAAAAGAACAGTTGGGACAAGTGATCATTGCATCGGAGGATATGATGTATCATGTAGCAAAGACATTACTTTACAGCGATGCGGATTGCGCGGATGCCATACAGGAAGCGATCGCGAAAGCATTCGCCAATCTTCATACACTGCGGCAGGACGCCTATGCAAAAACGTGGCTGACGCGGATTCTGATCAATGAATGCTATACGATCATGCGAAAAGCGAAGAGAGTGGTGTCTTTGGAGGTGTACGCGAGGGAGGAGGCGGCTTCGGAGTCGGAAGACTATTCGGAGTTATACGAAGCGCTCAGCCATCTGCCAGATGAGATACGTCTGTGCGTGACGCTTTATTACATGGAAGGGTATCACGTCAGGGAGATCGCAGAGCTTTTAGACACAACAGAAAGCACTGTCAAAAACAGGCTTGCACGGGCGAGAATGCGCTTAAAAGAGGAACTTGCGGCAACGATGTAAAGAAGGAGGCTATAGTTATGCATTTAGAGGATATAAAAGCAGAATTTCCGGTGATGCCGGATGATATGCGTGTAATGGTAAAGCAGGAAGTGGAAAAGCAACTGAAAATGGCACCGGCTGCTGGTGAACGAAGGAAAGGGATGCCAAAAAAATACTTCCTTGTGGCGTTCGCGGCAGTCATGGTGATGGGGATGACCGTGTTTGCAGGAAGTCTTTACCGGATGCGCACACAGGATCATGGAAAATACGGTTTGGATGTCAGTGTGGAACGGGATGGTGAAGAAGGAATACCTGTCGTGGCGGCGCAGGACGGGAACGGTCAGGAAAATCCGAAAGATCAGGGTGCATCAGGGGCGGACCTTAGTCAGGATGCGTATACGATCGATCCGGTGAAAGTGACGCTGTCTTATCTTCCGGAGGGGATGGTTCAGATCGAGGGAGATTATGGAAAATACTGTTATGCCGACGCAATGTATCAGGGCGGTGTTACGGTCTGCCTGTATCGCATGGATACCGGAAGTGAGTCGTTTGCCATGCAGTTTACGGATATTGCCGACAAAGAGGAGATTTCTGTCAACGGGAACGAAGGTATCTATCTGAAATTTGCGGAAATCTATGAGGACGGAGTCAGCTTCAACCAACGGATCTATGTGATGTATCCGGATCAGCATTACGTGCTCGAAATGTTTGTCGGTTCCAATGTGTCAAAAGAGGATGCGGTTGCAATCGCGCAGGGAATACAGCTTACGCCTTCAACTGAGGAGGAATGCGTCAAATATGCAAGCGTAATGAATTGGAGCGAATATATGCGGTCGATGGGGGAAATGGAGGCGCAGCAGGACGTGCAGGATTCTTATGATGAGGCGGAGGAAGTGTCGAAAGACAGAATGAATCATACCCATGCGGTCGGGGAATCCTTTTCCCTCGGAGAAGACAAGCCGTATAGCGTAAAAGTTTCACAGGTACAGATCCTTGACAATATTGGTGTTTTGAACCGGGATCTGCTGGATTCGGATGAGAAAAGCGAATTATCGGAAGCAACGGACGCGGACGGAAATCTGCTTCCCGGGACGATGGAATATGTGAAATATGGAGACGGCGTGGATACGCTGACGGAAGTGGTCAGACAGGAGGAAGTTGCACAGAAACTGGTTTACATTACAGTGGAATATACGAATACGGGAGATACCCGTCTGACGGATATCCTGTTTTGGGGAAATCTTATGAGAATTGAGGAAGTAGGCGGAAATGTCCGCGTTCGAGAAGGAAAAGAGCCGGGTGAAGGCGATTCGTGGGATGTTACCCGTATGAGAGGCGCAGCACGTGCGAGGGAAATGTTTTACTATGACGTTCATGGCGGCGAGCGCAGTAACAACTATATTCCGGTCATAGAGCCGGGTGAGACCGTTACCGTACATCTGGCATGGGTCGTGCCGGAGGAGGAGCTTCCGTATCTATATCTGAATCTGGATAGTGAAGGAGATTTCTATAGCTTTTCTGACCACTCTCTGGAAACCGGGTATGTGGATATCCGTCAATGATACAGGAGGATACCGTTCTTTAACAAATGACAGTAGCATACCTGTCAGATACTAAAAAGGGAAGGCGCTTAGCGGGTGTAAAAAAGACAGAATTCAGCAGGAAATGACAAAGAGGGCGGTATTTCAGTGACACGGAAAAAGGGTCATGGAATACCGTCCTTTTATCTGATTCACCGGCATTTTCCGTGAATGATCCCGCATCCGATCTTTTCGCCCGCGTTTCCTGAGGGCTGTGTGTGAAAATCATCACTCATTTTATGCACAATGACCGCCCTGCCCAAGATTTCATTGACCCAAAACCGGTCGGTGGTAAATGCAAGGAATGCGTTTCCGTTTACGCTAAACAGCGGCGGCATATCTCCGGCGTGATACGGATGCGGGCAGTCGTGCGGGTTATAATGCCCCATCGCGTCCGCAAACGGATCGCCTGCATCTCCCGTGCATGAGGTACCCTCGTGGATATGAAATGCAAAAATTGGTTCATCACAAAGAGTATTTTCGGAAGGCAGACCGCTGAATTCCGCCATAACAAGTACACTTCCGCAAAGCTGATAAAATTCCACGGTTCCTTTCAGGCCGGGATAGCGGTCACTGCCTTTGATGCAGGCGGAAGCGTCGGCATTCCTGCGGAAGGTGGAATGAAGTTCGTTTATAAAATTCATAAATTCTCCGGTTAAGGTTCTTTTTGTATATTATGATGATGCAGAACGAATTGTTAATTTACTTTTTGGCTTTATTGTTGTAAAATCATAAGCAGGGCAATGTCTTCGAAATCACTTTTAGATGAAATGGCAAAAGGGAATCTGTATGAATACAATTTGCAGAGATATCTTTCGGGCGATACACGAGGGGAAATGGCTAAGCATTGAATATCTGAACAAAGAGGATAAGAATACAAAATACTGGATTGGGATTCAAAATCTGGATGTTCAAAGGCGGACGTTATCGGTCGAAGGACTTCATTTGGGAGAATATACGGTTTGCAGACTTGACAAAATCAGAATTGACGCGATTCAGGCATCGAAAGTAGTAGAAGGTTCCTACTATCCTGTGAACAAAGAGCTTGTTCAGGATATTTACTTAAACCCTCACAAGTATTATGGGCTGTTTGACAATTCGGCAAATCTTAAGATATTGAATTATCTTGAAATGTGCAATCGGCTGGATTCCGTGCCCTATCAGTCGGATTACAAGCTGATTCAATATTTGGATCAGGATCAGATCAAGGGTGAAGTTTATCAGTTGAGTGCAGAGCAGTTTCGGGAGATCGTCAGGAGCTTCCAGATTCAGACGCAGCAAAATGAGCGTGCGGATGGGAGATTGTATATTAAACAGCTTGCGATGAATGTCTTAAGCGTTCGTCATATGACAAAGGGATTACATGTACTTGCGTATCGCAGATTGAATTTGGATGTTAAGCAGCGCGTCTTGAAGCCGGATGATGAAATCACAATTTGTACCGAATTCAAAATAGACGGGATAAAGCAGAGTATCCGTAAGTTTTTGGATGCGGAGGAATACGAGCTTCTTGAGGATTTTGAAAACAATCAGGAAAAGATAAAAAATTGTATTGCCGGACATTTGAAACATGGCGGCAGTCATGTGGATGATATGCCGTATATCATCGGACTGGAGTCGGAGGTTCCTTTGGATCTGCATAAGGAATATCAGGCAATCATAAAAATGTATCAGAAAGACGAAGTGACCGTGCCGATCAGGGCGTTCTTTGGAGATTTGTTGGAGCGTCCGAAGAAAACAGCGACATACCCGATCATGTTGATTAACCGAAAAATCAATTTGGATCAACTGCTTGCGATTCACCATGCCATGAAATATCCGATTGCGTATATTCAGGGTCCGCCGGGAACCGGGAAAACGAATACAATTGTTAACACGCTTGTGACGGCGTTTTTCAATAATCGGACAGTTTTGTTTACATCTTACAACAATCACCCAATCGATGGAGTTTATGAAAAACTTTCTTCTTTGGAATATCGCAGAAAAAGGATCCCGTTTCCGATTCTGAGGTTAGGCAATCAGGAAAAAGTAAGGGAGACGCTTGTCACAATCCGCAGGCTTTATGAAAGCGTGCGAAATGAAACAGTGTATGAAAGTACGTTGAATAGCAATAAGGATGAGCGGAGAAGCCGTGCAAAGCGGTTATCTGATATTTTAAAGCGCTATGAGGAGCTTTTAGACTTAAAAGAGCGTGAAGAAACAATCGACAGGATGCTTGAGTTTGAGGAGAAAAAGGGAAGTTCCTTACAAATGCTGTCGTTTGAGCAGGATTTGAAAAACCGGCAGCGAAATATGATCAGCAAAAAGATCGAGACAACGGGTGAAGTTTCGGAAGAAGAAGCAATCCGTCTTTTGGACGATAATATTGAAAAGGTAGAAGAATGTATTTATTATGCTTCGGTAGAATGTATTAAAAAAATTAACACGCCAAGATATTTAGACTTGCGGATGATTATTGAAACGGAGGACGAAGAAAAACGGTTAGAGGCATTTACAAAATATTTGCAGGAAAAGGACAATGTGGTAAAGCTGCTAAAAATTTTCCCAATCATTGCTACAACCTGTATATCCGCACACCGGTTAGGGGCGCCGGAACCGATTTTTGATATGGTGGTCATGGACGAGGCGAGTCAGTGCAATACGGCGGTATCGCTGGTACCGATCGTACGGGGTTCGAATCTGATGCTTGTGGGAGACCCCCAGCAGCTCAATCCGGTTATTTTATTGGATGAAGTAACAAACCTTAAGCTGAAAAAACGCTATTCCATCACGGACGAATATGACTATTGTAAGAGTTCTGTCTATAAGACATATCTTGCCTGTGATGCCGTCAGCGACGAGACGTTACTGCATAATCATTATCGGTGCCATAAAAAAATTATAGATTTTAATAACAAGAAATACTACCACTCCCGACTTTGTATAAAGTCGAATAGCAAAGAAGAACAGCCTCTTGTGTTTCGGGATATGACGGGAGTGCATTCAGGTGATAAGAATACGGCGTTTGAAGAAGCACGTGAAATTGCTCAATATGTTCTGTCAAACCGGAATCAAAATATTGGAGTGATTACCCCGTTTGCAAATCAACGGAAGCTGATTCTGGAAGAGCTGGAACGGGTAAATATAAAGGATGTGACCTGCGGAACAGTACATGCATTTCAGGGCGATGAAAAAGATGTGATCCTTTTTTCAACGGCTATCACGGATCAGACTTATGCAGGAACCTATGAGTGGTTAAAAAACAATAAGGAACTGATCAATGTAGCAACCTCAAGGGCGAGGAACAAATTGATCATATTGTCCAGCAGAAAGAATTTGGAGCGTCTTCATCAAGGAGATGGTGAAGATGATCTATATGAACTGATGCAATATGTATGGTCAAATGGTGCAACGCAGGTGTCGCCGAAACAGACAAACTCCAGAGCGTTAGGCGTGAAGCCGTTTAGCAGCGTTACGGAGGAAGCATTTTTAGAGAATCTGAATCATGCGCTGGAAAATATCTGGCTGACGCAGAATCGCCATACAGTAAAAAAAGAAGTTTCCATTGCGCATGTTTTTCAAGACAATACAAGTTATAATGATCTTTTCTATAGCGGGCGGTTTGACTTCGTTGTATATGAAAAACAAGGACTACAGGAAATTCCGGTTTTGGCGATTGAACTGGATGGAAAAGAACATTATGAAAATGAGGTGGTAAAAAATCGCGACAGGAAGAAAAATGCGATCTGCAAGGAGCATAACCTTCAGCTGATCCGTGTGGAAAATTCTTATGCAAGAAGGTATCAGCACATTAAGACGATTTTAAGCAATTACTTTGCAATTAAGCATTAGACAGGAAAAGGATTCTTAATGTGGCAATCATCTGACAGGAGGAAGACAACATGATCAAAGCAGTATTTCTTGATTTTTACGGAACCGTCGTTCACGAGGACGGCGAGGTCATTCAGAAGATCACGCAGATTATTCACGAAACAGGCGATATGGAGGAAACGTCTAAGATCGCCGCATTCTGGTGGAAGGAATTTCAGGAGATGTGTGACAAAGCATACGGTGATGCGTTTGAGACACAGAGAGTGTTGGAATTAAAATCTCTGCGCAATACAATCTCATGGTTCCACTCGTCGGCAGATGAGGAAAAACTGAGCGGACAGATGTTTGAACATTGGCAGAATCCGCCTGTTTTTGAAGATACAAAAGAGTTTCTTGAACAATGTTCAGTACCGGTATACATTGTTTCTAATACGGATAATGTGGACGTTGAGGAGGCAATGCGGTTTCACGGACTATCCGCCGCAGGAGTATTTACGTCGGAAGACGCCAGATCCTATAAACCGAGGCGGGAGCTGTTTGAACTGGCGCTGAATACGACGGGATGTAAGCCGGAGGAGGTCGTTCATATCGGCGATTCCTTAAACAGTGATGTCAAAGGAGCGTCACAGCTTGGCATCCGCACGATCTGGCTGAACCGGAACGGAAAAGAAGTGCCGGAGGGAGTGAGCGCTGTGAACAGTCTGACAGAGGCGCTGGAAATCATAAAGACTTTATAGGGCGATCATACACAGATCGGATAACGGTGCAGACAGTAGAAGTATCAAATTGTGAACGGAGCAGATCATCTGAAAATCGCAACCTTCACATTCAATTCAAAAAAGTATGGTAAGATATCAAAAACGGGATGTCTTACCATATTTTTAATGAGAACATTATTTGACAAAGAAACTTTTGACAAAGAAACTTTGATAAAGACATTATTTGATAAGGACATTTTGTGTTTCACTATGAGACTTTGTTTTTTCTTTGCTTTTAGTATGGACACTCTGTTTTTGGCAAAAACATTCTGAAGCGGGGGAGGCGGGCAATGTCTGACGGAGCGATTCTTTTACAGGAGGGCGGGGGCGTGAAAGAGCATACAGATAAGAAGAAAATCCTGATCGTAGAAGACGATCAGCAGATCCAAGAACTGCTGCATGATTTTTTGATCGAAGCAGGTTATGAGGTCGTAACGGCGTCCGATGGAGTGGAGGCGCTTTCCGAGTTTGAAAAGGAGCCATTCGACCTGATCCTGCTGGATGTGATGCTGCCAAAGATCGACGGCTTTGCCGTCTGCGAGGTCATCCGTCAGAAATCCGATGTGGCGATCGTGATGCTGACGGCGCTGGACGATGAGGCGCATCAGATCCGGGGGCTGGACCTGCAGGTGGACGATTATCTGACGAAGCCGTTTTCCATGCCGATCCTGATACGGAAGATCGCGGCTGTGCTGCGCAGGCAGAACAGAAGGGAGGAAGCGCCTAAGACGCTTATCTATCGGGAGATGGTGCTCGATCTGGATGCTTATAAGGTTACCATAAATCAAGAGTGCGTAGAATTGACGCCGAGGGAATTTGAAATCTTAAGGGAGCTGCTGCTCCATCAGGGCAGAATTTTAACACGCGAGAATCTGCTTGCCTCGCTTTGGAAATATGAATTTTTCGGGGATGAGAGGATCATTGACACGCATATTAAGAATATCCGCAAAAAGCTCGGCGGCGCGGATTATATTGAGACGATCAGAGGGGTGGGATACCGGATTGATAAAGAGGATAAAAAGTAAATTGTCGGTAAAGGTTTTTATAATGACGGCGGTGCTGACGGCAGTCTGCTGCGGCATCACGTATTTCTGTATTGTCCGCTTTGCACCTTATATTTATCAACACAGAGTGGAGGAGGCAGACGGCTGGCAATTCGAGCTTGCGGCACAGTTGGATAATCAACCCAGAGAGGGGATTCCGGAATGCATCAACTTCCTTAGTGAGCTGCTTGCCGATAATCTGGATCATGAATATGTATTTCATATTTTCGGGGATACGGGAGAGGAGCTTCGGCTGCCGTACTTAGACGCCGTGACGGGGAAACGCATAGAAGATTATGAAGACTGCGAAAAAACGGATATCAGCACGTTTCGGATGTGGGACGGTGAGGAAACATATGTCGTGTTTGTGGCAAAGAATACAGAGCTGGAAAGTCAGACAGCGGATGCGATCAGGAAAGCACTGCCGGTTCTCAGTGTAGTGGTTGTTCTGGTATCGACGGCCGCCGCCATTTTTTATACATGGTATATGACAAGACCGGTCAAAAAAATCAGCGCGATCGCAAGGCGGATGGCGGATATGGAGTTTGACGTGCGCTGTCCGGTCCGCCGTTCGGATGAGGTCGGCGTGCTCTCTGACAGCTTAAATGAGATGGCGCACAGGCTGTCGGCGGCGCTCTTGGAGCTTCGGGAGGCGAACGGTAAGCTACAGGAAGATATTGACCGTGAACGACAGTTGGAACAACAGCGTCTGGCGTTTTTTTCCGCGGCGTCCCATGAACTGAAAACGCCGATCACGATCATCAAAGGGCAGTTGGAAGGCATGCTCTATCAGGTGGGGCGCTATCAGGACAGAGAGACCTATCTCGCGCGGTCGCTGGAAGTCACAAATACGCTGGAAACAATGGTGCAGGAATTGTTGACGATATCACGTTTAGAAACACCGGGCTATATTTGCAAAAAAAGCAGGGTGGATATGAGCAGGCTTGCGGCTGACCGGATCGCAGTGCTTTCCGAATTGTTTTTGCAGCGGGAACTGACGCTTGAGACTTTTCTTTCGCCCGATATGGCCGTGATGGGGGATGCGCGCCTGCTTGAAAAAGTACTGGATAATCTGCTTGGCAATGCGGCGGCGTATTCTCCTGCCGGAAACCGCGTGACGGTGAAACTATGGAAAGAGGCGGGAGTCATGATTTTTTCAGTTGAGAATACGGGGGTACAGATTCCGGAGGAAGCGCTGCCGAAATTGTTTGAGGCTTTTTACCGGGTCGATGCATCACGCAGCCGTCAGACCGGAGGAAGCGGTCTCGGTCTGTACATCGTAAAGACGATCCTTGATCTGCATGGAGCGGCGGTCAGAATTGAAAACACGGAGCAGGGCGTGGCGGCGACGGTGCGGATGCCCTGCCTGTGAAAATGGCAATGTTGGGTCCTGCGTTGTGCCGCCAGCACTGTTTATCTCCACATAAAAAACATATTTGTTTCAAGCGTACTCCAAACACTTCCGTTATTCTAAAATAAAAAAGAATCACGGAGGTGTTTTTATGAAGGAAAAAAGAAGGATGACAGGAGGGGCGGCGAACGAGCCGGGAAAAAGAGCCGTGAAAAGGGACGGAAGAAAAGGACACAGGATTCTTATGACAGCGGCGTCGGTTCTAACGGCTGCCGCAATGCTGGGCGGATGTGCAGCACAATATTGTGCAGCACAGTATAGTGCCGCGCAATATTGTGCTGCACCGTACAGTACCGCACAGCTTAATACTGCATACAATGCATCCACGCCGTGGCAGTCCGATACGGAGAGCGTGCTGCAAACGGCGGGCGGAGACAGCCGGCTGCCATCGGCGCCCGGAAATATGCCGGGATTTACGGAGGAAGAGTATCAGAAACTTGAGGCGCTGCGGTGGGACGGCTATGAAGATATGAGCATTTCTGCATACCGAAATGCAGTCGCAGAGCTGACGGATTCGGCGGAGTATATGAATTTGCTGGACCGGTTTTCCGCGAGCAGGACGTTTGATGCGATGAAGGACAGTGATGGGACTGCTTCGTTCTTTTTTTATATTTTAGAACCGCTCACTGCCGAGCGGTATCGGACAAGAAGCTTTGGCGGATTTGCGCAGAGCAGTGAATCCGCGGATGCTGACAGGGCGATCATGGAGTTTTTTATCACGCTTACGATTCTGGACGGTGATAAACTGACCGTGGGGGAGTATAATGCTGCGAGGATCGGCGTGACGGACGGCATGCAGGGGCTTTTGGAAGGGAGGCAGAACAGTCAGCTTGCGGAGGAAGCTTCCATGCGGGAAGTGATCGACGATGAAATAACGCGTCTGACCGCAGAATGGGGAAGCAGCGCGCTTCAGATCAGTGTGGAATATGTCTATATGCCGCTCGCTGCGTATGACGGATACCGCGGAGATTCGCAGGAGGGGCAGGGAATTCGGCAGAATGACCCTGAGAGCGGGGAATTTCAGCAGGATCAAGAATGCCGCGAATACCCAAATGGGACAAAAGAAGATTATGATTCGCTGTTTGTTTTGATGAAGCCGGGGTATGAAAACATGCTCCTTTCGGATTTTAACCGGAAGCTGCTCGATTGGGCGAATGAAGATTACGAGCGGGCGGAACGGATCGGCGGCGACGTGGGGTATTATGATTTTGCGGTTCCGCTCACGAGAGAAGAACGTCATTTTGTTACGGTGAGCGCGAATTATTCCCATATGGAAAATGCAAAGATGGTTCAATCGCATTATACGGGCAGGGAGGAAGAGGATCCGTATGTCAATCAGGATCTTGGCTATAAACAATTGGAAGAATGCGGACGCGGCGCTTATTGCGGGCTTTGGTATCAGTTTTCCTATCATATTGACGATCGCAGCAAAATGACGGTTGGCGAGCGTGACCGCTGTATTGAGGGGATGACATCTGAGATACGCTTGTTTTGGAATGAGACGGGGATCAGAACGCTGCTGACAATGGAAGAAGAGGATGTTGCACAGATTTTGCGGGAGATTGCAGATCAGAACAGCACGGAACGGTTGACGCTTTCCATCGAAGCCGTCAGCTATGAAAAAAATGATGAGCGGTGGGAAGCGGAGGAAGCCGGAAGAAGAGAAGCGGAAGCATGCATGCGGGACAGCCTTGCCGCATATGACAGCCTTGCTGCATACCGGACGGATGGTTATGAGGATAAAACCGTTGCAGAGTTCAATGCAATGCTCGCTTCCGATGATGATCAGCTGGGTCAGGCGTTGGAGGCATATGCTCTGGCAACGGTTTCTGATTCGGATGAAAATGCTGAGTTTTTTCAAGTGACGCTTAGAGCTTCTTTGAGTGAATTGTATGGTGAGAAGTTTGGGGAGCCTGCTTTTTTTTCTTGGAATCCGGTGAAAAAAGGACGGTCATATATAGATCCGGTCGAAAGGGAACTTCTATATGAGAACTATTATGTAAACGTCAATTTGGAATACCGCATCCGGAAGCCAAAAGAGGTGACGGTTGGCGAGCGGGACCGGGCGCTGACGGCAGTCCGTGACGGACTTCAAAGCTATCTTGACAGCTTAAGCTGGGAAGAGATCATGGAAAGAAACATGCAGGCAGAATTGGAATGGAAAACTGCGGAGCTGATCCGGCAGTACGTACCTGAGGGAATGGAGATTTCGTTTGACATCCTGTTGGATGACTTTATCTGACGGATCTGGGAAACGGAAAAACTGCATATTGATGGAAAGGACATTCATTCAGAAATTGATGGATGTCCTTTTTTGCGTAAGAAATGCGCGTTTTGGGGGGAGAGCTATAAATATTTTACAAAAGTATTATGCATTTGTAAAATATTGTGATATAATAATAGGTAATATGGAAAGGAATACCCCAATGAGTATAACGGTGAATCTGTATTATACAGGCAAAAACGACAATGCTCGAAGATTTGCGGAAGAGATGGAGCAGAGCGGAACTGCCGATGCTGTGCGTGCCGAGGCTGGAAATCTCCGTTATGAATATTTTCTTCCACTGAAGGATCCGGAGACAGTTCTGCTGATTGATTCATGGGAGGATCAGCATGCGATCGACCGGCATCATGCATCGCCGATGATGGAAACAATCGCGGCACTGAGAGAAAAGTATGATTTGCATATGAGAGTGGAGCGTTATCGTTCGGATGAGGAGGGAATACCGTCCTCGGATGAAACATTTATCAGAACATGAAGGGGAGTCATATATCGGCGATACTGCAGGGGCAGGGCCGGCACAGGCATGATAAACGAAAGAGCCTGCAAGGATATGATACGGGGGAGTAGTATGACGGGACTGATCAACTTAATGGAAGAAACGGTCTTAAGTAAGATCAATGAATTGTGGCCGAAAACGGATTATTGCAAATGCGAACAATGCCGGATGGACATCGCGACTTATGCGCTGAACCGCCTTCCGGCGCAATATGTGCAGTCAATGAAAGGCAAGGTACTGTACCGGTTTGAGTCAAACTCGATACAGCGCGACATTGAGGTAACAGTAGCGGTGAGCAAGGGAATCGAGATCGTTGGAAATGCGCCGCATAAAAATGCGAAGAGCGGTGCGGCGGGGTAAATGAGGCATTTATGAAAACAAAGATCATTGCGGGCGCATGTATACTGCTTGCGGCCGTGTTGTTTGTTCCGCTGTAAAGTGAGAGGGGTTCCGCCTTTCCTTTTTGATCAGGGTCAGAGTTGTCTGCCCTGATTTTTTCTGATTAGACGTCCGTGCTTTGATGAAAACTGGCTTGTCCGGGAGCGGGTGTAAAGGAGAAGGAGAACGATGGAAAAAGCCCGCACAGTCTATGCGATTCATACAAAAACTGAATGGCGTTCAGAACGAGAATGTTCTTGACATCAGTTTCTGTCAGTGCTATAGTACCCCTATCGTAAGGCGTTTTGACAGACGGCTGATAAATGGAGGCTTGCTATGAATCGGATTTCGCTGCGTAAACCGCACAGGGACGACGATATGTAGCGCTTGTAGTTGTGCATGGCACAGGTACAGGCGCTTTTCGGCTTGTACCTGTGTGGAGATATCTGCAGTGAGATCATAGATGATAGATCAAGGCTGCAGGGGTGAACCGGCGGCAGATAGCCTGATCAGGCATATTGTTTGTTGCAATGGAATCACTCAAGATCCTATGAGATCATATAAGAAAGACCACACCGGTAATGAAATATGGTTACGGCGTGGTCTTTTTTGCGTGCTGTCAGACATTTCCAGGGAAGCGGTGGTTGAATCAGCGCTTCCCTGCAGAGGCATGTGTTTCACGGTCATTTGTCAAACGTCTGTCAAATAGAGAGATGAAAGGAGTATGAAAGAAATGGAGAAGGACATGGAAAGGAAAGGGAGCAGCCAGATGAGAAACGAACCGGAGGCGGAAGGGAGCGGTAAGATGAGAAGCAAAACGGAGAAAAAAGCGTGCGGCAAGACGAGAAATGAAACGGGGAATGAAACGAGCAGCAAGACAAGGAACGAAACAGGGAAAGAAGGGAGTAACAAGATGAGAAACGAAACAGGGAATGAAATAGGCAGCAGGACGGATAACAAAACGGCGGAGGAAGCGGGCAGCAAAACATGGAACAGAATCGCGGGAACAACAGGGCAGCCGCCCCTTACCTCAGAGGAGATCGGACAGTATGCGGGCGGGACTGTGCGTATTCGCGGCAGTATTTATAAGATCAGAAAAATGAGCGATTTTGCGTTTGTGCTGCTGCGCACGCCAGGGGAAGTGCTGCAATGTGTTTACGAGCCGGTATATGCGGCGTTTGATTTAGAAATGTTGAAGGAGGAAAGCTGCGTGATCCTGACGGCAGAAGTGATACCTGAGGAGCGTTCTAAAACAGGGTATGACCTGCGCTTAAAAGAGACGGAGATTTTGTCCGTTCCGTATGAGGAGAGCCCGATCGTGATCAATCAGAAGCTTGTAGGCACTTCGCTGGAAAATCTCTTGAATTACAGACCTGTCACGCTGCGCAACAACAGTCAGCGCGCCATTTTTAAGTTTCAGGAGGGAGTTGTGAACGCGTTTCGGACATTCCTCATAGCAGAGCGCTTTACGGAGATCCATACGCCGAAGATCGTACAGGCGGGTGCGGAGGGTGGCGCAAATATTTTCAAGCTTGATTATTTCGGAAGACAGGCATATCTTGCCCAAAGCCCGCAGTTTTACAAACAGATGATGGTGGGCGTGTTCGAGAGGGTGTTTGAGATCGGACCCGTGTTCCGCGCCGAAAAGCATGATACGAAGCGGCATCTGAATGAATATACCGGCGTTGACTTTGAAATGGGATATATCGAGAGCGATACGGACATCATGGAAATGGAGACGAAAATGCTCCGGTATACTGTGGAGTACTTAAAAGAGCATTGTGAAAAAGAATGCAGCCTGCTTCAGGTGAAACTGCCGGTGATCGTTGATATCCCGGCAATACCGTTTGAGGAAGCCAAAACGCTGATTGCGGACACTTATAAAAGACACGCACATGAGGCAAAGGATTTCGAGCCGGAGGAAGAACGGCTTCTCTGTGAACTGGTGCAGAAAGAGACAGGGAGCGAGTTTGTGTTTGTGACGCATTATCCGGGAGAAAAACGTCCGTTTTACGCAATGGATAACCGTCAAAATCCCAATGTAACGGATAGCTTTGACTTATTGTTCCGCGGGCTTGAGATCACGACGGGCGGGCAGCGCATTCATGACTATCGTGAACAGATCGCAAAAATGAAACGGTTCGGACTTGACCCGGCACAGTTTGAGAGTTATCTGATGCTGCATAAATACGGAGTTCCGCCGCACGGCGGTTTGGGAATCGGACTGGAGCGCTTTACGAGCCGCCTGCTCATGCTCGATAACGTCAGATATGCCTCACTCTTCCCGCGGGACATCAACCGGGTCGCACCGTGAGTGTTACTGAAAATGTGAGGCAGACGCGGAAAAGTATATGCGGAAGAAAAAGTCTATAACTTTTATAGGGGATATGCTATAATGAACGTTAATCACGGGATCATCGGGTCATATCCATGATTTGCAGCAGGCACGAGGCTAAAGGACGGTGCGCCTGGTACCGGACAGGATGCAGGAAAGCGCACGAGAGAGAACGCCCCTGCCGATGGGAGACATCATGAAAAAGCTTACGGGACGATTAAAAAATGGAATTACGGTGCTGTTTTTGGTTGTGGCGGCAGTCTTTCTGGTACGGACGTTGAAAGGCAATTTTGCGCAGATCCGCACAATGGAGTTTCAAATCAACATTCCCGTTTTTATCATTTCGATGCTGATCTACTTTGCGTATTTTGCGTCACTGGCTTCGCTCTGGCATTATGTCACGGTCTTAAACCGTTCATCGATTCCTTATTCCGAGGCGATCACTGCCTATGCGTTTTCGGTGCTCGGCAAATATATACCGGGTGAGGTGTTCATGCTGATCGCACGGTTTCCGGCATATGAGCACAGAGGCGTCAAGGCGCGGAAGGTCACGGTCAATTTTTACCTTGAAAATCTGGGGACGTTTCTTGGCGCGGCGTTTTTATTTCTGATCTCGTTATTTTTTTTCCCGAATGAGATCATGATGAAATATACGAAGCTCATCGTAGCGCTCGTGATGCTTCTGATGATCGTGATACATCCAAAGATCGTCAATGCGCTGCTGCGTTTTCTGGAGCGGTTTATTAAGGGTAAGGACTTGCAGATCCCAATCTCCTATCCGCAGTTGTTGTCGGTGGTTGCATTATTTATCTGCAACTGGGTACTGGTCGGGGCGGGATTTTATCTGCTCGTCTGCTCGATCTACCCGATTCCGGCATCGCAGTTTTTGTTTGCGGGCGGCATCTTCGGTCTGGCAGTCATTATCGGCATGATTACGTTTTTTGCACCGTCGGGGCTCGGTGTGCGAGAGGGCATTCTTGCCTTGGGGCTCGGCATGATCATGCCGGAGGAGTACGCGCTGATCATTTCTCTGCTTGCGCGGATCTGGGCGACTGCGGCGGAGCTTTTATTTATTCTGATCATTTATATTATTTATCAATGTCGAAAGAGAGGGCGTAAAAAAGTGAAAAAAGCATGGTGGAAAGAAGCGGTCGTCTATCAGATTTATCCAAAGAGCTTTTGTGACAGCAACGGTGACGGTGTCGGAGACATTGAGGGAATCACGGGAAAGCTTGACTACTTGAAAGAGCTCGGTGTTGACGTGATCTGGCTCTCGCCGGTCTATGAGTCGCCGAATGTGGATAACGGCTATGATATCAGCGATTATCGCAAAATTCAGGAAGAATACGGAACGATGGAGCAGTTTGATCAGATGCTTGCAGAGATCCATAAACGCGGCATGAAGCTTGTTATGGATCTGGTCGTCAACCATACATCCGATCAGCACAAATGGTTTGTCGAAAGCCGAAAATCAGTCGATAATCCATATCGCGATTATTATATTTGGCGAAAAGGGAAAAAAGATGAGCAGAGCGGAGAGATGGCGGAGCCGAATAACTGGATATCCTGGTTTTCGGGACCGGCATGGGAATATGATCAGGCAACGGACATGTATTATCTGCATTTGTTCGCAAAGCAGCAGCCGGACTTAAATTGGGAGAACCCGGCAGTGCGCGACGAAGTGTTTGACATGATGGACAGCTGGTTTCAGAAAGGCGTGGACGGTTTTCGCATGGACGTCATCAGTCTGATCAGCAAAGTTCCTGCGATGCCGGACGGTAAAAACGGGGACTTCGTGCCTTTTGTCGCAAACGGGCCCAAAGTGCATACCTATCTGCGCGAGATGCGCAGGCGCGTGCTTTCTAAATATGATTCATTCAGCGTCGGCGAGACTTCCTGCGTGACGATTGAGGAGGCAAAAAAGTATGCGAACGAGGATGAGAGCGAGCTGAACATGGTATTTCAGTTCGAGCATATGGGATTGGACGACGGAGAACACGGGAAATGGTCGGACCGTAAGATTTCCCTGATGGACTTAAAGCGTGTTTTGACTCAGTGGCAGACCGAGCTTTACGGGAAGGCATGGAATTCTCTGTTTTGGGACAACCATGACCAGCCGCGCATCGTGTCAAGGCTGGGGGAAGAGGGCGAATATCGTGAAATGTCGGCGAAAATGCTTGCGACCTGCCTGCACATGATGCAGGGAACGCCATATATCTATCAGGGTGAGGAACTTGGTATGACCTGTATGAATTTCACGGAGCTGTCCCAACTGCGTGATGTGGAAAGCCTGAATGCCTATCATGATTTGGTGGACAGCGGCATCTACACGCATGAACAGATGCTTTCCTATATCAGCCGCAGGGGCAGGGATTCCGCGCGTACGCCGATGCAATGGGATGATACGGAGAATGCCGGATTTACGACTGGAGTGCCGTGGCTGAAAGTCAATCCGAATTATATGGAAATTAATGCGGCGGAGCAGATGGGGAGGGAGGATTCGGTCTACCGCTATTATCAGAAACTGATCCGTCTTCGCAAAGAGCATGAGATCATTGTCTACGGGCGGTATTACCTGATTCCCGACGGCGGCGACGAGGTGTACGCGTATATGCGTTCCTACGGTGATGAAAAACTGCTTGTACTCTGCAATTTCACCAGGGAAGAACAGCATTTTTCCTATCCGCGCGAGCTTGACGGAAAAAAGAACGAGCTTCTCACCGGCAACTATGCGGACGCACCGTGGCAGACCTCGACGGAGTATACGCTCCGCCCGTATGAGGCGGTCGTCTACCGGTATCACGCATAAGAAGGCGGCTGCGAAAGCGTGCCTGCATGGAACGGTATCTTTTCCGTGTTTCCGTATGATGGAAAGGCTTTCAAAGCCGCTTAAATTTTGATTACGAAGGAGCGCCGCATGGGCTTAAAATTTTACTTCGGCGGTTCCGGTTCGGGAAAAAGCATGCGCGTCTATCAGGACGTGATCGCATGGGCGCTCCGCGAACCGGAGCGCCGGTTTTTCATTATCGTGCCGGATCAGTTCACGATGCAAACACAGAAGGACATCGTGACGCTGCATCCCGACCGCGGAATCATGAATATTGACGTTTTAAGCTTCGGACGTCTGACCCACCGCATTTTAGAGGAAGTCGGCGGAGAGGACATTCCGGTTCTGGACGATACGGGAAAAAACCTGGTTCTGCGCAAGGTGGCGGCGGAATGTAAGGACAAGCTGAAAGTGCTTGGAGGCAGCTTAAACAGGACCGGCTATATCCATGAAGTCAAGTCCGTGATCTCTGAATTGATGCAATATGGCATACAGCCCGGACAGGTCGGTGATATGGCGCGGGACGCCGGAAAAAGAGGATTACTTTCCATCAAACTGAACGATGTTCAAATATTATATGAGGCGTTTCTTGCGTATATCCACGAAAAATTCATCACGACGGAGGAATCGCTGGATTTATTGTGTAAGGCGCTGCCGAAATCCGCGCTGATCGCGGACAGCGTAGTTATATTCGACGGGTTTACAGGTTTTACGCCGGTTCAGAATCGTGTTTTGCAGGAATTGATGAGATTATGTAAACAAGTATGTGTTACTATTCTTATAGACAGCTCGGAGAATCCTTTCCAGACCGGAGCTGAGCAAAAGCTGTTTTATCTGAGTCAAAAAACAGTATCTTCATTATGTAAACTTCAAGAGCAGGAGGATGTCGGACGGGAAGTGGATGTATATCTGAAAGGAACACCTGTGATCCGGCATCGGAACAGCCCCTTTTTTTCCTATTTGGAGCAGAACCTGTTCCGGTATGGAAATAAGGCTTTTGCAGAAAAGCAGGATTCCTGCGGTCTCTATAAGCTTGACACTCCACAGCGTGAGGTACAGTTTGTCTGTCGTAAAATCAAAGAACTTGTGCGTACGAAAGGTTATGCGTACCGTGACATCGCGGTCGTGACAGGCGATCTGGGAGAATATGGGGATATTCTTGCCGCAGAGCTTTCCGGTCATGAGATTCCTTTTTTTATCGATCGGACCAACGGTATTATCTTAAATCCCTTTGTTGAGGGCATCCGCAGTGCTCTTTTAGTGCCGCTTAAAAATTTTTCTTATGAATCGGTTTTCCACTATTTGCGCAGCGGTATGACGCCGCTTTCGATGGAAGACGTCGATCTGCTTGAGAACTATGTGCGCGCTACCGGGCTTCGGGGAAGGAAGAAATATGGAGAACTCTTTACGAGACATACGAAGGAGACAGGCGGTGACGGAGACAGGCTGACATATCTTAATGAGATAAGAACGCAGTTTCTGGCGTCGCTGTCCGTACTTCTTGATCCGGCTGAGACGATGGGAGAACGTGTGCGGCAGCTATACGCGTTTATTTTGCAGGCGGATATGGAGGAAAAGCTTGCCGGATATGAACAGCGTTTTGCGGCGGAAGGAAGACCTGAAAAAGCGAAAGAGTATGCACAGATCTATCGTCTGGTGATGGAGCTCTTAGAGCAGATGGACGGGCTTCTCGGCGGTGAAAAAGTCGGCGCGCAGGAGTTTTATGAGATTTTGGATGCCGGACTGTCCGAAATTCAGGTCGGTGCGATCCCGCAGAATGTGGACCGGATCGTGTGCGGCGATATGGAGCGGACGCGCTTTCAGGAGATGAAAGCGTTGTTTTTTATCGGGGTAAATGACGGCATCATTCCCAAGACCGGCGGGGGAGGCGGACTGATCTCCGATATGGACCGGGAGTTTTTAAGCGCGGCTGACTGGGAGCTTTCTCCAACGCCGCGGCAGAAAATGTATATCCAGCGTTTATATTTATATATGAATCTGACGAAACCGACAGAGTATTTAATCGTGACTTATACGGCGATGGGAAGCGACGGAAGATCGCGCCGCCCGTCTTATTTAATCGATGTTCTGAGGCATATGTTTCCGGCAATTACAATATCAACGGTCGAACCGGAAGAAGATGCATACGAGGCGGAATCTGCGGCGGATGCCCTGCGTGCGTTTACGCCGCTCCTGCGCGATTATGCTGCGGGGATCAGCCAAAGGGATGAGAATACGGTTCACCGTGTCAAGGGCATGTACCGCATGCTGGTTAAGAACGAAAAAACAAGGGAGCGCATGGAACGCCTTGTTTTACAGGCTTTTTATACTTACCGCGAGGCCGGACTGCCGCGCGCGGCAGCACAGGCACTTTACGGAGCGATGCTTATGAATTCGGTCAGCCGTATGGAGCGCTTTGCAGAATGTGAATATCAGCATTTTCTGGAATACGGACTGCATCTTGTAGAGCGGGAGGAGTGCGGTGTGACGCCTCAGGATATGGGAACGTTCTGCCATGAAGTACTCAGCCGTTTTTCGGAGGGACTTACGCAGCGCGGGCTGAATTGGTTTACGTTTACAAAAGAGGAGGGGCGTGTCCTGCTTCATGAAGTCACGGATGCCTGCGCAGCGCAGTTTTCGGGCAGTGTTCTATACAGCAGCGCGCGCAATGAATACTTGCTTCATACGCTTCGTACCATGATGGAACGCAGTATTGATACGCTGCAATATCAGATCAAAAAGGGCGTATTTGAGCCGAAGAGCTTTGAACTTTCCTTTCAGACAATGGAAGACTTAGACAGCGTGAGCATCTCCCTTTCCGATACGGAAAGAATGCGCCTGTCGGGCAGGATCGACCGTTTGGATACTTATGAGGATGATGATCATATCTATGTGAAGGTAGTTGACTACAAATCAGGGAAAAAAGACTTTGATCTGGTAACCGTTTATTACGGACTGACCTTACAACTTGTGCTCTATCTGAATGTGGCGATGGAAAAAGAAAAACGGGAGCATCCCGAAAAGGTGATCGTGCCTGCAGGAATGCTCTATTATCATCTGGATGATCCGTTTACGGAGCAGGACGGAACGCTGTCAAAGGAGCAGATCGATGCGGCACTGAAAAAAGAACTGCACATGCGCGGCATCGTCAATTCGGACGAGCAGGTGATCGGCAGACTTGACACGTCGATCGCTTCGGGCGGACGCTCCGATGTGATTCCGGCGCAGATTAAAACAGACGGGACGACTGCTGCATCTTCCCGCGCTTACAGCGAAGATGTATTGCGGGAAATATCGAATTATGTAAACTTAAAGATCAGACGGCTTTCCACGGAGATCCTTGCGGGCGGCATCGCCAGAAATCCGTATGAATATAAGGAGCAGAGTGCCTGTACATATTGTCGTTACAGTGAAGTATGCGGATTTGACGAGCGGCTGCCGGGATGCGAAAAGCGCAGTATCATGGCGCTTGACGAGGAGGAGCTGTTAAAAAGAATGCGGGAGGAGACGGGACCGGATCAGCCGGCGGAAAGCCGCTGATATTCCCTGCGATAGAAGAAAATGGAGAATCCCATCGCGATCACCCAGCCGACTGGCCACGCGCACCATATGCCGAACGAGCTGTTCATCAGATCGGAGAGCACGAATGCCAGCACGACGCGCAGGATCAGGTCAAGGAAGGTTGCCGTCATAAAACAGCGCATGGCGCTGATACCGCGGAGAATCCCGTCTGCGACCAGTTTGGCGGATACGACGAAATAAAAGGGAGAAAGCGTCCATAAGAACTGCCGGCCCGCTGTCATTGCGTTGAAGGAGCGATGTTCCATGAACAAAAGGAGTAAGTATCTGCCGAAAAACAGGTAAAGGATGCAGAACGGAATGCACAGACACCATACCATTTTGATGCCTGCCCGGAAGCATTCCCTGATGCGGTTGTATTTTTTTGCACCGAGGTTTTGCGCCGAAAAATTGGAAATGCCGTTACCGATCGTCGTGAATGATGTAATGACCAGATTATTCAGTTTGACCGCTGCAGAGTACCCTGCCATGACGGAAGGGCCGAATCCGTTGATCACGCTTTGGATCAGAATGTTTCCAACGGAAATGAAGCTTTGCTGCAGGATGCTCGGTACGGCGATCACGATAATCTTTTTGAGGATGCCGCGGTCAAACAGGACGTTTGTTCCCTGCTGAGGAATTGCCCGCAGCCGTTTTCGCACCGTAAGGACGGCTAGAATGCAGCTGACGCCCTGACATAAAAACGTTGCCCATGCCACGCCGGAAACACCCATATGAAACGTTTTGACGAACAGGATATCCACGGCGATGTTCGCAGTGGAGGACACGGCGAGAAAATAGAAGGGTGTTTTGGAATCGCCGAGCGCGGAGAAGATGCCGGTCGAAATATTATAAAAGAATACAAACGGCAGTCCCCAGATATAGATGTCGAGATATAATTTCGAGTCCGCCAGCACTTCATCCGGTGTCCGGATCAGCCGGAGCAGCGGTCCGCATCCGCAGATGCCTGCCAACATCAGGACACCGCAGATCATGCCGCTGAAAATGCAGGAAGTCGTGACGGCGGTTTTCAGGCGGCGGTATTCTTTTGCACCGAAGAAATGGGAAACGACAACGGAACAGCCCATATTGCATCCGAATGCGAACGCGATAAAAATGAGAGTGATCTCATAGCTGTTTCCTACGGCAGCCAGCGCATGTTCGCCGATCATTTTTCCGGCGACGAGGCTGTCCGCGATGTTATAGAGCTGTTGGAAAACGATACTGCCGAAAAGAGGAAGGCAGAACTTCCATAATACTGATTCGGGCTTTCCGACGGTTAAATCCTGATTCATGTGATCAAATCCTTTCCTGTCATATTTACGTATCATTCAAAATGGATTATAATAGCGTTGCTGCAATATGAAAAATATATAAAACATATGAGAGAAATATAAAAAATATATGGATATCAACTTTGAATACTACAAGGTTTTCTATTATGTTGCAAAATATGAGAACATTACAAAAGCCGCGGTTGCGATCGGGAGCAGCCAGCCGAATGTGACCCGCATCATGAAGCTTTTGGAATCGCAGCTTGGCTGCAGCCTGTTTATGCGAGGTGCCAGGGGAATTAGTCTGACGCAGCGGGGAGAACTTCTTTATTCCCATGTGGAAACGGCGTACCGGCATCTGCTTCAGGCGCAGGAAGAGATCGGAAGGCAGGGTTCGCCTGCCTGCGGAACGGTGGAGATCGGGGCGACGGAGGCTGCGCTGCATTTGTTTCTGCTGGAAGCGCTGTATGCGTTTCGGGCGGCGTATCCTGAAATAAAAATAAAGATCCACAATCATTCCACGCTGGAGACCATGAAGCTGCTGGTCAGCGGAAAGCTGGATTTTGCGGTCGTTACCACACCGTTTGAGCGGACGTCGCAAGTTTCATGCATCAAGATTGTGGATTTTGAAGAAATATTGGTGGGCGGGACCCAGTACGCCGATCTGAGCAGGCGTGTACTGGAACTGCGGGAGATCAGACAATATTCATGGATCGGCCTCGGAAAGGGGAGCGCGACGTATCTTCTTTATAAAGATTTTTTTATCAGGCACGGTGTGGATTTCGAGCCGGATATGGAAGTCGCGACATCCGATCTGCTGCTGCCGCTGATCGAAAATAATTTCGGGATCGGCTTTGTGCCGGAAAAACTGGCGTCCCCCCTGTTAAAAGAAAAGAAGCTTGTGCAGATTCCGATTGTCTGTCCGCCTCCGGGACGCTCGATCCAAATGGTTTCGGACAGGGGACGGGCCAAAAGCTCCGCGGCGGATGCGCTTTATCAGTATCTGAAAAAGGAAAAAGCGGATGAGAAACGCTGAAAGAAAAAGCGAAGAGAAAAAAGACGGTAAGAAATTGATTGGGAGGAACGGTATCAGATGTATTCTTTTTTATTGGTTATTATTTATCTTGCATTTATCAGCTTGGGACTTCCGGATTCCATTCTCGGTTCCGCGTGGCCGTCCATGGGCGCGGATCTTCGGGTGCCGATGTCTTATGCGGGTATTGTCAGCATGATCATTTCTGCCGGAACGGTCGTGTCGGGACTGCTGTCCGACCGTCTGACGAGAAAATTTGGAACGGGATTGGTGACGGCGGTCAGCGTTCTTCTTACTGCTACGGCATTGTTTGGGTTTTCTGTGTCGGGCTCTTTTTGGATGTTGTGTGTTCTTGCGCTTCCCTACGGACTTGGCGCGGGCGCGATCGACGCGGCGCTCAATAATTATGTGGCGCTGCACTATGCATCCAGACATATGAGCTGGCTGCACTGTTTTTGGGGGATCGGGACGATGATCAGCCCCTATATTATGGGCGCGTGCTTAACGCGCGGTCTCGGGTGGTACAGCGGTTATCGAATCGTGTCGTTTCTGCAGATCGGGCTGACGGTCATTTTGTTTTGCAGTCTTCCGCTCTGGAAAAAGAGAACGTATGCTGTGGAGGCGGATGCCGGAAATGCAAATGAGAGCGGGATCGAGGCGGATGCCGGAAATGCAAATGAGAGCGGGATCGGGGCGGAAGCCGGAAATGCAGACGGAGACAGAATGAGGACCGGAAATGCGGACGACTGCGGCAGGGCGCTTACGCTTCGGGAGGCAGTACGGATCCGCGGCGTCAAGCTGGTTCTGATTGTCTTTTTCGGTTATTGCGCAATGGAAACGACGGCAGGGCTGTGGGCGAGCAGTTATCTTGTGACATGGCGTCATATCCGCCCGGAAACGGCGGCAAGGTTTGCCTCGCTGTTCTACATTGGCATCACGTTCGGCAGATTTGTCAGCGGTTTTTTTGCCGACCGGCTGGGGGACAGGCGGCTGATCCGCATAGGGATCGGCGTGGTGACGGCAGGGATCGCGATGGTGGCGCTGCCGCTTCAGACAGATGCAATGGCGCTTGCGGGGCTTGTGGTCATCGGGCTTGGCTGTGCGCCGGTGTATCCGGCGGTCATTCATGCGACGCCCGCCAATTTCGGAAAAGAGAATTCGCAGGCGATCATAGGTATTCAGATGGCAAGCGCCTATGTCGGCACGACGTTTATGCCGCCGGTGTTCGGACTGATCGCGCAGCATGTCAGCATTGCGTTTTATCCGGCGTTTCTGCTTTCGTTTGTAATTCTTATGCTTGTGATGTCGGAGCGTATGAACCGAAAGCTGGATAACGCGGCGTAAAGCAGAGGGAAGTGTTATGAAATTTGTGAGAACAGACGGTAAGAATCCGGACTTTATAGAAAACTGCAGGCTTTTGGATATGGATTTGGACAGGCGCGTCGGAAAAAAGATCAAGAGGGAGAAGTACAGGCAATATAACCAGCTGGATGAAATTTATGAGGCGATTGTTGTTTATGACTGCCAGCCTGTTGACAGTCAACAGGTTGACCGCCGGCAGACCGGCGTTTGCAAGGCGGTAGGCGGCGGTGCGCTCAGACGATATGACGATAAAAATATCGAGTTAAAGCGGGTGTTTGTGCATCCGGACTATCAGGGACAGGGGGTCGGAAGCAGACTCGTTTCTCTTTTGATCGAATGGGCCGCGGAGCTTGGATATCAGAGAATCATTTTGGAAACCGGAGAATTACTGGCGGAATCCTGCGCCGTATACAAAAAACTGGGGTTTGAAGTGATCCCGAATTACGGTCCTTATGTCAATATGCCGGAATCCCTGTGTATGGCAAAGAAGCTTGGCGTTTGAAAAGCGGCGGCTGTGAAAGCAGATCATAGCTGATCCGACAGGAAAACCTTAGGGCAGTTACCATGTCCGGTGATCGCTTTGGGCGGAACAAAGCCGGTTTCGGAGAATGTGGCAGATATGCGGAAAACGATCAGTCAGATTTGGAGTGAGGGAGGAAATGATCATGTTGTGTGATGACATCCGGTATTTAACGGAAAGAGCATTATGGGAGACGGAAAATTTAATGAAATGCATTCCGGATGATCTCTGGGATAAGCGCTATGACGATATTCCCATGTGGAAATATTGTTACCATATGCTGTATTCGATGGATCGCTGGTATATCAATCCCTGCGATCCTTCCTATCAAAATCCGGAATTTCATATGGATACATTGGCGGACTTAAATGTGATTCCGGGTGAGGAAAGATTGGATAGGGACCGGCTGGAGCATTATTTTGACCGTATCCGGAAAAAAATACGGGAATATCTTGTAACGCTTACGGACGACGAGCTTGAAAAACAGCCGGAGGGCTGTGACATGAGCAGATTCCGCCTGATCTTGGGGCAGTTCAGACACTGGCACCGACACATGGGGGTCATATACGGATTTATCATAGAGGATATCGCAAAGTGGCCGTATGTACTGAACATGAACGGAAAATATCCCAAGGAGCCGATGCCGAATTACTTTTCATAGAAGAAACATGATAGAGGAAACGATAAAAAGGCAATAAGCAGATAAAAGGCAATAAGCAGATAAAAGACAATAAGCAGACAAAAAGAAACGGGGAAGCCGATGCAGTATACAAAGGAGCAGCGGGACGCGATCAAACTTCATAACAGGAACCTTCTCGTGGCGGCTGCTGCCGGTTCGGGCAAGACCGCGGTGCTCGCAGAGCGGATTCTTCACAGAATCACGGACGGAGAAAAGCCTGCGGATATCGACCGCCTGCTTGTCGTGACGTTTACGAAGGCGGCAGCGTCCGAGATGCGCGAGCGCATCGGAATCCTGCTGGAAAAACGATTACGGGAGACGCCGGAAAACGAGCATCTTCAAAAACAGTCTGCCCTTCTGCACAATGCAAAGATCATGACGATCGACAGCTTCTGCCAGTCCGTGCTTCGCAATCATTTTGAGCTTGCGGATTTAGACCCGGCGTTCCGCGTTGCAGATGAAAATGAGATCCGCCTGATCAGGGAAGATATTCTGGAGGAACTGCTCGAGGAGCGTTTCGCGGATGGCGGCGAGTCCTTTTTGATGTTTGCGGATGCCTATCAGGGAAAGGGAAAAGACGGCAGGATAGAAAACAGCATTTTGGATCTCTATACGTATGCTTCCGGTTTCCCGTGGCCCGAAGATTACCTTGCGCTCTGCGTGTCAAATTATGAGGCGGGAACACCGGAGCAGTTGGAACAGGCGCCGTGGATGCAGGAATTATTGAGCGAAATTCAGGAAAGACTTGGGGAACTTGCAAGTCATATTGAGGCGGCGAAGTCGATCTGCGGAGAGCCGGACGGACCGCTTGCCTATGAAAAGGCGCTTTTTTCGGACGCGGATGCGATCGCAGCACTCAGGAAAGAGACAACCTATGACGGTTACCATAAAGCATTAAGGGAAGTGAAAAAAGAAGCGCTCGCCCGCATCAAAAGCGGAAGCTGCGATGACGGCAAAAAGCAGCGTGTTATGAACATACGCAAAAAGGTATACGCAGAGTTGGATAAGCTGACAACGCAGGATATTGTTTTGTCCGCATCTGAGTTATGTGAATTGCTTTTGGCATGCCGTCCCGCCGTGCAGACGTTGGTGGAGCTTGTAAGAGAATTTACGGTCAGGTTCCGCGCGAAAAAGCGGGAGCTTAATATTGTTGATTTTTCGGATTTAGAGCATGAAGCATTATATCTTTTTTTAGAAAAAAAAGAAGACGGCACGCTTGTGCCGACGCAGACTGCGCTGGCATACCGTGAGGAATTTGAAGAAATTTTGATCGACGAATATCAGGACAGTAATATGGTGCAGGAATTGCTGCTTGGCAGCATTTCGAAGGAGAACGAAGGCAGTCCGAACCGCTTTATGGTGGGGGATGTCAAGCAGAGCATTTACCGGTTCCGGCTTGCCAGACCGGAGATATTTTTGGAAAAGTATGCGCGCTATTCGCAGGAGGACAGCGCGTATCAGCGCATTGACCTGCATAAGAATTTCCGGAGCAGAAAAGAGGTGCTTTCCTGTGTGAATGAAATCTGCGGGCGGCTGATGCGGCGTGAGATCGGACATATCGTGTATGATGATGCGGCGGCGCTGTATCCGGGAGCACAGTTTCCGGAAGACGATGCGGGGGGCGCGGGAACGGTGCAGGAGATGGAATCGGCAGAGAGCGTCGGCGCGAGGAGGACGGTGAAAGCGGCGGAGAGTGCCGGTACCGGGCGGGAGAATGTAACTGTGGAACATAACGATTACCGCGCGGAAATTTTGCTTTCAGATGCTTTGCCTGAATCCAAAAAGGAACAGCGCATGGAACAGGAGGCGCGCATGACCGCGCTCCGTATCAGGGAGCTTGTGGGAAATACGATGGTGACGGAGCGGCGCGTCAATGAGCAGGGGGAGACGGAAAACGTTCTGCGTCCGGCGTCCTATCGGGATATTGTGATTCTTTTACGGACAAGCGGGGATTGGTTCGATTGTTACCGCAGGGTGCTGGAGCGTGAGGGCATTCCGGTTTATGTTGCGACAAGGACCGGATATTTTGCGGCTTCCGAGATTCAGACTATTTTTCATTATCTGAAAATATTGGATAATCCCAGACAGGACATTCCGATGTACGGCGTGCTGCTGTCCTCTTTCGGCGGTTTTACGGAGGAGGACGTTGCTCAGCTTCGTATAAAGGGGGACAAAGATTGTCTGTATGAGAGCTTGAAGCGGGCAGCAGGGGAAGAAGCGGGCAAGGAGACGAAGGAAGTCAGGTCGGAGGAAGGCAGAGAAGCGAAGGAAGCCGAAGCGGAAGAAGGCGGAGAAGCGAGGGAAGCCGGAGCAGAAGGAGACAGAGAAGCGAGGGAAGCCGGAGCGGAAGACAGCAAAGAAGCGGGGGAAGCCGGGTCAGAAGAAGATGGAGAAATGAAGAAAGCCGGAACAGAAGAAAAAAACAGAAGTACGGCGGATATGCTGAAGTGCAAGGCGGCGGCATTTTTAGCGCAGTATGAGGATTTTCGTGACCGTATGCTGTTTACGCCGATTCATGAATTACTCCGTATGCTGATCAGGGATACGGGATATGACCTGATGATGGAGGCGCTTCCGGGCGGGGCAAAGCGCCGGGCGAATCTGGATGCATTGATCGAAAAGGCATCCGCCTATGAGCAGACGAGCTTTCACGGGCTGTTTCATTTTATACGGTATATTGAAAGCCTGAGGAAATATGAGGTCGATTACGGGGAGGCGGATATTGCGGACGAGCGAGCCGATTTAGTGCGGATCATGACAATCCATGCGAGCAAGGGACTGGAATTTCCAATCTGCTTCGTGGGCGGACTCGGCAAGCAGTTTAATGCGCAGGATGAAAAAAAAGCCATTGTGCAGGATGCGGAGCTTGGCGTGGGCATAGATTATGTAAACCCAATAGAAAGGACAAAAACGCGTTGCCTCTTAAAAGCCGTGATGAACCGGAAAGAGAAAAAGGAACGGCTCGGTGAGGAGCTGCGCGTATTGTATGTGGCATTGACACGTGCAAAAGAAAAATTGATTATGACGGGGACGGTGCGGGATGCGGCGCAGTATGAGCAGGAACTACGAGAGAAGCTTTCCCTGTATGGGATCGCGGCGGAGAAGATGGACGGTGAGTGCGCACCGGAGCCGCGCACAGGCAGTGTGTACGGGACAGATGCCACACTAGCGGCGGAGCCGCAGGCAGGCAGTTTAGGCAGAGCGTTTGTCACACCGCTGCCTGTCGGAGTGATCAGGGAGGCTTCCTGCATGCTCGACTGGGTCATGGCGGCGGTTTATGCGGGAAACTTAGACGGAAAAACCGTAACGGTCAGCGTGCGGGACGCGGAGCAGTTATCCGTCTCGGAATTACAGGCGGATACGGCGCAGGAGCTTAGGAAAATCCTGCTTTCTGCAAAAGATGACGAAGAATCAGAATGGGAAAGGCACAGCAGGGAACGTTTTTCTTTTTCCTACCCGTACGAGGCGCTTCGCGGACTGTATACAAAGACGACGGTTTCCGAGTTAAAGATCGCGGCGCTGGAGGCGGCAGGGGAAGAGCGCGAGAGCGCGGATACGATTTTTCCGGAAACCCATGCGAAGACGTATATCCCCCGCTTTGAGCGGGAAGAGGCAAGCAGCGGCACGGACAGAGGAACGGCGTACCATAAGGCGCTGGAACTGATGGATCTTTCGGCGGAGAATACGCGGGAAGCGTTGGAGGCGGACCTGCGCGTGCATGCTCTTTCCGGTGCGCTTCCGAGCGGATATTTTGAACTCTTAAATTTGGACAAATTACTCAATTTTAAGAAAAGCACGCTTGCACAGCGGATGAGGGCGGCGGAGAAAAAAGGAAAATTATACCGGGAGCAGCCATTTGTGTTAGGGCTTCCAGCGAGCCGCCTAAACGCCGCATTCCCGGGGACGGAGACCGTGCTGATACAGGGAATCATCGACGTGTTTTTTGAGGAGGATGACGAACTGGTCATTGCCGACTATAAGACCGACCGCGTGAAGACGGAGGACGAGCTGCGGGCGCGCTATCAGGTGCAGCTTGATTATTATGCGGAAGCACTGGAGCGGCTGACGCATAAGAAGACAAAGCAGAAACTGCTGTATTCATTTGCGCTGGGAGAAGAGATTGTGTTAGAATAAAAGCTGAATGATCTTATTTTGTATTGAAAGACGAATTTTGCCAGCATAAACAAAGGGAGGGAAACGGAAGGATGAAAAAGAAGACCAATAAACTGGCGTATGTATTGTTAGGACTCGGCACGTTGGCATGCATTGCACTCATTCCATTTTCGATCAAACGGAAAAATGATTTTTTGATGGAAGGTAATCCCGAACTGGCAGATTTCAGCGTGAACATGGGCGTATTTGGTGCTGTCTGTGCTGTGGTGCTGTTGGGGGGCATATGTCTGCTTTTATGGAGAGACCGGAGGATTGCGCAAGAGCAGAAGATGTTTGCACAGGAACTTGGCAGGACACCGCAATTTAACCGCTGGCTTCGAAACGAAGAAGAGCAGTTTCAAAGAAAACATAGCGGTCAGCGAAAATTACTTGCAGTTTTAAGTGTTCCCATGATCATTCTGCTGATTGTTTCGGCGGTTATGATGCTGGATATGGTGAGTGGGATGTCCCTATATGGGGCGGCGTCGATTTTGTTTGGATTTTTTGCGGTTTGGTTTGTTTGGTATTTTTCGGATTACAGGAAACAGTATATGCGGTCTTTGCTGAAATCAGTCTCGGAGCAGCTTCCAACCGCTATGGAAAAAGAGGCGTTTGCGGGTCAGCTCATCAATGGTGCCGCGGGCTCGTTTGAATACCGTGCAGGTCCGCAGTCCGGTAATTCCACAGCGTGGGTGACTCAGGAGTATACATATTTTCGTCAGTTTCGAAAATGCCGGATCATCCATAACCGGAACTTGGAGCATGCTGTTTTGAAAAAAGAATGGTTTACGCTGGGGATGCGTCCTCATTTCAGAATATGCTATGTATTAGAGGTGTCAATGAACGACGGGAAACGAGCATGGCGCGGGTATTTTCCCAGACAGGAAGCATTGTTTTTGGCGTTGGATGTTTTGAAACGGGGCGGGCTTGCGCAGGAGAAGGTAGAGAACAGGATCAGCTAAGCTTATTGTTGGGCGGTTTTTCGCTTGCCGTGGGAATAATGCTTTTCGTGCAAAGGAGCACAAGGCAAAAATAAATATGAGTAAAGGCGCATGGGACAGAGAATAGATGCCATGCGTTTTTTTTCATTTTTAGGCTTGACAAGTTGGATAAGAGCGACTATAGTGTACTTATCGAATATGTACGTAATGTACGATAAGTACAAGATACATCGCCGAACACAGGAAGTAATTGAAAGAAAGGCATGGTTATTGCAATGGAAATATTGATCAGTAACAGCAGCGATAAACCGATCTACGAGCAGATCTGTATGCAGATCAAGGAAAGGATCATGAACGGAATGCTTGAAGCGGGCGAAGCGCTGCCGTCAATGCGGGCGCTTGCAAAAGATCTGCATATCAGTGTCATCACGGTGCAGAGGGCGTATGAAGATCTGACCAGGGACGGATTTATCGAGACCGTGTCCGGAAAGGGAAGCTTTGTCGCAGCGCAGAATACGGAGTTTATTCAGGAAGAACAGCTTCGGATTGCGGAAGGGCTGCTGGAGAAGGCTGCGCAGATCGGCAGGACTTACGGCATTGCGTATGAGCAGATGGCAAGTATATTAAAGCTGTTTTATGAAGAATAAGCGGGAAAGAAAAACTCAGATTTGTGCCGGCGCTGTAAGTTTGAACTGACTGCGAGAAAATACGTGTTGTAAGGAGGATCAAAATGGAAGAGAACAGCATATTGGTAAAGGATTTGTGTAAAAAATTTTCGGGTTTTGCGCTTGATCATGTATCGTTCCGGGTTCCAAAAGGGCGGATTGTCGGATTTATCGGGGAAAACGGCGCGGGCAAGAGCACGACGATCAATTTGATCTTAAATGAGCTGAAAAAAGACAGCGGAGAGATTTCAGTCATGGGACTTGACGCCTTTGATACATCTGTCAGGGAACAGATTGGCGTCGTATTTGATACGTGTAATTTTCCGGAGGTTTTTACTGCGGACAATGTCGCAAAGGTTCTTTCCGGCGTCTATCGGTCATGGGACAACGGATTGTTCCGGCAATATCTGGAGCGCTTCAAACTGCCGGGCAGTCAGCAGATCAGTTCTATGTCCAAGGGTATGAAAATGAAACTGTCGATTGCCTGTGCGCTGTCGCATAAACCGAAGCTGCTCATTTTGGACGAAGCGACGACCGGACTTGACCCGGTCGTGCGCGATGAAATTTTAGATCTATTTTTGGAATTTATACAGGACGAGGATCATGCCGTGTTCTTTTCTTCCCATATCACGTCGGACATTCAGAAGATTGCCGATCACGTCGTTCTGATCCATCAGGGCAGGATTGTATTTGAGGAATTAAAAGACGATCTGATCTGGCGGTACGGAATTGCAAAATGCGGCAGACAAACCGCCCGCGCAATGCAGCCGGAGGATTATCTGATTCACAGAACAACGAATGTCTGCGAGGAATTTCTTGTGCGTGACAGGGAGGCGGTGCGGCGCAAATATAAGGATATGATCGTGGACAGTGCAGGGCTTGAGGATATTATGCTTTTTTATATCAAAGGAGGTGCGGTATGCGGGGATTAGTCTATAAGGATGTTGCGATTTTCTTTAAGGGAATTGATAAAAAGCTGATTTTGCTCGTGATCGGCACGAATATTCTGTTGATGCTCAACACCGGCATGTATGCGGGATTGTTTGCTTCGATCATGCTCGCGATGTCGGTTGGGATGCAGACGATCATGAGTTTTGCGATTGACGAAAAAGCGGATTGGAAAAAGTATGAGCTGACCATGCCTGTGAGTGCGTTTTATGCCGTAGCGGGCAGATATCTTTCTGTTGTCGTAACGCTGGCAGTCAGTCTTTTGGGGAGTGCTTTATTTAATCTGATTGTAGCGGTCGGCTTTGGAAAGTTTGACGGCGTGGTCTGGGGAATTTCGGCGGCGGTTTCCATCCTGATCCCGATGCTTTGGACGGGAATCTGCCTGCCGCTCACGTATTGGTTTGGGTGCCGGTCGGCGCAGACAATGGGAATTTTTGCTGTCATCCCGATGTTTTATTTTATCAAATATTTTGAGGATCAGGCGGGTTTTTCCGCAATGGTCAGTTCGCTTTCCTCAATCCTGCTGATCGCTTCGATCGTCACTGTTCTTGTGTTTCTGCTGTCGATGGGGGTAAGCACGCTGGGATATGCGAGGAAAAGGTGAGCGGATCATACCGGAATAAGCTAAAAACGAAATATTAAATCAAAACACATTTTGCCGGCAGGAAAATCCGCGTAGGAAAACGTAGGAAAATCTCAAAGGAAATAGTTGACAGATCCCTCAAAAATGGTTATAGTAACAGAAGCAGAAAAAAAGAAAGGAGGCAATTCGTATGTTGAAATTTTTATTAACAGTCAAAGTAATCAAACATCCTTGGAATCGTATTGTCTCCCGGAAAATAGCGGTGCTGTCGGACAGATAGCTATTTGGCGGCGCATTCATGCGAAAGCATGAAACTTTTAAGAGAGCGAAGGGCATGACATACGTTAGTAGGTCGTGTCCTTTTTTGTTGGTTTGTTTTGGGAGTTACCGTCATGTACCGGATTGCAGAAGCGTTACTGCTTTTGCGCATGTTTCATCGCATGATATCGAAGGAAATCGTTCTGACATGGAGGGAAGTGTGAAGGAAGTCACTAAGCTCGAAAATACCCCGCTAAGTGATTTTAATTTTCACACCGAACAATGCGAAAAGCACGCAGATGGGAGCAAGATTGATAAATGGATTTTTCAATCTGCAAGTTTTATGCTACGCAAAAACTTGAGCCATTAGCGACTCCTGAAAAACAGTCGTAGCATGGAGGCTAAAAATGAAATTACCGGAAAGTTTCAGAAATATCATACGGAAGTATGGAATGGATAAAAAAGACGTAATATTTGCCGCGACCGGAGATCTGGACGAGGAACAGCGGTTTGCGGATACGATCGTGGCGCTGACGAAGGAAAAGCTGATCGTCGCGAGATACCCGTATCGGGAAAAACAGGAGTACCGGCTCGGCGGCTATGACAGCCGGTCAATGGAACAGGAAGCGCATATGGAGGAACCCGCGGTCGTGTTTTACGATCTGAAAGAGGTCGAAAAGCTCGAAGTGATCCGGCAGGTCAGCACCGGCATCCTGATGGGGCGTATCGGCGGTCTGGACAGATCGCTGTGCCAGTTCTCGAACACAAGAATGGAAGCCTTTATGCGGATCGGGAGCCTGTTGGAGAAGTTAAAGAAAGAAGAGGAGATCACGCAGGAGGATCTTGATGTGAAGCGGGGGAAGGAGTGCTGCCCCAAATGCGGCATGATCTACCCGGATCAGGAACGCAGGGTCTGCCCGAAATGCATGAACAAAGGCTCTATTTTGCTGAGAGTGGTGTCCTATTTTAAGCCGTATAAATTCCGGCTGGTAGTGATGATGTTCTGCTATCTGGCGACGGCGGGCTTAAATCTGGTGTGGCCTTACTTAAGCGGTACGGTGCTGTATGATAAGGTGCTTGTGAAAGATGAAGCGTTTCTGAGGGCGTGGAATCTTCCGGCAGGGCGTTTTGTGCTGGCATTAGGCGTTTTGGTCATTGTCATGATCGGCACGAAGATCCTGCTTCAGGGACTTGGTATTTTGCAGGGTGTCCTGACCGCGCACATCGCGCCGGAGGTTGTGTCGAAGTTAAAGAGTCAGGTGTTTGACTCAATGGGGAAGCTATCGATCAGCTTTTTTACAAGGAGGCAGACAGGCGGTCTGATGACCCGTGTTTCCGATGATGCGGAGGAGATTTCAAGCTTTTTTATTGACGGGATCCCGTACTTTTTTATCAATGTCGGGACGATCCTTGCGACCTGCATCATCATGTTTTTCTTAAATCCGCTGCTGGCACTGGCATCCGTGGTATTGATGCCCATTCTGTTTTTCATCAGCTATCTGCTGATGCCCAGACTTTGGCATTATTACGGAAAGCGCCACCGCGCAAACCGCAGGCTCAACGGGCAGATCAATGAGAATTTTACCGGAGCGCGTGTGGTCAAGGCATTCGGTCAGGAAGAGCAGGAGATGACGCGCTTTAGCAAAAACAATTATAAAGTGCGGGACGCCGAGCTGGATGTGGCAGGATACGACTGCAAATTTTCGGCACTGTATGTGTTTGTGGAAGATATGCTGACCTTTTTGGTCTGGGCAGTCGGCGGGGCGCTGATCATCAGCGGCTCCGACATGGAACTTGGACTGCTCATCACGTTCAGCGGTTATGTGGGTCAGCTTAAGGGACCTTTAGAGTTTATGTCAAGAATCATCCGCTGGTACACGAACGCCATGAACTCCGCGCAGCGGCTTTTTGAGATCGTAGACGCAGTACCGGAGGTTAAGGAGGCGCAAGATCCGGTCAGACCGCAGACACTGAGAGGCGAGATCACATTAAAGCATGTGACGTTCGGTTATGAGCCGAATAAGCCGATCTTAAAGGATGTGAGCTTTCATGTGGAAGCAGGAGAGGTTTTGGGAATCGTAGGGCGGTCCGGTGCAGGAAAATCCACGCTGGTCAATCTGATCTCCCGTCTGTATGACACGCAGGAAGGGGAAGTATTGGTGGACGGCGTGAATGTGAAACAGTACGGTTTTCGCGAGCTGCGCAGAAATGTGTCCATGGTATCTCAGGAAACGTATATTTTTATGGGAACGGTTGCGGAGAATATTGCCTATGCCAGACCGGACGCGACGCGTGAGGAAATCATCCGGGCGGCGGTTCAGGCAAGCGCACATGACTTTATCTGTAAAATGCCGCAGGGTTATGACACGATCCTCGGCTCGTCCAATCGGTCGCTGTCGGGCGGTGAGAAGCAGCGTATTTCAATTGCAAGAGCGATTCTGGCAGACCCGAAGATATTGATACTGGATGAGGCGACGTCGGCGGTGGACACCGAAACGGAGCTGGCGATCCAAAAATCACTGGAGCAGTTGGAGAAAGGAAGGACTGTGCTGTCCATTGCGCACCGTTTATCCACGCTGCGCAATGCCACACACCTGATCGTCTTAGACGATGGGCGGGTGACGGAATCAGGAACGCATGAAGAACTGATGGCAAAGAAGGGAACGTTCTATAAGCTGAGCGAATTGCAGACAAAGGCGTTGGCGATGCGCGGACTGGAGTAAGGAATGTTGGGGAGTGCATGGAGCACCTGCTTATGGAAATGTATCTTTCACGGTAACAAACGCCATTTATTGCATTTAGCCGGATTATAGAAATTTCAGATAAGGAGAGGAAGCGGATCTTATGGAAGAAAATAGAGAAAACAGCATGCCTGATTTACTGGATTTACAGGAGTTTGATGAGGAAGCATTAAAAAAGGAATCGGAGGAGGTGCTCAACATGCGTCTGATGACGGCGGACAACGCGGTCTTTACGCGCACGGACGGCGGTTTTCTTTCTCTGAGATTCGAAGAAAAATCGTATGACAGGGTAGGCATTTATCTGACCTTCCCGCTGACAAATCCGGAAGAATTTATCTCTGTCCGGGAGGCGGATGAGAAAGCGAAGGAAATCGGGATGATCCGCTCGCTGCAGGACATGCCGGAGGACGTGCAGGATATGATCAGGGAGCAGGTACGCCTGCGCTATTTCATGCCTGTGATCCGAAAGGTCATGGAAGTGAAGGATGAGTACGGCTATGCATATTGGTATGTGCAGACCGATTATGGCACCTGCCGGTTTACGACAAATATGGGCGGCGATGCAGTGGTGGCGCTGGGAGAAGCGCGCTACCAGATCACTGATATTGACGGCAACCGCTACGAACTGCCCGACTTGTATGCGCTGTCCGTGATGGAGCGCAAGAAACTCGATCTGTTTATTTAGGGAGGCGCTGATGAAAGCGTTTCCTGCGCAGTCTGCCATGACAGCATGTCATCGCAGGAAACTGCTCTGACACGGAGGTAAACGATGAAACTATTATATAAATTAGCAGAACCCCAAATGCAGGCGTTGTCCTTAAGAGACGGTGAATCCGTCTGGTACTGCGTTCCGGTGGATCTCGCTTTTGACCCAAAAGCGCACAGTCCGGAGGAACGCTATACGGACACAACATGGATCGTGGTCACAGAGGAACGTCTGATGATCTTAAACGGAGAGGAAAAGACGTCCGAACATCAGCTTTCGGATTGCGAAAAAATCAAATGCGAGCATCAGGTGGGCTGCGGCATTGTGACCGTATTTCCGAAAGAAGGCGCGCCGGAATGCGTCGCCCGCTTTTCCATGCGCCATATCATACGGGCCGCCTATGCGGTCAGGGGAGCGCAGACTTTGGTACAGGCATTGCAGGAAAAAAGAAGTATAAAGTCGGTCAGCCGCGTGGAAAGCCGGGAATATGAAAAGTATTGCGAGAAATGCGGACGCGCGCTGCCCGGAACGAGCAAGTGCATGCACTGCGACGGTAAATCCGAAGTCTTAAAAAAGTTTATGGCGCTGTGCGGGGATTTTGCGGGCAGACTGGCGGCTATCTCCCTGTTACTTGTTCTGCTGGCGGCCATCAATATATTGAATCCTATGGTGCAGCGGTATTTTATTGATCATGCGCTGACGGACGGGCGGGGAACCGCGAAGGATCTGTGGATGTTCATCGGTCTGGCTTTTCCGCTGACTGTCGGGGGGATGGCGTGCTGGATCGGCCGCTACTGGCTCTGCGTTAAGCTGGGAGCGTCCTTAAGCATGAGCCTGAGGGCGAAGCTTTACTATAAGATTCAGGCGCTTTCGCTGTCCTTTATCAACAACCGCAAGCCCGGCGAGCTGATGAACCGGGTATCCCGCGACACGAAGCAGATCCGTATCTTTATGGAAGAAGTGTTCGGGGATATGTTTTCCATGCTGGTTACAATGATCGTTGCCCTGATCATGATGCTGATCATCAGCTTTAAGATGACGCTGCTTTCTGTTGTATTTGTCGTGGCGGTCATGGTCATCATCCGGATGTTCTGGCATCACATTCATACGATTTTTCACAAGCAATGGCTGCGGGCGGATGACTTAAGCAGCAATTTGCAGGACATCCTCTCCGGTATGCGCATTGTCAAATCATTCGGAAAAGAAGAACGGGAGAGCGCGCGGTTTACGGAGAAGACCAAAGCGTTTGCCGCCATACAGAAAAAGAATGAAACCTTTTGGGCGGTCTTTTTTCCGATCATGACGTTCCTTTTGGGCGTGGGAACCTATATTGCCATCTACTTCGGAGGCATTCAGGTTCTCGACGGCCGCATGAGTGTAGGGGAACTGGTGCAGTTCGTGACATACAGCGGCTGCCTGTTCGGACCGTTAAGCTGGATGACGCATCTGCCCAGAGAGATCATGCAAATGCTGACCAGCTTAAACCGCATCTATGATGTATTGGATGAAGAGCCGATGCTGATGGATCATGCGGAAAGCAAGGCATTTCCGATCGAGGGCGCGTTTACGTTCGAGGACGTGTCTTTTGGTTATCAGACTTATGAACCGGTATTGGAACATATTTCTTTTGAGGTAAAGCCGGGAGAAATGATCGGGCTGGTGGGCGCGTCGGGAACCGGAAAGTCCACGCTGATCAATCTGATCATGAGGCTTTACGATGTGGATCAGGGCAGGATCACACTGGATGGGCATGATCTGCGTGATGTGCAGATGGAAAGTCTGCATTCCCAGATCGGGGTAGTGCTGCAGGAGACGTTTCTGTTTTCCGGTACGATCCTTGCCAATATCCGCTTTGCCAAGCAGGACGCCACGCTGGAGGAAGTCATTATGGCGGCGAGGGCGGCGAACGCCCATGATTTTATCTGTAAGACGCCGGACGGATACAATACCTATGTCGGCGAGCACGGCTACAATTTGTCGGGCGGGGAGAGACAGCGGATCGCGATCGCAAGGGCGATCTTAAATAATCCGCGCATTCTGATCTTGGATGAGGCGACCTCCGCACTGGATACCGAGAGCGAGTTCCTGATCCAACAGGCGTTAAACCGTCTGGTAAAAGGAAGAACCACGTTTGCGATTGCCCATCGCCTTTCGACACTGCGGGATGCGGACCGCCTGGTAGTCATCGACAAGCATGGAATCGCCGAGATCGGTACGCACAATGAGTTGCTGGAAAAGCAGGGCATTTATTACGGTCTGGTGAACGCGCAGCTTCGGATGAGCAGCGGGGAGAAATAAAAAAACGGATCATGGGACAACATGACCGGCGGATGCAAAAACGGTCAGAGGAATTGAAACGATAGGGGGAGTCAATGTGGATATGAAGTTTTCAGAATGGAATTATGCAAGACCTGACTACCCCAAAGTCAGAAAAAACCTAAACGATTGTAAAACAAAAATGTTGAACGCCGTATCCTATCCGATGTTTCGTGATGCATGGCTGGATAGCAAAAAGGAGATCGACCGGATGTTGTATCAGGAGGAGATCATCTACATACGCCATCTTTGCGGAATCGATTACGAACAAGGTTTGGAGGAAATCGAGATCCAGAACAGGGAGGAGCCGTCGGTGTATGCGTTGCGTGATGAGTGTAACGGCATGGCGGCGGCGTCAGGATACCGCAAGGAACTGGAACGGGAATTCGGGAAACAGATTTTTGTACAGACCGACCGGCATAAGATGTTGCAAAATCCTGAAAGCATGAGACTGCAGTCAGAAGAAGTTGCATTAAAGATGCAGTACAGGGGGCAGATGGCAAATCAACAGCGTGATGAGGAAACGCTGTATCAGATATTCCGAAAACTGATAGAGACCCGCTGTGAACTTGCAGACAGCCTTGGCTATGACAGCTATATTCAGCTTGGATATGATATTCAGGGAAGGTATGATTATGGAATTAGTGAGATCACAGACTTCCGCCGACGCATTCGGACATGCATCACGCCGGTGGTGGCGGAGATCAAAGAGAGGGGAATGGATTTTGTTATTCCGGCAGCGATCGCAGAGCGTTCTGAAGAACTGATCAAAGCAGTCACCGTGATGTTTCGAGATCTTTCTTATGATGCGGGAAGCTATATCGAGGAGATAACGAAGAAGGAACTGTATGATCTGAAAACAAGGACGAACAAGCGCAGCAATCTGTTCACATGCTGTATGCTGCCTTGTGAGAAGCTTCCGTTTATGATCGGAAATTATACGGGCGGTGGAATGGAAACGGGGTATATCGTTCATGAATTTGGTCACGGGTTTGCTTTTTACACTGCGGCGAGAAAGCAGCCGCTATATGAGCTGCATCGTTCTTCTCCCGCTGTGAATGAGATCCATTCCAAGACAATGGAACATTTCATGTTTCCCTATTTGGAAATGTTTGTAGGACAGCATCAAAAAGAGTATATACGAAATCATTTGATGCAGCAGCTTGAAAATTTGCCGTATCGGTGTGCAATCGATGAATTTGAGCATCTGATGTACGACACGAAGCTGTCAAGGGTCCGGCTTTGTGAGCTGTGGGCTGATATTTCAAACAAATACATTCCGTGGAACAGGATTTCTACGGAGGATATTCATTCGGGAAAATGCTGGCCGCGTCAGACGCATATTGTGGAAAGCCCGTTTTATTATATCCAATATGACATTGCGCAGATCAGCACTTATGAGCTTTATCTTCGGATGAAAAACAATTCCGGGCAGGCATGGTCGGACTATCAGAACCTGTGCAGCATGGGTGGGAGCAGATCCTATCCGGAGCTGCTGAAAATTGCCCGTTTGTCCGATCCGTTTAGCCCAAATACGATAGAGGAAATCTGCCATCCCGTGATCGGGGAACTGTATGGTCTTTTATGACTGGTCTTTTGCAAGGGTGCGCACACGCGTCATGGCTTTTGATACTGCGGGAATCGCGAGCAGGATCAGTGTGACGGCGGCTTCAGGAGCGATGTAAGTCGCATTGTAGCCGAGTGAATACAGGACAATGCCGATTTGCGACTGGTCAGAGGCGTAAGCGCTGAAGAACAGAACGCCCGAAAGAAAGGCAAATGCGTAGCGAGCAAACACACCGACAAGATAGCCGATGATCAGACCGTGTTTCCGGTTGCAGAAAAAGCCGGATAATCCGAGCGCGCCGAACGCGAGCGGATAATCGACGAGAAGCTGCAGCGGTGTGTAGAAAACCGGATCGAACACAAATTGCAGCAGACCATAAGCAAATCCGGTCATCAGACCGGCAGCCGCGCCGTACCAGTAGCCGATCAGGACAATAAACAGCATACTGAACAATGTGACAGAGCCGCCGAACGGGAGCCTTGCGAACTTTATTTCCGAGGTGACGATAGCGAGTGCCATGGCGACGCCGGAAAAGACGAGCTGCTTTGTTGCGATACGGATGCTTCGCTCTTTTTTCTGACGTATGAATATAGCGGCGGCGACGAACAGAACAATCAGAGCCGCGAGCGTGACAATGCCCGCACCGGTCAGTGCAAATACCGGCTCATCGTAACTGTTAACAGTTGGTGTGAAAAAAAAGTCTGACATAAAAAAATCCTCCTTGTCTGTGGGCAAAGAGGGGCTTGTGTGGTAAGATAACAGAAACAAGTACGGTTCTGTTCTTCTTAGCCGCTTCCCTACGTCGGTATTAACCGAATCAGGTGATGAGGGTTAGAGCAGGAATTTGTATTGCGGTTCCGTGCCCAATCTCAGCGAAAGCTCCCCTAGCGTGTCATATGTGATGGGTTGTGCGACTGCGGACCGTATGCGGAGCCGTAAGCTGCATGCGATCCGAATCCTCAGTAAGCATACTTTGATTTGCGCGGATTGTCAACTGTTTTTTTATGGGAGGTTGTTTATGAAAATAGAAATAAAGCCTGACGGAGTCTGGTATCATGGTTCCAATGTGTTTTTTACGGAGCTGAAAGCAGGCAGTACCATTACACAGTGGAGAGAACTTGCGGAAGCATTTTCGCATAAACCGGGCGCTTTGGGATATGACGATGACGGGTTGATCAGCCACAACGGAACCGAAAAGGGGTATTTATATATCATTGACGAATGGATCGATATTCAGAAGGATATTTATCAACATCCGGGGACGACCATGGATCAAAGTGCCGAATTTATAACAAAGCGCCCGTTAAAGGTGAAAATGATCCGTGAATGCGAAGCTGCAGGAGCTCACAAGGCATCACAGCTCTTATTTGACCTTGACGGAACCTTGACCGATCCGAAAGAAGGAATCTGCAAATCGGTGCAATATGCGCTGCATGCACTTGGCATTGAGGAGCCCGACCTTGATAAACTGGAGCCGTTTATCGGTCCGCCGCTTGCGGACAGCTTTATGGAGTTTTACGGATTGAGCAAAGAGCGCACCAAACAGGCGATCGTAAAATACCGTGAGCGTTTTTCTGTCAGGGGATGGGCGGAAAATAAGGTCTATGAGGGGATTCCGGACATGCTGAAAAGCCTGAAGGAAGCGGGGTATATACTGGCGGTCGCCTCAAGCAAGCCGACGGTGTTTGTGGAGCGCATTCTGACGCATTTCGGACTGAGGGATGTCTTTTCGGTCGTGGCCGGCAGCGAATTAGACGGCAGGCGGACCGGCAAGGAGGAAGTGATCGAAGAGACGCTCAGGCAGTTGTCCGGGCAGAAGGATGCCGGAAAGCATGTGGAGGAGGTATCGGAGCAGAGCGATGCCGAAACGCGGCAGGACGCTGCGAAGCGGAAATGTGATGCAGGGGAGAACCGCCGGGATACAGAGGGAAACAGCACAGAGCCGGGCGGCGGATCGTGCCGCCGCGGAGAGGTTATCATGATCGGAGACCGCAAATTTGACATAGAGGGCGCGCATGCGCACGGAATGCGCTGTGTCGGCGTGGCTTACGGATATGCGCAGTCAGATGAATTGGAACAGGCGGGTGCAGATTTCATTGTGGACTCCCCCGCAGAATTGCTGCAACTCCTGCTCAGATTAAGGACAGCAGAGGAAAGCGGAGATATGGCTGTATGCAGGAGAGAAGGTTGGGCGCTGAAAAGAGCGGGGGGAAATGTCGGCGCAGAGAAAACGGCAGGAGAAGGCTGTGCGCCGGAAAAAGACAGCGGGGATGAGAGGCGGTACATACATGAATGAGGGAAGAAAGACCACGCTTGAAATGGCTGCTGACGTCTGCCTGCCGGTCGCGCTTTACTATGTCGTCAGCAACATTGCGCTGTATCTGCTCAATCTTGCAGTACAATTTATCGCAGAGCGGTTCTTTGCGGGCGGTCTGACATGGGTGCTCGACAATGCATCCGCGATTCAGGTCGCTGATAATGCGGTTGCCATGTGCATTGGCTTTTATGTCGTGCGCAGGCAGTTTCTTGCGGAGACGGCTGCAGGCGGAGAGCCGGTACTGGTCGCGCCGCGCAGGGTCGCGGCAGGCTGGCTGCGTGAAGGTATGAAACAACGAAAGAACGACTGGCACAGATTCATCCTGCCTCTGATCTCCGGCGCCGGGGCGGCGCTTGCGCTGAACTTTGCGGCAGGGCTTCTTGATGCGGCGTCGCATGATGCGGTGTATGATCAGGTGGCGGGTACACAGTATGCAGTTCCGGTCTGGCTTGGACTTATCGCATATGGAATCGTGTCACCGATCGTCGAAGAGGGTATTTTCCGTGGCATTTTGTACCGGAAATGCAGGCGCTGTCTCGGGAGCGCGTTTCCTGCCGCGCTGATCTCGGCGTTGTTGTTCGGATTTCTGCACGGAAATGTCGTGCAGGGCGTGTACGGCTTTTTGATGGGGCTCATGCTGGCGTGGCTTTATGAGCGCTATGACAGCTTTCTTGTGCCGGTTCTCGTTCATACAGCCTCTAACGTCAGTGTATTTCTTTTAAGTCTGGCAGGGGTGTTTGCCAGTACCAAATCGGCGGTGACCGGCTGTTGTATTTGTGCGTTCCTGTCAATATTCAGTATGATGTTCATAATAAAATCGAAGATTACAAAATAAAATCAGAGATTTTATTTTGGGAGAGTATAAAACCCATATCCGCCAACAAAAAGAGATTGTAAAAAGAAAAATATTTTGGCAGTAAATTGTGTGTGGCGAATTGGAACACGGAACGATGAAAAAATAAAGAAATGCAGGAAGGATATAAGAGAAAATAAAGGGAGAACACAGGAAAAATGCAGGAAAAATAAAGGAAATTCGCAGTAAAATTCAGGAAAAGAGAAAGAATCCTACAGAGAAGCGGCTTCGAATACAGAATCGGAGGCGTTTCTTTTTTTGATACAATTTTCTAAATAATCAGATAATAGATTTGCATAATCTCATATTGACAAATAGTCAGACAATTTGGTAAAAATTGATGTTTACAAGATGCGGACATGGGTGTATACTGAAAGTCGAAAAAAGTACTATTGTATAATTGTATACAATATAAAAAGAAAATTATCCTGTATCCGTACGATTGTGAAAGAATCAGGAAAAAGGAACAGGTAAAGGAGACAGCCTATGTTTGACGTAAAACTTGAGGTGCCGCAGGCGCCGCTGTATGATCCGGCATTTGAGCATGACAACTGCGGGATCGGCGCGATCGTAAATATCAAAGGAACAAAGAGCCGTTCCACGGTGGAACATGCGCTCAGCATTGTTGAAAACCTAGAGCACCGTGCCGGAAAGGATGCCGAGGGGAAGACAGGGGACGGCGTCGGCATTTTGACGCAGATCTCACATCGTTTTTTCTCGCGTGCGGTTAAGGATGCGGGTATTACGCTTGGAGATGAACGTGAATACGGCGTCGGCATGTTCTTTTTTCCACAGGATGAATTAAAGCGCAATCAGGCGAAAAAAATGTTTGAGATCATCGTGCAGAAGGAAGGGCTGAAATTCTTGGGCTGGCGTGAAGTGCCGACCGTGCCTTCCGTGCTCGGTCACAAAGCGCGCTCCTGCATGCCCCATATCATGCAGGGCTTTGTTGAGAAGCCGGCGCAGGTCGAAAAAGGACTTGCGTTTGACCGGATGCTTTATATTGTGAGAAGAGTATTTGAGCAGTCCTCGGACGATACCTATGTCGTATCGCTCTCAAGCAGGACGATCGTTTATAAGGGCATGTTTCTTGTCGGACAGCTCCGCACGTTCTTTTCCGACTTACAGAGCGCCGATTATGAATCTGCGATCGCGATCGTGCATTCGCGTTTTTCCACGAACACGAATCCGAGCTGGGAGCGCGCGCATCCGAACCGTTTTATCGTACACAACGGCGAGATCAACACGATCCGCGGCAATGCCGACAGAATGCTTGCACGAGAGGAAAATATGGAGTCCGAGCACTTGAAGGGCGAATTTTATAAGGTGCTTCCGGTCATCAACGCGCAGGGTTCCGACTCTGCCATGCTTGATAATACGCTGGAATTTCTTGTAATGTCAGGCATGGACTTACCGCTTGCGGTCATGATCACGATCCCTGAGCCTTGGGCGAACAATAAGTCGATGTCTCAGCGCAAAAAAGATTTCTACGAATATTATTCGACGATGATGGAGCCGTGGGACGGACCCGCGTCCATTCTATTTTCCGACGGCGATATCATGGGCGCTGTATTGGACCGCAACGGCCTGCGTCCGTCCAGATACTATATCACGGAGGACGATCAGTTGATCTTATCCTCCGAGGTCGGCGTGCTGCCGGTCGATCCGACGAAGATCGTGAAAAAAGAGCGCCTGCGTCCCGGCAAGATGCTCCTGGTCGATACGGTCAAGGGCGAGGTCATTGATGACGATCACTTAAAAGAAATGTATGCGAGGCGCCAGCCTTACGGCGAATGGCTGGATAACAATCTGGTTGAGCTGCACGACTTAAAAATTCCGAACGAGTGCGTGCCGCAGTTTTCCGACGAGGAGCGCGAGCGCATGCAGAAGGCGTTCGGTTACACCTATGAGGAATTAAAAGAGACAATCCTTCCGATGGCGAAAAACGGTTCGGAGCCGATCGCGGCAATGGGAACGGATATCCCGCTCCCGGTACTGTCCCACTCGCATCAGCCGTTGTTTCACTATTTTAAGCAGCTTTTTGCACAGGTGACGAATCCGCCGATCGACGCGATCCGCGAGGAGATTGTGACTGCCACGAACGTTTATGTCGGCACGGATGGGAACCTTTTGGAAGAGACGCCGAAGAACTGCAATATGTTAAAGATCAACGATCCGATCCTGACGAATACGGATATGCTCAAGATCAAGCATATGAAACGCGACGGCTTTAAGGTCGAGGTTGTTCCGATTACCTATTACAAGAACACAAGCCTTGAGAAAGCGATCGAGCGCCTGTTCCTTGCCGTGGACAGGGCGTACCGCGAGGGCGTGAATATCATGATCCTGTCCGATCGGGGCGTGGACGAGAACCATGTGGCGATCCCTTCCCTGCTCGCGGTTTCCGCATTACAGCAGCATTTGGTCGAGACGAAAAAAAGAACGAGCGTCGCGATCATCTTAGAGTCCGCCGAGCCGCGCGAAGTGCATCATTTTGCCACGCTTTTAGGCTTCGGTGCGAGCGCGATCAACCCGTATCTGGCTCAGGAGTCGATTCAGGAGCTGATCGATCGGAAAATGCTGAACAAGGATTACTATGCGGCGGTGGACGATTATAACAAGGCGGTGCTGGGCGGCATTGTCAAGATCGCGAGCAAAATGGGAATCTCGACGATCCAGTCCTATCAGGGAAGCAAGATTTTTGAGGCGATTGGCATTGCCCCTGATGTGATCAACAAATATTTTAAGAATACGGTCTGCCGCGTGGGCGGTATCACGATCAAGGATATTGAAAAGCAGGTGGATGAACTTCACTCAATGGCGTTTGATACATTGGGACTTGCAAACGACTTGACGCTCGACAGTCCGGGGCGGCACAAGGCGCGCAGCGGAGCGGAGGAGCACCTTTACAATCCGGCGACGATTCATATGCTTCAGGAATCGACGAGACGCGGCGATTATGACATGTTTAAGCAGTATACGGCAATGGTCGATGACGAAAACAAGATCCGCAATCTGCGCGGGCTGATGGAATTTGTGTATCCGAAAAAAGCAATCCCGCTTGAGGAAGTGGAGAGCGTGGAGCAGATCGTGACGCGCTTTAAGACCGGCGCGATGTCCTACGGCTCTATTTCCAAGGAGGCGCATGAGACGCTTGCGATCGCGATGAACCGCCTGCACGGAAAATCGAACACCGGCGAGGGCGGCGAAGATATCGAACGTCTGAGCGTCGGGGCGGACGGACTTAATAAATGTTCGGCGATCAAGCAGGTCGCGTCGGGGCGGTTCGGCGTGACAAGCCGGTATCTTGTGAGCGCAAAAGAGATTCAGATCAAGATGGCGCAGGGCGCAAAGCCCGGTGAGGGAGGGCATCTTCCGGCAGGAAAGGTATACCCGTGGATCGCCAAAACAAGACATTCGACGCCCGGCGTGGGACTCATCTCGCCGCCGCCCCATCATGATATTTATTCAATTGAGGATTTGGCGCAGCTCATTTATGACCTGAAGAATGCAAACAGGGACGCGCAGATTTCTGTCAAGCTCGTATCCGAGGCGGGCGTCGGGACCGTTGCGGCAGGCGTTGCCAAAGCGGGCGCGCAGGTCGTGCTGGTCTCCGGCTATGACGGCGGAACGGGCGCGGCTCCGAGAAACTCGATTCACAATGCCGGACTTCCGTGGGAGCTTGGATTGGCGGAAACGCATCAGACATTGATCCAGAACGGGCTTCGAAACCGCGTGCGCATTGAGACGGACGGCAAGCTTATGAGCGGGCGCGACGTGGCGATCGCCGCGATGCTTGGCGCCGAGGAGTTCGGTTTTGCGACGGCGCCGCTTGTGACGATGGGATGCGTCATGATGCGCGTGTGCAATTTGGACACATGTCCGGTCGGCGTTGCGACGCAGAACCCGGAGCTTCGCAAGCGCTTCCGCGGGAAACCGGAATATGTCGAAAACTTCATGCGCTTTATCGCGCAGGAGCTGCGCGAGTATATGGCAAAGCTCGGCGTAAAGAGCGTGGACGAACTCGTCGGCAGAACGGATCTACTGCGCGTGAAGGAACATTTGAAGGAAGAACAGCGCAAGGTGGACTTAAGCCGCATTTTGAGTAATCCGTATGCCGGCAGTAAGGAGAAAGTCATTTTTGATCCGAAAAAAGCATACGATTTTCAACTCGAACAGACACTGGATGAGAAGGTGCTGTTAAAGTCGCTTGATAAGGCGATCTCGCAGGGACAAAAAAGAAGCATCGAAGTGGATGTCTCGAACGTGGACCGCGCGTTCGGCACGATCTTAGGTTCGGAAATCACGAAGCGTCTGGGCGACGATCTGGAGGAAGATACGTACCGCGTGCTCTGCAACGGCGCGGGCGGACAGAGCTTCGGCGCGTTCATTCCGAAGGGACTTTCGTTAGAGCTGGTCGGCGATTCGAATGACTATTTCGGAAAAGGCTTATCGGGCGGAAAGCTGATCGTTTATCCGCCGAAGGGAAGCCGCTTTAAGCATGAAGAAAATATCATCATCGGAAACGTGGCGCTTTACGGCGCGACGAGCGGCAAGGCGTTCATCAACGGCGTGGCAGGCGAGCGTTTCTGCGTGCGCAATTCGGGCGCGGCGGCGGTTGTGGAAGGCGTCGGCGACCACGGCTGTGAATATATGACGGGCGGCAGGGTCGTGGTTCTTGGCAAAACGGGCAAGAACTTTGCGGCGGGCATGAGCGGCGGCATTGCCTATGTGCTCGACGAGGACAGCGACCTGTATACGCGGCTGAACAAGACGATGGTATCCTCGACGGAGATCACTTCCAAGTACGATGTGCTGGAATTAAAGGAGATGATTCAGGAGCATGTCGCTTATACGAATTCCGAAAAAGGAAAAGAGATCCTGAATCATTTCGGGGAATATCTGCCGAAATTCAAGAAGATCATTCCGCACGATTACGAACGCATGCTAAAGCTCATCGTGCAGATGGAAGAGAAGGGCTTAAGCGCCGAGAATGCGCAGATCGAAGCGTTCTATGCGAACAAGGGCGGCGAGAAAGAGTGAGGGGCGTTTTGTGAAACGCCCGATAAAGACGAATAAGAGGAGTATGCGATATGGGAAAACCGACAGGATTTATGGATTATGAAAGGGAAGTATCGGGCGCGGAGGATCCGAAAGAGCGCGTGAAGCATTTCCGGGAATTTCATCAGCATCTGCCGCTTGAACGCCAGCAGCTTCAGGGCGCGCGCTGTATGGAATGCGGCGTGCCGTTCTGTCAGTCCGGCGCGACGCTTGCGGGCATGACGAGCGGCTGCCCGCTGCACAATTTAATTCCCGAATGGAACGATCTGGTCTATACGGGAAACTGGGTGGAAGCGTACAAGAGGCTGAAAAAAACAAGCAGCTTCCCGGAGTTTACCTCAAGAGTCTGTCCCGCACTCTGCGAGAATGCATGTACGTGCGGATTATATGGAGATCCGGTCGCGACGAAGGAAAACGAATATGCGATCATCGAGCGTGCCTATGCGGAGGGCTATGCAAAAGCGGAGCCGCCGAAAGTGCGGACCGGAAAACGTGTGGCAATCGTCGGCTCCGGTCCGGCGGGACTTGCCGCCGCCGACCTGTTAAACCGGCGCGGACATGAAGTGACCGTGTACGAGCGCGCCGACCGCGTCGGCGGTCTTCTGCGCTACGGCATTCCGAATATGAAACTCGAAAAACAAATCATTGACCGGAAACTAAAGATCATGGAGGAAGAGGGTGTTCGTTTTATCACTAACGCCGACGTTGGAAAAGACGTGAAGCCGCAGAAGCTGATGAAAGAGTATGACCGCGTGATCTTAGCCTGCGGCGCTTCCAATCCGCGCGATATACAGGCGGATGGCAGGGATGCGAAGGGCATCTGTTTTGCGGTAGACTTTCTGACTGCGGCGACAAAGAGCCTGCTTGATTCGAATTTTGAGGATAAAGCCTATATTGATACAAAAGATAAGGACGTCGTAATCATCGGCGGCGGCGATACCGGAAACGACTGCGTCGGGACGTCGATCCGTTTCGGAGCCAAGAGCGTCACACAGCTTGAGATGATGCCGAAAGCGCCGGATACGCGCGCGGAGAACAACCCGTGGCCCGAATGGCCGAGGGTTTCTAAGACCGATTACGGGCAGGAAGAAGCGATCGCTTTGTTTGGTCACGACCCGCGCATTTATGAGACGACCGTTAAGGAGTTCGTAAAAGATAAAGGCGGGAACTTAAAAGCGGTTAAGATCGTGAAACTGCGCTGGGAAAAAGACAAAGAGAGCGGGCGGATGTGCATGACCGAGATTCCGGGCAGCGAACAGACGATTCCGGCTCAAATCTGCCTGATCGCAGCAGGATTCCTCGGCGCGCAGCGCTATGTGGCGGATGCGTTTGGAGCGGAATTAACGGAGCGCACGAACGTGAAGACCGCGCAGGGCGGCTATGCGGCATCGGTCCCGAACCTTTTTGTTGCGGGTGATATGCATTCGGGGCAGTCCCTTGTCGTCAAGGCGATTCGTGAAGGACAGGAGTGCGCGAAAGAGGTGGATCAAAGCCTGCTCGGATATACGAATCTGAATGTGCAGTAAATCATGAATATCCTTTGAAAACTGCATAGGCTGCAATAACAAATTTATTTGTATGATCCGGGGCAGAAAAAACAGATAGATTTCATAAAAAGAAATATGCGGGGCGGACTTCCGTACGGAGGTTCGTCCTTTTTTTCGTTAAGCTAAACTAAAAACGATAGTAAAATGAAGCTTATAAATACCGGTTTTTTGTCTCTTTGTTACGCATCGTCTTGCGGCACATTCTCAAGGCGCTCCACATCAATACGAATTTCGATGGTCTGTCCCTGTTCTGCCTTTGCAAATTCTTCTTCTGAAAGGACCGCATGTGCTACGGCGGCAGCATCTGCCACCCTTGCCGCGCAGACTAAAACTTAAGATTGCGGAAGTAAAGAAAAAGCGGTGAAGATTATTTTCGTAGTTTTTTCTTATTATTTGAGCCGCCAAAGGCGGCATGGCGGATTGATATGTCAGAAAATGCTTTTGTTAAAAAGCCTTGTTTATGACGCAGCGTTATGAATTATAATAAGAAGCGGAGATCATTATTTTCGTGTACTTGACATGCCGGGGCGGATTAAAGCTGGAGGAAAGAATATGAGTATGGAAAAGCAAAAAGCGATACCGGAGGGATATATGACGGTCGGGGAGGCGGCAAAGAAAATGGGCGTGACCGTGCGCACGCTGCAGTATTACGATAAAGAAGGACTGTTTTCACCGTCAGCGGAAAGCGAAGGCGGACGCAGACTCTATACGGATAAAGATCTGATCACGCTTCATCAGATTTTATCCTTAAAATCGCTGGGTTTTTCTTTGGAAGATATCAGACGAAGGCTGCCTTCTCTGGAAACGCCGGCTGATGTTGCGAACATCCTTACGGAACAGGCGGACGGGATGCGCAGGGAAATAAAACGCTTGACAGAATCCTTAAAGGCGGTCGAATCGTTAAAGACGGAAGTATTACAGATGCAGACGGTCGATTTCAAGAAATATGCCGACATCATCGTCAATCTTCAGATGAAAAACGAATATTACTTTCTGATCAAGCATTTTGACGACGAAATGCTTGACCATATACGCGGAAAGTTTGACGAAAAAAGCGGAAAGGCATTTATCGACAGATTCATGGCATTAAGTCGGCGGATACTGGAATTAAAGAAAAATGGCGTTCCTCAGGATAGTGAAACGTGTCAAGCGGCAGCAAAAGAATTTTGGGATATGGTTATGGAATTTACGGGCGGGGATATGAGCATGCTGCCGAAATTGATGGAATTTGGACGATTGACGGAAGCCGGACGACCCGATCGGGAGAGGCAGAGCCGGTGGCAGGAGGACATGGCGGCAGTAAATGATTATATGTATCTCGCATTGGAGGTCTATTTTTCAAGACAGGGGATTGATCCGTTCGGCGCACCGGATGGGAACGATTGAAAAACAGGGGTGATGTTCCTGTATTTTGAACAGCAGTAGAAACCTTTGACAAGGAGGGAGAAAACAGCAATGAACGACGCGATTATAGTGGAAGGACTGGAGAAAAGCTATGGCAGCCATGTTGTGCTGAAAGGGATCGATCTTCTGGTAAGGTCGGGAGAAATCTTTGCGCTTCTTGGTATGAACGGAGCGGGAAAATCGACAACACTTGAATGCGTGGAAGGCTTGAGAAGCTATGATAGCGGTAAGGTCATTATAAATGGGAAAACGGGAATCCAGTTACAATCTTCATCGCTGCCGGCTTTCATCAAACCGATGGAAGCCGTGAAATTATTTGCCAAATGGAATGAGACAAAGATCGATAGCGGTATGCTGGAGGCGCTTGGTATCAAAGAGTTTGAAAAAAATACGTATGCGCATTTATCGACCGGTCAAAAAAGGCGGCTGCATCTTGTGCTTGCGCTGATCGGCAGTCCGGACATTCTTTTTTTGGATGAGCCGACTGCCGGGCTTGATGTGGAAGGCAGAGCGCTGCTCCATGAACAGATTCGCAGGCTGAAAGGCATGGGAAAAACGATTATCCTGTCGAGCCATGATATGGAGGAAGTAGAAACTTTATGTGACCGCATCGCAATTCTGAATGACGGGAAGATTGTTTTTTGCGGTACTGCTTCTGAATTAACGCAAAAAATAGGGAAAAAATATGTGATCCATATTAAAACACAGCAGGGGAGCAGTACGATTGAAACGGATAACATAGAAAATGAGCTGTTATCATTGATCGGAGGGTTAAAGCAGAAAGGAATCGGAATATTGGATCTTTCGGTGGACAGAGGGACTTTGGAGCAGCATGTGATAGAAGTGGCAGGGAGGGTTAAAATCTGACAGTTCCTTCTGGACTTTCTGCCAGTAAACAGACGTTTGGGAAATGTGCTTGATAACGTGTAGGTTTGCGGCCGGAATGCTTTATTAAGACGCTTTGCCATAGTCTTTTTATCAGTGAATGATCTGTGAAATACTAGTGCAATATCGCAGGCAAGACCCGCGATATGTGATATATGGAGGTGTGAGTATGAGTGCATTTTTATATGGACTTGCGTTGCAGTGGAAACTGGATATCAGAAGTAAAGCATTATTGGTCACCTGTTATGTCGTCCCGTTGATCTTTTTTCTGCTTATGGGAAGTGTGTTTACTTCGGTCATGCCGGATATGAAGGAAACGCTGATACCGTCCATGATCGTTATGGGTGTTTCCATGGGAGCGTTTATCGGGTTACCGCCGACCCTGATCGAGACGTACGGGGGTGACATGAAAAAAGTTTACAAGGCAAACGGAGTGCCGTTGTATTCAGGGCTGGTCACGATGTTTCTTTCGGCTTTTCTTCATTTAATGATCGTGTGCACTATGATCATGCTGCTTGCTCCCGTGTTGTTTCAGGCTGCACTGCCTGAGAATTTTGTACAATTTTATTTTGCGCTTGCTGTTTATGTGATCGTATCACTCGGCATAGGATGTGTTCTGGGACTTGTTGTAAAAAATCAGGCGAGAATGGCGATGGCGGCGCAGCTTGTGTTTTTGCCCTCCATCATGCTTTCGGGAATCATGTTTCCTACTGGCCTGCTGCCGGAAATGCTTGCGCTCATTGGACGTATATTCCCGGCTTTCTGGGGATATCGGCTGATGCTGGAACAAGGGATGCGGTTTTCGAATATGTGGTATCTGATTCTGATATTTGCGCTGTGTCTTGTTCTGTGCGGTGTGCTGTTAAGGCGGAAGGGTGAAAATTAGCCAGAATGGAGATATGTCATTCTTTCACGCGTATTTTTTAGTTTCTGATGCCAGAAAAACAATGTTGTTGCGTTTCGGTCATCAGTAATACAAAAGATTCAATTCGCTTTTTCAAAAAAGTGTGTATTAATAATCATATCCATATCGTTTTTTTAGTTAGCTGTAAGATGTATTCGTTACAATGGAAATAAATTTTTTCAAAAGAGGGCTTTGAGAACTTTTCTTAAAGAAGATACCATAGGATAAAGGCTCGCTGTCTTTTAAGGGAATTCCGCATATATCCGTGTTTATAAAATTCATAAGCGGAAGAACAGAGCAGCCATAACCTGCTCTTACAAGCGTAAGGAGCACCTGCAGGTTTTCACACATATAAGTGGACTCTGGCAGGATATGCTGTGAAATCTGATTTTGCATTTCCGCAACCATGGCGGGGATTGCATAGGAATTGCAGACGACAATATTTTCCAGGTACAGTTCTTCTTTTGCAAGCTCCGGGCGTTCGGCATAGGGGTGTGAAGCTGGAACAATACAGCACAGTGGTATCTGGAACAGTTCTTTGTAAATCGTGTCATTTTTTATTGGAATATCTTCCTGGAAACCAAACAGCAGATCCAGTTCATCTTGATAGAAAAGACCTAAAATAGATCTGTGAGGGATCACTTTTAAAAATGGATAAAGTTCGGGAATCTGCTGTTTGCAGGATTTGAGTACCTTGCAGAGCAGGTCCAGGTTAGCTTCATTCTGACATCCAATGGTTAGGACCTGTATATTTGTACTTTGGTGGCGCTGTATTTTTTGCCCGGCAACTTTTAACCTTCCCATAACATTTTTCGCATCTTCCAAAAAACTGATTCCGGCGGGGGTAAGGCTAACTGTCCGCGTAGTACGGTGCAGAAGTTTTGTTCCCAATTCATCTTCCAGCGAATGAATCTGCCGGGAGACCGCTGATTGTGTGATCTTTAAAATTTCAGCAGCTCTTGCAAAGTTCAGGTTTTCGGCAACCTGGATAAAGCTCTTTAACTGGTCTGTATTCATGGATTTTACCTCGATTATTGCGTTTTTGTCATTGATAATACCATATTTTCATTTCACTTTCAAGAGCTGGTATGCTTTAATATAGCATATAGTCCAACGGTTATATGCTGGTATATTTTTTTAGGCAAGGGTTAGCACTCGAAGAACATGAGTGCTAACAACAAACCCTATAAAAGGGAGCCAGGTATGGATAAGATGCCGGATACCCGCTCGGCAGATTTATAAAACCAGGAGGTAGAAAATATGGAAGCAACGATAACGAAAACCAATCCTCTCGGCACAGAAAGGGTTGGAAAACTGATGATGCGTTATGCAGTGCCAAGCATTATTTCCATTGTGGTGAATTCACTGTATAACATGGTAGACCAGGTCTTTATCGGCCAGGGGGTAGGATATCTTGGAAATGCGGCAACGAATGTAATTATGCCGATTTCAACGATAATGCTGGCCCTCGGTTTTATGTTTGGGGACGGGCGGCAGCTTTTATGAGCCTGCACCTTGGGAAAAAGGAACCGGAAAAGGCCGCAAAAGGCATAGGGAATATGGTAGCGATAGTCATTGGAACCGGAATTGTCCTGATGATCTTGTTTGAATTGTTTTTGACACCGCTTTGCCGGCTGTTTGGAGCTACGGATAACGTACTCCCTTATGCGCTGGACTATGGACGGATCATTGTACTTGGATTTCTCTTTTCGATCATCTGTTCTGCTTTTGGAAGCCCGATCCGTGCTGACGGCAGACCGAAGATAAGCATGGTCGGTCTCCTGATCGGATGTGCTACAAACATGATTCTTGACCCGATTTTTATTTTTGTATGCGGGTGGGGCGTAAAAGGAGCTGCATGGGCAACGATACTGGGGCAGGTATTGAACGCGATTTACTTTATTATCTGTTTGTTTCAATTTAAGACAATTAAAATAAAAAAAGAATATTTTATCCCGGATGTAAAGGTTGTGGGGAACATCGCTTCTCTTGGAACGTCCAGCCTTATTTCACAGATTGCTTCGGTGTTCGTTATTGCAATCATGAATAATATGCTGGTAAAGTACGGAGCGGTTTCTAAATATGGAGCTGATATTCCATTGGCAGCTTTGGGTGTCACAATGAAGGTCAGCCAGTTGATTACCGGAGTTACATTAGGGATTGCGAGCGGCGTGCAGCCAATTCTTGGATATAATTACGGAAGCAGACAGCATGACCGTGTTAAAAGTACATTGAAATGGTCGCTTATTTTGGGTACCGCAATCATGTTTGTGGCATTGTTTATCTTCCAGGTTTTCCCGGAGCAGATCATCGGTATTTTTGGACAGGAATCAGACCTTTATGTAGAATTCGCGGTAAAATGTTTCCGCATTTATCTGCTTGCCTGTTTTCTGATCCCGTCGGGTGCAGTTGTAGGTATTTTTTTTCAGGCAATCGGAAAGCCGATTCCGGCTGCGGTGCTTACCCTTTCAAGGCAGATTATCCTGTTGATTCCTGCTATGCTGATTTTAGGTTATACAATGGGTGTGGAAGGAATTTTATGGGCAGGCCCGTTTTCTGACGCTTTGTCTGGAATTATTGCATTGATTACAGTGAATGTATTCTGGAACCGTATTTTTGAGAATAAGGGACAAAAAGAAACAGCAGGGAGGTAATGGATTATGGCAGGTCAGGTTATTACAATCGGACGGCAATGCGGAAGCGGCGGACATACCATAGGGGAGCAGGTTGCTAAAATACTTGGCGTTCCCTTTTATGACAGAGAACTGATAGAAATGACGGCGCAGGAAAGCGGTTTTGGAAAAGAGTTTGTGGAGGAACAGGGGGAACACCGTAACAGCAGTGTGCTGTATAATCTGGTGAAAAATTTATCTTATTCCCGTACCATGCCCTCTGGAAATTCGGAATATCTGCAGGATGAAATTTTCTTTGCCCAGAGAAAGGTCATCACGGAACTTGCAGAAAAAGAACCCTGTGTGATCGTGGGACGCTGTGCGGATTCTATTCTGAAAGAAACAGGAAACAGTCTGAATATCTATATTCATGCGGAAAAAGCATCTAAGGCAAAGCATCTTATGGAAAGAAACCGTGTGTCTTATGATGAGGCTGTCAGAGAAATGGAACGGCTGGATAAACTCAGGGCTTCCCATTATAAATATTATACGGACCAGGTATGGGGCCTCGCGGAGAATTACCATCTGTGCCTGGACAGCAGCCTGATTGGGATTGAAAAATGTGTTTCTGTAATCTGTGATATTTATCAGTCCATAAATGCAGGGCGATCATAAATGCAGGGCGATAGAGAAAAGAAGAAGTTGGCAGTGGTCGTGATCCGGCACTGGCGTGATGGCGTCAGGAGCAGTTGAGACGGGATTGTCAGGAGGTATTTTATGTTTCAAACATTGGTAAAATACATTGGAGAATTTAAACGGGATGCCGTACTCACTCCTGTTCTTGTGGTTATGGAAGTGATCATGGAAGTGATCATTCCCATTATAATGGCGGTCATTATTGACTATGGCCTGGAAAGCCGGAGTCTTGGGAAAGTTGTGCTGATTGGGCTTGCCATGATCGTGGCTGCGATGCTGGCGTTGTGGTTTGGGGTGGAATCAGGCAGGACGGCTTCCAGTGCCAGTTCAGGGTTTGCCATGAATCTGAGGCAGGCAATGTACGAGAAGATACAGACCTTTTCTTTCTCCAATATCGATAAATTTTCTACAGCAGGACTTGTCACCAGAATGACGACAGACGTGATGAACGTACAACAGGCATTCCAGATGTCCATCCGCATCTGCGTGAGGGCGCCGATCATGCTGGTCAGCGCGATGGTGATGACATTTATGATACACCCTCGCTTTGCCCGTATTTTTTTTGTGGTGATCGTCTGTCTGGCAGCCGTACTTGCCCTGATCTCATCGAAGGCAAACCCGACTTTAAGGAAAGTTTTTCATCAATACGATGAATTGAACGCAAAGGTGCAGGAAAATGTAAACGGAATACGGGTAGTAAAATCTTTTGTACGTGAGGATCAAATCCCATGGGGACATCATGAGCATTTACACCAATGACACGGATACCCTGCGACAGGTGATCAGCCAGAGTATGCCGCAGATGCTGTCCGCAGTGATCACGATTGTGGGTGTTTTTGCATCTATGCTGGTTTTAAGCCGTCCACTGACACTGATCACGGTTGTGATGGTGGTCTGCATGGTATTCGCAACGAGGACCATATCCTCAAAGAGCGGGTATTATTTTGTGAAGCAGCAGACGGACGTGGGGAGTCTGAACGGATACATAGAGGAAATGATGGAAGGCCAAAAGGTAGTAAAAGTGTTCTGCCATGAGAAAGCCTGTATACAGGATTTTAAGGATTTGAATGTAAAGCTGCGGGACAGTGCGAACAATGCGAACCGTTATGCCAGTATCCTGATGCCTGTGCTTGGCAACCTCGGGTATGTCAGCTATGCGGTGATTGCGATGGTCGGAGCCTGCCTGTCTATTTTTGGCGGGCAAATGACTCTTGGAACGCTGGCATCTTTTCTGCAGTTTTCCCGTTCCTTCAATCAGCCGATTTCGCAGCTTTCACAGCAGTTGAATTCTATCATCATGGCAATCGCAGGCGCAGAAAGGATTTTTGGGCTGTTGGATGAGGAGCCGGAAAAGGACGGCGGATATGTGAAGCTGGTAAACGCACGTTATGATGAAAAGGGAAATCTGACGGAAGTTCCTGACAGGACGGGGATGTGGGCGTGGAAGCATTATCATAAGGCAGACAATACGACAACTTATGAGCCGATGCAGGGAGATGTAGTTTTTGATCATGTGGACTTCGGCTATACGGAAGATAAGGAGATTCTGCATGATATTGAGATTTTTGCGAGACCGGGGCAGAAAGTAGCCTTTGTGGGAGCTACCGGCGCAGGAAAAACAACGATTACCAATCTGATCAACCGGTTTTATGATGTGCAGGATGGCAAGATCCGTTATGACGGCATCAATATCAATAAAATCAGGAAAGATGATCTGCGGCATTCTCTGGGGCTGGTACTGCAGGATACCCATTTGTTTACCGGTACTGTCATGGACAATATCCGGTATGGGAAATTGGATGCTGCGGAAGAGGAAGTCATTCAGGCAGCAAAACTGGCAAATGCCCACGAATTTATTATGAAACTTCCCGATGGGTATCAGACGGAACTAAAAGGAAGCGGAAACAGCCTTTCACAGGGACAGCGTCAGCTCCTGGCGATTGCGAGAGTGGCGGTGGCTGATCCGCCGGTGCTGATTTTGGATGAAGCGACTTCCAGCATTGATACCCGCACGGAAAAAATCGTGCAGGACGGCATGGACCGGCTGATGAAAGGCAGGACAGTATTTGTGATCGCCCACAGGCTTTCCACAATCAAAAATTCGGATGTGATCATGGTGTTGGATCACGGGAGGATTGTGGAGAGAGGAGATCATGACAGCTTGTTGGCGAAGCGGGGAATGTATTATCAGCTTTATACCGGGAAACTGGAGAATGTCTGACGGCAAGGAAGGAGGCGGAAAAAGCAAGGATTAAAAAAATTCCAAGGGCAAGAAAAAAAGAAATATGGGCAAGAGGATATTACGTTTCGACAGTAAAACAAACTATGACATAATGGTGTCATAGTTTGTTTGTTATACTGGGGTAGAAAGGAGAAAAGATGAAGACTGACCGACTTATAAGCATTGTTGTTTATTTATTAAATCATGGTCGGACATCAGCACAGAAATTAGCAGAAGAATTTGAAGCTTCTGTATACTTCATTTTTTAGGGGAGATAGGGGCGGGAAAATTATCTCACCCCTCTGTCCCTGCTTTTTGAAGTCTGTTTGGTTTGCCTGTCCGTTTTTCCTCTTTGAAGATTTTGTAACCGCTTATATACGCTTTCTTTTTCCTGTCTCCCTGTATTTTCTCCATATTTTTCTTCCCATCTCTCCGCTTTGTCCCGATATTCGGCATTAGCTGTTTTAGAAACGGCAGAGGTTTTGTAAAAATTCTGTACGTTCTGAAGAGTCTGCGGAATGAAAACCTCATAATCAATGCTCCGTGTTCTTTTTAGATCCGCTCAAACACCGGCATATATTCAATCGGCGCATCCACGGTGACGGTCTGCCCGCCTTCGAATACTTCGCCCGTCGAAGTCAGTTTCCATTTGCCGCACGGCAGATAGACGTCACGTTTCCACTCGTTTAAGTGCAGGATCGGTGCAGCGAGATATTTGCTGCCGAACATATACTGATCCTGGAGCTCCCAGCATTTTTCATCGTCAGGGAACTCATAGAACATCGCCCGGAGAAGCGGGGAGCCGTTCGTGTGGGCTTCCTCGTATAACTGCCTGATATAATCGTGCATTGCAATGCGGACGTCGTAATATTTTTTCATGATCGTATAATTGTCTTCGCCGTAGCTCCAAAGCTCATTCGGCTGTCCGGTATGCAGATAGCCGCCGCCCCAGTCTCTGTCATCAAGGGGCGGGATATTGTAAGGACCGCGGTCGCCGTGCATACGCAGAACCGGAGAGTAGACCGCAAACTGATACCAGCGGATCAAAAGCTGGCGGAAATCCTCGTCGTTTACATCGTCCGTCATGAAACCGCCGATGTCTGTCGTCCACCACGGAATACCGGCAAGTCCCATATTCAGACCGCACTGGATCTGATCGGCAAATGCTTCAAACGTACTCGGTACATCGCCCGACCAGACGACATTACCGTATTTCTGCGAACCTGCCCATGCACAGCGGAGGAGGTTTACAACCGTATCACTGCCGGATTCCTTCATGCCGTCATAGAAAGCGCGGCTGTAAAGCTGCGGATAGAGGTTGCTGAGTGCGAGAGCAGGACCTTCGCTGTAGCGATAGTTTTCAAAATCGTAAACGCCGTAATCCGGCTCGGAGTTGTCGAGCCAAAATGCGTCGATTCCGTAATCATAATAGTTTTTCTTGCACACATCCCAAATATATTTTCTTGTTTCGGGATTAAACGGATCGATTTCCACACAGTCGCCCTGATAATCATAGGTCTGCGCCGCGCCGCGCTCGGTGCGGATCAGAAGCCCTTTTTCCATCATGGGGTAGAAATTCTCGCTCTTGCGGTCAACGGAGGGCCAAACGGATACGATGACTTTAATCCCCATAGAATGCAGCTCGTCCACCATCGCCTTTGGGTCAGGCCAATATTTCTCGTCGAATTTCCAGTCGCCCTGTACGGTCCAGTGAAAGAAATCGATGACGATCTGATCGATCTTGATCCCTTCTTTTTGATACTGTCTTGCAACGCTCAGCACTTCCTCCTGTGTGCGGTAGCGCAGCTTGCACTGCCATAAGCCCATCAGATTTTCAGGGAACATTTCTGCGTGTCCTGTTACGGCAGTATAATTCTCCAAAATCTGTTTCGGCGTATCTGCCGCGGTGATCCAGTAATCCATTTCCTTTGTAGCGCGTGCGATCCACTCGTAGTAGTTGTTACCAAATGTCACGCGGCCGACGGCAGGATTGTTCCACAGAAATCCGTAGCCTAAAGAGGAGACTGCGAACGGCACGGAGATCTGGGAATTGCGCTGTGCCAGTTCCAAAACACAGCCTTTTAAGTCCATGCAGTCCTGCTGGTACTGTCCCATGCCGAACAGTTTTTCTTTCTTGTTGCTCTCAAATTTCAAATTCAGCGCGTACTCACTTCCGCCGATGACGCCCTTCCATTCGCGGTTTACTAATTTCAGGCAGCGGCTTTCCTTCGAAAGCGTTCCGCCATAGGATCTGAAATATTCGCGCAGCAACATGGTATCGTCCCTGTAAAATGTGATGATACCCACGAAATTCACGGTTGCCCGGATGCGTCCGTTTGTGATCGTGGCAAGTGTCTGCCTGTCAACGCCTCCGTAAGCGTTTGGAAGTTCTTCTTCCGTCATTTGTACCTGCGCCCGGCATACGGCAGGTGTTTCTGTCAGCGCCCAGTCGTTACCGGTAAACTTGGCGGACATGGATGCGCGGACGCGGAATGAATCGTTACCCCATGCTTCGATCCTCAGCGTTTCGCCATTGTGATGGCAGACAAGCGCGCCGTTGTCGTTTTCAAATCTCATATTGAACCCTCCTGATTATTTTTGGTTTTTGAAAAGTATTTTTTGCGGTCTGTTCCGCATGGAATGCTTTGATTCCATCATACTACGATTCGGGCAGTATTACCAGTCAATTCTTTTATGTGCTGTCAAAATCCGACGCTGAAGCAGAACACTGAAATCGGATGAAAGTTAAAGTTGGGAATCAAACGGGGAAAGGAATTGTTTTTTTTCGCGGGGTAATTTATAATAATAACGTCATGTTGCCGTTTCCTGAGGGTATTTATGCCTCTATGAAGATAGGAGAAGTGTAGCAGGGAGTGAAGGAAGATCAGAAGGAGGGGACTCATGAAAAAAGTATATGCATGCGGAATCGTTACCGTCATCTGTATTGTGGCAACGGTACTGCTCAGAATACCAATGAACAATGCGGAATTGGATTATACGGAAGTAAATGTTGAGGTCGTCAGCTCGGAAACAAAGGAAACGACGGTACGAAGAGGATTTACAAGATCCACGGCGACGACCTATGATATTGTTGTACGCTATAAAGGGCAAAATTATGAATTGGAAAATGCGCATAATTCTTATTCCTATCGTGTGGGAGCGACGGTCACCGCTTATCTTTCGGGTGGAAAAATGTATGCGAATGTGGAGGGAGTCCGGACTGCAACGCCTGCTGCATACGCTTATTTTACCGCATTATTCGCATCTTTTATTATGATTTTTGTGACGGCAGGTATATGGTCGGGCGTCTCACAGAAGAAGCGCAGAGAAAGTCAACAGTAATAGATGTCGGTACAAACAGAGAATGAGTGAAAGAAGGGAAGCATATGGTACGGATTATTGCAGACAGTACCTGTGATCTGTCACAGGATTTGTTGGAAAAATATAAAGTAGCGATTCTGCCGCTTCATATTTTGTTGGGGGAGGAAGAATTTGAGGACGGGAAGGACATCCGACCGGAAGAAATCTACCGTTGGTCCGATGAGCACGGCACGACGCCGGGCACATCAGCGCCTTCGATGGAAAGCGCGCTGCGGCTGTATAAAGAAGAATATACAGAGGGTGACGAGCTGATATGCTTTTCCATATCGGGGCAGATGTCCACATCGGGAAATGTCATGCGGCTTGCCGCAGAAGAAATGGGAATTGCGGATAAAGTGACTGTGATCGATTCTGAGAACCTATCCACGGGAATCGGACATCTGGTCGTGGAAGCGGCGATCATGGCGGCCGAGGGGAAAAGCAGGAAGGAGATCGTGCAGCGGATTGAAGACTTAAAACCGCTTGTAAGGGCAAGCTTTATCGTCGATACGCTGGTGTATCTGCACAGAGGCGGGAGATGCAGCGGTTTGGCAGCGATGCTTGGCACGACGCTTCATCTGCATCCGATGATCGTGGTGGAGAATGGCAAGATGCACAGCGCTAAGAAATATCGGGGCAGCCTGCAAAAAGCGCTGACTGCTTATGCGAAAGATTTGGAGCCTGCCATGAGAAAAGCAAAGAGGGACAGGGTTTTTATCACGCATTCCGGTTGTGAGCGGGAATTGGTGGAAATGGTTCGTGAATTTTTGCAGGGATTAGGGATTTTTCAAGAGATTTTAGAGACAAGGGCGGGAGGCGTGATCTCCTGTCATTGCGGACCGGGGACATTGGGGATCCTGTTTATTGAGGATAAGAGAGTTTGATCATACTCTATATACGGGGAAGTATTGTTGGTCGAATGATTATTTATGCACGTCATTCATGTATAATGGTTGATAATACCGACATACATGGTAATGAAAAGGTAAAGAAAAATTGTTTGAATCAGGGACGCGAAAGATTATCAGGTGCTTTATACAGCAGTATTAGAAGAGTTTGATATTTTGATAACCGGAGATCATGATTTTCTTTGATTTGGGATAGAGAAACCGGAAATTTTAAGCCCGGCCGAGTTTGTTGAACGTTACTTTTAAGGAATATGAGAGAGTAGTTTTTGAGATAAAAAAGGAGCATGTCATCATGTATGAATATCGCATCATTACTTTAAGCCAAAACCCTGCATACATAAATACTGCGGCAGCATGGTTTCACGAAAAATGGGGTATTCCGCTGGAAGCATACACAGAGAGCATGGACTGCTGTCTTAACGGCACGGCGGCAGTTCCGGAATGGTATCTGGTATTGCATGAAGATATGATCGTTGCCGGCGCGGGCGTGATCGAAAACGATTTTCATGACCGGAAGGATTTAACGCCGAATGTCTGCGCTGTGTATGTGGAGGAAGTGTACCGCAGACAAGGTATTGCGGGCAGACTGCTTGACTTTATCTGTCGGGACATGAAAGAGCGCGGGCTTACGACTTTATATCTTGTGACTGATCATATCGGATTCTATGAGCGGTACGGATGGGAGTTTTTATGTATGGTACAGGGCGACGGCGAGCCGGATATGACGCGGATGTACGTACACTATGCGGAGGATACCAGACGATGATCTGTGCGCAGTCAGGTAATTTCTACGGCGGATGTACATGTACCGCGCGGAGGATGCCGGTGAAAGCGCTGTCAGGGACTTATGGAATAAAGAATGATGCAGGCTAAGGAGCTGCGGACAGGATGAATGTTTTTGAACAGGTGGAGAAAAATATAGACGACCTTGTTGAGAAGAGTGTCGATTGGGCGGCATGTGCCACAGAGGAACAGCTTCGGGCGGCGAGAGCAGGAAATCTGAAAATCCCGTTTTTTGACCGTGAGATTCCGAAGGAATGGCTAAAAGGAATCAAAGGAAAAAAGGTGCTTTGTCTGGCAGGAGCAGGCGGGCTGCAGGCGCCGCTGTTTGCGTGCGCGGGCGCAGAAGTTACAGTGCTTGATATATCTAAGAGAATGTTGGATAAGGACAGGGAGGTTTCAGAGAGGGAACACTTACCCATTGAGATTGTCAAAGGAAATATGTGTGATCTGTCCATGTTTGAAGATGGTTTTTTTGATTATATCATAAATCCGCTGTCCCTGATGTATGTTCCAGAACTGCTCACTGTGTTCCGGGAATGCCATCGCGTGTTACACGATAAGGGCGTTTTTATCATGATGGCGCCGAGTCCGGTTAATTACTTGTGCGATTTTTCAGAGGATGAGACCGGCGGATATTATAAAGCGGTACACAGGATGCCTTATTGCTCGACGGATCATGATAATTCGGGCTGGGTCGAGTACGGACACAGCATGGAAGAATATTTGGGCGGTTTGACCGAATGCGGTTTTTTGATCAATGGTTATATGGAATGTCAGATGGCGGACATTACCGAATTATATTTTATGGCGCGGGCGATAAAGAACGGGCGGTAAAAAACGTGCGGTAAAGAACGTGCGGTAAAGAACGTGCGGTAAAGAACGTGCGGTAAAGAACGGTGACGTGAATTATCTGCTGCGGAAATGATAAAAAATTTGATAAGTTTCGCAATCGCCCGACAAAATATTTTTTAGGAAAGGATCTGTTATAACGATGAAAACATTGTATATATCGGACTTGGATGGTACGCTGCTTGGCAGCAATGAAAGAACGAGCGAATTTACAAACCGGACGATCAATGAGCTTGTGGCGGGCGGCATGCTTTTTTCCTATGCAACTGCGCGCTCTTATATTACGGCGCATAAAGTGACGCGGGGACTGGACGCGAAGATTCCGGTCATCATTTATACGGGTGCGTTCATCCGCGACAATCAAAGCGGCGAGATTCTGTTGTCAAGTTATTTTGGGAATGAGGCGGAGGCACTGGCACGGGAGTTATTTGATGCGGACGTGTATCCGCTCGTGTATGCGATGGTTCCGTCTGAAAATAGGGCAGGAGACGGACAGAAGAAGGTGGAGGCGGAGCCCGAAAACAGGTTATCTGAATTCGAACTGCAGGAAAAATTCAGTTATCTGGTATCCCATATGAACGACGGCATGCGCCGATTTCTTGACACACGGAAAGGGGACAAGAGAGAACGTCGCGTTACGAGCAGGGAAGAATTGCTGAAGGGCAATATTTTTTATTTTACCTGCATTGATGAACACGACAAACTGGAAGCGCTTTATGAGCGTTACCGGGAAAAATATCATTGCGTTTTTTCGCAGGAAATCTACACGAAGGCATGGTTTTTGGAGATCATGCCGCTTAAGACATCCAAAGCAAACGCGGTTCTCAGATTAAAAGAACATTTAGGCTGTGACAGGGTCGTGGCATTCGGTGATCATTATAACGATCTGGATTTGTTTCGGATCGCGGATGAGGCGTATGCGGTTGAAAATGCGGTGGAAGAGCTCAAGGCGGCGGCAACGGGCGTGATCGCCTCCAATGATGACGACGGTGTGGCGCGTTTTCTGCTGGAACGCCTGAAAAAGGAAAGCGAATAGAAATAAAACTATCTTTGGGGTTTCCTGTGTGGCAGACAGAAAACTCCTTATTTATTTTTTCACCCATCCTGTGTATTCCGGTGATAATCTGCAATGATGTTTTCCATTGTGATGACCTGTAAACTGCTACATAAATCATTCTGAATCTTTTGGTAAGAGCAGTCCAATACTTTATAATTTTTTATCATAATCTTGTCCCTTTCGGGAAGGGAAGAAGAGTTTATTATGATTAACTTTGTTCGATATGCGTATCGAGCAGTCTCGCACTGTTTTCATAGACCGCGCGCATTTCCGACAATAAATTCTGATAATAATGTGCGGCAGCGTCCCGGCGGAGTTTTGCAAGCCTGGCGCCCTCTTCTGTAAAAAAATGATCGTAGACCGTTTCGAGCTTATATTTATATTCCTGAAAAAAGGACGGTTCGGTATCCGATGCTCCGTCAAGCACGGTGTTGTCCGGTGCGAGCGTATAGAGTGGTTCGCCGACGATGCCTTTATAGAGGATCGTTCTCGCAATGCCGATCGCGCCGCAGACATCGAGTTTGTCGGCGTCAAACAGAATTTTTGCCTCGATCGAGGCAGGAGGATTCCGTTTCCGGTAGCGGTGGGAGCGGATACAGTCGCAGACTTTTTGCGTAAATTCTTCCGAAAAGCCGTGTTCGGATAAAAATGTGAATGCTTTATCCGCACCGACGTCGGCGTGGTTTAAGGACGGGTCCGCAAATTGTTCCGGTCGTCCGATATCATGCAGAAGACAGGCACAGATCAGGATGTCGTAATCGACATCCCGCTCGGTGTGTGCAATTGTAAGCGCCGTATACAGCACCCTGTAAATATGTTCTTTATCATGCGCGCTGTCCGTCATGCAGGAGCGCATGTAATCTTCCAAAAGTTTATAAGTGTTGTTTGTCATGTCGATCCTCCATGCCGGCTAAAAAACGTATCAAAAGGCTTCCGCGTCAGCGGAAGTCTTTTTTAGAGCAGCTGGATACCGAGCCTTTCCGCCTCTGCAAGCGCCTCCTCCGGCCACAGGGAGCTCTGCACCTCGCCGATATGGGCTTTGCGCAAAAAGAACATACAGATACGTGACTGCCCGATACCGCCGCCGATCGTATAAGGAAGCGTTTCGTCAAGCACTGCCTTTTGGAACGGAAGCGCTGCTCGGTCGTTGGCTCCTGCCTTGGCGAGCTGGGAAGTCAACGAATCGGCGTCTACGCGGATTCCCATGGAGGACAATTCCAATGAGATATCAAGAACGGGGAAGTACACGACGATATCCGCGTTTAGCGCCCAGTCGTCATAATCCGGCGCACGTCCGTCGTGGCGCTCGCCGTTTTCCAACACATCGCCGATCTGCATGATGCAGACCGCGCCCTTTGCCTTGGCGATATAATATTCGCGCTCCTTCGGTGTGTATTCGGGGAACATGTCGGCAAGCTCCTGTGTGGTGATAAAGAAAATCTCTTTCGGCAGGATCTCCTGAATGTATTCATATTGGATGGACATATATTTTTCCGTCTTGCGGAGTGCAAGGTACACTTTTCTGACGGTATCCTTTAAGGTGTCGATATGGCGGTCTTCTTTGGAAATGATTTTCTCCCAATCCCACTGATCGACAAAAATGGAATGGATATTATCAGTGACTTCGTCGCGCCGGATGGCGTTCATGTCGGTGTAAAGACCTTCGCCATAGGAAAAGCCATATTTTTGAAGGGCATAGCGCTTCCACTTTGCAAGGGACTGAACGACTTCGGCGTTCATGCCCGGCTGTTCTTTGATGTCAAAGGAAACCGGACGCTCCACGCCGTTTAAGTTATCGTTGAGGCCGGAGGCAGGATCGACAAAGAGCGGCGCGGACACGCGCAGCAGATTTAACTGGGAAGCGAGCTGACCCTGAAAGTAGTCTTTTACGGTCTTAATGCCGATCTGTGTGTCGTGCAGATTTAATACTGAGTGATAATTCTTGGGAATCTTAAAATGTTCCATTACAGTTTTCTCCGTTATCTTCTAAAATAATAAGGACAGACGACCGGCACGCCAAAAAACGATGATCCGATCATATTTATTAAACAGCGGATTCGTCTGTTTTGCAAGAGGAAAATTAAAAGAAAAAGAAGTCTATTTGACTTTTATTTTTCAAGCAGGAAAGGATTCAATATGTATGGGTAGGAAGAAAAAAGGCAGTCATTATAACCGCGGTCTGAACGGTACTTGCGATCCCGCTTGTGATACTGCCGCTTGCAGCAGTCATCCTTTATCACGTTGTTTTCATCAACAATGCGAAGCGGCGTCAAAAACGGAATTTTTGACGGAAGGGGAAGAGAGTTTGTTGGTGGAAAGAAGTGATTTTCAATCGGGGGACGTTATGCTTGCGGGGTATTGGTACGCTAAGACCGGGGAAGCCGTCAAAGGAGTTGTCGTGATCGCGCCGGATTTTTGCGGCAGTCACCACCGGTTCATGGCATGGATCGATTATTTTGCTTCAAACGGCTATGATGTGTTTGACGGCTCTCCGGAGCCGGATCAGGTTCTGATGGAACGGATTTTGGAATGGTTTGACGCCTGCTGCACAAAGTAAGAAACGCTATAAGAGTTTTCAACGAATCCCGCAGATCAGGCATTTGACCTCCCGGTCCGAAACAGAAATTCCGATGAAAAGGAGACGAAGATATGATCCGTGTGGCGGTTTGGAATGAGGATATCCATGAAAAGGAATATGAGGAGATCCGCAGGGGCTATCCTGACGGGATCCACGGGTGCCTTCGTGATTTTATGGAAAAATAAAAAGACCTTTGGATCCGGTGTTCGACGCTTGCCATGCCGGAGTGCGGACTGACCGAAGAACTGCTTAGCGGGACGGATGTGCTTGTCTGGTGGGGACATGCGGCGCATGAGCGTGTAAGCGATGGGACGGCGGATTGCGTGAAGGCGCATGTGTTGCGCGGTATGGGATTGATCGCCCTGCATTCGGCGCATTTCTGTAAGCCACTAAAGCTGCTGCTCGGCACAGGCATGACCTTGAAGTGGAAGGAATGCGGCCGCGAGCGTCTTTTTACGGTCGCGCCGTTTCATCCAATCGCTGCAGGCGTCCCGGAGAGGACCGCCGCAGGGCGGTCAGAGGCAGATCAGAAAAAATCGCGTGTCGGCAGCGGGGCAGAAAATTTCATGCCCCGTTTACCTTGTCGAGAATTTGAAGGATCTCCAAATGACTGCCGTCCAAAATCTGCCATGTTGCCGTCGGAGCGGTTTCTCCGGCAGGCGAGAGGTTTGTATGCAGATAGATGCTGTCCATGCCGCAGGCGTCTGCAACCGCGACGTCGCTTGCCGCTTCGTTACCGATCATAATGCATTCTTTTTTATCAAGCCCGTAATTTTTGAGCAGCAGTTCCATAAAAGTCGGGTCGGGTTTGCGGCAGCCCGCGTCCGACGAGTATGAGATCCCGTCAAAAAAAGGATGGAGGCCGGTCATCTGCATTTCCTGATCCGTAAACATATGCTGCGCATTGGAGAGCAGATAGATACCGATGCCGCGTTCTTTTAAGCCGTTTAACAGGTCAAGCACGTCCGGATAGAGTTCGAGCCGGCTGCGGGAGATCGTGCGGAACATCGTTCCCGTGTGCTGAATGAGCGCGGAGTCGGCATGAATACCCTTATCGAGATAGAGCTGCAAAAATACGAGTTCCAGCTGGATCTCAGGATAGGGACCGCCAAGCTGCGCCTCTAACTGTGATACATAAGTGAGATAGGCGTGTTTCAGCGACGCGGGGGTGTAGTAAGCGCCGTAAGCGCGGAAAAATTCGGACATGTTCTGCCAGAGATATCGTTTTTTCTCATCTGTGTGAATGTCGATCAGCGTGCCATAAAGATCAAAAAGAACATTGCGGTACATGAGGAACCTCCTTAATTAAGAATACGCTTGCAGAAAAACAAATGTCCGCTTCGCGGCCGCTTGTTTTTTATTTTCAGACAGCCTCGCAAAGACGCGCTTACGCGTTTGTTGTCCGGCTGCGCCGGACCTTTGCTCGGTGATAGCCGCAGAAAAACAAATGTCCGCTTCGCGGCCGCTTGTTTTTCTTATGCGGCTATCATACCATATCCGGTGTTTATTTGCAAAACAAAAACCTCAGGGGGAACCTGAGGCTTTTGCTTGTGTAAAAGGGGAATTCTTCCGGAATTGCTAATTAGCAGATACGGTTTTCACCGAACCAACTCTAATGATAATGGTTTTAGGCGGATTTTTCTATAAATATATTGCGGTAAATTATCAATATATTAGCTCACGCTAAAGTACCATATGAAATTTTTCCATGCCGGTGAATTGCCTGCCTTCCATTTTTGCTTCTCTATATTGCTTACATCTTCCCAAATTTCTGTTGCGCCAGTAATTTTTGCCTACATCTCCCCAAATTTCTGTTGCGTCAGTAATTTTTGCCTACATCTCCCCAAATTTCTGCTGCGCAAGTAATTTTTGCTTACATCTCCAAAAATTTCTGCTGTGCAAGTAATTCTTCCGGGATCTCTTTGCCGCTGTTGCGGATCTTCACAAAGATATTATCAAGACGGCGGCGCTCCTGTGTATTCAGGATACGGTAACGCTCAAACATATCTTTGAAGAGTGGGTTTCCGCCGACTTTGCCGCGTATCTCGGCAGAGAACGGGCAGTAGCGCAGAAGGATGCGGCGAGAGATTTTGTTTAAGCGGGGAGAACCCGTGGATTCATACATGACCCATTGAATGTAATCGCGTACAAACATCTCGCGGTAATTGTTCCTTGCACGTTGCAGCGCAAGCTTGATCTTTTCCTTGGCATCGGGCGAAAGCTCGGTGTTTTTGCGGTAGAACTGGACATAATCGAAGTATTCGCTTGTAAGTGAAAGCTCGGAGACGTCGTTCCAGCGGGCGCCCTGCATACGCTTGCACATTTCCCAGCGGAATTCACCGGTCACTCTTGTGACAAGCGTCGGAATATCTTCCTGACATAAAAGAGGGAACATGACACGGCTCGGTGTCGTACGGCGCCTTCCTTCAATCTCCTGCCAAAGGATCGCCTTGACGCCGATATTCGGCATCAGGATCATATCGGGCAGAACCTCACATTGAACCAGCTCGCGGCTGATGCCTGCCTCCGGCATTGTAAAGACGGTTTCGCGGTAATACGCCTTAAAGTCAACTTTGCGCACCTGATCAAGCGCGTTATGCAGGATATCTGCCGTGACAAGCATGGATTCCGGTGAGCGCAGACAATTGTGTTCCGAAAACAGGGGACAGAATGTCGTGACGCGGCCGCAGGTTACTTTATTGACGGACGGGAACATGTTTTGAAGCTCAAAGAGAACTTTCTGAACGGCATCCTCCGCCATACGGCTTTCAGTCGCTGCATCGATCTTGCCGGCGTAACGCATCTCATGCAGATATTGCAGATAGTCGCTGTCAAATTCGTTGCGGCTCGGCGTTTTCCTGCCAAAGTAGATCTCTTTCATCCAATCATACAAAGTATAGACCTGACGTGCGGGATCGCTCAGATTCTGCTTGGCAAGTTTGGCGAGCGCTTTGGTATTTTCTTTTCCGGCAAGCTCTTCGTCGATATATCCGAACAACAGGAACATACGGACGGGGAGCGGTACGTTTTTATCGGTTACACTAAACTGGAATGCTGCAGTGTAAATTTCATAAAAAGCAAGTGTTAAGCGTTTCCGGATCGTGTGAACTTCGTCCTCTTGAGAGGAACGGTCGCTCGTGTGGATATAGCGGTTTAAGTCATCTAAGAAGCGCTTGGAAGAATCTTCTGCGTAATCGGCATATTTCAGGATGCATTTTGCGGAGCCGGAAAGCTCTTCGAGAATCTCATCCGCCTTGCCGTCGTCAGGCTGCTCCGCAGCCGCGGCAGCCGCATCAAGCTCTTCGCGGTACTGTGCTGCACGCTGTCGGCACAGGGTTTTATCGATGGCAGGCTGGCTCTCCATCTCGATCATCAGCTTGCTGATGGCGGCATTTAAGGACATCGTATCTTCCTGCATACGCGTTACTTCGACGCATAGTGAGGTATATAAGTCAAACAGATCGATGCGTCCGGTGTTTAAGAGCAGATAGGCGGAATCCGCCTGATAAGCGGTAAGGAGCTGGATATGTTCAAATACTTCGTGCACATCATCAGCGGCTTTCTGTAAAAAGCCGTCCGTGAAATCGGGGCGTGCATGAAACAGCGCCTTTTTCACAGCCGGTTCAAAATTGTGCGCCGCTTCGTAATAACCGCTCAGATAATCGGGAAGCTCTTCCTGATTCTGGAACGGGGCAAGCTCTTCAATACCGTCGAGCTGTTTGGGCGTCACATTATATTTATGACAGAGGGAAATATATTCCTGATAGCTGTTTTTCAAATCGTGATAGAACGTATTACAGTGATACTCCTGCATGATATAATCGTCGAAAATATGACAGCACTGCCGGCACATAGAAGCTGCAAATAATTCTCCAAGACCGGCAGAACCTTTCATGATATCGGAGACTGTCTGGTTTTCCAAAGAGTAAGACAGACAGGATACATTGTCAGCGGCGGTATAGGTATAAAAAGAATATCCGCAGTACAGATCAAAGATTGCGGGGACATCGCCTTTCTCGAGGAATAGTTCGCCTTTTTCGCTGCTCGCGTGAATGTTTCCCGAAGAAATGATCAGAAGCTGGTTGATGGAGGCGCCTTCCTTTAGGATGACTGTTCCGGGTGCAAATGTTACAACTGCCATGGTGATCCCTGCCTTTCAAGCTGAAATTAGAATGTTCTGAAATAATACTTTTATGATAATAAAGTATAACGCAGAATTGCGAAAATTGCATTCTTTTTTTCCATTCTTTTTTTCATTCTTTTTTCATGTACTGGAACTTGAAATTTAGAACATTTAGGAGTAAAATAGCAAAGACTGGATTTTTTTGCAGACCGGTCGGAATTCTAATGAAAGAAATCAATGAGGGGAGAGATATCAATTATGAAATGTCAGAACAAATGGATACGCGCGGCGATTCCGGCGCTTTTGCTGCATTGCAGCATTGGTACGGTATACTGCTGGTCGATCTTCAGTGAGGAAATTGCAAAATATATCGGTTTTTCCAAGGGTGCGACAGAATGGGCGTTCAGCTTTGCCATCTTTTTCCTTGGTATGTCCGCTGCTTTTTTAGGGAACGTCGTGGAAAAGGATATTCACAAGTCGTCCCTGATCGCGGCAATCTGCTTTGCACTCGGCATGGCGGGAACCGGATTTTTCATCTATTACGGCGGCGCGCATAAGGGAAGCGCGCTGGCACTGATCGGTATCTATGTGTGCTACGGATTTATTATGGGTATCGGTCTTGGTACCGGCTATCTGTCACCTGTTAAGACGCTGATGCTTTGGTTTCAGGACAGGAAAGGTCTTGCAACCGGTCTTGCCGTTGCAGGCTTCGGTGCCGCAAAGGCGATCGCGAGTCCGATCATGCAGGCAATGCTTGATAATCTGGGAGACGGCGGCATTTGGAAAATGTTCCTCATTTTAGCGGTCGTTTATTTTGTCATGATGTTTGTGGGACACCTGCTTTTGGCGAAGCCCGAAGGCTGGCATGAACCTCAGAAAAAGGAAAAAGGGCAGGGGATCCTTGCCACGATCAAAACGAGACCCGTTGCGAATTACATAGGCATCTGGCTCATGTTCTACATTAACATTACCTGCGGTCTTGCATTGATCTCGCAGGAAAAGATGATCGTAAAATGTATCGGGCTTGCCGGTTTTGCCGGCATCATTTCCACGGTGTCGGCTGTCTTTAATGCAGGCGGACGTCTTGGCTTTTCGGCATGGGCGGACTCTATGAAAGACCGGAATACGGTTTATAAGATTATCTTTGTACTTTCTATTGTCTTTACCGCACTCGTGATCCTGACGGGCGGCATCAAGAACGGAGAGGGAAATGTGCTGCTCATCATTCTCGTACTTGCACTGATCTTTGTTGTCAATGCGGGGTATGGCGGCGGCTTTTCCAATGTGCCGACACTGCTTTCCGATCATTATGGAATGGGAAGTATCAGCGCGATCCACGGTATTACGTTGTCGGCGTGGGCATTTGCGGGTCTGACCGGTAATCAGATGGCAACATGGATCGTCAATACATTCGGAACGCCTGTTGACATCGAACATGCACTGTCTGACGGAACGGTGGAGATATTGACGGTCAACCCGACAGGGTATCAGTATGTGCTGTATGCGACGGTGGTTCTTTATCTTGTGGCACTGCTGATCAGTCTTTTTATGGTACGTCCCGCCAAGAAATGAAGTTTCTTGCGGTCATGATAAAACTATGTTAAAATATCTATATATTTTGGGACGGAACGGATGACGATGGAAGAAATCAAAGGAACAGAGGAAATCATCAAAACTTATAAAGAAGATGTGGAGAAGCTTGCAAAGTATATTCCGTGGCTTGAGACGAAGAGCGGGAACGACGTGGTATCCAGTTACCGTGCGGAGCAGTCTACATTTTCGTTTCCGGTATATGACAGCACGCTGATGTCGCTTGTCAAAGAGGCACAGAAGACAAAACTCATGAATCGGAATTATCATTATACCTATTCACGGTACCGGATCAAGACGGTCAAAGAAGAGCTGGGGCTCATACATGGAGCGACGATCAGGGAATTTGGGGTTTTGTGCGACATCCTTTCCAAATATGTGCTCGGTGGAATGACAAGGGCGCATATATGGAGAGAAGGCGTAGAAAAACGGATATTTCTTGAAGTGCTTACCAAACTCAAAGAACTGATCGAGTTTTGGGATAAGCCGCTCGCGTAAAGAACGGATTTGCGCGGGCATTTACGGCGCGGACGGAGGCGTTTGGCACAGACGCGGCAGGTTAGGAAGGGTATTGTATTAAATGGGCGAAAAGTCATTATTGAAGAAAGAATATATATTGCAAAAGGCAAGAGAAGTGTTTTCGGAAAAGGGTTATCGGGCGGTTACCATGAAGGACGTTGTAGATGCCTGTGAGATCAGCCGGGGCGGACTTTATCTGTATTTTGACAGCACGAGAGAATTGTTTCTGACAGTATTAAAAAAAGAATCGGAGGAAGCGGATGACATCTTTTCGCGTGAGATCCAAGAAGATGCGACGGCCGCCGATATCCTCACCCTGTTTTTGAAGGAGCAGAAAAAGGAACTCCTGCGAAAAAAGAACACACTGACCGTTGCAATCTATGAATTCTTTTTCTGTTATCAGGTACCCAAAAAAGAAAATGTGCTGCGGCAGCAATTTGATACGGCGGTCAAAGTTTTGGAGGTGCTCTTAAAGACCGGTGTGGAGAGCGGAGAGTTTGTATGTGCCAATCCGAAAGCGATGGCGCGGCATATCATGCTGATACTGGAAGGATTAAAGATAGCCTCCTGTTCCATGGGGATCACTGAGGAAATGATCGATGAGGAGCTTTTGATCATTATGCAGAGTATAACAAAAGAAGACCAATAACAATGCAAAAGTGACAAAGAGGGTTTGCCGGAATCAGCAAACTCTTTTTTCAAAACAGGAAACTAATGGGAAGAAAGGGACAGGTACTAGGTATGAGTGAGGTAAGGCGTATTTATGTGGAAAAGAAGCAGCCATATGCAGCGGCGGCAAAGGAACTGACGGAGGATATCCGCAGCTATCTCGGAATGGGCGGTGTACGGAATGTGCGCATGCTGATCCGTTATGATGTGGAGAACGTATCCGATGAGGTGTTCGAACAGGCATGCCGGACTGTGTTCTGTGAGCCGCCTGTTGATCTGCTCTACCGTGAAACGATCGAGGTGCCTGAGGGTGCGCGGGTGTTCAGCGTGCAGTATCTGGCCGGGCAGTTCGACCAGAGGGCGGATTCCGCAGTGCAGTGTGTCCGTTTCCTGAAAGAGGATGAGGAGCCGATCATCAAGACGGCTGTCACTTATATTGTGGAAGGCGATGTGACGGATGAACAGATGGAAAGGATCAAGGCATACTGTATCAACCCTGTAGATTCTCAGGAAACAGGCTTAGAGAAACCGGACACGCTGAAAGTCGAGTATGCAGAGCCGGATGATGTGGCGGTTCTTTCCGATTTTACGACAATGGAGGAGGAATCCTTTCATGCGCTTTATGATTCGCTCGGTCTGGCGATGACGTATGAGGATTTTCTGCATATCCGCAAGTATTTTGGCGGTGAGGAACACCGTGACCCGACGATGACCGAAATCCGCGTGCTTGATACTTACTGGTCCGATCATTGCCGTCATACGACGTTTTCGACGGAATTAAAAGATATAACATTCGGAGACGGAGCTTATCGTACCCCGATCGAGAAATCCTATCAGAACTATCTGGAAGCGCGCGGCGAACTGTATGCCGGACGCAGCGATAAATTTGTCTGCCTCATGGATTTGGCGCTCATGGCGATGCGTAAGCTGAAGGCAGAGGGTAAACTGGAAGATATGGAAAAGTCGGACGAGATCAACGCCTGCTCGATCGTCGTGCCGGTTGAGGTTGACGGAAAAGAGGAGGAGTGGCTTGTCTTTTTCAAAAATGAGACGCACAATCACCCGACGGAGATAGAACCGTTCGGCGGCGCGGCGACCTGCCTTGGCGGCGCGATCCGCGATCCGCTCTCGGGCAGAGGCTATGTTTATCAGGCAATGCGTATTACCGGTGCGGCGGATCCCACTCTACCGGTTGAGCAGACCCTGAAAGGCAAGCTTTCCCAGAAAAAGCTTGTGCGCGGTGCGGCCAGCGGCTACTCTTCTTACGGTAATCAGATCGGGCTTGCGACAGGCTATGTGAAAGAGGTATACCATCCCGATTATGTGGCGAAGCGAATGGAGATCGGCGCCGTCATGGGCGCAGCGCCGAGAAAACATGTGATCCGTGAAAATTCCGACCCGGAGGATGTGATCATTCTGCTCGGCGGGCGTACGGGACGCGACGGATGCGGCGGTGCGACCGGTTCCTCAAAAGTGCATACGACGCAGTCCTTAACGACATGCGGCGCGGAGGTGCAGAAAGGAAACGCACCGACGGAGCGCAAGATCCAGCGCCTGTTCCGCAGACCTGAAGTGACGCGCATCATTAAAAAATGCAACGATTTCGGGGCGGGTGGCGTATCGGTCGCGATCGGCGAGCTTGCGGACGGCCTTCGTGTGGATCTGGATAAAGTGCCAAAAAAATACGCGGGACTGGACGGTACGGAGCTTGCGATCTCCGAATCCCAGGAGCGTATGGCAGTCGTTGTTTCGCCGGAGAATGTGGATGAATTTCTTTCCTATGCGGCGGAGGAGAATTTGGAGGCGGTCAAGGTCGCGGTCGTGACGAAAGAGCCGCGTTTGGTGCTCACATGGCGCGGAAAAGAGATCGTGAATCTGGCAAGAGCGTTTCTTGACACGAACGGCGCGCATCAGGAAACGGCGGTCAGGGTCGAGATCCCTGACGAGAGCGGAAACTATCTGAAGAAGACGGCGATTCCCGATGTGGAAAAAGCCTTAAAGGACGGCGATGTGCGCGGCGCATGGCTTGCAACACTGGGAGATCTGAACGTCTGCTCACAGAAGGGGCTTGTGGAGATGTTTGACTCCTCGATCGGCGCGGGCAGTGTCTATATGCCTTACGGAGGGAAGTATCAGCTCACGGAGACGCAGACAATGGTTGCCAAGCTGCCGGCGCTTGAGGGCAAAACCGACACCGTCACCATGATGAGCTACGGATTTGACCCGTATTTATCGAGCTGGAGCCCCTATCACGGAGCGGTTTATGCCGTAACGCAGTCTTTGAGCAAGATCGTGGCGGCGGGCGGTGATTACCGCAAGGTGCGCTTTACCTTTCAGGAATATTTCAGGCGCATGACGAAGGAGCCTTCGCGCTGGAGCCAGCCGTTTGCGGCGCTGCTCGGTGCTTACGACGCGCAGATCGGCTTCGGACTGCCTTCAATCGGCGGTAAGGACAGTATGTCCGGCACGTTTAACGAGATCGACGTGCCGCCGACACTCGTATCGTTTGCGGTCGATGTGGCTCATGAAAAGAATATTATCACGCCGGAACTGAAAAAGGCTGGCAATCTGCTTATCAAATTTACATTGGAAAAAGACGAGTATGACCTTCCGGTTTATGACAGGGTGATGTCGCTGTATGATGCGGTCGCAAAAGCGATCGCGGATGGCGCGATCGTGTCGGCATACACAATTGACGCTTACGGAGTGGCTGCGGCAGTATCGAAGATGGCATTCGGAAACGGGCTCGGCGTGCGCATTTTTGACGACGTTCCCGCAGGATCGCTGTTTGCAAACGAGATCGGAAATCTGATTGCGGAAGTTCCGGGGGACCGGATTGAAGAGATTGCGATTCCGTATGAGAAGATCGGCGAAGTGACCGGAAAAGATTTCGTCTGCGGCACCGTGGTCCTTTCTTCGGAAGACGCGCTTGCAAAGTGGAAAGGCAGGCTGGAGCGCGTATTCCCGACAAAAGCGGAAAAAGGAACCGAGTCTGTGAAGACCGGTCTGTACCGCGCGGACAGCATTCACGTATGCGAAAACAAAGTTGCCAGACCGACCGTGTTTATTCCTGTATTTCCGGGGACAAACTGTGAATATGACAGCGCGAAGGCATTTGAGCGCGCTGGTGCGGATGTGATCACGAAAGTATTCCGCAATCTGACGGCTAAGGATATCCGTGAATCCGTTTCGGAGTTCGAAAAAGCGATCGCTAAGGCACAGATCATCATGTTTCCGGGAGGCTTCTCGGCGGGTGACGAACCGGACGGAAGTGCGAAATTCTTTGCGACCGCGTTCCGCAACGCGAAGCTCAAAGAAGCGGTCGAGAAGCTCTTAAATGAGAGGGACGGCTTGGCACTCGGCATCTGTAACGGTTTTCAGGCGCTGATCAAATTAGGGCTCGTGCCTCACGGTGAGATCGTCGGACAGGATGAGAATTCTCCGACGCTGACATTTAACACGATCAACCGCCATATTTCCAAGATGGCTTATATCAAGGTCGTATCCAATCTGTCGCCGTGGCTGGCGGGCGCGGAACTGGGGAGTACTTATGTAAACCCGGCGTCCCATGGAGAGGGACGTTTCGTCGCTCCCGCAGAATGGGTTGAGAAGCTCTTTGCAAACGGACAGGTGGCGACGCAGTATGCGGACCCTGAAGGAAACGTATCCATGGACGAAGAGTGGAATATCAATGGTTCTTACCGGGCAATCGAGGGAATTACTTCTCCTGACGGACGTGTATTCGGAAAAATGGCACATTCGGAACGCCGCGGCGAAAGCGTTGCGATCAATATTTACGGAGAGCAGGACTTAAAGATCTTTGAGTCGGGCGTGCGGTATTTCAAGTAATAAAAAAAGAGTGCATGGTGATCCGATGTCAATCACAGCGACAGAGTTAAAAATAATCCGGGTAAGTATTTGGCATTGTCAGAGACAAACGTTCAAATATTGATTGGTATGTGCGCCAAAGTGCGCAAGGGGTATAATAGTAAAAGTCGTAATGAAAAAGAGGCGGCGGAAGCTGTTATGAAACAAACAGGGAGAGAAAGTTATGTCAACTACTATGTCAACTCGAATCAAGCATCACCCCATACAGGCGGACAGCATTATTTTTGATGTGGATGGCACGATCTGGGATTCACGCGATACGGTCGTAAAGGCATGGAATGCGGTCATGGAGCGCGAGTATCCGGAAAAAGGTGCGTTTCCCAAAGAGTTTTTGACGGGGCTGTTCGGAAAGACGATGGAGGACATTGCCGCCGCGTTGTTTCCGGAACTGGAGGGAAAGGCGCGTGACGAGATGGCAGAGCGCTGTTTTCAATATGAGAACGAACTGCTTGAAGAGATGCCCGGTGTTGTATATGAAGGTGTGAAAGAGACAATGGAACATCTTACGAAAGAGTTTTCGCTTTTTATTGTCAGCAACTGCCAGTGCGGTTATATTGAAGCGTGCATGAAGGGGGCGGGCATCACGGGGCTGATCACCGACCATCTCTGCTATGGTGACACGCTTGCGCCGAAAAGCGAAACACTCCGTCGCCTGATCGAAAAACATGGCTTAAAGCAGCCGGTCTATGTCGGGGATACGCAGGGGGATGCGGATGCCTGTAAAGAGGCGGGCGTACCGATGATCTTTGTGACTTACGGGCTCGGAGAGGTAGAAGATCCTCAGATTTCCATTGATTCCATGCGAGAACTTCCCAACATAGTTGAACGATGTACAATATGTTAGCAGGCAAGCAAAACAGGGTATTTGGGAGAAACGCCGGGACATTACAATAGCAGGAATCCGAACATAAAAGGAGCAGAGGCAGATAGCCTCTGCTCCTTTTGACGTGGCGGATGGCCGACAGGAACCTTACGAAAGGATATTTGTCCTGATAAACTAAAGCCGATTGCGTTCTCCCCATTCGCACATTCCATCCAAAATGGGCATAAGAGATTTTCCGCGTTCTGTTAAACTGTACTCGACTTTGGGTGGGATTTGTGGATATTCTTTTCTGTGAACCAGCTGGTCAGCTTCTAACTCTTTCAGTGTAGAACTCAAGGTTTTATAGGAAATCTCCCCAATATATTTTTTCATTTCATTGAAACGCACGACCTTAAATTCCGTCAAAGTATAAAGGATTATCATTTTGTATTTTCCATTGATTAAAGACAAGGTATAGCTAAAGCCAGTGTCGTTGAGGCACTCTTGTGAGATGCAACGCTCGTTCATAGTACACTTTCCTCCGGGTAAGTATCGCACTTGTATGTGCATACTTGATTTTACTTCAATTCTTGCTACAATGATACTATCATATGTGGGCAAAGTCAAGCCCACGAAACCAGGAGGTATTTTACATGAGCAAAAAAATTGTTGTTATTACTGGCAGCCCTCGAAAGAAAGGTAACAGCTTTGCTATGACAGATGCGTTCATCCAAGCGGCGGAGACAAAAGGTCATACTGTCACCCGATTTGACGCTGCTCTGAAAAATGTGGGTGGCTGCCGGGCTTGCGAGACTTGCTTTAAGACTGGAAAAGCCTGCTCCTTTGATGATGATTTTAATACGATTGCTCCCGCCATTTTAGAGGCTGATGCAGTGGTTTTCTCTATGCCTGTGTACTGGTATTCCATTCCTGCACAAATCAAAGGGGTCATTGACCGCCTGTTCTCTTTTGTAGTGGGGGGAAAGGATATTGCAGGTAAAGAGTGCGCGGTTATTGCCTGTTGTGAAGAAGATGATATGTCCGTTTTTGACGGTGTGCGCGTCCCCATGGAACGCTCTGCCGCGCTGATGAAGTGGAAGATGGTGGGCGAGGTTTTAGTTCCGGAAGTATTGAACGCTGGCGACATTGAAAAGACAGACGGCTGCGCACAGGCGGCGGCTTTAGCGGAGAAGTTTTAAGGAGTGAGAAAGATTGTGCTTGCTGAAGGAAAAACCGCAGTGTCTGCCGCTTATGAATTGAGCAAATCCATAAGTTAAATAAATTCTAAATCTGGCGCGCGACGGCAAAAGAAAAAAGCCGTCGTACAGCAGAGGACTTCCCTCGCGCTTATCCTGAAACGGCGGCTTTTGAAAAATATTACGGAGAACGGAACCGCCCATTTACCGAACTATTGCAATCGGATATAAAGATGCTCATAGTCTGCCTGTCGCCGGCAAGAGATTTATTGAATATCTGCAAGCTCATTTAGCAGAATTACCATGATAAAATAGCGGAATTGTTTTATGCGATGTCCGGCAAAGAGATCACGGCTGATATGTTTGAGACGGGCGAATACCTTGATTTGGTGAAAGACATTACCGCGGCGTTGACGCAGTATCAGATCCCGTATGAATACATTGCTTGCGGGCATTCCGGCCATGGACTGCAGAACGACAACGCAGAATATGAAGAGCACCATGCTGGTACTATTTTACCACGCGATAGGGCGCGAACGGTTGTTGAAGCCGGACGCGCCCTATGCTATAATAAATTGATTATGGACGACTATGGATTTTGGAAGGGAACGAATACGCGAATGAAAGCAGCATTCTTGATTTTGGAAGACGGTACCGTGTTTGAAGGGTATCAGATCGGCGCTGAGAAAGAGGTCATCAGTGAGATCGTGTTCAACACCTCGATGGCGGGGTATTTGGAAGTTTTGACTGATCCGTCCTATGCAGGACAAGCCGTATGCATGACTTATCCGCTGATCGGTAATTACGGGATCTGTCACGAGGACATGGAGTCAAAACAGCCATGGCCCGACGGCTTCATTGTCAGGGAATTGTCTGCAGTTCCGAGCAACTTTAGAAGTGACGAGACAATCCAGAGCTTTCTTTTGCGGCATGATGTGCCGGGCATTGCCGGAATCGATACACGCGCCCTTGTGAAACTTCTTCGTGAGAAGGGCACAATGAACGGCATGATCACCACGAACGAGCAATTCAGCATCGAATCCATTCTTCCCAGATTAAAAGAATATCGGACCGGTAAGGTCGTCGAGAGAGTGACCTGCAGGGAGTCCTATGTGATAGAGGGAACAAAGGACCTCGCCGAAAACGGTCCTGTATCCGGTTCGTCGCATTTTGACGCAGAACAATACGCGCGCTATGCGGGCGGAGATCTTAACGCGAGGGAGAAGCGTCCTTCGCTTGTGCGCGGGTTAAACGGCGCAGGGCTCCGCGTCGCGCTGCTCGACTTCGGCGCAAAAGACAATATTGCGCATTCCCTTGCCCAGCGGGGCTGTCAGGTCACGGTCTGGCCGGCAGGCACGGCGGCAGCAGACATCATTTCTTCGAAGCCGGACGGCATTATGTTAAGCAACGGTCCCGGCGACCCGAAGGAGTGTACGGACATCATTGCGCAGCTTGCAAAACTATATGAGACGGATATTCCGATTTTCGGTATCTGCCTCGGTCATCAGCTCATGGCGCTTGCCACGGGCGCGGATACGTTTAAGATGAAATACGGACATCGCGGCGGCAATCATCCGGTAAAAGACTTATCGACGGGCAGGGTCTATATCACGTCGCAGAATCACGGTTATGTCGTCGATATGGATAAACTCGATCCCAAGACTGCGGTACCGGCGTTTATCAACGTCAACGACGGCACAAACGAGGGCTTGTCTTATACGGGCAAACGGATTTTTACCGTGCAGTACCATCCCGAAGCGTGCGCGGGACCGCAGGACTCCGCGTATCTGTTCGACCGGTTTATCAAGATGATGGAGGAATACAAGAATGCCTAAGAATCCTAATATCAAAAAGGTACTGGTGATCGGCTCGGGACCGATCGTGATCGGACAGGCGGCGGAATTTGACTATGCCGGCACACAGGCATGCCGTTCGCTGAAAGAGGAAGGCGTCGAGGTCATTTTGGTCAACTCCAATCCCGCGACGATCATGACGGACGGGGATATTGCAGATAAAGTATACATAGAACCGCTTTCTGCGCGCGTCTTGGAGCAGATCATCTTAAAAGAGCAGCCGGACAGCGTGCTGCCGACGCTTGGCGGGCAGGCGGGCTTAAACTTAGGCATGGAGCTTGCGGAATCCGGTTTTCTTGCGGAACACGGCGTGAAGCTGATCGGTACGACGGCTATGACGATCAAAAAGGCGGAAGACCGTCTTGAGTTTAAGAATACGATGGAAAAACTCGGGGAGCCGGTTGCTGCGTCCCTCGTGGTAGAGAGTATTGAGGATGGCGTGGCTTTTGCGAAAAAGATCGGTTATCCGGTCGTTCTGCGTCCGGCTTACACACTTGGAGGTTCCGGCGGCGGCATCGCCCACGATCAGGCGCAGTTGGAGGAGATCCTTGAGAACGGGCTTCGTCTTTCCCGTGTCGGACAGGTGCTTGTCGAGCGCTGTATCGCGGGGTGGAAAGAGATCGAGTATGAAGTGATGCGGGACGGCGCGGGCAATGTGATCACGGTCTGCAACATGGAAAATATCGATCCGGTCGGCGTGCATACCGGCGACAGTATTGTTGTCGCACCGTCGCAGACGCTTTCGGATAAAGAATATCAGATGCTGCGCACGTCCGCGCTTAATATCATCAGTGAGCTTGAGATCACGGGAGGATGCAACGTTCAGTTTGCGCTGCACCCGACCAGTTTTGAGTATTGTGTCATTGAGGTCAATCCGCGCGTGAGCCGTTCTTCTGCACTGGCTTCGAAAGCGACGGGGTATCCGATCGCAAAAGTCGCAGCAAAGATCGCACTCGGCTATACGCTTGATGAGATCAAAAACGCGATCACGGGCAAGACTTATGCAAGCTTTGAGCCGACGCTCGATTATTGCGTTGTGAAGCTGCCAAGGCTTCCGTTCGATAAATTTATTACTGCCAAAAGAACATTGACCACGCAGATGAAAGCAACCGGCGAGGTCATGAGCATCTGTACGAACTTCGAGGGAGCGCTCATGAAAGCGCTGCGCTCGTTGGAACAGCATGTGGATAGCTTAAGAAGCTATGATTTTACCGCGCTTACCAAAGAAGAACTGCTTCAGCGTCTGCAGATCGTTGATGACCAGCGCATTTTCGTGATTGCCGAGGCGCTTCGAAAAGGCATAAGCTATGACGAGATTCATACTGTCACGATGGTGGACGTCTGGTTTATTGATAAACTTGCGGCGCTTGTCGCAATGGAGGACAAACTGGAGAAAGAGGAACTCACGGTTCCGCTTTTGAAAGAAGCAAAGCGCATGGAGTTTCCGGACAATGTGATTGCTGCCCTGACCGGGAAGACGCAGGATGAGATCAAAAAGGTGCGTTATGAAAACGGTATCGTGGCGGCTTATAAGATGGTTGATACCTGCGCTGCGGAATTTGAGGCGGCAACACCGTATTACTATTCGGTTTATGACGGCGAAAATGAAGCGGTACAGACAAAGCCGGAAAAGAAAGTACTCGTGCTTGGCTCCGGTCCGATCCGCATCGGGCAGGGAATCGAGTTTGATTACTGCTCGGTCCACGCGACATGGGCGTTTGCCAAAGAAGGTTATGAGACCATTATCATCAACAACAATCCCGAGACGGTCAGCACGGATTTTGATATTGCGGATAAGCTGTATTTTGAACCACTGACGCCGGAAGATGTGGAGAATATCGTCAATATCGAGAAGCCGGATGGAGCGGTCGTCCAGTTCGGCGGGCAGACTGCGATCAAGCTGACGGAGAGCCTGATGAAGATGGGCGTTCCGATCCTCGGCACAAAGGCGGAGGACGTCGATGCGGCGGAGGACAGGGAACTGTTCGACCGGATCCTGCAGGAGACGGAGATTCCGCGTGCGGCGGGCGGCACGGTCTATACCGCGGAGCAGGCAAAAGAGGTCGCGAACCGGCTCGGCTATCCGGTGCTTGTCAGACCGTCCTATGTGCTGGGCGGGCAGGGCATGCAGATCGCGTTATCCGACGCGGAGATTGAAGAATTTATGGCGGTCATCAATCGCTACGAGCAGGATCATCCGATTCTGGTAGACAAATATCTGATGGGCAAGGAATTGGAAGTGGACGCCGTCTGTGACGGAGAGGATATTCTGATTCCGGGCATCATGGAACATATCGAGCGCACGGGCGTGCATTCGGGAGACAGTATATCCGTATATCCGGCGCATACGGTCAGCGATAAGGTAAAGGAGACGATCGCCGAGTATTCGCGCAGGCTTGCAAAAGCGCTGCACGTCAGAGGGCTGATCAATATCCAGTTTATCGCGGTGGGTGACGAGGTGTATGTCATTGAGGTCAATCCCCGTTCCAGCCGCACCGTTCCGTATATCAGTAAAGTGACGGGCATACCGATCGTGGAGCTTGCGACGAAGGTCATCATCGGCAATACGATCCGTGGACTCGGTTATGAGCCGGGCTTACAGCCGGAGGCGGATTATGTCGCGATAAAGATGCCGGTATTCTCATTTGAAAAAATAAGAGGCGCCGAGATCAGCTTAGGACCGGAGATGAAATCGACCGGAGAATGCTTAGGTATCGGCAAAACATTCCGTGAAGCGCTGTATAAAGCGTTTCTCGGAGCGGGAGTCGATTTGCCGAAATATAAGCAGATGATCATTACCGTGAAGGATGCGGATAAAGGTGAGGCGATCGAGATCGGACAGCGTTTTGAGAAGTTAGGTTATAAGATTTATGCGACCAGAAGTACGGCGCAGGCGCTTTCCGATGCGGGAGTAAAGGCGCGTAAAGTCAATAAGATCAATCAGGAGTCGCCGACGGTCATGGATCTGATCTTAGGGCACCGGATCGATCTGGTCATTGATACGCCGACACAGGGCAGAGATAAATCCAGAGACGGATTTTTGATCCGACGGACTGCGATCGAGACCGGCGTCAACTGTTTGACATCGCTCGATACAGCGCGTGCACTTGTGACAAGTCTGGAACATGCGGGGGATACAGAGATGACCCTCATTGATGTTGCGCAGATCGCAAAGCGTTCCTGCTGACCGGAATTTGTGGCAGTAAAAAAAGAAAGGCTTCTGCAAATATATTCAAATGATATCTGATCCGACCGGTTTATCGGAAATACAGAACGAATAATGAATCAAGAAAGGAAGACTGCGATTATTTGAAAAGATAGATAACAGAATAGTCGGGAGAAAACGTAAATAGCGGATGAAATCATTAAAAATGACGAACAGCGACCTGTATCATATCGTGATCCGCTCGGCTGCAGCATATATTTTGAGTGCGATCATCAGTCTGATCTTTCTGATCACGACGTATCAGTCTTATGCAAGGAATGTGAAAGAAAGACAGCCTGCGATGGTGGAACACGCCAAAACTCTTGTCGATGAAAAAGTGACGGATCTGGAGCGGCTGCTCACAGAGACCGGACGAAACCTGGCAGCAGTTTCAGGGGACAATATTGCATCGTATAGAACAGTCTTGGATTTCGCTAGAAGAACCGGGGGTTTTGAGACGGTTGTCTATATAACAGGCGGAAAAATATATGCTGACGGTTCCGGACTTGATGCGGATGCCATCATGCTAAGATATGAGGAAATACAGGCGGCGGAATCGGGAAAAGTACATAGTATAGAAAATTTGTGGGAGGAAGGGGATCTGTTCCTTTTATTTCCACTGCAGATCACAAAAGAGGACGGGCAGAGCGGGACGCTTGCTGCGATTTACGATTGCAACGCACTTGCGGGCGGAAGTATGTTCGAAGAGCTTCATCCGCAGAGCGCCTGCTGGCTGATCGAAAACGAGGGGAAGATTCTGTCTTATCATGCCAATAGTGCCGTGAATATTGTGCAAGTACCGTCTAACAACTTTTTTATGCAGATGTATGATCTGACGGAGGGGAGCAGAAATTCTAAAAGCCGTGTGCAGCAGATGCGTCATGCGGCACAGACCGAAGCCATGCAGTCACTTGAGGTGGAAACAGAGAAGTCCCATACCTGTCTGATCATGCTCTGCGGGCTTGATCAGATGGAAGGATATTCTGTAGCGACCGTGACGGATTTGAATGTGCAGAACAGCTTTATTTTTCGTTTTCTCCGAAAGACCATCCTGATGCTGCTCCTTCTTTTTGCCGTGAGTGCGACAGCGGTGCTTTTTATATGGATCTATGTGAAAGGCGTAACGTCCAAAATGGAGACCATTGCTTATGCGGATGATGTCACGAAAGGGAAGAACATCAATTATTTCCGTAAAGAAGTTGCCAATATCCTGCAGAATCACAGTGAGACGCCTTATATTGTCCAACGCTTTGATATCTCTAATTTCCGCTACTTAAATGAGGCATACGGGCACATGCGTGCAGATGATGTACTGAAAGCATGTGTTGATATTTATAAAAAAGTTTATTCAACGAAAGAATTATGTGTAAGAATGGATTCTGACCAGTTCGTGACGCTGACCGTGAACGATAGCGATGTCAACGAGCGTCGGGAACAGTATATGAAGGAAGTAAACGAATACACGATTGCTAACGGCATCACCTATCCGATTCGTATGAAGTACGGCATTTATCAGCTGCGTAAACAGGATCGTGACGTGGATGTCATGATCGACCGGGCAAATGCGGCGAGGCGTTCGCTAAACGGCAACGAGGTGGAGAGTGTTGCATACTATACGGACGCGATCATGCGCAATATGAGCAAGGTCAATAAGATCGAATCTGAAATGCAGCAGGCGCTTGATAATGGCGAGTTTCAAGTATATCTTCAGGCAAAATGGGATATCGTGAATGATCATGTCGCCGGCGCGGAAGCGCTTGTGCGCTGGATCCGCCCCGAGGGAAATATGGTGTTCCCGGATGAGTTCATCCCGGTGTTTGAGAAGAACGGATTTATCGGAAAGCTCGATTTTTATATGTTGGAAAATGTGTGCAAGAAAATGCGCGCGGTTCTTGATGCGGGCGGCGTGATCTATCCGATCTCCGTGAATCAGTCGCGTGTGCTGCTGCACAGTCCCGAATATATCGAACGTGTGAGGACATTACTTGAAACCTGCCGGATCCCGAAAGAATACATTGAGCTGGAGGTCACAGAGACGGCGCTGTTTGACGACCGCGACCGCATGATTTCCGTGCTTCGGGCAATGAAAAAGGAAGGCATCAAGCTGTCGATGGATGATTTCGGTTCGGGATATTCTTCGCTGAACACATTAAAGGATATGCCTTTTGACGTCTTAAAGATCGACCGGGAATTTTTCAGCGAGGCAGTCACATCGGATTCGAGTACATTGATCCTGCATAAGATCATTGAGATGGCGGACGGACTCGGCATGGAAGTGATCTGCGAGGGCGTCGAGAACGAGCAGCAGGTAGAACTGCTCCGGAGCATCGGTTGCAGGCGTGTACAGGGCTATTATTATGCGAAACCGGTTCCGGCGGAAAAATATATCCAAAGCTATTGCGAAGTCATGGAGGGAGTTTCATAGAGGAAATGAGTGAGGCGGCGCAAAATGGCAGGAAGGGGCGACCGGCTGCGCAGGAGTCCGGTAAAGATGCAGCCGGTCGTGACAGACTGCAAAACAAACGAAATTATCAGAAGGAGCTTGACCGTCTTTTAGGCGGCATGCCCGCCGGAAAGCATTCTCTGCTGCTGCATAGCTGCTGCGCGCCATGCAGCAGTTATTGTTTGGAGTATCTGCGGGAATACTTTCGTATCACTGTGTTCTTTTTTAATCCGAACATTACGGAACAGGCGGAATATGAGAAACGCGCTGCGGAAGAAAAACGTCTGATCGCGGCATACAATGAGCAGATAGAAAGCGGGCGTTTTGACGGGATGCACTCGACTGCGGACGCGCAGCGCATCGAAATCATGGAGGGGCGGTACTGTCCGCAGGATTTTTTTGAAATAGTAAAAGGCTTTGAGCAATGTCCGGAGGGCGGGGAGCGCTGCCTGCACTGCTATGAGCTGCGCCTGCGGGAGACCGCACAGACGGCGGCGCGCGGCAGGTTCGATTTTTTCACGACAACGCTTTCAATCAGCCCGCTGAAACATGCAGCCGCGTTAAACGACATCGGCGGAAGGCTTGCGGAAGAATACGGTGTGCCGTATCTGTATTCCGATTTCAAAAAGAAAAACGGTTATAAACGTTCGATTGAATTGTCGGCGCAGTTCGGGCTTTACCGGCAGGACTACTGCGGCTGTGTTTTTTCGAGGGCGGAGCGTGAGCGGAGAAAAGCCGAAGACTGATAGAGAGGAGTATATGACAAATCATGAAACCATTATTGGAATTGTTATCGGAGGAAATGGGAAAGGCATTTGAAGCGGCGGGGTATGCGCCTGAGCTTGGGCGCGTGACAGTCTCTAACCGTCCCGATTTATGCGAGTATCAGTGCAACGGGGCGATGGCGGGGGCAAAGCAGTATCATAAAGCGCCCATGATCATTGCCGGGGAAGCGGCGGAAGCATTAAAAGATCATTCCATATTTGCGGAAGTCTGCGTTGCGGCGCCCGGTTTCCTGAATCTGAAGCTTTCCGAATCCTGCGTGGCGGATTATCTGAATGGGATGCGGACGGCGGAGAAATTTGGGTTTGAGCCTGCAGGCGGCGTTAAAAAGATCATCATCGATTACGGCGGACCGAATGTGGCGAAACCGCTCCATGTCGGGCATCTGCGTTCCGCAGTCATCGGCGAGAGCATCAAGCGCATCTGCCGCTATGCGGGGCATGAGGTCATCGGCGATATCCATATGGGAGACTGGGGGCTTCAGATGGGGCTCATCATTTATGAGCTTTCGTTAAGAAAACCGAAGCTTCCTTATTTTGATGATGAATTTGCGGGAGAGTACCCTCATGAGGCGCCGTTTACGATTTCGGAACTGGAGGAGATCTATCCGTCGGCGAGCGCAAAGTCCAAAGAGGATGCGGACTATAAGCAAAAAGCAATGGAAGCAACGCAGAGGCTGCAGAGCGGCGTGCGTGGTTACCGTGCGTTATGGAAGCATATTATAGCGGTATCGATCGCTGACTTGAAAAAGAATTATGACGAGCTGGATGTATCCTTTGATCTGTGGAAAGGAGAATCCGATGTGCATGAGCTGATTCCCGTGATGGTGGAGGAAATGAAGAAAGGCGGTTACGCCTATCTGAGTGACGGCGCGCTTGTTGTGGATGTCAAAGAGGAAAGTGATACGAAGGAGGTTCCGCCCTGTATTCTCTTAAAATCGGATGGAGCGGCGCTCTATAACACAACCGACCTTGCGACGATCAAGGACCGGATGGCGCAGTATCAGCCGGATATGATCATTTACCTGACCGATAAGCGGCAGGATTTATATTTTGAGCAGGTATTTCGCTGTGCGAGAAAGACGGGATTGGTACAGCCGGAGACAGAACTTGTGCATATCAGCTTTGGAACGGTCAACGGCAAAGACGGCAAACCGTTCAAAACGCGCGAGGGCGGCGTTATGCGTCTGGAAACGCTGATCCGCGAGATCAAAGAAGAAATGTTCCGTAAGATCATGGAGGGGCATGCGGAGTCTGAGGAGGAGGCGCGCGCTACGGCGGATATCGTCGGACTTTCGGCGATCAAGTATGGCGATCTTTCGAATCAGGCGTCAAAGGACTATATTTTTGACGTGGACCGCTTCACTTCCTTTGAGGGCGATACCGGACCGTATATCCTCTATACGATCGTGCGGATCAAGTCGATCCTGACGAAATATACAGAGGGCGGAAAAACGCTTGCCGGTCATAGGCTGTCGGAGGCAAAGAGCGAATCGGAAAAAGCCCTGATGCTTGCACTTGCCGGATTTAACGCCATGATCGCGGGAGCGGTAGAAGAGCTTGCGCCGCACAGGGTCTGCGCATATATTTATGATCTCTCTAATGCGTTCAACCGTTTTTATCATGAGACCAAGATTCTGACTGAGACCAATGAAAAGACGCAGGGGGGCTGGATCGCACTGCTCATGCTGACCAAGGATGTATTGGAAGCCTGCATTGAGCTTTTGGGATTTGCGGCGCCAGAGAGAATGTAGTGTGAGAAGATGTTCTAATGCTCACAGCAGAGGCTGTTTCGCAAAGAACATCTAAATCTCACACCGAGAAATGCCTGAAATGCGGCATTTCACATCTGGATTTGAGATTTCGCAAGCGAAATCATGGAGATGAGTATAAAGCTGGGGAGATTCGATGATCGATAAAGAGAGTTTTATGCCGCTGAACTTTTTTAAGAAGACGGACTATTTCGGGAGTCTGTCCGGTTTGCGGTACCGGATGGGGAAAGCGGCAGTGCCGTATACGGATGAGGAGCGCGCCGCACGGGAAACGGAAGGAAAACCGGTTGGTGACGATGAGCTAAAGACCGTGCTCCGGGCGACCATTTGGGAAGGACCTTTTTCTTATGGAAAGCATAATGCGGGAACCGAGTATCATGAGGATTTTCCTTTTACGGCTGAGGGCATCGGCACGGCGGTTGACTGGATCAACGGCGAGTACGCGAGGGAGGAAGAACGCTGGCAGCAGGTGCCGTTTTGGACGCCTGAGATGAGCAGGGATTGGGAGGCGCGGCAGGATGTATAATCCACAATTGGAGACATTTATCCGTGTAGCAGATGCCGGAAGCTTTAATAAGGCGGCAGAACAGGCATTCATTACACCTACTGCGGTCCAAAAGCAGTTAATCTGCTGGAGGCGGACTTAGGTGAACTGCTCCTTATTCCGGATGCCGTTCATACGGACCTGTATGATAATATGAATGTCATTCCGTTTGATAAGATGGAGGACTTTTTCAGATTAAATCTGAGGTAACCGTTGTATTGCATGTTTTTCTTACACGGGACACACAAAGGGACATTGCCGGAAGATCCGGGAAATGACGGGCGGCACATTGTTTGAAATCCGTCTCAGGCAGGGCTGCTCCAGCGATTATGATACTACAAGAAAGACAGGGAAGAAAAGAAAACGGCGAGGGGTATCGTCCGGCTCAGGCGGAGCAGGAATAAATGGTAATGAATCCGGCGGGGGCAAAATGCATCGGGGTATGGAAAGTCTATGGAAACGTGGAAACCGCGCAGCGCAAGTTTGCGCAGTACAAAAAATGCACGCGCCTGTACTGGGAGGCAATCCAGAAACACCGCTCGTTTGACCGGCTCGTCGTGGGCTGTCTGCGGCGAGTTTGATGCAGCGGACGGATATGACGCGGTGGCGTTTGGTTGTCCTTTCATGGGCGCAGAGCAGCTTGAGGAGGGGATTTTGAACCTATGTTTATCACCTGTGAGGGAAAGCTCGCTGGAAAAAAGATTGCGCTGTTTGGCACTTACAGACAGAGACGCCCTGTCCGGCCGTAAGGCTTCGGGTGCGGCGCTGGCGTAGGGATTGTGGATATTTTGCACAAAATAATGAGTTAGCATTCCCTAACGTATTGGCTAGTATGATGAAACTTGCGTAAGTTATAAAAATAGCGTTGACAAGGATTAAGGGAAGTCATATTATAATACGTGGTTAGCGAGTGCTAACTCTTATGAAACATAAGGATGTCTGACAGAGTCTGGCATCCGTTGTTTTTCACATTGGGTTAGTAAAAACTAATACATATTCTCAAAGAAGGTGATAAGTTGAATAAATTACTTGATAGCAATTTATTCAACCGCGAATTTGTGCCGAAACGTCACAGATTCGCGACATCAAAGATGTCGTATGATGCAGAAGCAGAATAAAGTATTCCTTCGGAAAACTTTGAAATTCTGCTCGCGCTCCTCAATGTAAAACGTTTCGGAATGGAGGAACACATGATGCCGCTTACATTAGCAGAAGTCGGAGAGGAAAACATTATTAGGAAAATCGGGGGAAAGCAGGAGGTTAAGGCACATTTGGAAAACCTCGGTTTTGTCGTGGGAGGGGCAGTCACGGTAATCAATGCCATTGGGGGCAATGTCATCGTCAACGTGAAGGATTCCCGCATTGCGGTCAGCAAAGAGATGGCGCAGAAGATTATGGTCTGAGTAGAACATGAAGAAAACTTCTGCGGTAAAGAATACTGCAAGGGTTTGCTAAATGTTTTTAATATTATAGAATCCCAAAAAAGGATTCCATAATCAAAAATACTATTATGGAATGAGGGGGACTGGTTGAAAATTGAAGTCTTCAACCGAGAATTGCGCCTGACGGCACAAGTTCCCACACAAAGAAAGGAGTGTAGTTATCAAAATGAAGACACTGAGAGAATCGAAGGTCGGCGATACCGTCCGGGTCGTAAAGCTCCACGGCGAGGGGGCGGTCAAGCGCCGGATCATGGACATGGGGCTGACCAAAGGGGTTGATGTGCAGATCCGTAAGGTGGCGCCTTTAGGTGACCCGATTGAGGTGACTGTCCGCGGCTATGAACTTTCCATCAGGAAAGCGGATGCGGAAATGATTGAAGTCGAGAGCGCGTAAAGAACTTCTAAGCTGTTAAAGTACATCCGCTAAGAAGTTTCAGGTTTGCATAGCAGACCCTGTAGGCGCGGAAGAGTGCCTGAAAAGGCGGCATTCTTCGGAGGTGTTTGTATAACTGGGGGAATGATCCCCTTTATTTTCTAACTATTGGTTAGAGATAACTAATAAGAAGGAGAGGAAAAATTATGAATATGCGAATCGCCCTTGCGGGCAACCCGAACTGCGGGAAGACGACATTATTCAATGCCTTGACAGGTTCCAATCAGTTTGTCGGGAACTGGCCGGGGGTTACGGTGGAGAAGAAGGAAGGAAAATTAAAGAAGCATGACGGCGTGACCATCACTGACCTTCCGGGTATTTATTCCCTTTCCCCCTATACACTGGAAGAGGTAGTGGCGAGGAATTACCTGATCGGCGAGCGTCCCGATGCGATTTTGAACATCATTGACGGTACAAACTTAGAGAGGAATCTGTACCTGACGACCCAGCTTACCGAGCTTGGCATCCCTGTTGTCGTTGCCATCAACATGATGGACGTGGTGGAGAAAAACGGAGATAAGATCAATACGGCAGAGCTGTCAAGGCAGTTAGGATGTAAGGTTGTTGAGATTTCCGCCTTAAAGGGAAACGGGACCATGGAGGCTGCGGAGGCTGCGGTCGACGCGGCAAAGAATGGTAAGACCGTTCCGATGCACACGTTTTCGGGAACGGTGGAACATGCGCTCGCACATATCGAGGAGGCTGCGGTACACGGACTGCCGGAAGAACAGCAGCGGTGGTATGCCATCAAGCTGTTTGAGAGGGACGATAAAGTATTAGAGCAGTTGAAGCCGGGAGAAGACATTCTTTCCCATATCGAGACGGATATCAGATCGGTCGAAGAGGAAATGGATGACGATGCGGAATCCATCATCACCAATGAAAGGTATATTTATATTGGGAGCATTATCAAAGGGTGCCTGAAGAAAAAATCCGCAGGAAGGCTGACAAACTCCGATAAGATAGACAGGATTGTCACTAACCGTTTCCTGGGACTGCCGATCTTTGCGGTGATCATGTTTCTGGTCTACTATATTTCCATGGTGACAGTGGGAAGCGCCGCCACGGACTGGGCAAATGACGGGCTGTTCGGCGACGGATTCCATCTGCTTGGCATCGGCTCATCTGCCTATGGAGAGGCGGCTGAGGAGTACGGCGATGCGGCGCTGATTGTAGATGGTTACGACGTCTATGTGGAAGAAAATGGTACGGCTCCCACAGGTGACTTCCCTTATGAGGTGGCGGATGAGGAAACGCTGGAGGTAACGGTGGAGACGGCGTCCCTTACCGATTACTCGAATGCGCTTGCCGTGATGGAACAGTATGGCGAAGAACCTGACCCGGCGGCTTACGGCATATGGGTTCCGGGTATTCCGGTGCTTGTGGGTAACGGACTTGAGGCTGTTGGTGCGGCGGACTGGCTGGCAGGACTCATTAACGACGGTATTGTCGCCGGTGTGGGCGCGGTTTTGGGATTTGTGCCGCAGATGCTTGTTCTGTTCCTGCTCCTTGCATTCCTTGAAGCATGCGGCTATATGGCGCGTATCGCTTTCGTGCTTGACCGGATCTTCCGCAAGTTTGGCTTGTCCGGAAAGTCCTTTATCCCGATGCTGATCGGTACCGGATGCGGCATTCCGGGCATTATGGCGTCCAGAACGATTGAGAACGAGCGTGACCGCCGCATGACGATCATGACGACAACTTTTATCCCGTGCGGTGCGAAGGTTCCGTTTATCTCCATGGTTGCCGGTGCGATCTTTGGCGGTTCCGCATGGGTGGCGACCAGCGCGTATTTCATTGGTATGGCGGCGATCATTATTTCCGGTATTATGTTAAAGAAGACGAAAATGTTTTCCGGAGACCCGGCTCCTTTCGTCATGGAGCTTCCGGCTTACCATATGCCAACGGTGGGCAATGTGCTTCGTTCCATGTGGGAACGCGGATGGTCCTTTATTAAGAAAGCAGGCACGATCATCCTGCTCTCCACCATCGTGATCTGGTTTACGACATACTTTGGATTTACATCTGACGGCTTCCGGATGCTTGGCGAGGAGGAAATGGACCAGTCGCTCCTTGCGGCGGTCGGCAGTGCGATCTCGTGGATCTTCATACCGCTTGGATGGGGGAACTGGCAGGCGGCAGTGGCGTCCATTACCGGTTTGGTGGCAAAAGAAAATATCGTCGGAACAATGGGTATCCTTTATCCCGGCGGATGGCCTGAGATCGCGGCGAACTTCAGTATGATAGCGGGATATTCCTTCCTTGTGTTCAACCTTCTGTGCGCGCCCTGCTTTGCGGCGATCGGTGCGATCAAGCGGGAGATGAACAGTGCGAAATGGACATGGTTCGCGATCGGTTACCAGTGCGGTTTGGCTTATGCGGCGGCGCTGATGGTTTATCAGATCGGCTCGGCGTTTACGGGTAACCTGAATGTGATCGGTCTGCTTGCGGCTCTCATTATTCTTGGCGGTATGGTTTATATGCTGTTCAGACCGTATAAGGAAGCGACTAAGCTGACGAGAAAAGTGAAGGTGGTAAATTCATAAAAAGATAAAAACGTTTACGAACGGAGATACAGAGTGCAGGAACGGTATGGCAGCCCGCTTCTATCCGGGCTGCCATACAGGCTTCCAAATTTTGATTGATATGCGCGCCAAAGTGCGCCAGGGGTTAGGAATAAAAAAGGACGGGAGGCATTTTGATGCTTACATGGCTTATGGAAAATATGGCGACGATCATAGTCAGTGCGGTGCTGGTCATTGTGGTGGCGGTTGTCATTGTCAGTATGGTACGCGGTAAGAGAAAAGGAAGATCAGCCTGTGGCTGCGGCTGCGCGGGCTGCACTATGAATGGCGTCTGTCACCCTGCAAAGCCGGAAACTTTACAAAAATAAGGACACTTAGATAAAGGGCGGTGGAAAGGTTGAAAGAAATTCGTTTCAACCTCCCTGATTTGAGTGCGTGCTAAAGCACGCAAATGGGAGCAAATATGAAGAAACACCGATTTTGGGTATGGGCGATGATTGGCTGCCTTATTATGACATTGTATACCGGTTATAAACATCAATAACAGCGCGCGAAGAACTTCTAAAGCAAGGCAGCAGAGGCTGCCTTGCTTTAGAAGTTCTAAGTCTCACGCAGGAGAATAATGTGAAAAATCCATATGCGGAAGATTATATCACAGGCTGAGCAAGAATGGACACGAAATACCACGTTCATCTGTATTGAAGACCCATTACGGACAGAGGTGGCGGCGCGGTCAGCGCGCTGCGGGAGTGCGGGATTGGCAAGATTGTGATGATGACGGGCGACAGTGAACGGACAGCCCGTGCGATTGCGGAGAAGGTCGGCGTTGACGAATATTGTTCAGAAGTGCTGCCGGAGGACAAGGCGCGTTTTGTAGAGCCGGAAAGAAGAAATACGGCACTGATTTTGCTTGGTGTCGGTGGATTTTTTGCAGCCCGCATCCTCGACGCTGCTGCACAATACATCAACGCTTGCAATCAGTATGAAAAGTATTCAGGATTTGTTGCAACAGTTCAGCCGGTTCAAGTGCATGGCGGAAAATCGTGCTTCAGCCACGCCCCAAAACGGACAGGATGCATTTTTTCATTGCCTCATAGCTTTCCGGTGTGATGTCGTGCTCCATCTTGCAGGCATCATTTGCGGCAACTTTGGGATCGACGCCCAAATGGACCAGCCAGTCCGTCAGAAGGGTGTGGCGTTCATAGACGCTTTCCGCGATTTTTCGCCCTTCGTCCGTCAGATGGAGATACCCTTCTTCCGAAACGGTAATGTAGCCACGGTTTTTCAGGTTTTTCACGGCAACGCTCACGCTTGGTTTTGAAAAGTTCAACTCCGTGGCTACGTCGATGGAGCGTACCACAGAGAGGCGTCTGCTTAAGATCAGTATTGTTTCGAGGTAATCCTCAAGGGATTCCTCGGCTTTGTGCTGGATATAACTCATGGTATCATTGTACTCCTTTCCGGAACGGAAACCCGCCCGTGAGCTAATCCTAACACTTTGGGGAGGGCGGCGCAAGGTCTGGCGTAAAAAAGGATGTTATAAAATTTAATCAGCGGCCACTGATAGGTGTGCCGCATTTTTGAAAAGCAGGGGTTAGATTTTGCTAACCAGAAAGAAAAGAGAGGGATGTTTTATGGTTAAGATCATAGTGGGTATTGACGGGATGGCGTGCGGTATGTGTGAGGCGCATATTAATGAGGCGGTGCGAAACGCCTTTCCGGTAAAGAAAGTGACCAGTTCGTACACAAGGAAAGAAACCGTCATCCTGGCGGAGAGGGAGATACCCGAACCGGAGCTTCGCAAGGTCATTGCGGAGGCAGGGTATGATGTAATGAGCGTAAACTGGGCGTCATATGAGAAAAAGAGGCTGTTTACAAGAAGAGGGAATTATGAAAGACAATAAAGGATTTTGGGACAGATGGGCGAAACGGTGATATTGTCAATATTGGTTGACACTTTTTTTACAAGGATATCAATGTCTAAGCTGCAGTATCCATAGATTCATAATATCTCTGCCTCTTGACCATAGGAGGAAGCCCCTCATTGGAGGAGCATATCCTCCTGTTGTTCCAATAGCTGATAAAGTATCTCATGCGGCGCTGGAAGATCAGCCTTGCCGATGCACAGGAACAGCATCTGTTCACAAACAGGTCAGGCGGCCAGCTCTCACGTTCCGGGATCAAATATTATTTCTATGGGAGTAGATTATCTTACAGTTATTTGTGTTTTTGGATTTGGACAAATGTTTCAGTTGATATTTGAAAAAATCTTACAATCTACAGGTCGTACTTCTTATACAATGGTAATGCAGATGGTTGGTGCAGTTATTAATATTATCTTAGATCCGATTCTTATTTTTGGATATTTTGGCTTACCCGCAATGGGAACCAGAGGTGCAGCAATAGCTACAGTAGTAGGACAGATTATAGCAATGTTATTGGGATTATATTTTAATCTGGCAAAGAATAAAGATGTACAATTTAATTATAAATCAATTGAATTAGAGAGTTATTATTTTAAAGGGATTTGTACTGTCGGAATTCCAACAATTATTATGCAGTCAATGTCCAGCGTCATGTGTTTTGGAATTAATAAGCTTCTGCTTAATTTTTCGACAACTTCAACAGAAGTGTTTGGTGCATATTTCAAATTACAGACGTTTGTATATATGACAATTTTTGGGTTGAATAATGCCCTGATTCCAATTGTAGCATTTAATCTTGGAGCCAAACATGCAGACCGGATTAGGAGGGTTATCCGTCTTAGTGGGGCATATTCAGCTTTGATAGGTTGGTTGGTTTGATTATTATGGAAATGTTGCCTGTGCAGTTAATATCAGCATTTGCACCATCAGAGGAAATGTTTTCACTTGGTGTGACGGCATTGCGTATACTGGGGCTTAGCTTTATCTTAGGAGGAGTATCTGTTATGACATGCTATGCATTACAGGGATTTTCAAGAGGAATATCCAGCCTAATAATTTCTGCACTAAGACAGGTTATTATTTTACTTCCTCTTGCATCAATTTTGGGTAAGGCAATTGGAATTAATGGAATATGGTGGAGCTTATTAATCAGCGAAACAGTGACAGTTATATTAGCAATTATTTATCTGGGAATTGCTGAAAAGAAAGAATTAATAAAACTTCGCTGGAATATTCAATGAGGTGTAGTAGTGATTCCTAAAACTGTACATGCAGACCGCATAGCACAGAATATTGATGTATTCGATTTTTCTTTATCTGATGAGGACATAGTTCAAATCAAACTACTTGATATCGGACACAGTGAAATCGTAAATCACTTCAATCCACAGTGGATAAAATCATTGCATACATGGCGAATCTAATTTGTGATAAAAGCATAAGAAAAAGATACCATAGGTGTATTTAGCTATGGTATCTTTTTCGATATTATAAATCCAATGAATCTTCCGCATCTATCCACATTTGCATCGTTCCATCAAGATACAATCTTGCATATTCAAGCGGTTCATCAATGGCAAGCGCGTTCAACGCACAATCTGATCCGGGTGTAGTCTTTAAATTCTTTTCGGCATCCCAACAGTCAATGCGAAGCATATAGCCAGCACTGGTATATACATCAATGCTGTTTCTGTGTGGATTGTATTCTGCAAATATCGTTCTCATCGTATCAAATCTCCTTATCGTTCAATCAATCATTTGTTACAAAAATCAGAAGCATTTTAATCAGTTCACCATGTCGTTTTCATTTTGTGTTATACTGTTTTATAAGATTTTCTTTCCCTTGTATTTGCCCTTATCAGAGTCCGTAAACACTCATGGGACAATATAATACAAGGGAAACAATAAGGGAAAGCTCACCTGCGACAAACTTAGCGTTTTCAAGGGCTTGAGAGATATTTGATAATAAAATATAACAATTATTAAATCCCTTGGAATATATGAAATCTCAATTCTAAGTTGAATAAAATTATCGCAGTTTTGACTGTTGGGGAATACAACTTACATCATCAAGATACATTTTAACGAAGATACTGACTAGAACTTTAAGGACAGGCTATAGAGGCTGGTTATCAATGAAAGCCTTGAGAAAAGTCAGAAATAATCCACACCACCACTTGACAAATCTTATTAGAGGAAACGTGCTTTTATCTTCTTTTGTCAAAAGCGTGCTTGACAAAAAGACAACGCCGCGTTATACTTTGATCATCAACACTATGTTATACATCAAGGAGGTTGAACCCATGATACAGCAAATTTCCGACGCCGAACTTGAAATTATGAAAATCGTATGGGGAAACCCGGAGGAGGTGACGCTGTTCCCTTATATCATGGACGGGCTGGCGGCAAAAGGCAAACCGTGTCAAAAGAATACCTTGATTGTACTGCTGTCGCGGCTGATGAACAAGGGCTTTTTGAGCGCCAAGAAAATTGGCCGCCGCAACGAATA
>RYVZ01000055.1 GCA_003979345.1 Lachnospiraceae bacterium
ACCGGGCCTTTACCCTATTGGAATCAAGATTTTGAACTTGTTTCGCAATTACCTACTATAAGTTTTGATTTATCGGTTTGCGCCGAGAAAAATTATACCATGCTCAATTATGAAAAACAATCCCTGTTCTATGTCCGTTCCGACTATCCAGACCGTCAAGGGACGAGTAGTATTTTTTCGCAAAGTGCGCGAAAAAATCTCCACTCTTAAACCCTTGACCGTCTGGATTTTTGCCGTTGCCATTTCGCCGCCGAAAACGGGGAACAGGATTTGACAATCCTGCCCCGCTTTCGTCCGCTTCATTCTAACGGCAAAACCGTCTGCACTACTTCGGCGGCTGGCGGTAGGTTTTGCGGTGGCTCTGCCCCGCGCCCCCGATCTCTCCCAAGGAACAGAATGGAATGTTACGCAATAGGGCTTGAAAAGGCTTGATTTTTAAGGCGTTGCAGACACGAAAAACCACCGGGTAAGGGTTTTTTACCACCCACCCGCGAAAACGGCTTCTAAACGTCCACAGACGCATTTTGCGCCCCTTTTCCTGCCGTATTAACAAGGGTTTGCGTCAATAACTCAAAAAAGCACTTGGCAAAACGCTTCATGAGAGAATGAGCGGTGTGCGTGTCAGTTCATGACGGAAGGTGCTGCATGATTTTTTTGCGGCGATATTCTGATAAATGTGGGACGCAAAAAGATCCGCCTCATAGATCGCCGCCGCCGCGCCCGCAGGATGGTAATCGGACGGCTTTGTGATAAGCGGGATGCGGGTGTTCTCTTTGACGGCAGAGAGCAATGTTCCGCAGGAATCCTTACGGAAGCCGAGAATACGCGCATGCGTGAGATATGCGTGGGTATGTTGATTCGTAAATAAGGAGAGGTTTTCGCCGGTCATATTGAGCAGCAGGTGGGTCAGCGCCCTGCTGATGCGCGTGTGGGTATAAGCTTTTGTTTTAAGTGTGCCGATCATGCCGGTGACCGGCAGATCAAGCAGCGAGGGAGTCAGGGTGCGGATGCGGTTTGCCAGTTCCTGCGGGCAGTCGGCATATTGTTCCAGACGGGATGATTCCAACAGGAGCCTGTAGTGCATCAGGGAGGAGAAATCGTCCGGATGTATCAGTGCGTGTGCCTGATATTGCCCGGAAAGCGTCTGTGCTGCGTCTGTGGGAACAAGGGCATAAAGCCGGGACAGAATGTCGTCTGTATTATAAAAGACAGCCGTGCTTGAAACGGAGCTTGTATTAAAAACGGTGGATTTAGAGGAAAAAACAGAGGGATCCTGCGCAGGCGCATCAGGGCAGGGCTGACGGAGCAGGAGAGTGCGGACAGCTTCGGCTCCGGCATAACTGCCGTTTATGTCCGTATCGTGATAACTGCTTCCGACCCGCTTTATGGCATAAGGTTTGATCGTACTGTTAAGACGCAGAATCGACTTACAATATTCAATTCCAAGCGTATTATTTGGCAGGGAGAGGATGGTGGATAAGTTGTGGGAGCAGCATTTAGCATTATCCGATACCGGCAGGGTATTTTGCTCCGCGTATGCGCCTGCTAATGCGGTCTGTAAAGTGTAATCGTTTAACATGGCAGTCAGAGCTTCCATGCGCGCGGCGGCATAATTATGACCCTGCCTCAGAGAGTCGGAAAGCACGCGGCGGTATTCCGGGGGTTCTTTTAAGAGAATGGATGCGGCATGCGATAACAGGGCGGGCGGATTCGGGCAGGATGTGTCCGTATCTTCGCTTTCGGAGCCAAAGAACAACGCATCCACACAGGAAAGTCCGTCGAGCAGGGATACGGCGCCCGTGGCAAAGTATTCTGCGCTGGCACAGGCATAATAGGCAGGCAGTTCGAGGACGAGATCGGCGCCGCCCGAAAGTGCCATCTGTGTGCGCGCATATTTATCAATGATAGCCGGTTCGCCGCGCTGCGTAAAGTCGCCGCTCATCACGACGATAATGTAATCATATCCGTATTGCTCTTTGATCAGCCGAAGCTGGTAGGCATGTCCGTTGTGAAAAGGATTATATTCGGCAATAACTGCGGCGATCTTCATGATGTTACTCCTTTAAGCGGGCTGATTGTGTGCGTGATATTTTGGACGTCATCCGTATTAGTCAGAACAGTTTTGTCCAAGGAAATTATGCACGGCGAATATACAATTATATATACCATAAAAAAACAGGAAAAAAAACAGGAAAAAAACTTGTTTCTTTGAGGAATACAGATATAATGGAATAGGAATATGCGATATGCATAGAAACACATATCAGATTTGTGAAAAGGGGGATGGCACATGGCATTCATTGATTCGATGAAAGAAAAGGCCAGGATGGATAAAAAGACGGTGGTTCTGCCGGAGACGAACGATAAAAGGACGCTTATTGCGGCTGCCCATATTTTGGAAGAGGATATCGCTGACCTTATTTTAGTCGGAAAAAGGGAAAAGATATTGGACGGCGCGGGATGGCTGGAACTTGACCTGGATGGCGCGCAGATCGTTGATCCGGATGAATTTTATAAATTTGACGAATATGTAAACGTGCTTTATGAGCTTCGCAAGGAAAAGGGCATGACGCAGGAGGCGGCCAGAGAAGCGCTGTCTAAAGATTATCTGACGTTCGGTGTCATGATGGTAAAATGTAATGATGCGGACGGCATGGTTGCAGGCGCCTGTCATGCGACGGCGGATACGCTGCGTCCGGCATTGCAGATCTTAAAGACGGCGCCGGGCGTAAAGCTCGTGTCAGGGTTCTTTATCATGGACGTGCCGAACTGTGAATACGGGGATCACGGAACATTCTTATTTGCGGACTGCGGCTTAAATCAGGATCCGACGGCGGAGGAGCTTGCCGCGATCGCTGACACATCGGCAAAGAGTTTTAAGAGTCTGATCGGAGCCAAACCCATCATTGCCATGCTTTCTCATTCGACAAAAGGGAGCGCGAAGCATCCGCTTGTCGATAAAGTCGTGGAGGCAACACGGATCGCGCATGAGCAGTATCCGAATCTCTGTATTGACGGAGAACTGCAGGCGGATGCCGCGCTGGTACCGTCGGTTTCAAAATCAAAATCCCCGGGCTCCGAGGTCGGCGGCAAAGCAAATGTGCTGATTTTCCCGAACTTAGACTGCGGAAATATCGGATATAAGCTCGTGCAGCGACTTGCCGGCGCGGAAGCGTACGGACCGATGCTTCAAGGTATCGCTAAGCCGGTCAACGATTTATCCCGCGGATGTTCCTGGCAGGATATCGTCGGTGTTGTGGCGCTGACGGCGGTACAGGCTCAGCTGGTATAGTATACCACATGTGCCTTTGGCTGGTGATGGTGCGGTTTTAGGATTTTCGCGTAGGATAGAAATTTCAGACTTATTATCAGTTGCCGGTATTTTCAGGGTAAGTACTTCGATGGGAGCGCTTACCCTGAAAATTTCTTATATGCATAAACGGATAAGCCCTTATACTTATTGGATTTGGCACGAGAGAAAGAGGCATTACCGCAGAAGCTGCGCGAATATTTGGAGCAGGCAGGAGAGGAGATCATTGGGGGCGTAAAGTTGAAAGAGCACTTTAAGTGTGCCAATCGTCAGAAAGGGAGAGGTTGTTTTCTTTTAGCGATACGGAAAAATACCTCGGATCTATGTAAATCGTGCAAATGTCCATACGACTGATGCTGGGTATCATATCCGGTGGATAAAAAATATGATGCGGCAAGTCTGGTCTTTTGCCTTTTTAATTCTATGACTTTGGCCGAGTGTGAATTTCATGGACGGTATTATGGCGGAGGCGTCAGTGAGCTGACTCCAAGCGAATTTAAGAATATTACGCTTCCGTATTGCAAAATATCCAAAGAATATATATGTAAACTGGATAAAAAATTCAAGAACAATGAGCCGTTGAAGGATATTATTGAGTTTGTAAATGAGAAAACAATATGTAAGAGAATGGAGAAAGAAGAAGTAGAAGTATTTGAAAAAATAAGAAAAAAGTTAATTTTGCGAAGAAGTTAGGTAACGGTAATGGTTTGTTTGAGTACATTGGAAAACGCTGTCTTTAATGAATGCATTGTCGTTAGTTGGAAAAAAATTCTATATTTTATCTTGACAGGAGTATTTGGTAACTTTATAATTATAGTCGGTAGTTTGAAGTAATTATATTGTGTTGCAAATAGTAAAAACTATTAAAGAGGATTGACAATATAAATGTATACAAGAGATAATTTTACAGATGGACAGACTAGGTATGTAAAGGAGAAAGCTATTAGGATTATAAAACCGCTTATAATTGGGCAAGAAAATTGCTTTGCTCAATTATAAGCGGTTTTTTGCGCATTTTTGCAGGCTAGGGAGTGCAGAGCAGTGTTTTGCAGAAAGTGTGGATGTGGGCTGACGGAGGGAGCTAAGTTTTGTGGTAAATGTGGTGAAAGAATAGTCTTGATACAGCCAAGTCCAGCGGATGATTCCATTGATCAGTCTGAAGAAAAATCAATCATAGAGATAATGACTGATATGGTACCTGTATTGGAGGATAAAAAAGCAGTTCTGATAAACGATAAACTCGTGATCAAAGTAAAACCAAAAAGCCCATTATCATGATTGGTGCAGTAACAGCCATGCTTACTTTGATTGGTATGGTAGCTGTGGCGATTTTTTGAATGCAGATAGTACTAAGATAAGAAAACACCTAAAAGAGGGCAGCCACTATTTAAGTGAACTTGACTATGAAGCGGCAGTTGCTACGTTCGAGGCGGTAATTGAAATTGAACCCAACAATGAACAGGCGTACATAGGACTTGCTGATGCATATGTGGGATGCTATCAAGAAGTGGAGCTGAGTTGGGGAAAGTATGAGTACAGTGTGTATTTAGAACCGGATAATCGTACCACTCTTTATGGCAGTAAATAGCGGATGCAGATACGAATTATGGGAACAATATTCCTTTGTCAGAGCCGGAAGTGATCCATGTTTCCGCCCACAAACGGGAACGTAAGTCCAAAGCTTCTTATGCGGAGATGTTCGACAATCTCCAACGCAGGGAGGTTGTGCCCGATACACTGGCTGACAAGGATAAGAACTGTCCTGTCTGCGGGACGCAGATGGTTCCGATCGGAACTGAGACTGTCCGCACAGAGCTTGTTTTCCATCCCGCATATCCGGAACGCGTGGATTACCTTGCAGCAACTTATGAATGCCCTTCCTGTAAAGATTCCCTGGAACCGCAGTTCGTAAATGATGAAGGTGCACTACTTATTACGATGCGGACGGTTTCGCACAGTATTATATGGTCAATAAGTATGACACGGATGGCAAATCGTGCAGGGATTGTTATTTGGAACGCAGATAAGACATCTTCAATGGTGCTGGGTTATAATAAAAATTTGACGATATGTGGGGGACGCTAATGAAAAAACGAACAAAAATCATCATGGGACTTACAGCGGGAATACTGCTCATTACGGTAATCGTAACTATAACAGCATTGATAACATCCGGCAGCGACAGAAGAAGCTATCAAAGGCATATGGATTTCGCGCAGCGCTATATGGACGAGCTTCAATATGAGCAGGCGATTGCGGAATATGAAGCAACGATCGAGATAAAACCGAATAACGCGGAAGTCTATCAGGCACTGGCTGACGCATACATAGCAATGGGGGATTATGAATCGGCGTTAGATTCTTTGGAGCGCGGCGTGGCACAGACCGATTCGGGAGAACTGGAAACCTACAAAAGTGATGTGGAGGGTATTGTGCAGGCTTCCTTATTTCCGGAATCAAATGAGGGGGATGCCGAACCGGACATAGACACGCAGGATAAGAACGGAGCGATTACAATCCTGATCACATGGGACGGCACATATGATGACGGCAGTCTGATGGAACTGGATGTGAATTTGACCGGCAGGACGGATGACGGAGCAGAGTTTCTGCCTGTTTATGTAGAAGAGAGCGCAGGCACAGAGCAACTGGTATTTGACGGAACACTGGTGGGGGAAATGGAGACCGCCATTACCGGGACGCAGGGAAGTGTGAGGATAACGTTATATCATACAGGTGGATTCTATAATCTCGAAGTGGCGGACGGAGTCGGATATATGCTGCATAATACCAACGGTCTGTCAGATTCTGATGTCAGCATTACGGTAGTTGATGCGGAAGGAAAAAATACGCAGTTAAGCGTGGAAGAAGGCATGTACCGTTCCTACACGGGGCTTTGGTTTTTTGGAACCGGGATAGATCATGGGATGCTGGCAGATTATGACGGCTCATGGATGGAGTAAAGGATAGGGAAGAAAAGCAATGGAAAATTTCATGTAACGCTGTCCGGCTTAAAGCAGAGGATGGACGAAGAACAGAAGATGGCGGTAACACTTTCCAAATTTGCAGATGATATCCGGTTCGTCAGAAACGGTTTGGACTTTCACCTACGGGGAAGGGAAAATCTATATCATAAATTGGGAAGCTTGCCGATACGGTGGGCAGTTATCAGTCCGACATGAAGAAAATGCGTGCAGCATTGGCAAACGTCCGGGATGAGTATGAGTAAACCGAGCGCCGCATCTGCGGGTATGCAAATGATCACCCGATTACAGGGGAGAACATTTGGAATGCGGTAACCACGGTAGGAAAGGGATTTGCCATCAATGCGCGGTTCCCGGGAATGGGAACGGTATGGATGATAAATGAGATACTGAAAGATGAGGAATGGGAAAGAAAAAATAAGATCGGAGAATTTGGACATACCATATAGGAAAAGTGGGATGAGAAGAAAAAGGATAATTGGAAGGAAGCACATTATGAATTAATAAACGGGAAACTGGTTAAAAAGGAGAAGGAAAAGAAAGAAGCCGACAAAGAAAAAACTGACGCGCAGAAGCGGAAGGAAGTTCTCGAAAATATCACGCCTTGGTCAAATTCTGTGAGTAAAGAGGGAAGTTTGCTTCACTTTGGAAAAGACGGTAATGTGGAGACGGATTGGGGAAGTTATACTTATTATGCGGACTTTATGAAAGCGGAGGAGCATATGTCCGCAAAACTTACACCGGGAGGCGCGGAAGCAGAGATTGGAATGTCGCTTACGGCGCTTACTGCAAGCGCGGCAGGGCAGCTTGGCAGCGATATGCTTGGTGCGCATGGCAGCACCGATGTGTCGCTGGGCAAAGCGGAATTAAAGGGAAAGGCGGGCGTCGGAATTTGGGATGAGGATGGCAGCTTTAATCCGAATGCGAAAGCAAAACTTTCCGCAGAAGCAATTGTGGCGGAAGCATCCGCAACGGGTGGCGTTGGTTTGTTAGGAACAAAAGTAGATGTAACTGGCAGTGTGAACTTTGGAGTCGGAGCTCACATGGATATCGGAGTTCTTCTAACGGCACCTTTGTCAATGGGACAAGGATTCAATCTGAGGCTGAGGTGACAATGGGAAGCACTATGAAAATCGGACGATCTGAGTATCGTCTGACAATAGAATAGCGGGATCTGTATATGTCAAAGAAACTTGGAACAGGGATGATATATGAAGTAAGGACGGACAGGGGGCTGTGCCGTAATGTAAATCAGGATGCTGTTGCGGCTTTTGTGAAGGGTACGACAGGATTATTTGTATTGGCGGACGGAATGGGCGGACACAGTAGAGGAGAGCTTACAAGCGGCACCGTGGCAGCAAGGTTTCAGAGTTTTTGGCAGGGCATCATAAAAGGTGGTTTGCTGTCGGATTTTCAGATGCTATTTGTACAGGTCAAGGATGTAATTATAGACGTGAATCGGGAAATTTATGAGAGATACAATCAAGGCTAAATCTGTGGTGCAGCCGTAGCAGTTCTCCTTATCGTAGACGGTTGTTATGCGTCTTTTTCCATAGGAGACTGCCGGATTTACACTTATACGCGACGGCGGATTAGAAGACTAACGGTGGATGATATATGGGACAATCTCCCAGAGGTAACAGAAACTTATGCGAAAGAAGAAATAGCGGTTCATAGAAACAGCGGAAAGCTGACGCAGGCGCTTGGCGTGAAAACGACGGTGTCTGTTCATGTGAGAACAGACCGGATCGTGAAAGGACAGAAATTTCTTATCTGTAGCGACGGATTGTATAAATATTGTACAGAAGAAAGAGTTATAAGATATATGGGAAATATTCGATCGGAAAGAACGTTACAGAAGGCAGCGGATCAAATGTTAAGGAAAGTGTTTGAAGAGGGCGCCGGTGGACGTTGCGGAGATCATCATTTCCACGGTAAGAAGCCTCTGCAGGAGACTGAACCTGACGGAGGAAGAGACGACAGGACTCGTGAGAGAAATGGAGGCTGGCAATATGGGATATCTGTGGGAGAACATGGAGAAGATGGATATACAGCTGGAGCGCCGCAACACCGCTGAAGCAAGACAGGAACTAGAGGAAGCGAGACAGGAAAATGCCGAAGCAAGACAGGAATTGGAGGAAGCGCGTCAGGAGTTAAGGGAAGCAGAGCAGAAAGCCGCCAAAGCAGAGCAGGAAGCTGCGGAAGTGAAGCAGAGAGCCGATCATGCAGAGCAGAACTTATATCGCCTGCTGATTGCTTCTTACAAAAAGCAGGGTATGGATCGTGAAATGATCCTGAATCTGCTTGAAAAGGAAGCAGGACTGGATCACAAAGCGGCAGAGGATTTATTGGAAATGTACAGGTAGCCCTGAAAATAGGTGTAAACTCTTAAAGGCTGTGAAAGCGCCCCTGTGCAAATGTCCGCAAATGCCTGTGCACACGTCGTTAAAAAAGTGTGTGCACACACATCTTCGCATGCACGTCTCGAAAAAAACTTGAGTTTCCGCAAATTGTAATTGATAAATGGGTATGTCTACCCAAAGCA
>RYVZ01000029.1 GCA_003979345.1 Lachnospiraceae bacterium
TGCCTGTAACGGGCGTATTTTTGTTTGTGCTGTTGCCGATCGTATTCATGGTTTGCGTGGCATTTACGAATTATGACGCGGCTCATCAGTCACCGACGAACCTGTTCACATGGGTGGGATTTGATAACTTCAAAAACATCTTTTCCTTGGGTACGGCAGGCTTTGGCAAGACGTTTGTGACGGTGTTGAACTGGACGTTAGTGTGGGCGTTTTTTGCAACCTTCCTGACGTACTTTTTGGGAATGGCAGTTGCGATTCTCATCAATAAAAAAGGTATTAAATTCAAGAAAATGTGGCGTACCATTCTTGTCATGACGATTGCGGTGCCGCAGTTTGTATCGCTTTTGTATGTCGGCAAGATGTTTGCGGTGGATGGTTTGGTGAACTCCTACCTTATGAAATGGGGCTGGATCGACACGGCGCTTCCGTTTTGGACAAAGGCTTCTTGGGCAAGACCGACGATCCTGATCATCAACTTATGGGTCGGACTTCCGTATGTCATGCTCATTACGACAGGACTTTTGATGAATATTCCGGAAGAGCTGTATGAGAGTGCCAAGATTGACGGTGCGAGTCCGTTCCAAACATTCCGCAAGATTACGCTTCCTTATATGTTGTTCGTGACGGGACCGTATCTGTTAACGCAGTTTACAGGCAACTTAAATAACTTTAACGTAATTTTCCTTTTGAATCAGGGAAAACCGCAGTCGCTTGCGTTGACAGAAGGAGCGGGTTACACCGACTTGCTTGTCACCTGGCTCTATAAGATGACGGTTCAGGATACGAACTATAAGATGGCAGCGGTCATCGGTATCATGGTATTCGTGGTTGTGGCAGTCGTATCGGTTACGGTATATAATGTGTTACCGTCAGTCAGAGATGAGGAGGGCTTCCAATGAAAAAAGAAAAGAAGCTGCACAAGCAGCATAAAAAGCTGTCCAATGCAATTGCCTATGCGATACTTACCGTCATCAGCATTATATGGCTGTTTCCGTTCGTATGCCTGATTTTTCAGAGCTTCCGCTCTTATAAGACGGAGTTTGGAGGAATGGTCAACTATTTGGTGCCTAAGCAGTTTTCGCTTGACTCCTATACCTTCCTGCTGAACGGAGAGAGCAACTTTTTAAGATGGTATGGGAACACTTTGATCATCGCAGTCTTTGTGGCGATCGGTCAGACGATCTTCGTATTATGCGTGAGCTATGCGCTTTCGAGAATGCGTTTCAAGATGCGTAAAGCCCTGATGAATCTGTGGCTGGTTTTAGGAATGTTCCCGGGCTTCCTTACGATGATCTGCTTATACTTCCTGTTGAAGCAGTTTGGCCTGACACAGGCAGGTTCGGTTCCGGGATTGATTCTGATCTCGGTGGCGAGCTCCGGTATGGGTTATTATGTCTGCAAGGGCTATTTTGATACGATTCCGAAGTCTTTGGATGAGGCTGCCAGAATTGACGGTGCATCAAGGGCAAAGATATTTATCGGCATGATCGTACCGCTTTCCAAGCCGATCATCATTTACACGGCGTTGGTTGCGTTTATGGCACCTTGGTGTGACTATGTATTCGCTTCCTATGTAGCGCTCGGTTACGAGAAGGGCTACAACGTTGCGGTCGCATTGCAGAGATGGGTATGGACCAGTGATTATCAGGGATATTTCACAAGATTCTGCGCGGGCGGTATCTTGGTAGCAGTTCCGGTAACGGCGTTGTTCATGGCATTGCAGAAATATTATGTGGAAGGTGTGACCGGCGGCGCTGTCAAGGGCTGATGCCAAAAATATTCAGGGATTTTGATGCAGCAGATGCGCTGCAGGACAGAATCTGTTATAATAAGTGTATGATCGGCAGTCTCCGGTTGGGGACTGCCGATTTTGACAGAAACAGAAAGCATAAGGGTGGTTGCTATCAGAAATGTTTCGTCTGAGGGCAGAGGTATAAAAGAGAGGAGCACGGGAATGAAAAAACGTTTACTATGTATGGTACTGGCTGCAGCGTTGGTGCTGGGAATGCTTGGCGGATGTGGAAAAACGCCGGTGAACGGCGGGCAGGATGGTCAGGAACAGCAGGATGATCAGGGTGAGCAGACCGGTACAGACGCGCAGGACGGCGTGATTACGGTCAATCCGGTCAGTTATGATTACGAGCAGGAACTGAACATCATTGACGATAATTACAGAAATTATTATGAGATATTTGTTTACTCGTTTTATGATTCGGATGGGGACGGTATCGGGGACTTAAACGGCGTGACAGAGAAGCTGGACTATATTGCCGATATGGGATTTAACGGGATTTGGCTGATGCCGGTCATGCCTTCGACGACTTATCATAAATATGATGTAAAGAATTACTGTGAGATCGATCAGGAATATGGTACGATGGAAGACTTTGAGCGCCTTGTTCAGGAATGCCATAACAGGGGGATCCGGCTGGTCATTGATGTGGTCATCAATCATTCATCATCCCAGCACCCGTGGTTTACGCAGGCATGTGCGTATCTGCGCGGGCTGGAGGACGGAGCAGAGCCTGATCCTGCGGAGTGTCCGTATGTGGAGTATTATCATTTTACCAAAGAGCGCGTGGACAGCACTTATTATGATATCCGCGGCTGTGACTGGTATTATGAGGGATCGTTCTGGTCGGAGATGCCCGATCTCAATTTGAGCTGCGAGGCGTTGAGGAAGGAGCTTGAGGATGTTGCAAAATTTTGGATCGATAAGGGCGTTGACGGCTTCCGGATGGATGCGGCGCTGCACTTTGAAGAGGGCGATACGGAATTCAACACGGAGGCATTGAACTGGCTGTATACCTATTGTAAGAGTTTGAATCCTGATTTTTACATGGTGTCCGAAGTCTGGGCAGGAGCGAATACGATTCAGGCATATTATGGAAGCGGAACACCGAGCATGTTTAATTTTGATGCTGCGGGAGCGGAAGGAAAAATTATTCTGGCGGCGCGCGGAACGTATGTGGCAAGCAATTTTGTCAAGGATATGCTGCGTTATCAGGATTTATTCAGTGAAATGAACGCGGAATTTATTGATGCACCGTTTATTACGAACCACGATATGGGGCGCGTGTCGAATGCGCTGCTCAGCAATCAGAATGACATAAAGATGGCATGTGGGCTTCTGATGATGATGAACGGGAATCCGTTTGTATATTACGGGGAAGAGATCGGCATGAAGAGCTCCGGACAGAAGGATGAAAATAAGCGCCTGCCAATGATCTGGTCCGATACGGATCCGACGGGAATGACAAATGGTCCTAAGGATGCGGATGACGGAATTACATCGGCGTTCCCGGGAGTGGAAGAACAGCGTATTGACGGAATGAGTATTTACAATTATTATAAAAGAGCATTGAGACTGCGTAATGAGAATCCTGAGATTGCCCGTGGAACGATTACGATCGTGGAGTCGTTATGTGATGCGTATCAGGCGGCCATCACGAAGACTTATGACGGAAGTACGATCGGCATCGTATATAATAACTCGAAAGAGGAGATTAAGGTGACACTTACGGGAAGTGAACTTGCCGATATGCAGATCAGGGGCTATCTGACCTTGAACGGGGAAGTGATCACGCTGGAAGGCGGAGTGCTCGTGATGCCTGCACAGTCGATTTGTATTTTGAAGTGATTGAAACGCTAACTTATGAGAAATTGGTGGCAGCCATGGAACAAACCCTGACAGATTTATTCAACAGTACAATAGAAGAGCATCATGCGAATCAGACAGAGCTGTGCAGAGGTCTCTGTTCAAACGCAACGCTTACCCGCTATTTGTCAGGTGAGAGGCGGATGGACAGGCTTCTGCTGTCTGCGATGATGCAGCGGCTTGGAAAATCGCCCGATAAATTTGTGTCCGTTTTGACGGATGCGGAATATCGCTATTTTGACTGGAGACTGCAAGTGTTGAACCGGATAGCGGATCGTGACTGGTCAGGGCTGGAAAGGCTCATTTTGGACCGTGAGACGGCGGATAAGGAATTAAATGAGCCGCTTCAGGAACAGTTTACATTAATGGTGCGTGGACTGCTGCAAGAAAGGCTTCGGGGAGATAGAGAGGGCGCGACGGATTATTTTCGGCGGGCTGTCTGTGCGACGATTCCCGGTTTTAGGGGATTATTGCGCCCTCAGTGTATGCTGTGCGTGCAGGAAATCAGTGCGCTCTTGTTATGGCAGGAGTACTATGGCGATGAGGAGATATCCGCCGCGCTGATGAAGTTTTTGATAGATTATGTATATGAATATTTTGAGGATGAACAGGAGCGTGTGAAAGTCTATCCCCGCCTGGTGTCCGCTTATCTGCCATATTTGCAGGAAAGAAACCGGGATCAGGAGATTTATGTGATCACCGGGCGCGCATTCCGGATGATGCTGCCTCTGCGGTATTTTATTTGCGGCGAGCAATTGCTTAACGCCTATATTGAATCTGCGGAAAAGCTTGGAAAGGGGCAGGAGGTCGCAAAGAGGAAGGAACAGCTTGCTTCATGGCGCGAGATGCGAAAGGAACTGTGGTCCATGGACAGAGAGTCAGGGCATATGGACGGTGCAGGCGTTATGAGTGCCGAGGGCGCATTGACATTACAGGGATGCGCCGGGAGTACGGCGTGTACGGTGCAAAGGGAAGATCAGCCGGCGGACGGGACGGAGCATGGCGTAAAGGAAGCAGAAGCAAAAGAGGCATCGTCGTCTTACGCGGATAATTGGCTGGAGGGCGGATATATCTGGGACCTATGGCAGGAACCGGAGCTGCTTAGGGAAGTGATCGAGCGCAGAAGAAAACAGAGGGGGCTGACGCAGGAGGTGTTAAGCGAGGGAATCTGCACACCGGAGACCTTATCGCGGATCGTGACCGGAAAACGGGCGCCGAGCCGCAGAAATTTCCGTGCGCTTACGAAAAAGCTGGAGGTGCGGAGCGAGTATTATTATAGCGTGATCGAGGCAAAGGATTTCCGGCTGCTGGAGGAGCGCTTTCGTCTGGACGCGCTGATCGAGACAAAGCAGTGGCAGAAGGCAAAGAAGGCGGCTGGGCGGCTGAAAGCGCAGCTCGATATGGAGAGCCGCTATAACAGGCAGTATCTTGGGGAGATTTACTATCTGATCGAACTGGCGCTAAAGGGGATTCCCGAGCAGGAGCGGGTGGGCAGGCTGCTGCTTCTTCTTAGTCTGACGATTTCGGATTATACGCTGACGGAGAACGTCAGGGAGTGGCCGGAGGCGTTTTGGTGCACGGTTTTTACAAGCGAAGAGATTTCGATCATGCTTCAGGTGATCAACGCTTTGCGCTGTATGGGAGAGCTGGGGGACGGGATCTATCTTGCGGAGAGACTGTATGTTTACTATCATATGAGCGCGGTGCGGCCGGAATTTCACTTTCGCACTTTTATGGGCGTTCTGGCGCAGTTGAGTATTTTACTTGGCAGGGAGGGGCGGAATGAGGAGTGCATCCGTTATTCCTATGAGGGGATAGCGTTGTGCTTTGCGAGCCGCAAAATGTCGGATATGGGGTTGTTTGTCAATAATATTGCAAACGCAAACGAACGCCTTGGGGATAAGGCGTTCGCTCTGCGGCATTACCGATATGCGTTTTACTGCGAAGAACTGCTTGGAAATAATTCGGACATTCCAAGGAAATCCTACGAAAAATTGTGCAAAGTAGAGAGAAGATGAGCGTCAACACCTCTTTGCAACGGGTTCCTCATAGAGATCGCAAAGGAGGCTGGACTGTCCGCCTTCGGTAATTTTAGTGCACTTTGCGGGTGTGGATAAAACCAGCGATAATGCGGCCGCAGTGACCAAGCAGATTGCAACAAAACGTTTTTTGATATTCATAAATAATTCCTCCTTTGTCAATGAAAAATGGTTGAATCTACATAAAACTTTATGTAGGGTCGACTGTTGTTATGAGTAAAGTATAAGAGCTTCATGCATCAAATACCATGACGTTTTCGGAAAAATTTTCCAAAAACGTCATGGCATTTTTGCTTCCAGAAGATTAAAGTAGTAGTGGGAGTTGACAAGGGATTATGCGGTGTTTTCAAAAGATAAACTACTCAAATGAAATTATTTGATAAGGAGAGGATACTACCAATGAGAAGAATGAAAATGTGGTTCATAATTGCCTGTTTCCTGCCCGCTATTTGCTGTCTGGCCATGGATGTGGTTTATAGCGCAATGACAGGACTTTTAGGAAAACTGATTTTTGTATGGGTCGGAAGTGCCGCCGGATATGCGGCGCTCTTTATTCTGATTCCCGCAGTATTGCTTTTTCTGATTGCAAAAGAGCTGATCTTCCATATAAGGCGCGTGAGATCGGTAGTCAGGGCAGACTTTGGAAGGACACCCGGATTTCGCTATCGGTATTATACGGAGCAGGCAATGGATGAGTATATTTCACTTTTGGTTGACGATATAGATATCTATAGCGCGGAACACTTTGATGCGCTTAAGGAAGTCATAAAAAATATTTATGTTGTAATGGTCGCAGTGCTGTGTCTTTTGATCATGGACTGGCGGCTTTTGCTGGTGATACTGATTCCGACCGTTCTTGCGGCGGGAGTTGCAGGCTGCATTAGCCGGATGTTGCGGAGAATAATCTGTAAGTGGTTTGGTGCACTGGTTACTATAATTAGTCTTATTTATGCTGCGTTGGGAATGCCGGAGGATGCTGTTTCTTTGGGATACGCAACACTTCTTGTATTGATTGCTAATGAGATTGCGAAAAGTGTGTCAGTCTTATTTACGGAAACTAACAGCTATGTTGTGGGGAGTCTCTTAAAAAGGCGGAATGCAGAACAGGATGCGGAATTATGGGAAGGACAGGGCGTGATATACGGACGTGAAACGGGGGATAATGAGCATTTTATATTTGAAATGGATATTATTTGTCAGAATCTTTCCTTTTCTTTCGGAGAAAAAGTCGTCTTTAAGCCGTTTGACCTGTGCCTTGTTTATGGTAAAAAGTACTTACTGACCGGGAGAACGGGAGTGGGAAAGACGACGCTGCTGAATCTGCTCACAGGAGTGTACAGGAACTATGAAGGACAAATTCTGTATGACGATGTGGAACTGCGTCATTTTTCTGAGAAAGAGTTTCATGAGGGAGTAGCGGTTATCAACCGGGACATTTCTTTATTGAATGATACGATACGAAATAATATCTGTCTAGAAGATGATCATTCGGAAGAGGAAGTGGCACGTGCGGTTGAAATGGCAGGGTTATCCGGGCTGATAGAAAAACTGCCTAAGGGACTGGATACGCAGATTACGGATAGTGGAAAAGAATTGCCGGAAGGCGGACGTCAGAGGATCGCAATTGCGAGAGCGCTGATCCGCAGACCGCGTCTCTTGACAGCGGATGAGATGTTATCGGGACTGCCGGTAAAAACAGCGAAAGAAATTGAGAGTACGCTGCTGGCCCTGGATATGACAGTTATTGTGGCATCTTCCCGGGAGCGCTTCGGTGAAAGTGCGGGTTATGATGGTATTATGAAAGTGATACGGGACAAAGTAATATGTCTTCCGTGCATGAGAGAAATGTGAAATAAAAAATTGTAAAATCTTTGATGCTTCTATCTAAACAGCAAATGCCTTCAAAAAGCAGTTATTCGCCTCTTTTTGAAGGCATTTGGATATAGCGATCGTCCTTAAGAGTGTATTTCCAACGATCGATCGTTGGAATTTCTTGCCAGAATGGGGACGTTGGAACAGCATTGTTTCGAAAATATACGAAAGCGCTTTCGGGAAGTCCTTCCCTGTGTTACAATCATCTTATCAGGAACGATTTGATCATAAAGGCGAAAGAGTAGCGCGGGAGGAACACATTATGAAGCTGAAATCCAAAATACTGATTTTATCCATTGCCCCGATCGTGTTAATGGGCATTCTTATTTTTCTTGTGTCTTCCGCGCAGATCCGTGATGCGATGGAGGAGCAGAACTATTCGGGAATGCGTGCGACAGCCATCTCGGTCCTAAATATTTATGATTATGGCGCCAAAGGGAACTACCGCCTTGACGAAAACGGCAATTTCAAAAAGGGAAATACCATGAATCTTTCCCAAAATACGGATATTGTGGATTCTGTAAAAGACAGCAATATGGAAGTGACTGTGTATTATGGAACGGATGTGATGCTGTCGTCCCTTGCCGATGCCAATGGGGAGCGTCTGACTGATATACCGGTAAAGAATCGTATTATGGAGTCCGTGCTTGTTAACGGTCAGGGAAGTCTGGACAGTCATATTATGATCAACGGAGAGGCATATATGGCATATTACCAGCCTATCATTAATCTGTCAACGGAGCCTCCCGTCGGGATGATCATGATCGCGAGGCGTCAGGAGGATCTGAATTCGGCGATTCATCAGGTGCAGCTGACGATCCTCCTTGTGACGGTCGGGATGGGGGTCTTATGGATCATTGCAGCCATCCTTGTCGTGGGCGTGATCACGAAGACATTAAATAAGGGCGTACAGGCCGTGGATAAGATCGCGCATGGCGATCTGACCGTGGAGATGGGAGGCGGACAATTAAGACGCAGAGATGAGATCGGCGTTATGAGCCGCAGCATATCGGGATTGCGCGAGGAACTGGTGCGTATCGTTTCGGTCATTCAGGGACACAGTGCGACTTTGATCGAGGCCGCTTCGCGGATGCAGGATTCCGCACTGGGTTCTGCGGAGACGGTCGGACATGTGGAGAGAGCGGTACAGGAGATTGCGGTCACGGCGGGGACGCAGGCGAGAGAGACGCAGAATGCGACCGGGAATGTCACTGAGATGGGACAGATGGTCGAGGAGACGAAAGGACAGTCCGTTGTATTAAATGAGAATGCGGCGAAGATGCGCGAGACAGGGAGACAGGCTTCGGAGACGCTTTCCGAACTAAATGAGATCAACGAGAAAGCACGTGAGGCGATAGAGACGATTTATCATCAGACAAATATGACAAACGAATCGGCGGAGAAGATCAGGGAGGCCTCGCAACTGATCACAAGCATTGCGGAAGAAACGGGTCTTTTATCACTGAATGCGACGATAGAGGCGGCGCGGGCCGGGGATACGGGAAGAGGTTTTGCGGTCGTTGCTACACAGATACAGAAGTTGTCTGAGCAGACTAATTCATCGGCAAAACGGATCGAAGACATTGTAGCGGTTCTGATCGAGAATTCCAACCGTGCAGTCGGAACAATGGATCAGGTAAAAGAAATCATGAATCTGCAGGGAGAGCGCGTGCGAAGGACGGATGAGATCTTTACAGAAGTCCAGGGCGGAATTGAATCCTCCATGAGCAGCATCAATGAAATTCATACTATGACGCAGCATTTGGATGAGGCGCGGATCAGCGTGGAGGATATCGTACAGAATTTAAGTGCGATCGCCGAGGAGAATGCGGCAAGCTCGGAGGAAACGTCTGAGTCTACGGTCAAAGCAAACAGGATGATGGCGGAGATTGCAGAGGATGCTGAGAAATTGAATATGATTGCCAATGACCTGAACAATAGTATGAAATTTTTCCATGTGGGATAACGATAGATAAAAAAAGAAGGCTGCCGCACTGTACATGGTGCGGCAGCCTTCTTTTTTATTAAGGTCTGATGAAAAGCTATTTATTATTTTTATTTTGTAATGCTGCCGCGACAAAGCCTTTGAAAAGCGGATGAGGACGGTTTGGTCTGGATTTTAATTCCGGGTGCGCCTGTGTCGCGATAAAAAACGGGTGGGACGGAATCTCGCACATTTCAACGATCCTTCCGTCAGGTGATAATCCGGAAAGCCTCATGCCTTTTTCAGTCAGTACGGCGCGGTAATCGTTATTCACTTCATAGCGGTGCCTGTGACGCTCCTCAATGGTTTTTTCACCGTAGAGTCTGTACGCCAAAGAGCAGTCGTCCAACACGCACGGATAGGTGCCAAGCCTCAAAGTGCCGCCGATATCTTCAACGCCATTTTGGTCGGGCATCAGGGCGATGACCGGATGAAGTGTCCCTGCGTCCAATTCTATGCTGTGTGCGTCTTCAAAGCCGACAACATTTCTTGCATACTCAACGATGGAAAGCTGCATACCGAGGCAGAGTCCGAGGTATGGGATGTTATTTGTGCGGGCATATTGGATCGCCAAAAGCATACCGTCGATGCCGCGGTCCCCAAAGCCGCCCGGGACCAGAATTCCGTTGACGCCTGTCAGCAGTCCCGCCACATTTTCCCCGGTAACAGTTTCCGAATCGATCCATTTGATATTGACCGTTGCATGATTCGGGATCCCGCCGTGCTTGAGCGCTTCCACGACGCTGATGTAAGCGTCGTGCAGAGCGGTATATTTGCCGACTAAAGCGATCGTGACCTCGTCCGTCGGGCTGCGGAGATCTTCTACCATTGCGCTCCAGTCTTTTAAGTCCGGCTCACGCTGTTCCAGCTCCAGACATTCACACGCAACGGAAGCAAGGTGTTCCTTTTCCATTGCGAGGGGCGCTTCATAGAGATGCTCCACATCCAGATTCTGCAATACATGACTGTTCGGAACGTTACAGAATAATGCGATCTTATCTTTCAAGTGCTGGTTTAAGGGGTATTCGCTGCGGCACACGATGATGTCGGGGCGCAGTCCCAAGCCCTGCAGCTCTTTAACGCTTGCCTGTGTCGGCTTTGTCTTCATTTCCTGGGAAGCACGAAGATACGGAATCAGCGTTACATGGATCAGGATCGCGTTATTGCGGCCGACTTCATGCTGAAACTGGCGGATCGCCTCAAGGAACGGCTGGGATTCGATATCGCCGACCGTACCGCCGACTTCAATGATGGCAATTCTCGTTTCATCGTCGGTAAAATTGCGGTAAAAACGGCTCTTGATCTCGTTGGTGATATGCGGGATGACCTGCACGGTCCCGCCGCCATAATCCCCACGCCGCTCCTTCTGCAAAACGGACCAGTAAATTTTGCCGGTGGTCACATTGGAGTTTTTATCCAGATTTTCGTCGATAAAACGCTCGTAATGTCCAAGATCCAAATCGGTCTCCGTGCCGTCGTCAGTGACAAACACTTCGCCATGCTGAACCGGATTCATCGTTCCGGGGTCAATGTTGATATAGGGGTCAAATTTCTGCATCGTGACTTTATAGCCGCGTGCTTTCAATAATCTGCCAAGTGATGCGGCCGTGATTCCCTTTCCGAGTCCGGACACAACGCCGCCGGTGACAAAGACATACTTGACTGCCATAGTAATAACTATGCTCCTTTCTCAGCCTGTGAGTTTGTGACGTCAAAAAACAATATATCACCATTATATAACGGTTCGCAGACAAAAATCTACTTATTTCTAAAAAAAGAAAAAGAAAAAGAGAAAAATCACCCTAATCGGGCAGAATGATCCGTTTCATATGAAAGCCGTGTCCGGATTCCGTCACGGAATAAAGGATCTTCCATTCTTCACAGTCATGGGGATAGAGCGGGGACGGATCGATATTCGTATAGGTGAGCAGCCATGCCGCGAGCGGATAGCCGTTTTTCCATTCGGCTGTTCCATACAGCCGGTCTCCCCAAATGTCGTTTTTAGCAATATAGATATCTGTCGGGATCCGGTCGGGGTGCAGCCGGTAATATTCACCGAGACGGTCGATCAACAGCGGCGCGCCTATATCTGAGTCCGAAGAGAGTGTTGAGATCCAGGAGGAGTATACACCGTAGGGGCGGTCTGCGTACAGATAGCACCACGGGCTGGAACTTACGAAGAGCACGGGGGAGTCAGAGCCGTTCCGGTAAGGTTCGATCTCCGCAAGCAGCATATCATAAGCATCTGCATGTTCTTTTGTGGTATATACGCCCTTTAAGGGTCCGCCAGTGATCCTGATATCCAGTGCGTCAACCGATGGCTCCCAAAAGGCATGCACGGCTTTTGCATAGCACTCGGCGCCAAGCTGGGAGAGGAACAGCAGAGCAGCGACCCCGGCGGCAAGCGGTGCCGTGAAGCGGTTAGTCTTCATGCGGACGCTTCCGGCGGTTTTTCCGGATGCTTCGCGGTCCGGTTCCGTATGATCACGATGTTCAAAGTCCCGGTAAAGGGAAAACTGCTCTTTTATGAAACTCCGGATCAGAAGCACACTGCCGGCTGCGGCGGCGGGCATACCCATGCAGATTGCGTTTCCTCCCTGATTGGATGCACAGCCGAGACAAAAGGCATAGAACATACCGAAACACCATAGAAACAGGAATACGCGGTGATTTTTTTTCGAAGTCAGCAGATAGGCGGAAAGTCCGCAGAGTGTGATTGGAAACATGATATAGTTATAATCGGTCTGGATGGAGGGGATATAAATCATGACAGCAGTTGCCGTGATGAGCGCAGTCATGCAGAAGTACATCCACGCATGTGTTTTTTTACGGTCGATCAGTGAGAGCGCGGTCAGCAGGAACCATACGGCGATAAACATGCCGAATGTGCTGCGCATGGCATAGAAAATGCTGTAGAGGATCTCTGCTGCGGAACGTGAAGCGTGTTCGGGATCCTGAAGAATGGCGGATAAATTATTCAGGATCGTGCTGATTCCGGCGCGGCTGAAAACAAGGATGAACAGGTATATTGCGGGAACTGCCGCTCCGATCGTAAAAATAAGCAGACCGCGTCCCCATATATGAAATATGCCGTCTTCTGCCGTATCAGCGGCAGATGCCGAGGGCGTTCCGGACGGCAGATCACGGGGCGCGGAGCGGACGTTCTGCCGGCGGCGGAATGCTCTGACACAAAACGCTGCGAAATACGAAACCAGAACAAATAAATAAATCAGGAAAATATACGGATTGGCAATGACCGACACGGCATAGCAAAAACCCGCAAGAAGAAAACCGGCGCGCCCGTCTTTTTTACAGCATGAAAGAATGGAAAGGCAGAGCGTGACCGCCATAAGCGCAAAGGTATTATAGGACAGCGCCATCACATCGTAGGGAGTATAAATGACAAAGATAAGAACCGCACACACGGCGCCGTAACGAAAGCGCCTGAGCGCGAGGTACATAAGCGCGGCAGTCAATAGCTGCACGGCAGTATAAAGATAGCGAAAGTGCAGGACGATCCCTTCCGTTGTGCCGAAGAGCAGTCTGTGGAGACGGTAAAAGGGTAAAAGAAGAACGGCGCTAAGCTGTGAAAGGTTCCATTCATCCGAGAGCAGTGCGTCTCCCATGGAAAGACGCTGTGCCAGTGTCAGATAAAAGGGCTCGTCTAATCCGCCATAGCCGTACGGACATTTCCACAGTAAAAAGAAAGTAATCGGGATCAGTGTGCACAGGAATATCAGATCACAGGCATCTATGCGGTGTTTTTTCATTGTACGCCTCCATGCCGCCTTTTGCGGCTATCCTATCGACCGGTCTTTGCTCATTGTCTATTTTAACCGAATCCGAAGCCTTGTACAACTATAAATAATCCGTTGTAACAATTCATTTTCTTTTCACAAAAGAAAGGTTGATTTATGGCGGTTCTATCCATATAATAAATAAGAGTTGTCCAACAATGAATGAGAAGAAATGATTTGGACGAGACTGACTATCAAAGGAAGAAGCGTGTGAAAAGCTTACGCGGGGAATGAAAATGGAAAATAATCTGAACGAATATGATAACCGTCCCGGAGGACCGGGAAACGGCGGAAATCAGGGGGGAAATCAGAACGGCGGAAACGGCGGGGGCAATAACGGAAACGGTCCGCAGAAGAAGCAGAATTTTCTCTTTGTGCTGCTGGCGAGCTTAGCGCTTGTGCTGATGATCAGCTGGTTCATGCGCACGATGAACGCCGCGTCCAATGAAGAGATCACATACAATCACTTTATTGAAATGCTGGAAAACGGAGAGATCGAGTCGGTTCTGATCTATGACAGCCAGCTTACGATCACGCCCAAAAAGAGCGGGCAGGACGGCTTTGCGCCGGCGCAGCGGGTCTACTATACGGGCGTTGCGGAGGAAGCCGACAAGCTGACCGAGCGTCTTACCGAGGCCGGAGTGGAGTTTAGCAGGGAAATACCGGATAATTCCGGTTGGTTTTGGTCACTTCTATTAACGTATGGTCTGCCTGTTTTGGTACTGTGTATCGGTCTGAATTTCGTATTTAAGAGGATGTCCGGCGGCGGCGGACCGATGGGAATCGGAAAAAGCAATGCAAAGCTCTATGATGTACAGAAAGAAACGGGAATTACGTTCCGGGACGTGGCAGGCGAGGATGAAGCCAAAGAATCGCTCGTCGAAGTCGTGGATTTTCTGCATAATCCGGCAAAATACAGTAAGATCGGTGCGAGGCTGCCAAAAGGCGCGCTTCTTGTGGGACCGCCCGGAACGGGTAAAACCCTTCTCGCAAAGGCGGTGGCGGGCGAGGCGCACGTGCCGTTTTTCTCACTGGCGGGTTCGGACTTTATTGAGCTTTATGTCGGAGTCGGTGCATCGCGTGTTCGCAAGCTGTTTGAGGAAGCGGAAAAGCACGCGCCCTGCATTGTGTTCATCGATGAGATCGACGCGATCGGCAGAAGCCGTGATTCCAAATACGGCGGAGGCAACGAGGAGCGCGAGCAGACCTTAAATCAGCTTCTTTCCGAGATGGACGGATTTGACGGTAAAAAAGGAATCATTATTCTGGCGGCGACGAACCGGCCGGAAATTTTGGATAAAGCGCTTCTAAGACCGGGGCGGTTTGACCGCAGGATCATTGTGGACAAGCCGGACTTAAAGGGGCGTGTCGACATTCTGCGCGTTCACGCCAAGGATGTACTCATGGATGACAGCGTGAATCTTGAGGATATCGCGCTTGCAACGAGCGGCGCTGTCGGTTCCGATCTTGCGAACATGATCAACGAGGCGGCGATCAACGCCGTCAAAGAGGGACGGGAATTTGTCGCTCAGAAGGATCTGTTTAATGCGGTTGAAGTCGTTTTAGTCGGCAAGGAAAAGAAAGACCGCATCATGAGTAAGGAGGAACGCCGGATCGTTTCATATCATGAGACCGGTCATGCACTGATCTCGGCATTGCAGAAAAACTCCGAGCCTGTACAGAAGATCACGATCGTGCCGCGAACAATGGGTGCGCTCGGTTATGTGATGCAGGTGCCGGAGGAGGAAAAATATCTGAACACCCAGGCGGAGCTGCATGATATGTTAGTCGGTCTGCTTGGCGGGCGCGCGGCAGAGGAGATCGTATTTGATACGGTGACGACGGGCGCATCGAACGACATAGAAAAAGCGACGAATATCGCGCGCGCCATGGTGACGCAGTACGGGATGAGCAAGCGCTTCGGACTGATGGGATTGGAGACCGTGGAGAGCAAATATCTTGACGGCAGAACGGCAATGAACTGCTCCGATGTCACGGCAGCAGCTGTCGATGAGGAGGTGATGAAGATCCTCAAAGAAAGCTATAAGGAAGCAAAGAAGCTCTTGAAAGAAAACCGGGCGCTGATGGATAGGCTTGCCGAGCACTTGATTGAAAAAGAGACGATCACGGGTAAGGAATTCATGAAGATCTTCCGCGCAGAGAAAGGATTGCCCGAACCGGAGGAAAAACCGAAGGAGCAGTCGAAAGCGGGAAGAACGGATGTACCCGCCGGGCAGAATATTCAGCCGGGGAATGCAGGACAAAACATGGATACGCCGCAAAAAGCCACAGGAGCTGCGGCACCCGGAAATACAGATACACAGCAGGGAGCCGAATGGCAGAATGCAGGGGCGCAGACGAATGTGACTGCCAGCGGTAATATGCCCGATTATGAGCGTGAACAGCTTTTGCGCAATGCGTGGCCGCAGATACGGGGGTTGGACGGGAACAGCGTGCCGGATGGCGTCGGGACGCAAAAGAGCACGGGTGACGCAGAAATACAAAAAAGTATGGACGGCGTGGAGACGCAAGGGGGCGCGGGCACTGCGGATATGCAGAAGGCGGATGCGCTGAGCGCAGGCGGCACGGCGATGCAGAACCATGCGGACGATAAAGAGAGCGGGGAAATTTCCCGGCAGAGGAATACGGATAAGCAGGCTGTATCGGATAGCGGCGCCGGCGAAGAGAGCGAGGCGCAGGATATTTCAACGAAAGTGGAGAATGAGTTTGCAGAAGCCTTGCGAAACCGGCTATATGCGCGAAAAGACAATCAGAATGCAGACAGTGGGGAGCAGAACGAACAGAAATGAAACTTCAACAGATCAGAAAAAAGTATATAGGGGACAGGGCCTTTTATCAAAGGGTCCTGTTCATTGTTGTTCCGATCATTATACAAAATGCGATCACGAACTTTGTCGGATTGCTGGACAATATCATGGTCGGTCAGGTCGGGACCGACCAGATGAACGGCGTTGCGATCGTGAATCAGTTATTGTTTGTGTTTAATCTGTGCGTATGGGGCGCAGTATCGGGCGCCGGCATTTTTACCGCACAATATTATGGAAAAGGGGATCATGAGGGCGTGCGGAATACGTTCCGCGCAAAACTGATTCTGACGAGTGCGGTTGCCGTGGCGGGAATGGTTCTTTTTTTAATGAAGGGAGAATGGCTGATCACGCAGTTTTTGCATGAGACGGATGCGGTCGGAAACGCGGAGCAGACGCTGTATTACGGCCGGGCGTATCTTCATGTGATGTTGATCGGGCTGTTTCCGTTTGTCATTTCGCAGGCATATGCGAATACACTGCGGGACGTCGGAGAAACCGTGCTTCCGATGAAGGCCGGCGTTGCGGCGGTGGCGGTCAATGTCATTCTCAATTACATATTGATCTTCGGGCATTTTGGAGCGCCAAGGCTTGGCGTGGCCGGTGCCGCGATTGCCACAGTCGTATCTCGTTTTGTGGAAATGGCGATCGTTGTGGTATGGACGCAGACGCATAAAGAAAAACATCCGTTCATTGTGGGCGCATATGCGAGCCTCAGGATCCCGGCGCAGCTCATGCGGCAGATCCTGATCAAAGGGGCGCCGCTTGCCGTCAACGAGGGACTGTGGGCATTGGGCGTTACGATGCTGAATCAGAATTATTCACTCAGGGGCTTGTCGGTTATTGCAGCGCTCAATATTGCATCGACGATCTCCAATCTGTTCAGCGTCGTGTATCTTGCGATGGGGGACGCGATCGCAATCATTGTCGGGCAGCTTCTCGGCGCGCAGAAAATGGAGGAAGCAAAAGACACGGACCGGAAAATGATCTGTTTTTCGATACTGTGCTGTCTTGTGATCGGGTTTACGATGTCCCTGTTCCGGAATATGTTTCCGGCAATTTATAAGACGGAGCCGCAGGTGCGCAGCCTTGCCGCCGGCTTCATCCTGATCGCGTCGGTGATGATGCCCCTCTACGCGTTTCTGCACGGATGTTATTTTACGCTCAGGACGGGCGGAAAGACGATCGTGACATTTCTGTTTGACAGTGTGTTTATGTGGGTGCTCGCCGTGCCGTGCGCCTATGCGCTGACGCATTTTACGACACTGCCGATCATTGCGCTGTATGCGGTCGTGCAGAGTCTGGACTTTATCAAGTGCGTTGTAGGGTTTATCTTTGTCAAAAAAGGAGTCTGGCTGCAGAACATTGTGAAGGAGATCTGAGAGGGCGCAGAATATAGGAAGGCATTACGCCGCTTTACGGTTGACCGTGAAGAAGAACGGAAGGAAAGGAGGGACCGTTTTGTTTGAGATTGAGGAAGAATTAAAGAAACTGCCCGCAAAGCCGGGCGTTTATATCATGCATGACGGGGATGACACGATCATTTATGTCGGCAAAGCGGTCAATCTGCATAATCGTGTGCGTTCCTATTTCCGTAAAATTGTGGGCAGGGGACCGCAGATCGACAAAATGGTCCGGCAGATCGCACGCTTTGAGTATATTGTGACGGATTCCGAACTGGAAGCGCTCGTATTGGAGAATAATCTGATCAAAGAGCACCGCCCGAAGTACAATACGATGCTGAAGGATGATAAGACTTACCCGTATATTAAGGTGACGGTCGCCGAGGAATATCCGAGGATTCTTTTTTCACGCGTGATGAAAAAGGATAAATCGAAATACTTTGGTCCGTATACGAGCGCGGCGGCAGTGCGGGATACCATCGAACTGATGAACCGCTTGTTTTTGCTGCGCACCTGTAACCGGAGCCTGCCGCGTGACATCGGCAAGGGCCGCCCGTGTCTGAATTATCATATCAAACAGTGCGCGGCGCCCTGCGCAGGCTATGTGACAAAAGAAGATTACCGTGCGCATATCGAACAGGCGCTTGATTTTCTGAACGGAAATTATGCGCCGATCTTAAAAGACTTAAAAGAGCATATGGAACAGGCGTCGGAGGCGCTTGATTTTGAGGAGGCGATCCGCTACAGGGAACTGCTTACCAGTGTGAAAAGCGTGGCGCAGAAGCAGAAGATCACGGACAGCGGCGGAGAGGATAAGGATATCATCGCCATGTGTATGGAAGGCACGGACTGCGTCGTTCAGGTGTTCTTTGTGCGGGACGGAAAGCTGATCGGGCGGGAGCATTTTTATATGACGCATGTGTCGGAAGGAGAGCGCGGGCAGGTACTGACGGACTTTGTAAAGCAGTTTTATTCGGGGACGCCGTTTATTCCGCGTGAACTGATGCTGCAGGAGCCGATCGAGGATATGGAATTGATCGAACAGTGGCTGACCACAAAGCGGGGCGGGCGCGTGTATGTCAGGATCCCGCTAAAGGGGGCAAAAGAAAAACTGGTGGAGCTTGCGGCGCAGAATGCAAAGCTCGTGCTGGATAAGGACCGCGAGCGCATCAGGCGTGAAGAAGGGCGTACGATCGGCGCCGTCAAGGAGATCGCAGGGCTGCTGGGGTTAGAGAGTGTATCACGTATGGAAGCGTATGACATTTCAAATATCAGCGGATTTGCGAATGTCGGATCCATGGTCGTTTATGAAAAGGGAAAGCCGAAGCGCAGCGATTACAGGAAATTCCGCATTAAGACTGTGGCGGGGCCGGATGATTACGCCTGTATGCGGGAAGTGCTGACCAGACGGTTTCAGCATGGATTGTCTGAGCGGGAGGAAACATTTACCGGGGAGCACGGGACGGATTTTGGTTCATTTACGAGGTTTCCCGATCTGCTGCTCATGGACGGCGGCCGCGGGCAGGTCAATATTGCCCTTGATGTGCTCGCCGAACTCGGCATTACCATTCCGGTCTGCGGCATGGTAAAAGACGATAACCACCGCACAAGGGGTCTGTATTTTCAAAACAGGGAACTGCCGATCGAAAAGGACAGCGAGGGATTTAAGCTGATCACGCGCATTCAGGATGAGGCGCACCGTTTTGCGATTGAATACCATCGTTCCATCCGCAGCAAGACGCAGGTGCATTCGCTGCTTGACGAGATTCCGGGTATTGGTCCTGAGCGCAGAAAAGCCCTGATGCGTAAGTTCGCCTCTATTGAAGAAGTACGCAGCGCTTCAAAGGAAGAACTTTCTTCACTGCCGGAAATACCGGAACATGTGGCGGAACAAATCGTTCAATTCTTCATAGAACAAAAAAATAAATAATAAATTTTTGAAGATTCATGATATAATGAGTATTATCGACCATGATTTCACATGAGGAGGGAGCGTATGGCAAGTCTAAGTTTAACCAGAATTATTGAAAAAGAAAAACTGGAAAATCTCACACCTGACTTAGATATTTCGAAGATCAAGATCACACAGCCGGATATCAACCGGCCCGCATTGCAGCTTGCAGGGTATTTCGAGCATTTTGAGGCGACCCGCTTACAGATCATCGGTTTTGTGGAATACACCTATATGCAAGCGTTGGAACAGGACCGGAAGAAGGAGGTATTCGAAGCACTCTTAAATCATCATATCCCGGCGATCGTATTCTGCCGTGAGCTTGAGCCGGATCCGCTGTTCCTGGAAATTGCGGTTTCCCATAATATACCGATCCTGATGACGAAAAAAGCGACGTCGGCATTTATGGCGGAGATCATCCGTTGGATGAATGTGAAGTTAGCGCCAATGATCTCGGTTCATGGCGTGCTGGTTGACGTTTACGGCGAGGGCGTGCTGATTACCGGCGAGAGCGGGATCGGTAAATCGGAAGCGGCGCTGGAACTGATCAAGAGGGGGCACCGTTTGGTTACAGATGATGTGGTGGAGATCCGTAAGGTCAGCGAAGATACACTGATCGGAACCGCGCCCGATATCACGAAGCATTTCATTGAGCTCCGCGGCATCGGGATCATCGATGTGAAAACGCTGTTCGGTGTATCGAGCGTAAAAGATACGCAGAATATCGACCTGGTCATCCGGCTTGAGGATTGGAATAAGGATAAGGAATATGACCGGCTCGGACTGGAAGAAGATTATACGGAGTATTTAGGTAACAAAGTCGTATGTCACAATATTCCGATTCGTCCGGGGCGGAATCTGGCGATCATTTGTGAGTCAGCGGCAGTCAACCACCGTCAGAAAAAAATGGGTTACAATGCGGCGCAGGAATTATACCAGCGCGTGCAGAATTCGCTGGCGAGACGGCGCGAGGAAGACGATGCGTAATGGTCCGGACAGGTTATCGGACTGTTTCGGAGAATTTGTAAAAAGAGAGGGAAAGCAGATATGGAGAAGGTAGTATTCGGCGTCGATCTTGGCGGGACGACAGTCAAACTCGGATTGTTTGATACGGAAGGAAATGTGCTTGATAAATGGGAGATTCCTACGCGGAAAGAGGATAACGGAAGACAGATCCTGCCGGACATTGCACAGGCTGTCAAAGAGAAAATGAAAGAAAAAGGATATTCTGATGAGAATGTTTCAGGTATCGGAATCGGTGTTCCCGGACCGGTCGACAGCGAGGGAACGATCTACAAGGCGGCGAATCTGGGCTGGGGCGTTATGAATATCAACAAGGAACTCGGCGCGCTGACGGGTTTAACGGTCAAAGCCGGCAACGATGCGAACGTAGCGGCGCTTGGAGAGATGTGGAAAGGCGGCGGAAAGGGTTATCGTAATATGGTGGCTGTGACACTCGGAACCGGTGTTGGCGGAGGCATTATCGTAGACGGCAGGCTGCTTGCCGGGGCAACGGGCGCAGGCGGGGAGATCGGTCATATTCATGTCGAAGACGGGGAACAGGAAGCGTGCGGCTGCGGAAACCGCGGCTGCCTGGAACAATATGCGTCGGCTACAGGGGTTGTGCGTTTAGCGAAGCGTGCGCTCGCCGGAAGCAGTCAGGACAGTATGCTGCGGAGCGGAGAGATTTCCGCGAAGACCGTTTTTGATGCAGTCAAGGCGGGGGATACGCTTGCCATGGAAGTTGCCGGGAAGTTTGGAGAATATCTTGGGAAAGGACTTGCCGTGGTCGCGGGGGTCGTGAACCCGGAGATTTTTGTGATTGGGGGCGGTGTGTCAAAGGCAGGACCGGTTCTGATCGACTATATCAGGAAGTATTATGAGCCCAATGTGTTCCACGGCAGCAGAAATGCCAAATTTGCATTGGCAACGCTTGGGAACGACGCAGGCATCTATGGTGCGGCAAAGTTAGTGCTTTCCTAAGAAAGCGCTGATTAAATCATCGTTTCCTTAGGATCTTTGGTGATTGCAAACGGATTTGCTGCGGCGCTTTCCGGACTGATGGCAGGAATGTGCGCATACAATGAGGTAAGCGGTGACAATATTATCGAAAGCGTTGTGTTTGACGGCATGGAGGGTGGATGTGACAGAGACAGTGGAGCGATTTATACGGCAGCTTGTAGAGCCGGAATATTTATTACAGAATGAACCGATGGAAAAGCATACGACCTTCCGGGTCGGCGGTGCTGCTGATATGTTTATACGGATACAGAGTGCGGAGCAGCTGATAAAACTTGCGGCATATTTTGAACAGCTGCACCAGCCTTATATTGTCATTGGAAACGGCAGCAATCTTTTAGTCAGTGACAGGGGATATCGCGGAGTCGTGCTTCAGATCGGCGACGGCATGGGCAGTGTGACGGTGGACGGCGTGCGCATGTGTGTTCAGGCGGGGGCACTTTTGTCAAGCGTGGCGGTGCAGGCGGCACAGCACTCCCTGACCGGGTTGGAATTTGCGTCGGGCATTCCCGGCAGTATCGGCGGAGCGGTCGTGATGAACGCGGGCGCATATGATGGCGAGATGAGTCAGGTCGTAGAAAGTGTGACGGTCTTAAACGAACAGGGCGGTCAGATGGTGTTAGACCGGGATACAATGGAATTTAGCTATCGCACAAGTATTATCAGAAACCGTCCTTTCATTGTGCTGGAGGCGGTACTGTGCCTGCAGCATGGGGACGGGCAGAAGATCCGCGCAAAAATGGAAGATTTTAATGAGAGAAGGCGCGCAAAACAACCGCTTACTTTTGCAAGTGCGGGCAGTACATTTAAGAGACCGGAAGGCTATTTTGCCGGAAAACTGATTATGGATGCCGGTCTGCGCGGATACCGCATCGGCGGAGCACAGGTGTCGGAAAAGCATTGCGGATTTATCATTAATGTCGGAAATGCAACGGCGCAGGACATATATGAGCTGATTGAAGAAGTACGGGAAAAGGTCAAAGAACGGTTTCATGTAGAACTGGAACCGGAAGTGATACGGATAGGTGATTTTATATGAAATTTGTGATTGTGACAGGCATGAGCGGCGGCGGAAAGAGAACAGCGTTAAAAATGTTGGAGGATATCGGGTTTTATTGCGTTGACAATCTTCCCGTGGCACTGATCGGCAAATTTGTGGAACTGATCGTGACGCCGGGCAGCGAGGTGACAAAGGTGGCTCTCGGCATTGATGTACGGGCCGGACAATCCTTTGAGGAACTTGCGGATATTCTGGATGGGATCAAAAGTGCCGGCTATGCCTATGATATGCTTTTCATGGAGGCGAGCGACGCTGTACTGATGAAGCGCTACAAGGAGAGCAGGCGCATGCATCCGCTGTCTCCGGAGGGACGCGTCGAGGAGGGAATTCACAAAGAGCGCGCTGTGTTAAAGCCGATCCGCGAAATTTCGGATTACGTGATCGACACATCAAAGCTTCTGACCCGCGAACTGAAAGAAGAGCTGGATCGTATTTTTATCGGAAATGAGGCGTACAATAGCCTTATCGTCAGTATCATGTCATTTGGATTTAAGTTTGGGATTCCGGCGGATGCCGATCTGGTATTCGATGTGCGTTTTCTGCCGAATCCCTTTTATATTGATGAGCTAAAGCATCAGACCGGACAGGATAAGGCTGTGCAGGATTATGTAAAGTCTTTTCCGGAAACGGAACAGTTTATGGAAAAGCTGACTGATATGATCCGTTTTCTGATACCAAATTACGTGAAGGAAGGAAAATATCAGCTTGTGATCGCAATCGGCTGTACAGGAGGAAAGCATCGAAGCGTTACGCTGGCGAGCGAGCTTTATGCGCGGCTGAAGGATCAGGGTGATTACGGACTGACGATCGGACACCGGGATATCCGGCAGGGGGGCTAAATGTCTTTTTCAGGAGAGGTCAAAGAAGAGCTTGCGCGGCACTGCGGGCAGGCAAGGCATTGTCAGATTGCAGAATTGGCGGCAGTTTTGAACTGCTGTGCAAGGATTGTCGAGACGCAAAGAGGGGTGCGCTGCCTGGAAATTCGTGCTGAAAATAGCGCGGTATTAAGAAAATGCTTTACATTATTGAAAAAAACATTTAATATAGATACGGATATTTTCGAAAAATTGTTTGCAGTGCAGGAAAAGACTGGTATTGATCAATTCACATTGACGGGCAGGGATGCGGTGACCGTATCCGAAGCGTGCAGGCTGACGGCGCAGGGCACACAGGTATCGCCGCTGCTGCTGAAAAACGGTTGCTGCCGCAGAGCGTATTTGCGCGGGACCTATTTATCGATTGGATCCATGAGCAATCCCAAAAGAAGTTATCATCTGGAATTTGTCTGTGGAAGTATGCCGCAGGCAGAGCAGTTGTGCGGGGTGCTTACGGGGTTTGAACTGGAGGCAAAGGTCATCCGCCGTAAAAAGTATCATGTGGTCTACCTGAAGGAAAGTGCATGTATCGTCGATCTGCTCAATATCATGGAGGCGCATGTATCGCTGATGGAGCTTGAGAATCTTCGCATTTTGAAAGATATCAGCAATCGTGTGAACCGGAGGGTGAATTGTGAGGCGGCGAATATTGTCAAGACAGTCAATGCGGCAAACAGGCAGGTAGAGGATATTAAACTGATACAGGAAAAACGAGGACTTTCCTCACTGCCCGAGAATCTGCGGAAAGCGGCGGAACTTCGCCTGGAGAGACCTGACGCGACACTTGGGGAACTGTCGCAGTTGATGGCGCCTCCTATTGGCAAATCCGGTATGAATCACCGACTGAGGAAATTATCGGAGATCGCGGAGGAGCTTAAGGGAAACGCATAGGGGCCGCAGATGATAGAAGAGAAATGGGGTACTGGCTGAAAGCACAGGGGAAAAGGGAATTTTCAGGAAGCAGGAAAAGAGGAGAGCTATGAAAAAGGAAACAATGTCGATCCAATTGGCAAACGGTCTGGAAGCAAGACCGATCGCGGTAATGGTACAGATTGCAAGTCAGTTTGACAGCAAGATTTATCTTGAGGCAGAGGGAAAGAGAGTCAACGCAAAGAGTATCATGGGGATGATGAGTCTCGGAATGGATGCGGGGGAGAATGTGACAATTGAAGCTGACGGTGAAGATGAGAATGCGGCAGTTGCCAAGCTTGCGGATTTCCTGAGCGGTAAAGAAGTCAAATAAGGATAGAAAATGAGCCGCCGCAGGGCGGCTTATTTTGTATATGCAAAATGCCTGCATAGGAAGAGTTTCGGGAAAAGTCTTTTGAGGATACGGATATGAAGAAGAAAGCATTGTTCATTTTTAACCCACATGCCGGAAAAGGGCAGATCAAGGCGAGAATTTTAGATATTGTGGATAGGCTCACCAAAGACGGTTATGATGTAGTCGTGCACCCGACGCAGAGCCGGGGGGATGCAGTAACGGTCGTTTCGGATAGTGCCGGTGAATATGAGCTATGTGTCTGCTCAGGCGGAGACGGCACGCTTGATGAAGTGGTGACGGGAATGATGCGGAGTACCAAACGTATACCGATCGGGTATCTGCCGACAGGCTCAACGAATGATTTTGCAAACAGCTTAAAAATTCCGAAAAAAGCGTCTGCGGCGATGGAGACAGCCGTGCGCGGCAAACCGTTTTTGTGTGACATCGGAAGATTTAATGACGATGTATTCGTTTATATTGCGGCGTTCGGACTTTTTACGGATGTGTCCTATGAGACCAGACAGGAAATGAAAAATATACTTGGACATATGGCATATATATTGGAAGGTATCACAAGACTTTCCTCGATCAAGTCTTATGACGTGACCGTGACGGCAGACGGCAGGCGGATAGAGGGCGACTATCTCTATGGAATGGTGACAAACTCGCATTCTGTCGGCGGATTTCAAAACATAACGGGAAAAAACGTTCAGCTTGATGACGGACTTTTTGAGGTTACGCTCATCAGACGTCCGCGCAATGTGGTGGAACTGAACCGAATCGTGACAGCGCTGATCGGTGCGAAATTTGATACAGAATTGATGAACAGTTTTAAGGCGGCAGATATTATTTTTGAGACGAAAGAGGCGGTGTCCTGGACACTTGACGGTGAGTTTGGCGGAGAACACCGCAGAGTAAAAGTGCATAATGAGCATCATGCGATCCGTTTTTTAGTGCCATGAGAATCAGGAAACACTGATCTGATCAGTGTTTCCTGATTTTGTTTTTTTGACGCCCGGGACCGGTCTCATACTGCCGGATCTCTGCAGCGACCTCACCGCTTAATATGAGCAGGCAGAGAAGATTGGGGACAGCCATAAGTGCATTTGCAATGTTCGAAAAATTCCACACGATATCAAGAGCTGCAGATGCGCCGGCGCAGGCGGCACATGAAAATATCATACGGTAAAGCAGATTGTATCTGTGTGTGTTCATCAGATATTCAAAGGCTTTTTCTCCTAGGTATTCCCAGCCCAGAATGGTGGAAAAAGCAAATAATACAATGCTGACTGTCAGAAAATAAGCTCCCGTATCGCCGAGGGTGCTGCGGAATGCGGCGATCGTAAGTGCCGCGCCTGTAAGCGGTTTTGCATAGTCGTAAGTGCCGTCCGAACGAAAAGTATAGAGGCATCCATGAGGATCGCGCCAAGTGCCGGAAAGCTCCGGAGCTGGGGAAATTGTTTCGCCGCTATGGGGGTACGGCATGTTTGTGCCGTTTCCTTTGTCATCTGGGGGCGATGTGCCGCCCGGATCGAAACGGGTCAGCGTAATGTATGTGCCGTCAGGATAGAACGTTTCTGCTTTCGGAGCGGAGGAAGACAGGTTCAAAATAAGAGTTAAGGATGAAGGGGTCCGGTTTGCTATGTCATAGGCGGCAGGGCAGTCCGTATGGTGGCTGCTTAAGAGTACCAGCTGTCCGGAATGATCCGCATAGATGCCTGAGTCCGATGTCTCCATGATTCCGAGGACGCCGCTGCTCATGATACACAAACCTGTAATGGTGCATACCACGATCGTATCCCAAAAGGTGCCGGTCATATTGATATATCCCTGACGGACGGGTGAGGCGGCAGCGGCCGGGGCGGCAGTGATGGCGGCGGAACCCATGCCCGCTTCATTTGAGAAGACGCCGCGTGCGACGCCGTAGCGCATGGCGCGCAGTGCGGAAGCAGTGATCGTGCCCAGAGTGCCGCCCGTCACGGCATCTTTGGAGAATGCCATTGTGATGATCTGCACAAGGCTTTGGGGAATATTACGATAATTCACTGCCAGTATGATAAGACCTGCTGCAATGTAGAGCAGCGCCATGGATGGCACGAGCACGGTGGCAATTTTGGAGATGGAGCGGATACCGCCTACAACAATCAGCAGAGTCAGAGCGGTGAGGATCAGCCCGGTAAGACGGGCGGGGACCGAAAAGGTGTCGTACAGTGCGTCTGCAATCGAGTTTGCCTGTGTCATATTGCCGATGCCGAACGAGGATAACACGGTGAACAGGGCAAACAGAAAGCCGAGCGCTTTGCCGATATGGTTGCAGGGAAACGCGTTTTTTAATGTATACATGGGACCGCCAACGATCTCGCCGCGCGCGTTGCGTTCGCGGTATTTTACTGCGAGCATACATTCACTGAATTTAGAGGCAATACCGAAAGCGGCAGCGATCCACATCCATACGAGTGCGCCCGGACCGCCTAAGACCAGTGCGGTCGCTACGCCGATGATATTGCCGGTACCGATGGTTGCCGCAAGGGATGTCATCAGCGCGGAAAAAGGGGAAATCCCGCCTGCCCTGCCGCCCGAAGCATCGACAGTGCGCGCGCTGCGCTGCAGCGTGCTTTTCAGGGCAAAAGGAAGTTTCCGCCACGGCAGAAAGCGGGTGCGGATACAGAGCACAACGCCGGTTCCGACAAGCAGCAGAAGCATGGGGGGTCCCCAGACAAAGGAGTCTATGGTATTTAGAATTTGGGAAAGGGTGTTCATGGGAGATGCGCTTTCTTGATCGTGACGGGGAATTTCTATTTTATTGGAATTTCCCAATCACGGAAGAGCTTACGTTCTTTTTATACAATATCGGAAAAGGGGCGGGGGTATGACAGAAATCTGCAACAGGGCAGGATCGTGACATAAAAAAGAAAATGCCCTAAAAAGGGAGGATGCCGGATAACCTGCGTTATCCGGCATGTATTATGAAAAAGTTTAATTGAAAGTGTGTAATGCGTTGTTGTGTTTTATGGTCTTAGTATATCCCCGAAGTATGGATAAAAAATGATTTTGGAATGAAAAAATGTTAAACGATATATGAACAAAATGTGAACATTCGGATTGACAGCGGGTTTTACGGGATCTTGCTTTTTTCTCTTGCTTTTTCGCGTTTTGATGTTTTCATTTTGGAAGGAATAGGATATAATAGGAATGATTAGGAGCCAAGGGGCTGTTAAGACACTATAAAAAGAAAGGATGAAAGATTATGCCATTAGTTACAACTACTGAAATGTTTAAGAAGGCATACGAAGGCGGCTATGCGATCGGCGCTTTCAATGTCAACAACATGGAGATCGTACAGGGTATCACGGAGGCATGCGCAGAGGAGAAAGCGCCTGTTATTTTACAGGTATCCAAGGGTGCGCGCGCATACGCTAATCACAATTATCTTGTAAAACTTGTTGAGGCAGCTACAATCTGTTTTCCGGAGCTTCCGATTGCACTGCACTTGGATCACGGTCCGGATTTTGAGACCTGCAAGTCCTGCATCGACGGCGGATTTACTTCCGTCATGATTGACGCTTCCTCCAAGCCTTTTGAGGAGAATATTGAGATTACGAAGAAGGTCGTAGAATATGCGCATGAGCACGGCGTTGTTGTCGAAGCTGAGCTTGGTACATTGGCAGGTGTTGAGGATGACGTGCAGGTATCTGCGGAGGATTCCGCCTATACGCATCCTGAGCAGGTAGAGGAGTTCGTTTCCAGAACGGGCTGTGATTCTCTTGCGATCGCAATCGGTACAAGCCACGGCGCATATAAATTTAAGCCGGGCACCAAGCCGCAGCTCCGTTTTGACGTGCTGCATGAGTGCGAGAAGAGAATACCGGGATTCCCGATCGTACTGCACGGTTCCTCTTCGGTTCCGCAGGAATATGTAGAAATGGTTAATACTTACGGCGGCGCAATGCCGGGTGCGATCGGCGTACCGGAGGACCAGCTTCGTGAAGCTGCACGTTCCGCAGTATGTAAGATCAACATTGACTCCGACCTGCGTCTTGCAATGACCGGAACGATCCGCAAGTTCTTTGCAGAGCATCCTGATAAGTTCGACCCGCGCGAGTACTTAAAGCCGGCGCGTGCGAACATCAAGGAGCTTGTTCGTCATAAGCTGATCGACGTACTTGGCTGCAACGGCAAGGCATAAATAGAATCCATACGTGTTGATGCGGACAGGATATGGATGATTCAAAAAAAGATTGGCGCGTAAGCGTCAATCTTTTTTATAGATGCGCATGCGGACGTGTGTTTTAATTACGCCGGAAGGATTTGCAGAGGGGGAGCTCCAAAAATATCGTGGAAGAATGTGTATTTTGACTTTCCCTCACGATGAAATAGACCGGAATGCTGTTTATGTTATTGTGGAAGGCTTGGAGGAACGGGTAGATGAATTACATCACCCTTGTTTCTTTCCAATTGCCGTAAAAAATCCTGCAGAGGAAAGGTTGAAAGACATTCGTTTCAACCTCCCTGATTTGAGTGCGTGCTAAAGCACACAAATGGGAGCAAATATGAAAATAAGGAAACAAAATTCTTAGGGGATGAAAGCATTTTTGATCATAAGAAAAGTATGATATGTCTGCGTTGCTAGTTCAGCCTGCGCCGAAACAGCAGCATATCAGGATCGTCTGACTGTGGGAGCGGTTGAAATTTCAGCTTTTCGCAGAGCCGGAGAGAGGCGGCGTTGTCTTTATGTACGCGTGCGCAGACTTCCGGCAGACATAAGCAGTCTGCGGCATGGAGCAGGATCGCGCGGCAGACCTCAGCCGCGTATCCCTGACGCCGGTATTCTTTTGCGATCACGTAACCAAGTTCGGCAGTATCTTCTTTGGGTTCAATTCCGGCGCGCCCGATGAGCAGACTGTCTTCTTTATGGATAACGACCCACATGCCATAGCCGTAAAAGCTGTAGATTTTGTCGATATAGTCGCGGATGTAGGAACGCTCCGCGGCTTCATCCGCATAGAGTGCTTCCATGTGATCGGTTACGGCAGGGTCTGCGTAAATCTCGTAGAGGCGCGGGATATCTTCTAAGGTAATTTCGCGAATGAGACAGCGCGCAGTTTCTATAACGGTCAGCGGAAGTCCGTGCGCGCGGCAGTAGGCGAGCTCACAAAAGCGGGCATCCAGACCTGAAATATCGGTAATCAGATAGCGGACGCCCTGAAAGGAGGCGTCCTTGTTTTTTTCATGCAGATAGCCGATGACGGCGATGCCGTGACGAAGTGCGGCGTCCGCAAGATCGGTGCGGTCGGTCACGATGAGGATGGTCTGCGAGTCCGCGGGAACATCATTTTGTGCATCATGATCAGGCAGGGCTTCCGTAAGTTGCGGAAGAATCTGTTCCACCGGAATCCGTTCGGCTTCGTATCCGCTCATCCACAATTCCATCAGAGTTCTGGACAGCAATTCGGTTTCGGGGAGTGCATCGATCAGAAAGATGATCTTATGGAGTTGACTGTCTGCGGCAATTTTTTTCTTCATAATAGCAAGTATAGCATGATTTGTTTCTTAATGCGATAGTGCATGATGGGATTCGTGTTCTTCATGTGATTTGTGCTCATCATGTGATATAATATAGCGCGAATTGCTTTTTCATGTTATACTGAGTCATGAGCGGGGTTTGGCGGCGAAGGTCATCTTGTGCTGTTGAAGTCTGATACACGAACAAACAAAAAAGGAGAGTAGATCATGGCACAGAATCCGGTTGTAACATTTGAAATGGCGGACGGAGGGATCGTGAAAGCAGAGTTATATCCCGAAATCGCGCCGAACACGGTCAATAACTTTGTCAGTCTGGTGAAAAAGGGTTTTTATGACGGGTTGATCTTTCACCGCGTCATCAACGGTTTTATGATCCAGGGCGGCGATCCTGAAGGAACTGGAATGGGTGGCCCGGACTATGGGATAAAAGGTGAATTTTCGCAGAACGGTTTTCGCAATGACCTGAAGCATACGGAGGGTGTTCTTTCCATGGCGCGGTCGATGATGCCGGATTCTGCGGGTTCCCAGTTTTTTATCATGCACAAGACAAGCCCGCATTTAGACGGCGCTTATGCGGCGTTCGGAAAGGTGACGGAGGGTATGGACGTCGTAAATGCGATCGCAGAGACGGCGACAGATTATTCCGACAGACCGCTTGAGCCGCAGGTGATGAAGACGGTAACGGTGGAGACGTTTGGCGTGGATTATCCGGAACCGGAGAAGTGCTGAGCGCGCCGTATAAGCGGCGCTTATACGCGGACTGCCCCAAAATATAAGAAATAAAAGCCAAAGAATAAAGTAAGGGAACAAAAGTAAGGGAATAAAAGCCAAAGAACAAAAGCCAAGGAATAACAACTAAGAAACGATAAAAGAAAAATCGAAAAAATAAGACAAAATAAGAACAAATGAAAAATAAAGAAAATAGTTGACAGAGCAAAAATAAGGTGTTATAGTACGACATGAAAAGCAAAGGCGCTTGAGAGAAAATCTCGGGCGCTCTTTTTTTCAAATTGCGGCTGCTGATCAGACGGTATTTTTGCTGTCTGCGGGGATCTGTTGATGGAAAAGCAGCCGTTAAAATTGCCGCCGCAGATTGCGGCGGTATGTGATGCGATGCAATGGGGCATTGGTGCAGGTGTACCCATAGTGTCGCATTTTTTGATTTCTGCGGGCAGTGAGCGGGAGGGCACAGAAGAAGACGCTTGACCGCTGCCACAGAAGATTTGATTAAGCAGCAGAGGAGGAGATTATTATGACAGAGGAAGTAATGAGCTTTGTGAACGACAATGTGTTCGGCGTCTGGTTTTTGATCGGCGCGGCGCTGGTGTTCTGGATGCAGGCGGGTTTTGCGATGGTGGAGACCGGTTTTACCAGAGCCAAGAACGCGGGAAACATTATTATGAAAAACCTGATGGACTTCTGCATCGGTACCGTCATGTTTATTCTGATCGGCTTCGGGCTTTTACTTGGGGAAGATCTGGTCGGTCTGATCGGTAAGCCGGGTTTTGATATTTTTACGGCTTACGAGAGTTTTGACTGGTCAAATTTTGTATTTAACCTTGTGTTCTGTGCGACAACGGCGACGATCGTGTCAGGGGCCATGGCGGAGCGGACAAAATTTTTGTCCTACTGTATTTACTCCGCAGTGATCTCGGCGCTGATCTATCCGATCGAGGCGCACTGGGTATGGGGCGGCGGATGGCTTGCGCAGATGGGATTCCACGATTTCGCGGGTTCGGCATGTATCCATATGGTCGGCGGCGTCTGCGCGCTGATCGGCGCAAAAATGCTCGGTCCCCGCATTGGCAAGTTCACGAAGGATAAAAAAGGGAAGATCACGAAGGTCAATGCGTTTCCGGGACACAGCCTGCCGCTCGGCGCGCTCGGTGTTTTTATTCTGTGGCTTGGCTGGTACGGGTTTAACGGCGCGGCGGCAGTGACAGTGGAGGAGCTTGGCTCTATCTTTGTAACGACGACGATCGCACCGGCAGTGGCTACGGTCGTGTGTATGATCTTTACATGGATCAAATATGGAAAGCCCGATGTGTCGATGTGCTTAAACGCCTCTCTTGCAGGGCTTGTGGCGATCACGGCGTCCTGCGATGTGACGGATGCGTTCGGCTCCATCGTGATCGGAGCGGTTGCCGGACTGCTTGTTGTATTTGGGGTATGGCTGTTAGACCACAAATTACATATCGACGATCCGGTCGGCGCGGTTGCGGTTCACTGCATGAACGGCATCTGGGGAACGATTGCGGTCGGATTGTTTGCGACGGACAGTGCGCCTGCGTTTGCAAGGGGCTATGGGGACGGCGTGACATTCGGCGCAAACCAGATCATGGGCGAAGGACTTTTCTACGGAGGCGGCATGAAGCTGCTTGGTATTCAGTTATTAGGCGTGGCATGTATCATTGCGTATACGGCGGTCACGATCGTGATCACATTTGCGGTCATTAAGGCGGTTATGGGACTGCGTGTATCAGAGGAAGAAGAAATTGTCGGATTGGATTCGACGGAGCACGGTCTTCCGTCTGCTTATTCAGGATTCAGTATCATGGATGTATCTAATACGATGACAATGGAAGTGAATGAGAATACCGATCTCGGAAATGACGATTATGAAAAGGCTTCCGAATTCCAGAAAAATGCGGCGGTCAAGGTTGTGGAAGCGCCCGTTGCGGCTTCGCCAAGCGGTATTTATAAGGTCGTCGTCATTGCGAAGCTGTCGCGCTTCGAGCGCTTAAAGACCGCGTTAAACGATCTGGGCGTGACGGGCATGACCATGACGCAGGTCATGGGCTGCGGCATTCAGAAGGGAGCTGGCGAGAAGTACCGCGGCGCGGAGATTGACGCGACGCTGCTGCCGAAAGTGAAACTGGAGGTCGTTGTCAGCAAGATTCCGGTCGAGGATGTGGTGGAGACCGTGAAAAAGACGCTTTACACAGGACATATCGGAGACGGAAAGATTTTTGTCTACAATGTGGACCGTGTCGTAAAGGTGCGAACCGGCGAGGAAAATTACGCGGCACTGCAGGATGTGGAATAACGATCTGAATATGGAAAAAATATGAATGGAACCTCAGTAAAAATCCGGGTGCTTCGGCATCCGGATTTTTTATGTTCCGCAACCGTTATCTGCTTGCGGACCTGCCCCCGGAATGATAAAATAAAAATGATTATGCAAAAGGATCATGGTGTGCATCAGATGAAAGTGAAACAGATAGGGGATCGGATATGAAAAAAACTGGAAGACGGATGATGGTGTGGTTAGCATGTGTTCTGCTCTTTGCGGGTTCCATAGATGCGGGTGCATCGGGACGTGCGACGAAGAAAGTGCTGGACGCGCGGAACGGTGTTGTCAGGGTCATGTATGAGGATAAGGAATATTTTTATATGGGTTCCGCATTCGGCATCGGCACCGCGGGAGAGGAGACGGATCTATTTGTTACCTGTTATCATGTCGTCAATCCGAACGATGATAAGGATGAGACCTATGAGTCGGTTTTTATCGCAACGGGTGATACGATGGATGAAGATAATTACGATGTGGAGGTACTTTATGCCGATTCCATGACGGATATTGCGATCCTCCGGACCGAGAGGAAGGTTGCCGGCAGGGTTGCGCTGCCGATGATCGCGAGTGAGAATATTGAAGTTACGACACAGGTATATACGCTCGGATATCCGGGCATCGGGGACGAGTTTTCCGATAAGACCTATTATGACGGAGATTTCTCATCACTGGTGGATGATCAGATGATCACATCCGGCATTATTACAAAGAGCAGTGTGATTTCCGACGGGGTTGATTATTTTTTGATCGATGCGGATATCAATCATGGCAATTCCGGCGGGCCGACCGTGACGGTGCAGGGTTATGTCATCGGTATTAATGAGGCGATCGCTGCAGATTCGGACGGCGGTAATTATATCGGCTTTGTGACGCATGTGGACTACGTGATGCAGGCGCTTGATAATCTGCATCTATCTTACGATAAGATCAGCGCGGAACAGTACGAGCATGATTTGGAAGACCAGCCGGTCGTGCCTGCCGTGACAGGGGGAGAGGCGGAAAGCGGGAAGAAAGACGGACCGGATCTTCTTGTGATTCTGTTGGCGGCTGCGGTTGCCGTTGTGTTTGTGCTTGTTCTGATCTTCCTAATCTATATGATCCGCCGCGACAAAAAACGTGAGGCGCAGATTGCAAGGGAACGGGAACAATATATGGCGCACAGGCAGGTCGTGGCATATCAGAATGCGATGGCAGTGCGCGGAGCGCCGAAGATCATTGGCACGCAGGGGATTTTTGCAAACAATAGCTTTACTGTTACCGGATATATGGTCATGGGGAGAAGCCGCGCGAGATGCCATCTTCTTTTCCCGGAGAATACGCCGGGCGTCAGCAAGGTGCATTGTGAGCTGCGAATCGTAAACGGCGGATTATATTTGACAGACCGGGGATCGAGCTACGGGACGTATCTTGGGAATGGCGCGCGTCTGCGCCCGAACCAGCCGTATCTTCTGCATGACGGCGAGATTTTCTATTTGGCGGCGCCGCAGCATAGTTTTCTTGTGAGAATCTAACCTGACCGATAGAACCGGCATTTTCAAAAGAATATAACTGGTATTCGAAAGAAAATCCTTGACGATTTTATGAAATGAGGGAATGAAGGATGTGGGAGGAATTAGGAGTAAGCTTCGGGACAGCGATCATCGTTTTGACTGCATGATATTATGATATCGAAAAATAAAACAGAATGACCGGAGGAGTGTATATCCGACATGAGAAAATTGTTGGTGTATCTGAAAGATTATAAAAAGGAAACAGTTCTTGCGCCGCTGTTTAAGATGCTTGAGGCGACGTTTGAACTGTTTGTGCCGCTAGTGATGGCGGACATTATTGATATTGGCATTGCACGCGGAGACAGGCATTATATTTATATGCGCTGTCTTTTGCTTGTCGCGCTCGGTGTGATCGGTCTGACCTGTTCCCTGACGGCACAGTATTTTGCGGCGAAAGCGGCGGTTGGATTTGCAGCAGGAATGAAGAGCGGATTGTACCGGCATATTCAGAGTCTGTCGTTTACGGAGCTTGATACGCTGGGCGCGTCCACAATGATCACGCGCATGACGTCCGACGCCAATCAGGTACAGAACGGCGTTAATATGGTGCTGCGCTTGTTTCTGCGCTCACCGTTCATCGTGTTCGGCGCGATGGTGATGGCGTTTACGATCGATGTGAAAGCGGCACTTATTTTTGTTGTGACAATTCCGCTTTTAAGCCTCGTTGTGTTCGGCGTCATGGCGGTCAGCATTCCCCTGTACCGCAAAGTGCAGGCGGGATTAGACAGGGTGCTTGGCATTACAAGGGAAAACTTAACGGGCGCGCGGGTCATTCGGGCATTTCATAAAGAGGGATCGGAGATCACGCGGTTTGACGAGAGTAACGATCATCTGACCGCGATGCAGAATTATGTCGGAAGGATCTCGGCTTTGATGAATCCGGTCACGTATGTGATCATCAATCTTGCTACAGTCGTGTTGATCTATGTGGGTGCGCTGCAGGTCGATGTCGGAAATCTGACGCAGGGAAACGTTGTGGCTCTTGTCAATTATATGTCGCAGATATTGGTGGAACTGATCAAGCTTGCCAATCTGATCATTACGGTGACAAAAGCGGCGGCGTGCGCAAACCGGATTCAGAGTGTGTTTGATATGCAGCCGTCCATGGATAAGGGCGGCGCAGGGAATGCCGCAGGACAGACGGCAGGAAATGCGGGGAGGGCGTCAGAACGCGCGGACGGGGAGGCTGATTGTGCAGGCAGCAAGTCAGAATTTAGTACAGATACGGTGGATTGTGTGGACGCGGTAGATGAAGCCGTGCGTTTTTCCCATGTCAGCATGCATTATCATAATGCGGGTGAGGCAGCGCTTGAGGAGATCGACTTTGCGGCAAAGAGGGGACAGACCATTGGCATTATCGGCGGCACGGGTTCGGGAAAGTCCTCCGTTGTGAATATGATACCGCGCTTTTATGACGCGAGCGCGGGAAGTGTTTCGGTGGACGGTAGGGATGTTCGTGACTATTCCGTGCGCGAACTGCGTCAAAAGATTGGCGTGGTGCTTCAGAAGGCGGTCCTGTTTCAGGGTACGATCCGGGATAATCTCAAATGGGGAAAAGAGGATGCCTCGGATGACGAACTGTGGGAGGCGCTTACGCTCTCACAGGCGGCGGAGTTTGTGCGGGAGAAGGACGGACAGCTTGACGCTAAGATTGAGCAGGGAGGAAAGAACTTATCCGGCGGCCAGAAGCAGAGGCTGACGATCGCCCGCGCGCTTGTGAAGAAACCGGAGATCCTGATTTTGGATGACAGTGCATCCGCACTTGATTACGCGACGGATGCAAAACTGCGCAGCGCGATCAAAGGGATGGACGGGAACACCACAGTGTTTATTGTATCTCAAAGAACGGCGTCGATCATGCATGCTGATCTGATTCTGGTGTTGGACGACGGAAGACTGGCGGGAATCGGTACGCATGAACAGCTTCTTGCAGAGTGCGGGGTCTATCGGGAGATTTATGAATCCCAGTTCAAGAAAGAGACGGCAGCAGATGCGTCATGAAAAAGATACAGGTGCAGGGTTTGAGCGGTATGCGGAAAGTTTGAAAGTAAACTTTCAAATATTGATTGGTATGTGCGCTGAAGCGCACAAAGGGGAATAGGAGTGGAAGACTGACATGGCAAAACAGACACACGCAGGGCAGGCGGCAATCATGAAAAGGGTACTGCATTATATCAAAAGAAGCTGGCTGGTGCTGTTTTTATCCATATTGTTTGCGGCAGTTACGGTTGTTTTGACCTTATATGTGCCGATTCTGACAGGGAATGCCATTGACCATATCGTGGATAAGGGGCTTGTCGATTTTGACGGGTTATTGCGGATCCTGATCATGATCGTGATCTGTGTACTGGTCACGGCGCTCGCGCAATGGCTGATGAACGTATGTAATAACCGGATCACATATCAGGTGGTGCGCGATATCAGAAGCGAGGCGATCCGTAAAATAGAGGTATTGCCGCTTGGATATATTGACGGACATTCTTACGGTGATGTTGTAAGCCGCGTGATCGCCGATGTGGACCAGTTTTCCGATGGTCTGTTAATGGGGTTTACACAGTTGTTTACCGGTGTTTTGACGATCGTGGGAACATTGCTGTTCATGCTGTCTATCAACTGGAAGATTGCATTGGTCGTTGTCTGCATCACGCCGGTTTCTCTTTTTGTGGCAAGCTTTATCGCGAAAAAAACTTATACCATGTTCCGCATACAGTCAGAGACGCGCGGCGAGCAGACTGCGCTGATCGACGAGATGATCGGAAATCAGAAGGTTGTGCAGGCGTTTTGCCATGAGGATGAGTCGATGGAGCGCTTTGACGAGATCAACGAGCGGTTAAAAAAATGTTCTCTGCGGGCCATTTTCTTTTCTTCGATCACGAACCCGTCCACACGTTTTGTCAATTCGCTTGTCTATACGGCGGTCGGTCTGACCGGGGCGCTTGCAGTTGTGAAAGACCCGCTTGGGTTCAGTGTCGGACGGCTTTCGAGTTTCTTAAGCTATGCGAATCAGTATACAAAGCCGTTTAATGAGATTTCGGGCGTCATTACGGAACTGCAGAATGCGATCGCCTGTGCAGGCCGGATCTTTGAGCTGATCGATGAGGAATCTCAGGTACCGGAACCGCAGGATGCGGTAATGCTTGAAGAGCCGGACGGAACTGTGGAGTTGGAGCATGTCTCGTTTTCTTATGTGCCACAGAAAAAGCTGATCGAGGATTTCAATCTGCGCGTCAAAAAAGGACAGCGCGTGGCGATCGTCGGTCCGACCGGATGCGGCAAGACCACGATCATCAATCTGCTCATGCGTTTTTATGATGTAAACAGCGGAAAGATTCTTGTATCCGGTACGGATATCCGTGAGATTACGCGCGGAAGCCTGCGTACATCGTACGGCATGGTATTGCAGGAGACATGGCTGAAAACAGGAACGATCCGGGAAAATATCGCGATGGGAAAGCCGGAAGCTTCGGATGAGGAGATCATATCGGCGGCGAAGCTTTCGCATGCGCACGGGTTTATCAGGCGCCTGCCGGAAGGGTATGATACGGTCATTACGGAGGACGGGGGAAATCTTTCACAGGGGCAGAAGCAGCTTTTGTGTATCGCGCGCGTCATGCTCTGCCTGCCGCCGATGCTGATTTTGGATGAGGCGACGTCATCGATCGACACGCGTACTGAGATCAAGATCCAGAATGCGTTTGCAACAATGATGCAGGGACGTACGAGCTTCATCGTCGCGCATCGCCTCTCGACGATCCGTGAGGCGGATGTGATCTTAGTCATGCGCGACGGTTCAATCATTGAACAGGGCAATCACGAAGAGTTGCTTAGGCAGGGCGGTTTTTATGCGGAGCTGTATAATAGTCAGTTTGCGGCGTCGTAAGATAAAACGGAATGAGACGGAAGAGATACATAACCGATGCAAAGGAACGAAATGCCTGTCTGTTTTGGAATTATGCGGGAATGAATGATGCGTTGAGGAATGCGAAAGGAAAAACGGCATGAAGAAAAAATTCAAGATCACATTTAACGCACCGGTAACACTGGGGTTTGTGGCAGTCTGCTTTATTGCGACGATGCTCGGTATTATCACATCGGGAGGTGCGACGCGGCTGTTGTTTATGACATATCATTCGTCGCTGATCAATCCGCTTACATATCTCCGGTTCTTTACGCATGTGTTCGGACATGCGGGATGGACTCATTTTATTGCCAATGCGTCGTATCTGCTGCTGCTCGGACCAATGCTCGAAGAAAAACACGGTTCGAAAGAGTTAGTGGAGGTCATTGTGATCACAGCGCTTGTTCCAGCGCTGATCAATTATATTTTTTTCCCGCATATTGGTCTGTGCGGGGCGAGCGGCGTAGTATTCGCGTTCATCCTGCTTGCATCTTTTACCGGATTTGAGGAGGGCGAGATTCCATTGACGTTTATTCTGGTTGCGGCGATCTTTATCGGGCAGCAGGTGTATGAGGGCATTGCCATCAGGGACAATATATCCCATATGGGGCATATCGTCGGCGGTATTCTCGGAGCTGTGAGCGGATACGGATTAAATAAGAAATCCAGGTCGGGGGTATAGGGAAGAAGTGATTGGAGTAGTGGAAAAAGTCCGACGGATATAGGATGCTGTGTGAGAATAAGAATGGAAGCGATTTACAATCAAAATATTATCAGGTTGCGTAGATCGGAGGAGGTATGACACTACAGCAATTAAAGTATATGATAATCGTTGCGGAAAGAGGTTCTATTACAGAAGCGGCAAAAGAATCGTATATTTCTCAGCCGAGTCTTTCCGGTGCTATTAAAGAAGTGGAAAAGGAAGCTGGAATAACAATTTTCAACCGATGCAGGGCGGGAGTGGCATTGACAAAGGAGGGAATGGAATTTTTAGGGTATGCAAGGCAGGTGGTTCAGCAGATGGAACTTCTGGAATCAAAATATATTGATAAAAAGCCCGCAAAACAGAGATTTTGTGTTTCCACGCAGCATTACACCTTTACAACAAATGCGTTTGTAGAATTGATACAGCGTTTTGGACAGGAAAGATTTGAGTTTATACTGAATGAAACGCAGACACATCAGATTGTAGAAGATGTGCAGAACAGGTTCAGTGACTTGGGAATTCTTTATCTTTGTAACAGCAATGAAAATGTGCTGAGAAAGCTGTTTGAAGAATGCAATTTGAAATTTTTTGAATTGTTTATCGCTAAGCCTCATATTTTTATAAGCAAAGACCACCCGTTAGCAAAATGCACATCTGTCAGGCTGGATGATCTGAAGCCATATCCCCGTCTAAATTTTGTGCAGGGAACGTATGAATCTTCCAATTTTTCAGAGGAGCTTTTCAGCAATGAACCTGCCGAAAGAAGTATCAAGGTGAGTGACCGTGCAGCTATTGTAAATCTAATGATAGGGCTGGATGGTTATACGATTTCAAGTGGTATTTTCCCTAAATATCTACAAGGGGAATCTATCGTTTCGATTCCTTTGGAGGAAGATGGGGTGATGCATATTGGATACATTCTGAACAAGGATAAGGAGTTATCAGAATTAGGAGAGATTTATGTTGAGGCTTTGAAACAGTACCAAACATAAATAAAACATAGGATCAACCTATGTAACAGCATATAAAACAGATATTACCTATTACATGACATTCCGTGCTAAGATATAGAAACGGAAAGGAGGCAAAAAATGCCGGGTTATGTATTAGGTAATTTTTTTATCTATTCCGTTATCAATGCTTTCACGCCGGGACCGGGAAATATCTTGGCACTGAATACGGTAACGAACTATAAAAAGGAAATTGTGGAGGACATTATTGTAGATTTAGAACAGGCATTTTCTGAACAGTGAATTTGAGATACTAAAATTGCTTATTGGGAAAGGAAAGTAAAGAGATGAACAAAATTCTTTTGGCGACTCCTACCATGCATACGGAGGAGCAGCAGTATATCCAGAAAGCATTTGAAA
>RYVZ01000030.1 GCA_003979345.1 Lachnospiraceae bacterium
CCATGCCTCGCAAAACCGCATAAATACTGAATGCGGGGAGTTTTGCTCATGGCTAATCGAATCATTTGGGGAGGTGAATCATGAGGCATAAAGTAAGATTGACAGTTATTGATAAAAACTTTTCCCAAGGCTGTAATAATGGGATTGCTCTGATTCGGATAGAGGGATTTGCTGCTGTTACATAAGCAGCCATGGAAAATAAGGATATTGTTGTAGCAAAAAAACGAATATTTATATCAAAGTTCGATATAAATGTGACATTAGAAAAATAATGTTGTATGATATAAAAAAGACAAGCAAATTGCAATTTGTAAAAGCGGATCACAGACGGTGCTCATTATATGTATTTGCATTGAGCGAAGTCTGTCATTAGAACCTGTTGAGGGGAATAAGGAGGTGATACCAGTACAGAGATAGGTACAAACTATAACAAAAGATTAAGCAACATGTCAAATGCTGCCTGAGATGACAGAATTTTGAATGGGCGATGGCAGCAGGAAAGGAAAAGGTAAGAGGTATGAAGAAATTTTTTGCATTGTTGATGACAGTAACAATTTTGGCAGGAAGTGCGGGCATGACGGCGTCTGCAAGTGTAGACCCTAATGTATGTGAGCACCCGGATAATCACATACATGATATCAGCTATGAGTATCCATATTCTTCTACGACTACGCATCCGGCCTGGGTGGCAAACAAGCCGAATGGCGATCCCATTTTAGTAACTTGTACTGTAACTTATACTTATCAAAAGTATAAAAGGATCTGTTCGGATTGCCAGCATGTCTTTCGATATTGGGAAGAACTGATTTCCCAGACACATTCTATACATCATTAACGGTATGAAGGGGGGCGGTGTAAACCGCCCCCTTTGAGAGGGTTGATCAATGACGGCTATTTCACGAAAGGAAAAGTGATGGAACAGACATACCTTACGACTCTGTGAAAAGAGAATGAAGCCGCGTTTTACGCGATTGCGGCTGAGTATCTTCCGGGCAGCCGGGAAGATACCATGCGGCGCCGTGCCGCGCGGTATCCGAAGGCGTTTGTAAGGAGGCATGTACCGCCCGTAAATCCGACGTTATATCCGATAGACGCTCAACTCACGATTCATGGCTGAAATTGCGGAAAAGGTTTCCACGGCAGTTGACTCAATACGCTTCATTTCTTCGTCGATGGCGGCAAGCAGTTCGGAGAGGTGAAGCGTTTCTGCGCTGTTTTGTTCGGATGCCGCCGACACGGATTCCATGGCATTGCGTATATCTTCCATCGCCTTGGAGTAGGATTCCATATTTTTAAGAAGCAGTTCCATTGATACACGGATTTCATCGGCTCTCTCTGTAAAACTGCGTGCAATGTCCCCAAATTTCTGATAATCTGTAGAAATATCATCCTGCAGGAAATGAAGCATCCGGTCTGCCAATGCGCTAAGTCCATGGATCGCGTCTACGACACTTTTACTCATGATCTGGATCTCATTAGCGGCATCATTTGTATTTCCTGACAATAAACCGATCTCCCCGGCAACTACGGCAAATCCTTTTCCGGCGTCCCCGGCTCTCGCAGCCTCTATGGATGCATTTAATGCTAACAGGTTTGTCTGCCCGGATATGCCAAGAATCGTTTCTGAAAGCTCTTTGATCCGGAGCACAGCCTCCGCTTTCTTTTTTTCTTCCTGCAAAGAGAATGACATTTCCTCTACATTTTTTCCAATCCCGGCATAGGATGCCTGCGCCGTGTCGCGAAGATTTGCCGAAGCATGATTGATCTCCTGAAGGCTGATCGTATTGTCTGTTGCAATCCGGACGATATTCTTGATATCTGTATATACAAAATCGACCTGACTGCCCACGGTTCCCACAGATGCCGCAGCCTGTTCGGAAGCGGCCGCCATGGAATGGATAGCGTCGTTAATACTGCTGATCTTTGCCGCTGAATCCGTCACATGTGTATTGATATTTCCCATTTTTGCTTCGATGCTGCCTGTACCGTTTTTGATCTCCCTGACGGTATTTCCGGTTTTTTGCAATAGTTTGTTCAGACTGTTTCCTATTACTTCAAGCTCATCTCCGGACGTGATATGCAGTACTTTTGTGAGATCTCCGTCGTCGGAGGCTACTTCCAGTATCTTGTCGTTTACTTTGATGAAATTGCGCCGCATCCGGACTGCGATCATCAGGGCAGATGCGACGGAAAATATCATGGCTGCCCCTACTGCTAGCAGAATATTGCGGATCAGGCTGTTCAGGGAGGTTCGTATGGAGGAAGCTTCATAGTCGACGGCCACAATACCCAGTACTTTTCCGTCAAGAGAAATCGGAGCGTATCCGCTGTAGAAGGTTCCCCACTCATCGGTGAACGGGTCTTTTGTCACGGAAGAGGCGCCCTGCATGGCTTCAAACATGGCGTCCTGTGCCTCATAGTCCTCCGCATATTCGCCGGGGTCCTCCGGGTCTGTGTCCACCACAAATTGAAACCAGTCCGCGTCCTTTGGCATCAGCGTATAAACGTAGGTAACTGAATTTCCGACGAGGAAGAAACTCAGACTGTTCTTCACTGTCAGAAGGGCTGCTTCGTCGCCCGCCATTGCTTTTGCAAAGGTTTCACCATCCACGTTCTCGGCGGCGATCACTGCGATTTCCATAACATCATCCTTGCATTTCTTTTGCAGGAAATTACCCATTGTGAGATAGGCAACGCTTCCTACGATTACTGCTACAATGATGGAAGCTCCCATAATAAAGAAAAAAAGTTGTGCAGCAATACTGAGTTTTTTTGTCTTCATAGTTTTGATATCCTCCTTACAGATCTGACTGCAAAAATGATAGAACCTGAATGGAAAAAAGCGACGTGATGCTTATATCATAAATAGAAAAAGACTTTGAAAACAATATAAGCAGAATCCTTTGCAATTTTAGCGGTATGATTGGCATGATAAAAAGCGGCGCTGCCCGTGGGCGACGCCGCTTTTTACGTCTATCAGGAAATATGGGAAAATTCGAACCTGACGGATAGGTGTTCATTTTTCCGGGGAAACACTGATTTAATCAGTGTTTCCCTAGGTATCCGACCGCAATGCGATGACCGGATCTTTCTTAGAAGCGATCCGAGAAGGGAACAGTCCTGCAATGACAGTGAGCAGCATACTGATGATGACGAGGATGACTGCGCCTGCGGGCGGGAGCTGTGCGACACCGCTGATGTCGGTCAGGTGCTTAATGATCATATTGATCGGAATGTCAAGCAGTATCGTGACGATGATGCCGATCATTCCGGCACTGAATCCGACGATCAGGGTCTCGGCATTGAATACACGCGAAATGTCGCGTTTCGATGCGCCGATACTGCGCAGGATGCCGATCTCTTTTGTCCGTTCGAGTACCGAGATATAGGTGATGATACCGATCATAATAGAGGATACGACAAGGGAGATGCCGACAAACGCAATCAGGATATAGGAGATCGCATTGATGATCGTGCTGACTGATGACATCAAAAGACCGACATAATCCGTATAGCTGATGACTTTGCTGTCTTCCCCGGCGGCAGTCATCGAATCGTTGTAAGCCTCAATGATCGAAATGATCTTATCTTTATTTTCAAATGAATTGGCATACAGCCGGATAGAGGACGGAGAGTCTAAGTCGGTCACGCCTAAAATTGCCAGATTATCTTCGTAGGTAGCGTCAGTATATTGCGCGCCCATCATAGAGGAGAACATTTGCAGAACCTCCTCTTCGCTCATGACGGAGAAATACTGCATCATGGTCATGCGTTCTTCCTCGGAAAGCGTAGCGGCATAGGCATTCACGTCGTCCATTGTATATTCAGGGATCTCGCTGCCCTCTTCCGGGAATGCGATCCCGGTAAATACATCGGTCTCAGGATTCTCTTTCTGTGCGCGGACGATCTCGGAAGCGTTCGTCTCATTGATCACATAGGAAGTCAGGTCGGACGTATAACCGATCGTTCCGGTGATACTGCTTGCAACGGCTTCATCATTCGGGCGGATAATGCCGACGATCCGCACATCGATACCGGCGTCAACGACGGGGCGCATCGTGTCGCTCTTTTTACTTAAGTCCGTCCATGTGCCGGAAGTTTCATCATAGGAATAGCAGTCCGAGGGAAGGACGAGCTTAAAGGAGGTCTGGAGCATTTCATCATAAGAAAAAGAAACCTGTGTCGTTTCAAATGTCTCTCCCTGCATCAGGGAACTCATGATTTCGGAGAGTTCATCCTGTGACTTTAAGTTCAGAGAGTAGAGGATATAATCGCTGATCTCGTTGTTCTGATCGACAACAAGCACAAGTTCGTCATAGCGCTCGGGCCATCTTCCGGCAACGACGTCGTACTGGGAATCTAGAAGCTTCTGATCATTGACCAGCTCCTCAAAAACCATACTTCCGCGGGCGGTACTCATCATCGTCCCCATACTGCCCGCGCTGTAGGTTACGCCCATCATATCGTCCATCAGACTCGACGGATTGACCTGAATGATCTCTTTCGAGGTATCAGGGGAGTACAGATTCACAGAAATCGGATAGCCGTACTGTACGGCGCTTAAATAGCTGTTGATCTCGCTGGTCTCATCGTCAAGGTATTCTTTGAATGCAGCCAGATCGTTTTCCTCCAGCTCGGCAAGGACGGAACTCATCATTTCCGTCATGATGTCATTGGAGTAGATCATGTTTTCGTCACGTAGGGCAAGTTCTTCTTCATCGATATTGGCGCCCATCATGGACTGCATGATACTGGTATAGTCAATGCTTTCCGACTCTAACATGATGGGGTAGGAAGATAAGGTGTCCTCCTGCACACGGTCAATATAAGCCTGAAGACCGTGGGAGAGCGAAAGAATCAGGGCGATGCCGATGATGCCGATGCTTCCGGCAAAGGCGGTCAGAAAAGTTCTGGCTTTCTTCGTCATCAGGTTGTTGGTACTGAGCGTTAGTGCGGTGAGGAAGGACATGGAAGTGCGTTTTTTTCTGCCCTTGTTTGTCTTTTTGACCGTGTTGTCTGCGGCCTGCTTTGCAAGTGCTTCGGTCTGGATCTCGTATTCGCCGTCCGAGAATGGATTGGAGTCATCAGTCACTTTGCCGTCAAGCAGCCGGATCGTGCGCGTGGAGTATGTTTCGGCGAGGTCGGGGTTGTGGGTGACCATGATGATCAGGCGGTCGCGGGAGATCTCCTTCAAAAGCTCCATGATCTGAACCGAGGTGGCGGTATCAAGCGCGCCGGTCGGTTCATCGGCAAGAAGGATCTCGGGATCGTTGACAAGAGCGCGCGCGATCGCGACACGCTGCATCTGCCCGCCCGACATCTGATTTGGCTTTTTGTGAAGCTGATCACCGAGCCCGACCTGTATGAGCGCTTCCTTTGCGCGTGCGCGCCGTTCCGATTTGGAAACGCCGGAAAGCGTGAGCGCAAGTTCCACGTTTGAGAGCACGCTCTGGTGCGGGATCAGATTATAGTTCTGAAAAACGAAACCGATCGAATGATTGCGGTAAGTATCCCAGTCGCGGCTTTTGTATTTTTTCGTTGAAATACCGGAAATGATAAGATCGCCCGATGTGTAGCGGTCGAGACCGCCGATGATATTGAGCATCGTCGTTTTTCCACAGCCGGAAGGACCGAGGATCGAGACAAATTCGCTTTTGCGGAAATTTAAGCTGATGCCGCGCAGCGCCTCGACCGTTGTATCTCCTGCCGTATAGTTTTTAGTGATATTTCTGAGTGATAGCATACAAAGCACCTTTCTGTGACCGGCAGTCTGTTTTGTGTGCCGGCCGCTTGATAGTCTGTAAAAATCGTTTTTATTATTGCGAAAAAAACAATCTTATGCAAGTGGTTTTGGCAGGATTTTCTAAAGATTTAAGAATTACGAATTTTGGTAACAAAAGGTAGATAGATTTCGAAAATCATGTTATGATAAGCGCATGGGAAAAACAAGCGTCCGGCACAGCAGGCAGGGTACGCGGAGGTTTCAAAATAAAAACAGGAGGACGTCAGAGTGAAGGCAGTTTCATTAGAGCAGGAGTTGTCCGGCAATTCGTATCCGGGCAGGGGGATTCTGATCGGCAGGTCGAAGGACGGCGCGTATGCAATCGCGGCCTATTTTATTATGGGGAGAAGTATAAACAGCCGCAATCGTGTGTTTGTCGAGGACGGGGAGGGCATTCGGACACAGGCGTATGACCCGGCGAAACTGACGGATCCGAGCCTTGTAATCTATGCGCCGGTCCGTGTTCTGGGTGACAAGACGATCGTGACAAACGGGGATCAGACCGATACGATCTATGAACGGATGGGCGGGGGTCAGACGTTTGAGCAGGCGCTCCGCACGCGGGAGTACGAGCCGGACGGTCCGAATTATACGCCGCGCATTTCCGCCGTGATGGATGTGCATGGGGGCAGCTACTGTTTTGCAATGTCCATATTAAAAAGCGACTGCGGAATTGAGGGGCATTGCTGCCGCTATACGTTTGATTATGAGAACCCGAAAGCGGGGGAGGCGCGTTTTATCCATACTTATCAGGAGGACGGAGGACCTCTGCCCAGTTTTGAGGGAGAGCCGGTCATCGTAGAGATTGACGGAACCATTGACGAGCTGACAGAGCGGATCTGGAATAATCTGAATGAAGAAAATAAGGTTTCTCTTTTTGTCAGATATATAAAGATTGCGGACGGCAGTTATGAGAGCCGTATCGTAAATAAAAATCAATAGGAAGAACAGACATTAAGTGCGCTCCAAAGTTTCCGGAGTGCGATCAGAGTAAGCGAATAATACGAAAGGCATGAGGAATATGATGAAAGAACTGGAATTGAAGTATGGGTGCAACCCGAATCAGAAGCCGAGCCGCATTTTTATGGAGGACGGCACGAATCTGCCGATCACCGTATTAAACGGTAAGCCGGGTTATATCAACTTTTTGGATGCATTGAACGGGTGGCAGCTGGTCAAAGAATTAAAACAGGCGACCGGACTTGCGGCGGCGGCTTCGTTTAAGCATGTGTCCCCTGCGGGAGCGGCAGTAGGACTTGCGTTGAATGAAGTAGAGAAAAAAATTTACTGGGTCGATGAGACAATCGAACTTTCGCCGCTTGCGAATGCCTACGCAAGGGCGCGCGGCGCCGACAGGATGTCTTCGTTCGGCGATTTTATCTCCCTTTCCGACCCGTGCGATAAGGCGACGGCGCTCCTGATCAAAAAAGAAGTGTCCGACGGTGTGATCGCGCCGGGTTACGATGAGGATGCGCTGGAAATACTGAAAGCGAAGAAGAACGGCAGCTATAACGTGATCCAGATCGATCCCTCCTACATGCCGCAGCCGGTGGAGCGCAAGCAGGTATACGGCGTAACATTTGAGCAGGGAAGGAACGAGCTTGTGATCGACCGGGCGCTTCTTGGCAACCTTGTGACTGAGAAGAAAGAGATTCCCGACGAGGCGCAGATCGACCTGATGATCGCGCTTATCACGCTGAAATATACGCAGTCCAATTCCGTATGTTATGCCAAAGGCGGTCAAGCGATCGGCATCGGCGCGGGACAGCAGTCACGCATCCATTGTACGCGCCTTGCCGGAACGAAGGCGGACAACTGGAGGCTGCGCCAGCACCCCAAGGTGCTCGGCCTGACGTTTGTGGATAACATCAAGCGCGCGGACAGGGATAATTCGATCGATCTATACATTGGGGAAGAATATGAGGATATTCTCGCCGAGGGAACGTGGCAGAAGTTTTTCAAAGTAAAGCCTGAGGTGCTGACACGTGAGGAGAAGCGGGCGTGGCTTGACGGCATGACAGGAGTTTCGCTCGGCTCAGATGCTTTTTTCCCGTTCGGGGATAATATCGAGCGGGCACATAAGAGCGGTGTTTTGTATGTGGCACAGCCCGGCGGTTCGGTCCGGGACGACAATGTGATCGAGACATGCAACAAATACGGTATGGCGATGTGCTTTACGGGAATCCGTTTGTTCCATCATTAAAGAAAGGAAGGGGGCGCGGAATGCGCCTCTTTCATATATGAAAAAAGAAAGATTTTTTGGTCTGCTGAACCTGCTTTTCCATTATAATTTCAGAACGCTTTTTCTTTTTGAACTGTTTTTCAAACTGTTTGCCTACGGTCTGTTCACGCCGCTGCTTCTGTGGCTGGTCGAGTTTGCGATCAAAAAGGCGGGGTTACGTTACCTTTCGACTGCGGCGATGGGACGCTTTTTTACATCCCCGTGGACATGGGGGATCTTTGTTCTGATCCTGATCCTGGTTGCCTGCTACGTAGTGGCGGATATGACAGTCGTGATCATCTGTGTGGATTGTGCGCGGCGGGAGGAATATGTAAGCCTGTGGACGCTTTTTTGGGAGGCGCTAAAGGCGGTCGCACGGTTGTTTTACTGGCGGAATCTGCCGATGTTTCCTCTTGCGATGGTTCTTTTGCCCGTGCTCAGCTTTTCGTTTCTGACCGGTTATATCACGAGCATACGGCTGCCGGAATTTATCATCAATATGGTATTCTCGTTTCTGCGCAGATACTGGGTGCTGATCATTCTGATGGCTGCGGCGCTTATCGCGGCGTTTCGGTTTATATACGGAATGTTTTATTATGTTTTGGAAAAAAAGAATTGCCGTGAGGCATGTAAGAGCAGTCATTATCTTGTTTACCGGGCTTATTTTCAGGATCTTCTGCGCCTGTTTTTGTGGCAGATCGTCAGCTATGCATTGTATCTGCTGATCGTGGCGCTGCTCATTCTTGTGATCATTGCAGGTGCGACATTGTTTCGGGAGATGGAATTTATCCATGCGGTCATGATCTCGGCGATCGACTGGATGATGAGTATTGTTGCCGTGTTATTTTCGTGTATAATCGTGCCGTCATCCACGATTTTTCTTGCGCATCTGTTTTACCGTAACAAGGCATTGATCGGAGAGAGCGTGCATACGGTGTTTGTGAAAACAAAGGAGTCGCCGCTATCGGCAAAGCAGATGCATATCACATTGCTGCTTGCGGTACTTATGCTGGTGATCGTCAATGTACGCAATGTGCAGCGCATGGCGGACGGCGCGTTCAGCGATGCGACCGAGATCGCGCATATGACGGAGGTAACGGCACACAGAGGGTATTCGTCCGATTATCCGGAAAATACGATGCCCGCATTCCTCGCGGCGATCGACGCCGGAGCGGATTGGATCGAACTGGATGTGCAACAGTGCGCGGACGGCGAGGTCGTCGTGATGCACGATTCTAATTTCAGACGGACAGCCGGTGTGGACCGGAATGTGTGGGAGATGGATTACAGCGAGATCGCGACGCTGGACGTCGGAACGTTCTGGTCGCCCGAATTTGCGGGAGCCTGTGTCAGCACGCTTGCCGAAGTGCTTGACGAATGCTGCGGAAGGGTCAAACTGAATATAGAGATCAAGCCGACCGGATATGAAACAGATTTAACCGCGCGCGTTGTGTCTCTGATCGAAGAATATGATTGTATAGAGGAATGTGTGATCGCAAGCATGTCCTATGATGTGCTCTCCGAAGCCAAGGAGCTCAATCCGGAGATACAGACCGTGTATGTGATGCGATCCGCTTACGGGCATTTCGCGGATCTGGAAGATGCCGATAACTTCAGCGTGCGCTATAATTATATTACGGAAAGTATGGTGGAAGAAGTTCATGCACAGGGAAAGGAAGTCTATGCATGGACGCTGAATACTCAGAACGGGATGGAGCAGATGCTGGAGCTCGGTGTGGATAATCTGATCACGGATCAGCCGGAGACTGCGCAGCGCGTGATCTTTGAAACGGAAAGCAGCTCGGTACTAAACCGCTATATTAAAATGCTGACGGACTGGTTTAAGTGGAAGCTGAGATAAAGTGTGTAAGGGAAAAACGGTGTATAGATACATTTAGGTATGGATGCTTCATGGTTTCATCATGGAATGTCAGACATAGAACAAAAACAAAGGGGGATAAAAGAATATGTCACGTTATATCAGACATGAGGCAATCGGAAAACCGGCAGATTTTGTGGATTTTATCATGAGTGATTTTTTACAGAAATATGGTTTTACACTTGTAAATATCAATGGAGAGACGGTGTATCAAAAAGGAAAAGGCTTTTTGGAGATGCCCCAGTATTTTTCTTACCGTTATATGAATGGTGTGATTCATATTGAGGCGTGGGTAAAGTTCGCATGGCTTCCCGGAGTATACGGAAAAGAAAATGATATGTCCGGCTTTGTCGGCGCTATCCCCAAAAATACATACAGGGAGAGCATTGAAGAGCTGATCCGTGTGCTGTATCAGCCGCTGCCCGATAACCGGCAGAACCCAAACGGCGGCATGAACAACGGAATGATGAATGGAGGAATGGCGAATGGCTATGGTCAGCAGGCGCAGGGAGGGATGCCGAACGGTTACAATCAGCCGGCAGCAGGCGGACCGATCACGGTAAAGGGCGTGGATATGCAGAAGCGCGCCAGTACGGGTTTTAAGATGTCAGTTGCCGGAGCCGCTTTTCTGACGCTGGCGGTGAGCTTCTTTTATGTGCTTGATAAAGAGTTTAACTATTCGGTGAATATCATGTGGGTTTGCGGGATGCTGTATGCCGGTCTGGGAGCCGGTTATTGCTACCGCGGAATGAGCTCTTCGAAAAGAGGGCTTGCGACGGCGGGATTTGCAATGAGTATCATTGAGCTGATCGTGGGAATTCTGATCATTGTCATGCTGATATAGACGGAATGCCGTCAGAGAAATATTCCATTTGCAATCACCTGTAATATTTATTAGACGATTTTGAAATATCCATATTGTTTATGGTAGAAAGGAAAGGATCGGGTATGAACGTCGAAGAGGAGGAGACAGAGCGGGCAAGGCAGCAGGAGCGGACAGAAACATGGCAGGAGCAGACGAACAGCGAGGAACAGCTTGCAATGAAAGTTTCTGCTGTCAGTATTGTTGTAAATGCTATTTTGTCGGTGGGAAAGCTGCTTGCTGGTATCGTGGCACATTCAGGGGCGATGATCTCAGATGCGGTGCACTCGGCATCGGATGTGTTTAGTACGATCGTTGTCATGGTTGGCGTTCATATGGCGGCGAAAAAATCAGATGAAGACCATCCCTACGGTCACGAGCGGATGGAATGTGTTGCGGCGATCGTTTTAGCTGTGGTACTGGCGATCACAGGCGTCGGTATCGGCGTGGGCGGTGTGAGGACGATAGCGGGCGGTCATTACAGTGTACTTGCAGTTCCGGGAATTGCAGCGCTGATCGCGGCGGTCGTTTCCATTGTGCTGAAAGAAGCAATGTTCTGGTACACAAGGCATTATGCGAAAATGATCGACTCCGGCGCGCTTATGGCAGATGCATGGCATCACCGCTCGGACGCACTCTCGTCGGTTGGCGCATTGATCGGTATTGCAGGGGCGAGAATGGGTTTTCCGGTACTGGACTCCGCTGCCAGTGTCGTGATCTGTATCTTTATCATGAAAGCGGCATTTGAGATTTTCAAGGACGCTGTCGACAAGATGGTGGATAAGTCCTGCGACGCGCAGACAGAGCAGGAGATGCGGCAATGTATTTTGGAGCAGGATGGCGTGCAGGGAATCGATATGCTGCATACGCGCGTGTTTGGAAATAAAATTTATGTGGATGTGGAGATCTTGGTCAATGGTCAATGGCGGCTATATGAGGCGCATGAGACAGCAGAGCGCGCGCATGACGAACTAGAGCGCCGTTTCCCGAAAGTAAAGCATATCATGGTGCATGTGAATCCATGCGCATGCGAAGAGAGATGAATAAGCGCCAAAGAATCGAAGTTCTGATTCCTTGGCGTCTGTTCATTATTTTGCGGGTATTCTATCATGTAGTGATTGGACGACTGAAGGAAATTCGTTTCAACCTCCTTGATTTGAGTGCGTGCCAAAGCACGCAGACGGGGGCAAAAAGGAAAGAAACTTTCGAAAATCTCTGCTGGCTGTGATATTGACAGGGGTTTGCAGGCTTGTTAGAATACACGTATGGGATAGATTTACTAATTACCATAAAGGAGAAAACGTTATGTACAGTTGTCGCCTTCGCATTTATCTGGCAGGTCAATCGTGCCGTGCATTTGAAGTAATCAAAGAAATGCCGTCCATGGAGCATTTTACACATATATTTTTTGAGGGCGATTCCCTTGAGGGGAAGCTGGCTTCAGAGGCAGATGTGATCATAGCCGATCTGTCGGATTTGGATGTAACGGACGTTTTGCATACATTGACATCAAATATTGGCAGCAATTCACAGGTGATCTTATTGGCAGACAGGAGTCAGATGCAGGCTTTGACGGGGAGTGAGGCTGCCGCGTGCATCAAGGATATCTGGGTAAATCCGATGTCAGATGAAGAGGTTCGTTTCCATTTCCTGCGGTGGCAGCAGAGCTGTAAGATGGAAAAGGATTTTTGGCAGACGAGCCAGTATTTGGAGGAAACGATCGATCACATACCGAATCTCGTCTGGTATAAAGATAAAAATGGTATCCATGAGAAAGTCAATGAAAGCTTCTGCCAGACCGTTCGCAAGACGAAACAACAGGTGCAGGGGCGTGGCCATGCCTATATCTGGGATGTGGAGCAGGATGATCCTGCCTGTATAGAGTCGGAAAATAAGGTCATGAGTGAAAAAAGGACCTTTATTTCCGGCGAGATCATTGATACCGGGGAAGGAAAGAGAACGCTTACGACGTATAAATCGCCGCTTTATGATCTGGATGGCAGTGTTATGGGAACTGTGGGAGTGGCGATCGACGTGACGCAGGAACGCGCGTATGAGGAGGAGATCCTTCAGCAGAACCGGATGCTGGACACTATTTTTACCACGCTTGACTGCGGAGTTATGTGTCATACGCTGGATGGCAGGCATATATTGAGAATAAACCGGGCAGCGCTGAAGATCCTTGGCTATAAGACGCAGGATGAAATGATGTCCGATGGATTTAATATGGTAGCGGTTACTGTAGTTGATGAAGATAAACAGAGGCTGCGTGAGAGTCTTCAGACTTTGGAAAAAGCAGGGGACAGCGTCAGCGTCGAGTACCGCGTGAGACATAAGGACGGAGAGATTCTTTATGTGATGGGGATCATTAAGCTCTTTGAAGAAAACGGGGAGCTTTTTTATCAGCGCTTTCTTTTAGATTGTACTGAGCAGAAGCTTAAGGAAAAGAAAAATGAAAGGCGTCAGATGGAACTGGTGCAGGCGCTTAGTATCGATTTCAATCTGGTGTGCCTCATGGATCCTGATACAGGAATGATCGCTCCGATCCGTAACGGCGTAGAAGAACTGGGCAGCATCTTTAGCGGACAGACATCATACAAAGACAGCATGGAGCAATACATAGAGGAATGGGTTCATGAAGATGACAGGGAACTCGTGCGGGAGGCTACCTCGATTGAAGTGCTGCGGCGGGAGCTGGCTGAGAAAAATAGATGTTATGTAAACTATAGAAAATGTGTGGGTGAGGATGTTAATTATTTTCAGATGAAGGCGGTAAGCGCAGGAAAAGGAGAGGGCGGTCGGGGGATCGTACTCGGCTTCCGCAGTGTGGATGATGAGATCCGCAAGGAACTGGAGCAGAATCATCTTTTGGAAGCGGCGCTTTCACAGGCAAACAGCGCAAGCAAGGCAAAGAGTGTCTTTCTATCCAATATGTCGCATGATATCCGCACGCCGATGAATGCGATCGTGGGCTTTACGAATCTTGCCATTTCGCATATCGATCAAAAAGAACTGGTTGAGGAATATCTGAAAAAGATCATTACTTCCGGCAATCATCTGCTCAGTCTGATCAATGATATTCTTGATATGAGTCATATTGAGAGCGGCAAGATCCATTTGGAAGAACAGTCGCACAGCCTTCCGGAAATCCTGCACGGACTGCGAAACATCTTACAGGCGGATATTCATGCAAAACAGTTGGAGCTGCAGATTGATACCGTGGATGTCGTGGATGAAGAGATCTATTGCGATAAGCTGCGATTAAATCAGGTACTCTTAAATCTGCTGAGCAATTCTGTGAAGTATACAGGCGCCGGAGGCACGGTGAGTATGAGAGTCACCGAGAAATCCGGAGCACCGGCAGGGTATGCCAATTATGAATTCAGTATTAAGGATAACGGCATCGGTATGAGTCAGGAATTTGTGAAGCATATTTTTGAGCCGTTTGAGAGAGAAAAAAATAGTACGATCAGTGGTATTCAGGGAACGGGACTCGGAATGGCGATCACGAAAAATATCGTGGATATGATGGGCGGTATGATCGACGTGAAGAGCGAGCAGGGTGTGGGTACGGAGTTTACGGTATCCTTTATGTTTAAGCTGAATGCAGAGAAAAAGGAATTGATGACAATACCGGAGCTGAAAGACTGCAGGGCGCTGGTTGTGGATGATGATTTTAATACCTGCGACAGCATTTCTTATATGCTTGGGCAGCTCGGTATGCGTGCAGAATGGACATTGTCGGGCAAGGAAGCTGTGCTGCGCGCAGGGCAGGCGGTATCGCGCAAAGATGATTATTCCGTCTATATTGTAGACTGGCTCCTGCCTGATATGAACGGCGTGGAAGTAACCAGACGGATACGCAAGGAGATTGAGCCTGGTGTGCCCGTGATCATTCTGACAGCATACGACTGGTCGGATATCGAGGTGGAAGCAAAGGAAGCAGGTGTGACGGCATTTTGCAGCAAACCGTTGTTTTTGTCGGAGCTGCGAACCTGTCTACAGACAGTGATACAGCCGAATGAAGGGAAGGAAGGACAGGCGGCGGAAAAGAGGACGAAGCATCACACCGGGCGAATATTGCTTGTCGAGGATGTGGAAATGAACCAGGAGATCGCGGTGGCGATTCTGGGGGACGCAGGATTTACCACGGAAGTTGCGGAGAACGGCAGGCAGGCCGTTGAGATGGTGAAACGATCTAAACCGGGATATTATCAGATCGTGCTGATGGATGTTCAAATGCCGGTCATGAACGGTTATGAGGCGACTGCGGAAATCCGGAGGCTGAAGAATCATAAATTGGCGAATATTCCAATCATTGCGATGACTGCCAATGCGTTTGAGGAAGATAAACAGGCGGCGCTTCGCTGCGGCATGAACAGCCATATCGCGAAACCGATCAATATTCCGGAATTGTTTGAGACTTTGGATAAGATGTTATGATAAAAATATTTTCAGTAAAATATTATTGAAAGATGCTATAAGGATACGGACGGATATGAATGTCCATACCAGAAAAAGAAACCTCCTCCGAAAAGTCAGATTTTGGGTCCGACATTTGGTGGGAGGTTTCCTTATCATATGCCGCGGCGCTTTTATTCTGCTGTCGTGACAGGAGCAGAATCTCCGTTTTTCGTGTCATAATAACAATGCAGAATATCGGAGACGACGGTTTCGGGGCCGCTTAAAATGATCCGCGTGTTCTGTCCGTTTCGATGTAATGAAAGTTTTGCGCGGCTTTCAGGAACGGCGTTCATCTGTTGGCAGAAAAAATCAGAAAGTTCGGATGATTCTCCGTCGCTCACATAAAAATCTAAAATCGTGCAGATCTGATTTTCTTTCTTTGTGTCATTGACAAGAAAATCAAATACCTGTGCCTGATGTTTGCTTTTGATGCCGGAGAAGACGCTTGGGTGGCTGATAAATTTTGAGAAGTCTTCGGGTGTGAATTTCCAGACGCCTTCTGTTTTTTCGCCTTCCAGCAATCCCGCCCCTATATAATTTCTCAGCGTTCTTGTTGTAAATCCAGTCATCTCTGCCACATCATTGATCGTATAAGTTTCCATCTTTTTTCTTTCCTTTCCATACGTTGTTTATAGTCAAAATAGTACCGTTACCCGGCAGAGGATATACGGTATCATCAGTCATGCATGCCTCATGTAAGTTCAGCATATCAGCGTTTCAGTCCGGATGCAATTTGAAATGTCATGGATTTTTCATAGTGGAACGGCAAAAAAGCGGCGCGGGCAAAATAAATTGTCAGAAAATTAGCACTCACCTATTGACAGTGCTAACAATATGGTCTATGATACAGTCGTGAATCAAAAAAGAGGCTTCAGGGAACAAGTAAGTTCGGTGGGGATAGATTTGGAAGGAGGAAAACAACAATGAATATTGCAAAGTTTACACAGAAATCCATGCAGGCAGTCGAAAACTGCGAGAAGCTTGCCTATGAATACGGCAATCAGGAAATCGAGCAGGAGCATCTGTTATACAGTCTGCTGACCTTAGAGGACAGTCTGATCTTAAAACTGATTGAAAAAATGGAGATTCAGACAGAGCATTTTGTGGACCGTGCGCGTCAGGCGCTGGAGAAACGCGTCAAGGTGCAGGGCGGGCAGCTCCATGTCGGTCAGGATCTAAATAAGGTGCTTGTGTCGGCGGAGGATGAGGCAAAGGCGATGGGGGACGAGTATGTCTCCGTCGAGCATTTGTTTTTGTGCATGATCCGGCACCCAAACAAGGAGATCGCGCAGATATGGAAGGAGTACGGCATCAACCGTGAGCGTTTTTTGCAGGCGCTTTCGACCGTGCGCGGCAATCAGCGCGTGACGAGTGATAACCCGGAGGCGACATACGATACGCTCAATAAGTACGGTCAGGAGCTTGTGGAGAAGGCGCGGAGCCAGAAGCTTGATCCTGTCATCGGCAGGGATGGGGAGATCCGGAATATCATCCGCATTCTCTCGCGAAAAACAAAGAATAATCCGGTGCTGATCGGAGAGCCGGGCGTCGGAAAGACAGCAGTCGTGGAAGGATTGGCACAGCGGATCGTGCGCGGTGATGTGCCGCAGGGCTTACAGGATAAAAAAATATTTGCGCTTGACATGGGGGCGCTTGTCGCCGGTGCGAAGTATCGCGGCGAGTTTGAGGAACGCTTAAAGGCGGTACTGGAGGAAGTCAAAAAAAGCGAGGGGCAGATCATTCTGTTTATCGACGAGTTACACACGATCGTAGGTGCAGGCAAGACGGACGGCGCGCTGGATGCGGGCAATATGTTAAAACCGATGCTGGCGCGCGGCGAGCTGCACTGTATCGGGGCTACGACGCTGGATGAATACCGCCAGTATATTGAGAAAGATGCCGCTTTGGAACGGCGGTTTCAGCCGGTCATGGTCGATGAGCCGACCGTGGAAGATACGATTTCCATTTTGCGAGGCTTAAAGGAGCGCTACGAAGTCTATCACGGTGTCAAGATTATGGACAATGCGCTTGTGAGTGCGGCGACGCTGTCCGACCGCTACATCAGCGACCGGTTTCTGCCCGATAAGGCGATCGATCTGGTGGACGAGGCGTGTGCGCTCATTAAGACCGAGCTGGATTCCATGCCGACAGAACTCGACGAATTACAGCGTAAGGTCATGCAGATGGAAATTGAGGAGGCGGCGCTCAAAAAAGAGGATGACCGCATGAGTACCGAGCGGCTTTCTGCGCTACAGAAGGAATTAGCGGAGCTGAAAGAGGAATTGAATAACCGCAAGGCACAGTGGGAGAATGAAAAGGCTTCCGTCGAGAAATTGTCGAAACTGCGCGAGGAGATCGAAGCGGTCGGAAGCGAGATCCAGATCGCACAGCGGGAAGGAAATCTGGAAAAGGCGGCGGAGCTGAGCTATGGAAAGCTGCCGAACCTGAAAAAGCAGCTTGAACACGAAGAAGAAATTGTTAGGAGCAAGGACTTATCCCTTGTGCATGAGAATGTTTCCGATGAGGAAATCGCCCGGATCGTCAGCCGGTGGACCGGCATTCCGATCACGAAACTGACTGAGAGCGAGCGGAATAAGACGCTTCACTTAGACGACGAACTTCATAAGCGTGTGGTCGGTCAGGATGAGGCGGTGACAAAGGTGACTGAGGCGATCATCCGCTCGAAGGCGGGAATAAAAGATCCAAGTAAACCGATCGGTTCGTTCCTGTTTTTGGGACCGACCGGTGTGGGCAAGACCGAGCTTGCAAAAAGTCTTGCGGCGTCGCTGTTTGATGATGAATCAAACATGGTGCGTCTTGATATGAGCGAATATATGGAAAAATATTCGGTATCGCGCCTGATCGGGGCGCCTCCCGGATATGTCGGGTATGAAGAAGGCGGACAGTTGACTGAGGCAGTCAGGAGAAAACCGTACTCGGTCGTGCTGTTTGACGAGATCGAGAAAGCGCACCCTGACGTGTTCAATGTATTGCTTCAGGTGCTGGATGACGGGCGCATTACTGACTCGCAGGGTCGTACCGTTGATTTCAAGAATACGATCCTGATCCTGACTTCCAATATCGGCGCTCAGGATCTGCTGGAAGGGATCCAAGACGACGGCAGCATCAGCACGGAAACGGAGCAGAGTGTGATGGAACAGCTTCGTGCAGGCTTCCGCCCAGAGTTCTTAAACCGGCTGGATGAGATCATTCTCTTTAAGCCTTTGACGAAAGACAACATCGGCGGCATCATTGACCTGATCCTTGCGGACTTAAACCGCAGGCTTTCCGACAGGGAGCTGACCGTGGAGCTTTCGGACGAGGCGCGCACTTTTATTCTGGAAAACGGGTATGAGCCGGCGTATGGCGCACGACCTCTGAAACGGTATATTCAGAAGTATGTGGAGACGCTCTCGGCGAAGCTGATTTTAGCAGATGGCGTGACTGTCGGCGATCATATCCGTATTGTTGTGAAGGATGGTGCGCTTGCGGCGGAATGTGCCGCAGGGTAAGAAAGGAGTCCCGTAAAGAATATTTTGCGATCTTTTGGAATGCTTGCGTTTCTTGCGGAACACAAGGTGTTTTTATAAAGAATTAAGAAACTTTTTTTCACTTGCTCCTTGCTTTTTTCCAAATTTCTCCTACAATGGGTAGAGGAAGCGAAAGTAAGATTCTTAGTCTAAAACTCCACACAGGAAGCATGCAGACAAGTCGAAACAAGTTTGACTAACAAGATGGTCGGTCGGGAGATTTGTGCTTTGCGCAGATCTCCCGATCTTGGAAGGAGTCTGGTAGGAGATATGAAACGAAAACTGATGCAGTTTATGCAGGGAAGATACGGTGTTGATTCATTCGGGCGCGCGTTGGTCGGGGCGACGATGCTTTTTCTGATCATTTCCCTGTTTGCGCGCACAAACTGGTTTTATGTACTTGCGCTTGCTTTAATGGTCTATTCTTATTTCAGGGTGTTTTCGAGAAATCATGCGAAGCGCTATGCGGAAAACCAGCGTTATCTTGCGCTGACCGCGAGCATAAGAAGAAAGTTTTCTTCTTTCAAAAGGACAATGGCGCAGCGAAAAACGCACCATATTTACCATTGTCCGGGATGTAAGCAAAAGATCCGGGTGCCGCGTGGAAAGGGCAGAATTGCGATCACCTGTCCGAAGTGCCGGCATGAATTTATCAAAAACAGCTGACGGAGGAGTCCTGAGTGTTCGGATATATTGTGGTAAATAAACCGGAACTGAAATTTCGGGAATTTGGTGTGTACCAGTCCTATTATTGCGGGTTGTGCCGTGCGCTGAAAGAAAAGTACGGACGCTTTGGGCAGATGACGCTAAGTTATGATATGACGTTTCTGGCGATGCTTCTGACCGGACTCTATGAGCCAGAGACAAGCGAGAGCACGGTGCGCTGCATCACGCATCCGTTTGAGAAGCATCCGGTCTGCATGAATGTATTTACCGAGTATGCAGCCGACGTCAATGTGCTTCTTTCTTATTATAAATGTGAGGATGACTGGCTGGATGAGCATAAAGCCGGCAAATATCTGTTTGCGTCGCTGCTTCGGAAAAAGAACCACCGCATCGCAAAGGAATATCCGGCCAAGGCGTGTAAAATGGCAGAAAATCTAAGCCGTTTGCATGAAGTGGAGAAAAATGGCGGCGTGACGCTTGATGAGACGGCAGGACTGTTCGGAGAGATCATGGCGGAGCTGTTTGTTTATAAGGAGGACGAGTGGGCTGACAGTCTGCGCAGGATTGGTTTTTTCTTTGGAAAATTCATATACTTAATGGATGCCTATGACGATATTGAAGCGGATATCAAAAAGAAATGCTATAACCCGTTTGCTCCGCGTTTTAAGGAGGAAGGATTTGAGGAGGAAGTAAAATTAGTTCTGACCATGATGATGGCGGAATGCTCGCGCGAGTTTGAGAAGCTCCCGATCCTGCTGCATGCGGAGATCCTGCGCAATATTTTATATGCGGGCGTGTGGACGAAGTATGAAGCCGTGCATGCGCGCCGCATGAAAGAAAAAGAGAAGGCGGCGGAAAACGCAGAAGCCGCGAGGGGAGCGGAGAACGGGGAACCCGCGACGGATATGAGAAATGAAGAAGCCGCGGAGGGAACGAAAAACGGAGAACTTGCGTCGGATATGAGAAATAAGGAAGCCGTGACAGGTGTGAGTGACGCAGCATCCTTAACAGGAACCAAAGACGCGGGGGGAAAAGAAGAAAATACAGAGAGACAGGACGGAGTACCTAAATTATGATAGATCCATATGGCGTGTTAGGCGTCAGCAGAAGTGCCAGCGATGATGACATCAAAAAAGCATACCGGAAGCTGAGCAGGCAGTATCATCCCGATGCAAATGTCAACAATCCGAATAAAGCGCAGGCGGAAGAGAAATTCAAGCAGATCCAGCAGGCATACCGCCAGATTATGCAGGAGCGCGAGCGCGGCGCATCGGGCAGTTCCGGTTCCTATTACGGGCAGGAGGATGCAGAAGGTTATGATCCGTTTGGATTCGGGGGCTTTGGCGGTTTTGGGGGCTTTGGCGGGTTCGGCGGTTATGCGGGAAATGCAAACAGACGGGCGGCAGAGGAGGATGAGGATTCCCTGCATCTAAAAGCCGCCGCTAATTATATTAACGGCGGTCACTATAAAGAGGCATTGAATGTGCTTGGCACGATCTCGGAACGGGGCGCACAGTGGTATTATTACAGTGCTATCGCGAACGCCGGCTGCGGCAATAACGTACAGGCATTACAGTATGCGAAGCAGGCAGCGTCGATGGAGCCGGGAAATTCTGCATATCAAAGGCTCGTGCAGCAGCTTGAATCGGGCGGCTCATGGTATACGGGCAGACAGAGCCCCTATATGGGCATGGGAGGCATGCAGGGGAATCTCTGCAACCGGATCTGTCTGTCTTACCTGTTATGCTCCTGCTGTTCGGGAGGATGCTGCTATATGCCGTACGGAGGAATGTACTGCTGTTAATGAATCTATGATGCCCCGCAGCCTGCTGCGGGGTATTTTACTTTGACTGGCGGTAGACCGCGTCCGCGGGATAACCGCCTTTTAATTTCTGCATGCAGCGCTGTACGGCATCTTTAGAATTTTTCCAGTCGTCGTCTTTGTGCAGATAATCAAACTTTTCAATGAGCCAGTTCACGTCTTCCTGCAGTCGTTCCATATTGCTGTTCATTAAAGAGAAAAGTACCGGATAGAATTCGGATTTTTCTTTGTCTGAAAGCGTCCTGTCCGCTGCGGCGCAAAGATCGCCAAAATGAGTCAGGCAGAATCCTTTGCTCTTTTCAAACATGGACTTAAAATCCGCGTCATGCCGGTACATATGGAAAAAGGTATCCAGATAGCGCTCATACATTTCGGCAAAACGGTTGCAGATATAGCAGGAGCGCTCCCTCTCTTTTACCCATTCGCTGACGGAGTTGCCGGCGGCGGATGATTTCTTTATCTTACTGACCAGAGAGGACTTGCCGGGCGTAAAGCTCTTTGTCTGCTGTGCCAGTTCTTTGCGCATCTGCATGTAATGCGTTTTCAGGATCCATCCGTTTCCGAGCGTATTGCCGTAATCAAACATTTTCTTAAAATGCGCACGGCAGAAGCCGGCGCGGTCAGTGTCCGCGCGTACATCGCTCTCCATATAGGAGGCGCCGGAGCCAAGTACGAAATCTAAAAGATCCTGTTCGACGTTCCGTTCGATGAAACAGAACGGGCATTCGTCATTGGCGTGAAAAGCGTCGTTTAAGGGAATCGTATACAGTTGTTCTTTCATAGATGCTCCTTTCGAATGCGCATGTTTTTTCTGTTCTTTTTTCTATTGTAACTCCAGCCGCAGAATTTCACAAGAACGAAAGTCTTTTGTCAGCAGAAGCCATGAAAGACTTCTGTAACAACAGAAGTCTTTTGTAGACAAAGACTATAAAAACTGATACTATAGTAATGGAAAAAATTGGGGACGGAAGGCGTATGGTGAATTTTTTGATTTTGTTCGGCTTGTTGAGCATCGGCATTATTTTTATTGCCATCGGGTATTTGCTTTTGAGGGAGGGAGGAACTAAAGAGCAGAAACTGATGGGCTATTTTTTGTGCGGCTCGTTAGTGCAGAACGTAGGTTATCTGATGGAACTGACGGCGAAGGGCTTAAACGAAGCGATGGTCGCCGTAAAGGTGCAATATCTGGGGTCGATGTTTGTACCGCTGTTTTATTGTTGGTTCATCTATAATTATTGCTATATCAGGCGGCCGGCATGGCTGCTTAAGACGATCGCGGCGATCGACTTTGCCTTGCTGGCCGTTATTTATACTTGTGACTATCATACGTTATATTACCGCAATGTGGAGTGGGTCACCGGAGAAGACAAGTTCTCTTATTTGAGTATTGAATACGGACCCTGCTATTATTTGTTTTTGGTCTGCGGTACGATCATACCGTATTCTTTGTCCCTGATCGCCCTGCTTCGCACGATCCTTCGATCGAGCCGCGCGGCGGCGCGAAGATACCGGATCATCATGCTGCTGTCCACGCTGCCGGTCTTAGCGCTTGCCGGCTATTCTTCCAAACTGACCGGGGGATATGATTTTACGCCCGGTGTCATGGGAATGGTGCTCGCGATTGTCGTCATTTTGGTGTGGAGCAGGAGAAATTATGATTTTGTGCACTTAGCGGCCGAGACGGCGCTTGCCAATATGGGGGACGGCGTTATCTCGCTTGACGAGCAGAACCGGATCATCAGTTATAATCAGGCAGCGGCGGGAATTTTCGGCGGACTTATAACGAGCATGAAAGGGGATCTCATCACCGATATTGAGGGGTTTCCGGAAGATATTCTCGGTGAGACGGATAAATATGAGTTTTCGATGGGAGAACGTTATTACGAGAGTCATATCAGACGTATTTCCGATGAGCACGGTAAAACGCAGGGATATGTCGTGCTTTTGCTTGACACGACGGATACGCGCAATTATATAGAAGAGATTAAAAGCGTGCGGGAGCAGGCGGAAAAGGCAAATGCGGCAAAGAGCGAATTTCTTGCCAATATGTCGCATGAAATACGAACGCCGATGAATGCCGTGATCGGGTTGAGCGATCTGATCATGGAGGAGAGTTTCGGACGGAAAGTATATTCCTATGCCTGCGACATTAAATCTTCATCGCAGAATCTGCTGTCCATCATCAATGATATTTTGGATCTGTCAAAAGTGGAAGCGGGAAAGATGGAATTAGTGATGTCGGATTACTATATCAAAGGCATCGTGGGCGAGGTCATTGCAATGATGGATATTGTCGCGTCCCAGCGCGGGCTGTTGATGAAACATGAGTTTGACGAATCAATCCCCTGCCGTTATCACGGAGATGAGGGAAGAATCAAGCAGATCATGATCAATCTGTTGAACAACGCCCTCAAATTTACGAAGGAAGGTTATGTTAAAATCTTCGTCAGCGGGGAACCGGGAAAAAAAGACGATGAGGAGAACCTGATCTTTCGGATCGAGGATACCGGCTGCGGCATCAAACCGGAAGATCTGGAAAAAATATTTGAGAACTTCAGCCAGGTGGATACCGGAAAGAACCGCAGCGTGGAGGGAACCGGCTTGGGACTTTCCATCACAAAGCAGTTTGTGCGTCTGATGAACGGCGATATCCGGGTAGAAAGCGTCTATGGAGAAGGTTCCGCTTTTACCGTCACGATTCCGCAGAAGATCGTCGACAGGCGGACACTGCTTGAACAGCCGGACGTACCTGTCGAGGAGGAGACGGAAATCGAACATTTTAAGACGAGCGGCTGTAAAGTTCTCATAGTGGACGACAATTTGATCAACAGGAGGGTGGCGAAAGGGTTTCTTGCCCCATATGGCGTTGAGCTGACGGAAGCGGAGAGCGGACCTGAGGCGATCGAACTGGTCAGGAATACCATGTTTGATTTGATTCTGATGGATCATATGATGCCGGAGATGGACGGTATTGAAGCCGTGCGCATTATCCGAAAGGATTGCGGAGAAAACGGGACAAAACCGGTTATCATTGCGGCGACGGCGAACGCAATGGAAGGCGTAAAAGAGCGCTTTTTGGAAAGCGGGTTTCAGGATTTCGTACCAAAACCGATCGATAAGAAGCATTTATGCAAGACACTGGCAAAATGGATTCCCGAGGAAAAAAAGAGAAAGCTGTCGGACGCGGATATGGAGGAATCAGGGAATACAGAGAATACTGAGGAAGCCCCGCGGGAGATCGACATTAAGGGAATCGATGTCGCCGCAGCCATGCAGCATCATTCGGGTTCCATGGAAGATTTCATTGAACTGCTGCAGTTGTATTGTCTGGAAGGAAAGCGAAAGCTGAAGCTGCTGAGGGAATTATTTGAAAAAGGAGATTTTCGGAATTACGAAATCGAAGTACACGGATTGAAAAGCGCGTCTGCGAATGTGGGGGCAATGAGTCTTTCCGGGCATGCAAAGGAGCACGAGAAGGCGGCGGCGCAGGGGGACGCGGCGTTTGTCGCGGAGCATTTTGATGCGCTGTATGTGGAATATCAGCAATTGCTTGATGATATTAAGGCTTATCTCAGCGAGAATGTAAAAGAGCAGGCGGAACCGGAAGAGGAAGCGCTGTCACGGGAAACGCTGCATGAGCGGTTGGATGAAGCGCTCGTGCGGCTGAAAAAATTCCGCTCGAAAGAATGTGCGGAAATCGTGGATGAATTGCTGAAGCACCGGCTGGACGAGGCGCTGAAAGAGAGGCTTTCGGAAATTCGTGAGCAGCTCCGGCTATATGAGGATGATGCCGCGGAACGGATGCTGGAGCAGATGAAAGAGATGTTGGAAAGCGGAGGGGATTATGAAGACAAAGATTCAAATTCTGGCGGTGGATGACAGTGCGATCAATTTAGCGTCCATCGAACAGGAACTCAAGGACGAATATGAGGTGATCGCGGTCAATTCCGGCAGCAGGGCATTGCAGTACCTGAAAAATGAGACACCGGACCTGATTTTGCTAGACATCCAAATGGAGTCGATGGACGGGTTGGAAACGCTGAAAGAAATCCGTGCGTTACAAGGGGGAAACGCAATCCCTGTCATTATGCTCACGGCGCAGAATGACAGAATGACGATTTTGGAGAGTACGAAATTCGGAATCTACGACTATATCGTCAAACCGTTTCAGGCGGATGATCTGCATGAGAGGATCGTACGGACCCTGAAACGTTCGGGTGTCCTCTCGTTTGGTCTGGCGGAACTGCATGCGGAATTCAAAAAGCTGCAGAGAGAGCTGGAATCTGAAAATCTGAAGGGCGCCGTGCTTAGAACGGAGGAGATCGCAAAATACAGGCTCGATACGCAGAACAGGCAGGCAATAATGAAAGTCGCCGAAAAGCTGGAAGAAAACGATCTGAAGGGCGCGCTTGGCCAGTTGAAAGCAATCTTGTAAAAACGTCCGCGGGAATGCCGCGGAATGAAACGGTCAATCATATGATCAATGGATGTTCAAAAGCGGAAAGGAACAGGTATTCAAATGAGTATGAAGAAAAATTCCATCGGAGTAGACCCTATCTACAATGCAAGGGAGCTTGGCACGGGCAAAATGCTGGTACTCGGCGTGCAGCATATGTTTGCCATGTTTGGAGCGACAGTGCTCGTTCCCGCGCTCACCGGCTTAAGCGTGGCAACGACGCTCTTGTTTGCCGGACTCGGTACATTATTGTTTCATTTTTTGGCTAAAGGAAAGGTGCCGGCGTTTCTCGGTTCCTCGTTTGCTTTTCTTGCGGGATACTGGGCGATCGCGCCCAACGGGGAGGCGGAACTCCTGCCGTATGCATGTTTCGGCGTGGCATGTGCCGGCCTCATCTATCTGTTGCTTTCGGTGCTGATCAAAGCGTTTGGCTCGGGAAAAGTCATGAAGTTTTTCCCTCCCATCGTTACGGGTCCGATCATTATTGCGATCGGCTTGAATCTGTCGCAGTCGGCGGTCAATAACTGTGCAACAAACTGGTGGATCGCACTGATCGCGATTGCGGTCGTCGTCGTGTGCAATATCTGGGGGAAGGGAATGGTCAGGATCATTCCGATCATTCTTGGCGTGCTAGCTTCTTATTTCGTCGCGGCAGTGACGGGAAATGTGGATTTCACGGCGGTGAAGGAAGCGGCGTGGATCGGTCTTCCGGTCTCGTTCGATCAGACCGTGTTTTCCATTTTTAAGGATTTGGATGTGTCCCTGCTGATTACTTCCGTGATTACGATCATGCCGATCGCGCTGGCGACAGTGGTTGAGCATATCGGTGATATTTCCGCGATCTCTTCGACGGTCGGGAAAAATTATATTAAGGATCCCGGACTTCACAGAACGCTGCTCGGCGATGGTCTTGCAACGATCCTTGCATCTCTGTTCGGAGCTCCGGCCAATACGACTTATGGTGAAAACACGGGTGTCCTGACGCTGTCAAAGGTGTTTGATCCGCTTGTCATTCGTCTTGCGGCGTATTTTGCGATCATTTTTTCATTCTGTCCGAAGATTGCGGCACTGATCGAGTGTATGCCTGACGCGACGATCGGCGGTGTGTCGTTAGTCCTTTACGGTATGATCTCGGCAGTCGGCGTGCGCAATATTGTGGAATCAAAATGCGATTTTACAAAGAGCCGCAATGTGCTGATCGCCGCGCTGATCTTAGTGCTCTCGATCGGAATCAATTATAGCACTGCCGGCGCTATCGCATTCACGATTGGCAAAGTGACGATCTCGTTAAGCGGTCTTGCGATCGGTTCGCTTGTCGGAATTATTCTAAACGCTGTGCTGCCGGGGAAGGATTATCAGTTTAAGGAAGATGTATGATCCTAAGCGATTGCTTTTCATGAGCGACGGGATCGTGCGTTTGAAATAAAGAGACCGTTCAATATGATTTTCTATATAAAATCACTGTGAGTATCGTGCTTACAGTGATTTTTTGCTATAATGATCTCTGTATGGGCGTGATTATTGGGATTTCAGTCAGAACTCTGACGCCCGAATTCTATAAAAACACATGAAAAAAGGAGCGGATCCTTTCATGAGAAAGAGAATAATGGAAGCGGCAGCCGTCTGTTTGTTCGGGATTCTTGTGGCGGCGCCTGTTTTTTTAGACAGAGCATGGCTGATGAACCACGGACCTGCAGAAACGCAGGGCGGGGCTGAGAGTGTTTTTGACGGGAATGCGGGGGATGAGGTCCGCGGTGAAGCATCGTACGGAAACGTATCAGACGGAAATCGTTTGATTTGGTCGGAGCAGGTGATAAACGGGCAGAATTCCTGCACGATCACTTTCGAGAGGATAAGCGCACCCTATATGGAGACAGGCAGTCTGGCGGAAATGGAGGACGCTTCAGGATCCTTAGAAACGTTGGAGTCCCCGGAAGCGGCGGAATCCTATGAAGAGCCGGAGTCCCTTGAAATGCCAGAGCCCTTGGAAGGGTCGGAATCCCTCAAAACTCCAGAGTCCTCTGAGGCAGTGACAGCAGGAGATGTATTTGCCGATTACAGGCTGTCCATTAGGGATGAGGACGGCGGACTGCTGTCAGAGCAGACTGTCGCGCATGTTCCGGTATGTTTTGAAGAAACGTATTGGATTCGGGATTTTTCGGGGGACGGGTTTGCCGATATCGCATTTTGTATGTCCTGTAGGATAGATGAAGATGACCGGCACAGGGATGTGAGAAATACGTTTTTTATTTGGAATACGGAGATGGCCTGCTTTGAGGAGAGTTCGCTGCCGCTTTGTTCTCCTTCTGCATGGGAGCCGGTGGGGGTTCCTCTTTGGAACGAGGAACTGTCCGCAGTGATCTCATTTGCGGGAAATGATGACATGGGCGGGAACCCGGTCTTGGAGATGTATTCGTTTTTGGATGGGGAATGGCAAAAAGTACGGAGACTGGAGAGTATCTATTCGGAGGATGAGTATGAATCGCTCGACAGACCGAAATTTATGGGGCAGCGCAGGGAACTGTTCTATACGGACGGAGAGGTGACCGGGGAGATTGTTTTGGAGAGTAATTATGACGCGGGTACGGTCTGGTGCCGCAGGGACAGTGTGTGGAGCCGGTATTATGAGGGGAACGTCTGCCTGTATCCTGATTTTCGCCATTTTACCAAAATGGAGCAGATGATGGACGGTGTCTTAGTTGAAAAATATGTGCGGGTGGAACGGGAGCCGGTCATAACATATGAAAACTGGTCCGATATGCGGGAAGAGTGGGATCTTCCTTATGCCAGTCAGGAAACCTTTGAAACGATTCTCAGTCTTTATGAGAATGTGGACATGTCGGGGGAATATGAGCAAGGGGATCAGGAACGATATGCGGTTTATTTGAATGCGTTTTATAAGCTGATCCGTCAGAATGCACTCGTGAATGACCGGGAGAGCGGGGATACCGTTGTTTTATCCGAACTTCCGTTTTTTGAGCGTCCGCTTTACCCTGCGGAGGACGGGGAGGATGCGTATCAGCCTGAACTTTATGAGTATTATTTTTTTGATGCGGACGGTGACGGGGCGCCGGAACTGACGATTTATCAGCGCACCGCAGGGTTCATGATATTTGACTATGATATGCGGACGGATTCTTACTATATATGGTATGATGCGGGGGCATGCTGGTATTTGCTGCCCGGCAGTAATAAGATACTTTGGACATGGGACGGGGGGACATATCAGGCCTTTTACCAGCTTGATGAAAAGGGGGAGGAGACGGGAGAAACGTTCTGCATGTCAAGTTATTATAATGGGGAGCAGGCGCTCTATCTGGTCATGCTGCCGAAATCGGCGGAGGCTTCCGGAGCCGGAGATGCGGAGCGTGCAGATGCGGCTGGAGAGGAACCCGGGATAAATGCAGATACGGCGGGAGGCGAACCGGGGACGAATGCAGATATTGCAGGCGGTAGGCCGGCTGACCGTTCGGAAACGGAGGATGGCAGTCAGGCAGGCTTTGAGATCACCGAAGAAATGAAAGCCGAAGGTATGTATTCGATTGCGGACGAACAGTGGTATTTTCGCGTGACCGGAGAACAATATGAAATGATTACGGAGCAGTATTGGGAGGCTTACGAATCCGGCCATGAGCGGATGGACCGGGAAGCTTATACCTATGAGGAATTGTTCGGGGCACTTGAGGGAAAAGAGGAATCCGGCGGGAGCGGTCCGTATAATGGTTTCCGCGATGGAATGAGCGCCGGTGCCGACGGCATGGAATTTTTTGATGCGGGAAGCCGGATTGGAGCGCGGATCACTGCGCGCAGGGTGCCGTGGGAGGAAGTCCTTGTGCATAGAGATATGGCAGAAAAAGGAGATTATCTTCTGTTTGAGGACCTAGACAGCGGGAAGCAGTTCTATCTGCCGGACCGTTACGGGCAAATCTTGGATATTCAGGTGACGGAGAGCGGCATCTGCATCCGTGACCGCGAGACGCAATCCGGGTTGAAAAGGAATGAAGCGGAGCAGCAAGGGGTGCTGCGGGAACACCGGATACCGGGATGTTTTGTATTTCCGCTGGAGGATGTGCTACCGGTCTGCGGCGGTTTTGGCGGCTACATCGATACTGTGTTTTTGGAAGGAAAGGAAGAAGCGGATGCACTGCCGCAGAAAGTGTGGCAGGAAGTGTTTGACTGTCAGGGCAGGGATTTTTCTGTTACGTTTGAGCGGATCAGTCCGATCTATCATGAGGGATTTTCGGAATCGGCGCATGGGTACATGGCGGATTACCGCCTGACGGTCACGGATCCGGACGGAGTCGTCTTATCCGCGCAGAGGATCGCGGGGTATCCTGCCGCTTATGAGCAGGTGCATTGGCTGATGGATGTTTCCGGGGACGGATTCCCCGATCTTGTTTTTTGTACCTCCATGATCGATGGCACTTACTATCATACTGCACAGACACATTTTCTGATCTGGGATCAGGAGGCTTGAACGGGTTTATTCTGAAAAAACAGATCAGTGGTCCGATTCGCCCGGACCAGATGCGGTGACACTTTATTACCGTGAACTGATTTATGAAGATGGCGGGGAAGTGTCGGAACTGTTGATCGAATGTGAGGATATTTGGGACAGAAAACAGGAATGCCTGTATCCAAGGTATGGCTGGACACGGCAAGAAGGGGAAGTCGGCGGTATTTATATCGGATATTATTATGTGAGGGAATCGTCCGTTGACGATGCCGGTGACTGATAAGGACAAGGAATTTTTTTCGGCTGGGACCGGCATGGTGTGATAAGCGGTTGTTTTTTGAAATATGCTTATCACACCTGCGCCGGTTTTTTATTCAGGTACCGGGTTCGGCGATCCGCGATACGCCGACATAGATCTGTGAGATCTTATACCATGTCGGATAATCGACGACGCCGGTCTGCGGAAGCCGGAAAATCCGCTGAAATGCGCGGACCGCATCAGCCGTGCGCGAACCGTAAATACCGTCGGCGGCAATCGTCGGGATCGCGGGATAATTGCGTGCGATGCGGTTGAGCTGTTCCTGAATCTGTTGAACTTTCTGACCGGTTGCGCCGCCCGAAAGGTTGTAACCGGGCCATGAGGCGGGGATGCCGGATACACTTGTGGTAGAGTTGATATACATATCACTGCCATAGTAATAATGAATAATGTCGATCGCGCTGTAGCCCTGATCGCCGAGATATTTGGAGCCCCATTGGGACAATCCGCTGCAGGTTGTATTTTTTCCGTCACAGTAGGACGTAAAGATTGGCTGGCGCACGCCGGGTCGGGACAGAAAGTTGTTGAAAATACTATCTACGATGCGGTCGATGTTCGTGTAGATGTTTCTTCCGCGGATCCATTTTTGGTCGTATGCCGTGGAGTTGGTGATCGTAAAGTTATATCCCTGATTCCGGTACCATTCTGTATAGACCCTGTTGAGCGTAAAGCTCAAGATGGCTAAGGTATTGGCATAGATCGTGTTCTCCGGCCATGTGGCATAGATTTCAGAGGAAACCACGTTTTTGATGTAATCGGTATAAGTGACATAATAGTTTGGAGCGCCTGAATTATTCGGTGTGCCGTCATGTACGACAATGTATTCCGGGATGACGACACGGCTTAATACGATACTGCCGGACTCATCCATCGGTTTGATCTCATCTTCCGGGATCTTCGGAGGGTAATTGCCGAAAAGTGTGTGGTCGGGTATGATGATTTGATCCTCACCTGTTCCGGTTTCGATCGGCGTCAGCTCAACATTCTGAACCGCAGTCACATCTGGCAGGATTTCTGTGCCGTTTATGACGGTCGGCTCGTAACCGGGAGCCGTGACGGTCAGATTGTAGTCGGTATAGGGCTGGTTAGAGCCGGGTTCCTGACTGTATTCAAAAGGCGGTGCAGGCAGTTCGATCGTATCGGTCTGTCCGGAATTGTTTGTGTGGAGTTCTTCGATGGTGGTTCCTTCCTCATTCGAATTCTGAATAGCGATCGTTGCACCCTCAATCGGGACAAGCCCGATCGTGGAGGTCACTTGAATGGTTAGTCCGCCCAGATCAGGAGTGTCGGCGGCTGCCCGAATTGGATGTTTGCGCATGATGATGCCTCGGCATAATTCCTTACTTTACATTATGCGGGTACGTTAAAGAGGTGCATGATTTAGCATCATGGACAGAAAAACAAGGTATATGATATAATGAGCGCAAAAGAAAAACAAGCGACTGCGAAGCAGGCATTTGTTTTTCTTGCGCCATTAACGAGCAAACGCCCGATGAAATCGGGCATAAAGCGCTGAAAGCGCGGGTTTGCGAGTCTTATGATATAATGAGCGTTAGCGAGAAGAATGCGCTTGCACATTCGGCGAGCGGCGAATGGCGATCATGAATCGAAGATTCATGATATACTGTAGACAGACATGATAGCAGCGCCGGGCGAAAAAACTCAATCAGCCAAAGGGTATGATGCTCATAGCTGAGACGGATCAAACCGCGGAGATCGCGGTGTATGAGTCATTGGGGTTTGTCAGGGCGGACGGTCAGGACAGCGTGACAGCGCATGTTCTGCTACAGGAAAGCGTTTGGAAAGGATATGGCGTTTATGATACGACGGGCAGCAAGAGACGATCTTGAGGAGTGTGTACGTGTGATACGAAGTAGTTTTTTGACTGTGGCGGAGGAATTTGGGTTCACGCAGGAGAATGCGCCGCGGTTTACGGCGTTTGCGATGGACATGGAGCGGCTTCTCTGGCATTATGAGCAGGAAAAAAGACCAATGCTTGTTTATGATGATAACGGGCAGATCCTTGGCTATTATTCTCTGCTCCGGCAGAATGAAACGGAATGTGAACTGAATAATCTCTGTGTTTTGCCGGAACACAGGCATCGGGGGATTGGGAAAGAACTGTTGGAGCATGCGGTCATGGAAGCGCGGAACATGGGATGTACCGTGATGAACATTGGGATCGTGGAAGAAAATAGAAAGCTTCGCAGATGGTATGAAGAAAACGGGGCTGTGCATACTGGTACGGAGAAATTTGATTTTTTCCCGTTTACCTGCGGAAAGATGAGGAAAATGCTTATAGACTGATGGCTTTTACAGGGTGCTGGTTTCCTTTAGTGACGGATGAAAGTGAGGTAAAAGGATGCTGCCAAAAGATCCGGCGATGCTGCTAAGTGCAGTCAATTTGAAATTGCGCGATTACTATGGAAGCGTTGAAGAGATGTGTGACGATATGGATGAGGATCTTTCACGTATCACACAGACACTCGCGCAGATCGATTATTATTATGACAGGGAGAAAAATCAATTTGTCTGAGACGATCACGCTTTTGGTACACGGTGCGTTTTATCGGGGGGATGAGATCCAACGGCGTGTGCTGACAGTGCGGAAACAGGAAAATTTATATACGATTCTCAAACGGGAAGGTCTCTATCTGTATGACTGCAGCGGGAACGGAACATGCGGAAAGTGCCGGGTCCGGTTTCTCAAAGATGCGCCGCTGCCGACAGCGGGGGAGCGCGTACTGCTTTCTGCGGAGGAATTGCGTGCGGGCGTGCGTCTGGCGTGCAGACACACGGTCAGAGCGGATTTGGAGCTTGCGCTGGAGATGGAGCCTGCACAGATTCCCGATGTGATCGGCGTATTGCCGGATATGGAGCGGGCGCAGGAGGGAACGGACGAGGAGCGGACAGCAGAAGGAACGGACGGGGAGCTGCCGCTGCCGGGGGAAAGACCGGCTACAGGTCGGACAGAAGAAAGACCCGGTGCGGACGTTTTGTATGCGGCGGTTGATATCGGCACGACGACGGTTGCGATGCGTGCTATGTGCTGCGGGCAGGAAGTCGCGGCCTATGCGGCGCTCAATCCGCAGCGTGCGTACGGTGCGGACGTTGTATCCCGCATCAGAGCCGGTATACAGGGGCATGCGGAAGACATGCGTCGGCAGATCTGCAGCTGTCTGGCAGACGGCATAAAACTGATTACTGAGCAGTGCGGCAGGAAGCCGGAATATATGGTGATCGCAGCAAATACAACGATGGTGCATCTGCTTTGTGGAGAATCAGTGGAGCCGCTATCTGCATATCCGTTTGAGCCGGTCAACATAAGACCACAACAGATAGTGGTTGCAGGAATTCCTGCATACATTATATGCGGTATATCGGCGTTTGTGGGCGGCGACATCGTATCCGGCATGGCGGCAACAGGGTTACATAACGCAGACAACTTGCAATTATTCATCGATCTGGGTACAAATGGCGAGATCGTGCTTGGTAAAAAAGGGAAATTTCTGTGTACCGCGACTGCCGCAGGTCCGGCATTTGAGGGCAACGGAAGCGCCGATTTGATGGGAGCCGATCTGATCAGGATTGCGGCAGATCTGCTGGACGAGGGAGTAATGGATGCGCAGGGGCTTTTATGTGAACCATTTTTTTCTAAAGGTATAGACCGGACAGGCGCGCATATCTTGCAGGAGCATATCAGGGAATTGCAGAAAGCCAAGGCAGCAGTCGCGGCAGGCATTGATTTGCTGCTTGAGCAATATGGGGCGCCGGCGCGGGAAATAACACATGTTTTGCTTGCCGGGGGATTCGGGTATTACTTAAGGCCTGACTCAGCGATACGCATCGGGCTGCTTCCGAAAGCCTTTGAAGGCAGGGTGCGTGCGGTCGGTAATACTGCGTTACAGGGAGCCTGTCTGATCGGCGGCCGGATGCAAGGCAGCGGCAGGAGCAGCTTTGCGTCATATACGCAGAGTATAACCGCAGACTGCAGGTACCTGAATCTTGCCATGCAGGAAAACTTTGAAAAAAAATATATCTCAAATTTAGATTTTCCGTCATAGAATAGTAGAGAGACCGCGGCAGGTGTCAGGAGAATGCCGTATGAATCTGCGATGGGAAAAGGCGTGTATCATAGCAGCCGGGTGCCTGATTGCCGTAATACTGTGTCTGTCGACTGCAGTGAAAATGAAGAAGACGGACGAAAACCGATCTGTTTTTAGAAATCAGGAGCGGGGTAATGGCAACGGGGAGGAGACTGCAAAAAAGGAATCGGATCCGGCGGAGGGATATGGGGAAAACCAGCCAGATGGCTGTAGGGAAAATCAGTCGGATGGCTGCAGGGAGATGAATATCAAAAAGGTGGCGCTGACTTTTGATGACGGACCGCACCCGTATTATACGGCGAGGCTGCTTGAGGGGCTGCGCGAGCGGGATGTCCATGTTACTTTTTTTGTGTTGGGACAAAGTGCCGAGCTTTATCCGGAGCTTATACAGGAGATGGCGCAGGACGGGCATTTGATTGGAAATCATACCTATTCCCATATTCAGCTGACGGCAGGAAACGGGCAGCAGTTCGCAGAAGAGCTGCAAAAGACCGATGCGATCATTTATGAGATCACCGGGCAGCATACCGAGTTTGTGCGGCCGCCTTACGGAGCATGGGATAAGCGCTTTGAAGAAAGCTTGAATATGATACAGGTGTTATGGAATGTCGATCCGCTAGACTGGTGCTGTTCGGATGCGGGTACTGTCATCAGCCGTGTATTGGAGAAAACGGACGGAGACTGCATTATTCTGCTGCATGATGTATATGACAGCTCAGTAGAAGCGGCACTTGCGATCGTGGATGAACTGAGTGCGCGTGGATACGAGTTTGTGACGGTGGACGAGATTATACTGGATTGAGGATAAAAAGAGACAATATGGATAATATGGATTTATTTTCGTATCTTCGGGAAAAAAATATGGAGAAGGAATCGCCATTAGCGGCGAGGATCCGTCCGGCGACATTAGAAGAGATCGTCGGGCAGCAGCATATCATCGGGAAGGATAAGATGCTCTACCGCGCGATCCGGGCGGACAAGCTTGGCTCTTTGATCCTGTATGGACCACCCGGAACGGGAAAAACAACACTTGCCAAAGTGATTGCGAATACGACGAGTGCGGACTTCCTGCAGATGAATGCGACAGTTGCAGGCAAAAAGGATATGGAGGAAGTTGTGGCAAAGGCTAAGGACGGCGCCGCAATGTATGGAAAAAAGACCATTCTTTTTATTGACGAGATTCACCGGTTTAACAAGAGTCAGCAGGATTATCTGCTGCCGTTCGTGGAGGACGGAACGCTGACACTGATCGGGGCGACGACTGAGAACCCTTATTTCGAGGTTAACAGTGCGCTGTTATCGCGCTCAATGGTTTTTGAATTAAAACCGCTTCAAAAAGAGGATATCATGACCCTGATCTCCCGTGCCGTCTATGATAAAGAAAAAGGAATGGGAGCGTACGAGGCAAACATTGATGATGAGGCGCTCAACTTTCTGGCGGATGCGGCGGGCGGAGATGCGCGTCATGCACTGAATGCGGTGGAGCTTGGCATAAAGACGACGGAGCGCAGCGGGGACGGTCTGATCCACATCACGCTTGAAGTGGCGCAGGAATGTATTCAAAAACGGGTGGTTCGCTATGATAAAACAGGGGATAATCATTATGATACGATCTCTGCTTTTATCAAGAGTATGAGAGGTTCGGACCCTGATGCGGCAGTCTATTATTTGGCGAAAATGCTCTATGCGGGAGAAGGCCTGACTTTTATCGCGCGCAGGATCATGATCTGCGCGGCGGAGGATGTCGGAACGGCAGATCCGCAGGCCCTGACAGTGGCAGTCAGTGCGGCGCAGGCAGCGGAACGCATCGGCATGCCGGAAGCACAGCTGATTCTGTCGGAGGCGGCAGTCTATGTCGCATGCGCGCCGAAAAGCAACGCATGCTCCAATGCGATCTGGGAGGCGATGCAGACGGTCTCGGAGACAGGAAATCTGCCTGTTCCGACGCATTTGCAGGATGCGCATTATAAAGGCGCGGCAAAGCTAGGACATGGCGCCGGCTATCTGTATGCGCATGATTATCCGAATCATTATGTCCGGCAGCAGTATCTGCCTTATGAATTGAGCGGGAAAGAATTTTACCGCCCGGATGGAAACGGCTATGAGCAGAAGATCAGGGAGCATATGAGCCTGATAAAAACAGGGCAGGAGGATCAGTGTGGGAAAAGCAGCAGATACGAAACGGCGGATGATCATTCTGTCTTTTGATGCGGTCGGAGCGGAGGATCTTTCCATACTCAAAAAGCTGCCGAATTTTAAGCGGCTTATGGAACAGGGGGCTTTATGCGAGCAGGTGGAGAGTGTCTATCCTTCCATTACCTATCCGGCGCATACGACCATTGTTACAGGAAAGAAGCCCTGTCGGCACGGTGTTATCAATAACACATGTTTTCAACCGGAACGGGAAAAGCCGGACTGGATGAGCGACCGCGGTTTTATCAGGGGCACCACGCTTTATGATGAGGCGCTAAAACGTGGAGACCGCGTGTGCTCCCTGCTTTGGCCCGTGACCGGGAAAAGCGGTATTACCTATAACCTGCCGGAGATCCATGCGGTCAGACCGTGGCAGAATCTGATGATAAAAACGATTGCGGATGGTTCGGCATGTTATATACTGGGGCTTCTGCCGCACGCACTTAAGGAACTGAAAGGAATCCGCGAGCCGGAGCTGGACAATTTTTTGGAGAAGGCGGCAGTTGACACGATTTTGAAGTATAACCCGGAACTGTTGATGGTACATTTCCTGGATGTGGATTCCCACCGCCATCAATTGGGCCTGAAGCATCCGGAGATCCGTCGTGCACTAAGACGGCTGGACGGGCGGATCGGGACGGTCTTAGAGGCGCTTGCCCGCACGAAAGCAGGGTACTGTCACAGCATGGAAGATACGACAATTGTGATTCTTGGGGATCATTATCAGATGGATTGCCATACGGTGCTGTATCCGAACTACCTGTTAAAGAAACATGGGTTATTGAAAACGGACGAAAAAGGGCGCTTGACAGAATTTCAGGCAGTCGCGAAAAACTGCGACGGTTCCTGTTATCTTTATTTAAATCCCATGATTAGAAAAAATCCGGATATGACGGCGAAAGTGACACAGAAACTGACAATCGCATTTCAGGAGTTGTCATTTGGCATATCCCGCATTTTCAGCACTGGTGAAGCGGCTGAGTACGGAGCTGATGACACCTGCGTCATGATGTTGGAAGCAAAAGACGGGTATTATTTTTTGGATGACCATGAGACGTTGACCAGATCAGTCGAAGATGTAACGCGGCACCAAATGAGGGCAACGCACGGTTATCTTCCGGACCTTCTAAAATACCAGACGTTTTTTCTGGCGTCGGGATATGGTGTGCGAAAAGGAGGGACTTGTAGTGGAATGAAGCTGTGGGATGAAGCGCCCACACTTGCGCAGATCATGGGATTGGAGCTGCCTGATACGGACGGATGTGTGCGGACGGAATTGCTGGAAGTCTGAGCGTTCCATGAAATCATACAATATCTCTTTGAGAAACGCTGCCTGAATCAGTATTTCCTTAGAACAGTTCCTGAATCAGATATTGATAGATCGCTTCATTTTTATTTTTCCAATTTTGACAGACCTTTTCGGCAAAATCGGCAGACGGGACTGCCATATGAATATGCACCAGCTCCGCATCGTTATCCCTCGCGATCAGTTCTGCAACGTAATCTCCTGTGGGAACCTTTTGATAATGAGTTAAAATGGATAGTTCATTCTGAATCTGAATTTCATGCGCGGACAAATATTCATGAATATCTGTTTTGATGGAGTACTGGAGCCGGTTATCAAAAAAGGCAAGTGTTTTCCTGCCTTCTTCAGTGATCCTGTAGAGGGTACGGTTTTCCATCGTCGTAGCCGTGATGAATGTTTCTTCCGTCAGATCGCTTAAGACCTGCTGGAGTGTAATGTAGCCTGTATATTCTTTTTCTAATATGAAATCAGCGATCTGGGCGCTTGACAGCGGGGACGCCGCACGGCTGAGCATGTAAAGAACGATCAGGCGGTATAGGGTCAGCGAATCCTGATTCATGGAGCACTTCCTTTCTGTGGAACGCCGCTTCCCTGTGTGATCTGATGATCTTTCAGATAGCGGTGTAATGTGTTTCGTACATTCTTTTTATCGGCGCTCCAAAGTGGAGCGATCAGTAGTTTTTTGGGACCGTCCCCTGTCAAACGGTGTATAACGATGTCGGGGGACAGCAGCGTGAGTGCATGCGCGGTCATTTCGATATATTGCTGCATTGTCAGTATTTGAAAACGACCGTTTTCATATTCTGCGGCAAGGTCGGTACCGCGCAGGACATGCAGAAGCTGTATTTTCATACCAAATGGACGGCATGAGTTTACATAACTTACGGTTTCGTAAAACTGCGCCGCGTCTTCGAACGGAAGTCCGGCGATCACGTGGACGATGCAGGGGATATTCCGCCCGTGCAGCGTCTCCATCGCCTCATCAAAGACCGGAAGCGGATAGCCGCGCCGGATATAGAGGGCAGTCCGCTCGTGAATCGTCTGAAGCCCTAACTCTATCCAAATAAAGCGGTCAGGATATTCTGTCCGACAGCGGGAAAGAACATCCAGCACATCTTTGGAAAGACAGTCCGGGCGGGTAGCAATGGAGATTCCCGCAATATCGGGATGCGAGAGCGCCTCTGTGTAGAGCTGGTACAGGCGTTCTGGTGAGCCGTAAGTGTTGGTATATGCCTGAAAGTAAGCAATATACCGGGTTCCGTGAAATTTGGCGGCACTCTGCGATTTTCCGCGCTCGATCTGTGAATAAATATCGGGTGTTACAATACTGTCTGCGTCACAGGCATTTGGCCGGACGGCAAAGTCGCCGCTTCCCCCGGCTGAACAAAAAATGCAGCCTCCGGTTCCAAGTGTTCCGTCACGGTTCGGGCAGGTCATGCCTGCGTCGAGCGAAATCCGGTAGAGTTTTTCTCCATATGTTTTTTTACAGTATTCGGATAAGGAGTAGTAACCGTATTCGTGTGTCATGGACGGGCTACCGGATATGTGATTTGACCGCTTCCGCCACGACCTCTGCCACTTTCGGGTCAAAGGCTTCCGGCATGATATTTTCGTCGTTTAACTGATCATCCGGTACCAGACCCGCGATCGCGGTAGCGGCGGCAAGCTTCATTTCTTCCGTGATCTGCGCGGCACGTCCCTCTAAAGCGCCCTTGAAGATGCCGGGGAATGCTACGACGTTATTGACCTGATTCGGAAAGTCGGAACGTCCGGTGCCCACAATGCGGGCGCCTGCGGCTTTGGCGGCATCCGGCATGATCTCGGGAACCGGGTTTGCCATTGCAAAGAGAATGGAATCGTGGTTCATGGACGAAACCATTTCGGGGGTGACGATGTTTGGTGCGGAGACGCCGACAAAAATATCTGCACCGTGAAGGGCGTCTGCGAGAGAACCTGTTTCATTATTTGGGTTCGTGCATGTCGTCATTTCCTGCTGCATCCAGTTTAAGTCCTTGGAGGAACGCGACAAAATGCCGGTCCTATCACACAGAATGATATTGGGGAAACCGTATGTCAGGAGCAGTTTGGTGATGGCAATGCCTGCGCTGCCCGCGCCGTTGACGACAACCCTGCATTGTTCTTTGACCTTTCCGGTAACTTTTAAGCTATTGATGATGCCGGCAAGTACAACGATCGCGGTGCCGTGCTGGTCGTCATGGAAAACGGGGATCGGGAGTAGTTTTTTTAGGCGCTCCTCGATCTCAAAGCAGCGTGGTGCGCTGATGTCTTCCAGATTGATGCCGCCGAAACCGGGTGCCAAGTAGGTTACGGCTTTGATGATTTCTTCGGTATCCTGCGTGTCAAGGCAGATAGGGACGGCGTTGACGCCGCCGAACTCCTTGAACAGCACGGCTTTTCCCTCCATAACCGGCATGGCGGCATAAGGACCGATATTGCCGAGTCCGAGGACGGCTGAGCCGTCGGATACGACGGCGACGGTGTTGGACTTCCATGTGTATTTGTAAGCAGCCTCTTTGTCGGCGGCGATTACTTTGCAGGGCTCTGCAACGCCGGGCGTGTAGGCAAGAGAGAGCGCCTCTCTGGATTTCACGGGAGTCTTTGATACGGTTTCAAGCTTACCGTTCCATTCTTCATGGAGCTTAAGCGCTTTTTCACTTGTAGTCATTGTTTACCTCTTTTCTTGTGATAAAATTAAGATTCGAATGTCAAAAGCACTGCCGAAAAACGTTAGGGAAACGCTGATTAAAGCGTTTCCGCGCCGGATTTGCGCTGCGAAGCAGC
>RYVZ01000031.1:0-40464 GCA_003979345.1 Lachnospiraceae bacterium
AGATGTGTATAAGAGACAGGAAAGGAATACATATTTATGGGTTACGGTCAAAATCTAAAAGATATTTTAGACAACAAAGGCATGACAGTAAAGGAACTTGCGCTAAAAGCGAAAATCGCTCCCACAACGCTTTATTCGATTATCCATCGAGACACTGCTATCCGTTTTGACACTGCACTTAGAATTTCTAATATATTGGATATCCCCATCAGTTCTATCTGCAAGGATAACCCCTATGACGATATCGAAACCTTACCAGCACTTCCGTCTGACAGCGAAAAGCGGAATATCAACAGTCACAAGAACGCCTATATATCAGATCGTACCGCCCGCATCTTGAAAAAGTTTGATTACACAGAACTGCCTATGGTGGATGAGTTGATTGCAGATTTATATGTACTGGATGATATCACCAGACGCGATCTGTTTGAATATGCTAAAATGCTGAAGAAAAATCATACTTCTCCCGAGAGAGCCGCTGATTTGAAAGATATAAAATAGAAATAGTATTACACTTAATACATCAACAAATATGGAAAGGGTAACATTATATTTTGTTATTGGTATATACATATGAATGAACATCTATATTTTCTTTATAATTGGTTTAAAGAAATTGATTGTGATAAAAATTTTCCTCGCATTCTTTTTCTAAATGCCGACATAATAATTGTTAAAGATCATCTTAATCATTTAAGTCAAGATATAAGCCAGACTGACCCCTTTTACAGCAAAGAATTTATGCGTCTAAAAGACCGTTTATTTAATTCATTCGGTGTAAATCCTGCTATTCATGGGATGACATTTGGTTATATTACTTCCTTATATGAAAAACAAAAACAGCCTTTCAATGATATATGGGATTATATTCACCCAAAAATCCAAAAGGTTTCCAAAGGACAATATCTCTCTGGATTCTATGCAGATGCGGCTGAAAATGCTTTTAAAGAAATCAACGCACGAACAAAACGCATATATGCAAATGCATGTCCAAATACTCCTATTCCGGACGGTGCCGCTGCAATGACAAGAGTATATTCTTCAAACAATCCCATTGTAGAATTTTGTGATAGACATACCGAGAGTGGACAAAATACTCAATTAGGTTTTATGAAAATGGCTGAAGGTGCTATGATTGCATTAAGAAATCCAGTTGCGCATGAGAATCTAAACATGTCCCAAGATGATGCAATGCGCCAGCTTATGTTTGCCAGCATGATAATGTATGAGATTGACGAAGGTGTCATTCATTCAGGTATTACTGAACAAGAATAAAATATTGTAGCCATTTTGTAGCCACTTTAGTTCCCTAAAGTGGCTTTCCACGTAAAAAGGCTTTCGGAGAAATCCCCGAAAGCCTTGATTTTACTGAATAAATTATAATTACTCGATGATAGTAGCAACCCTACCAGAACCAACAGTTCTACCACCCTCACGGATAGCGAACGTAAGACCCTGCTCCATAGCAACCGGATGGATCAAATCGATCGTCATCTCGATGTTATCGCCAGGCATGCACATCTCTGTACCTGCAGGAAGCTCGCAGACACCGGTAACGTCAGTTGTTCTGAAGTAGAACTGCGGACGATAGTTGTTGAAGAACGGTGTATGACGGCCGCCCTCGTCCTTGGTCAGAACGTATACCTGAGCGGTAAATTTGTGATGGCAGGTAACCGTACCCGGATGAGCAAGAACCTGTCCTCTCTCGATATCGGTTCTGTTGATACCACGAAGCAGTGCACCGATGTTATCACCAGCCTCAGCAAGATCAAGCATCTTACGGAACATCTCGATACCCGTTACAACGGTCTTCTTGGTGTCTTCCTTGATACCGATGATCTCAACTTCCTCGTTCAGCTTCAGCGTACCACGCTCTACTCTACCGGTTGCAACCGTACCACGGCCGGTAATCGTGAATACGTCCTCGACAGGCATCAGGAACGGCTTGTCGTTATCACGCTTCGGATCAGGAATATATTCGTCGATCGTGGACATCAGTTCCATAACCTTGTCGCCCCACTCGCCCTTAGGATCCTCGAGAGCCTTTAATGCCGAACCCTTGATGATCGGGCAGTCTGTGAAGCCATACTCCTCAAGCTGCTCGGTTACTTCCATCTCAACGAGCTCGATCAGCTCCTCATCGTCTACCATATCGCACTTGTTTAAGAAAACAACGATATAAGGTACGCCTACCTGACGGGAAAGAAGAATGTGCTCCTTCGTCTGTGCCATAACACCGTCGGTTGCAGCAACAACAAGGATAGCGCCGTCCATCTGTGCAGCACCTGTGATCATGTTCTTCACGTAGTCAGCATGTCCCGGGCAGTCAACGTGTGCGTAATGTCTCTTGTCAGTCTCATACTCAACGTGTGCGGTGGAAATCGTGATACCACGCTCTCTCTCTTCGGGAGCCTTATCGATATTCTCGAAATCCGTTGCAACGTTACCTGCTACTCTCTCAGAGAGCACTTTGGTAATTGCCGCTGTAAGAGTGGTTTTACCATGGTCTACGTGACCAATAGTACCAATATTACAATGGGGTTTGTTTCTTTCAAATTTAGCTTTAGCCATTTCTAAAGTCCTCCTTAACAAATTGGTTGTTCACGTTTCTTAGTTGTTTTACTCGCTATCTATGATTATATTAAATAACCCGTAGATTTTCAAGCATTATTTTGCCTTATCCGCTAAGACCTTCTCCTGTACGTTCTTCGGTACCTGCTCATATTTTTCAAAGAACATGGAGTAGTTACCGCGTCCCTGTGTCTTGGAGCGAAGGTCTGTGGAATACCCGAACATCTCTGCAAGCGGCACATAAGCCCTTACCATTTTACCGCCGCCGATATCGTCCATTCCTTCAATACGTCCGCGGCGCGCATTGATATCGCCAATAACATCGCCCATATACTCCTCAGGCATTGTAACTTCGACCTTCATGATCGGCTCAAGCAGGACAGGATTCGCTTTCTTCATCGCTTCCTTGAATGCCATGGAACCGGCAATGTGGAATGCCATTTCGGACGAATCGACCTCGTGATAGGAACCGTCGTATACATTTGCGGAAACGCCCAGTACCGGGAAGCCTCCGAGTACACCTGCCTGTGCTGCTTCCTCAATACCTTCACCGATTGCGGGAATGTACTCTTTCGGAATTGCACCGCCGACTACGGAAGACTCATACTTGAAGGTCTCCTCGCCGTTCGGATCCATCGGCTCGAACTTAACTTTACAATGTCCGTACTGACCACGTCCACCGGACTGCTTTGCATATTTGTATTCCTGATCGACAGGCTTTGTAAATGTCTCTTTGTATGCAACCTGAGGTGCTCCGACGTTTGCTTCTACCTTAAATTCGCGGAGCAGACGGTCAACGATGATCTCAAGATGAAGCTCGCCCATTCCTGCGATGATCGTCTGTCCTGTCTCGGAATCCGTGTGTGCACGGAACGTCGGGTCTTCCTCGGCAAGCTTCGCAAGCGCCTCACCCATCTTGCCCTGTGCATCCTTCGTCTTCGGCTCGATCGCGAGCTCGATAACGGGCTCCGGGAACTCCATGGACTCAAGGATAACCGGATGCTGCTCATCACAGATCGTATCGCCGGTCGTCGTAAACTTAAAGCCTACGGCAGCGGCTATATCACCGGAATACACCTTATCCAGTTCCTGTCTCTTGTTTGCATGCATCTGTAAGATACGTCCGACACGCTCTTTTTTATCCTTCGTCGCATTCAGCACATAGGATCCGGCATTCAGCGTACCGGAATATACACGGAAGAACGCCAGCTTTCCTACGAACGGATCCGCCATGATCTTAAACGCAAGTGCGGAGAACGGCTCGTCGTCAGAAGAATGTCTCTCGACTTCGTTACCTTCCATGTCAACGCCCTTGATATCCGGAATATCCGTAGGGGCAGGCATGAACTCCAGAATCGCATCCAAAAGCTTCTGAACGCCTTTGTTGCGGTATGCGGAACCGCAGCATACCGGAATCGCGGTACATTCGCAGGTTCCTTTTCTCAGCGTTGCCTTTAACGCTGCGACATCCGGCTCATTGCCTTCCAGATATTCCATCATCAGATCGTCGTCTAACTCACAGATCTTTTCTACTAATTCAGTATGATATAACTCGGCATCATCCTTCATGTCGTCGGGAATGTCAACGATGGAAATATTGTCACCCTTCTCGTCATTGTAGATATATGCCTTCATTTCGAATAAGTCGATGATTCCCTTGAATTCATCTTCTTTTCCGATCGGGAGCTGCAGGATGACCGGGTTCTTTCCGAGTCTTGTCTTGATCTGCTCCACAGCGCCATAAAAATTAGCGCCCAAAATGTCCATCTTATTGATGAATGCCATTCTCGGTACGTTATAGGTATCTGCCTGACGCCATACGTTTTCTGACTGGGGCTCTACACCGCCCTTTGCACAGAAGACACCGACAGCGCCGTCCAGCACACGCAGGGAACGCTCAACCTCAACCGTAAAGTCAACGTGTCCCGGCGTATCAATGATATTGATACGATGCTCGAGCGCGCCTTCCTTCGGCTTGCAGTTCTCCTCCAATGTCCAATGGCATGTCGTCGCGGCTGATGTAATGGTAATACCTCTCTCCTGCTCCTGCTCCATCCAGTCCATCGTCGCAGTGCCTTCGTGAGTATCGCCAATCTTATAGTTGACACCGGTGTAGTATAAGATACGCTCTGTCAGCGTTGTCTTACCTGCATCAATGTGCGCCATAATACCGATATTTCTGGTTCTCTCAAGTGGATATTCTCTTCCAGCCACAGGTTTTTCCTCCTAGAATCGATAGTGGGCAAACGCCTTGTTTGCCTCTGCCATCTTGTGCATGTCTTCTTTTCTCTTCACGGCTGCACCCGTATTGTTTGCAGCGTCAAGAATCTCGTTTGCCAGTCTCTCCTCCATCGTCTTCTCGCCTCTCTTGCGTGAAAACATGGTCAGCCAGCGCAGTGCCAATGCCTGACGTCTGTCCGGTCTTACCTCGATCGGTACCTGATAGGTCGCGCCGCCGATACGTCTTGCCTTTACTTCCAGCATGGGCATAATGTTGTTCATTGCCTCCTCGAATACGTCAAGCGCAGGTTTGCCGGATTTCTCTTCGACCCTGCTGAATGCGCCGTAAACGATCTTCTGGGCTACGCCCTTCTTGCCGTCAAGCATGATGTTATTGATCAGCTTCGTAACCACCTTGTTGTTGTATAAAGGATCGGCTAATACATCTCTTTTCTGAATATGTCCTTTACGTGGCACGGTTCTTCCCTCCTTATTATCATGAATAATTCATCGGTACTCACAAGTCCAAAATGCCGCGTTTCTAAAACGCCTGCACCCTAATGTGTTCGTGCGGTATTTCTGTATCTTCGCATAGAAAGCATAAAAACGAATCGTAATGTTCGCCAAATGATTCCATTCGCAGTGATCGCTCACTCCAGAATCCCAACACTAATTAGTCTGTAAACTGCGGTACTAATGGCTCCTATTTCCCTGCCTTCGGTCTCTTAGCGCCGTACTTGGAACGAGCCTGTTTTCTGTTCGCAACTCCTGCAGTATCCAGCGTACCTCTGATAATGTGGTATCTGGTACCGGGCAGATCCTTCACACGGCCGCCGCGGATTAAGACTACGGAGTGCTCCTGCAGATTGTGGCCTTCGCCCGGGATGTAGGATGTTACCTCAATACCGTTGGAAAGACGCACTCTGGCGATTTTTCTGAGAGCGGAGTTAGGTTTCTTAGGCGTAGCAGTCTTGACTGCGGTGCAGACACCGCGCTTCTGCGGAGAAGCAGTATTGATGGACTTCTTTCTCAAAGAGTTATAACCCTTTAACAAAGCAGGCGCCGTCGCCTTCTTCTCGGATGTCTGACGTCCTTTTCTTACTAACTGGTTAAATGTTGGCATTCTGTTTCACCTCCTATGATATAGACTTTTTCTGCATGCAAAAAGAAACGCATTCTTACGCACGCTAGATTATTATACTTGCCATATTTTTCATTGTCAATACACTCTTTCATCTTTTTACGCAAATTTGCAGCCGGATTTCCCATCCTTCTTTTTCGTCTATAAAGCCGTCTGTTCCACAAATTTTACTATTTTTCATTTCTACATCCTTTTTTTGTCTATTTTATCTGTTTTACTTCTCTTTTTTCCTTATTTATTATATAATTTGTTTACAATGAAAAAAGGACTTTGCTTTTTCTACTTATTGATCTTCATATTGTTAACAGCCTGCGGTTCGCCGGACGACGGTGCTTCGCATTCGGTATATGCGGATGAGGTAAGCTTTCTTGATCCTTCCGTTGACCCGTCCGTCGTAAAAGGCACGCGTGACAATTCCGTGCGCTGTCTTGTACCGGAGGCTCCCGGCACGACTGCCTTTTCGAGCAGCAATGCGCTCATCGATATCTCCAATGCCGCCGAAGGCTACATCTGTGCAGCCTACAGCGGCGGCTGTCCCAAAGTAAAGCTGCAGATCACGGGGCCGGACGGCGTGACCTACTCCTACGATATGCGCGGCGGACAGGAATACTTTCCGCTTTCCGCCGGCAGCGGCACATACACAGTCGGTGTTTACGAAAATATTACGTCCAACCAGTACTCGGTAAATCTTGTGGAGGACTTCGATATCACCGTTACAAACGAATTCGGCGCGTTCCTGTACCCGAACCAGTACTGCATGTTTGATTCCTCGTCGGAGACGGTCAAAAAAGCATCCGACCTTGCTTTTTTTGCAGATACGGATCTCGATGTGGTCACAAATATCTACAATTATGTGATCAAAACCATCTCTTACGATTACGACATGGCAGAAAATATTCAGAGCGGCTATGTCTGCGATGTGGACGCGGCACTGAAACGCGGGCGCGGTATCTGCCTCGACTATGCGGCTGTCATGACCTGCATGCTGCGCAGCCAGGGAATTCCGGCGCGCCTTGAGGTCGGCTATGCCGGAAGCGCCTATCACGCATGGATCAGCGCCTATGTCGACGAGAAAGGCTGGATCAACGGTATCATTGAGTTTGACGGTGTGAACTGGTCCCTGATGGATCCCACCTTTTCGTCCAACACGGAGCGGGAAGAATTAAAAAACTTTATCGGGGACGGCAGCAATTATCTGCTAAAATACGTTTATTAGATACTGTGAAGTATCTGCCCCCGCGGTATTCGTCAGGAACTTTCCGCGCTCCGACGTATTGCCTGTGGGAATCACCAACAAAGGAGAACGATATATGAGTGTAAAAAGAAAATTATCCAACACAGAAATCTCCTCCTTCTGCGACCAGACCGCACTGATCTTAAGTGCCGGCATCACACCGGTCGAGGGCATGCGCATTCTCCTATCCGACACAAAGGATACACAGGGACGCAGGATCATTTCCGATATTTTGGAGATCTGCGAACAGGGCGAACCGTTCAGCAAGGCACTAGCGCGGACCGGCGTATTTCCGGATTACGCAGTCAACATGGTTAATGTCGGCGAGGAATCCGGTAAGACCGACGAAGTCATGCGTGCGCTGGCTGAATATTATGCAAAAGAAGAAATGATAGCAGACAACTTAAAGAGCGCTGTCCGCTATCCCCTTATAATGATCGGCATGATGCTCATCGTGATCATCGTGCTGATCACAAAGGTACTGCCGATCTTCAATCAGGTATTCATACAGCTTGGAAGCGAGATCACCGGTTTCTCCCGCTCGCTCCTGCTGCTCGGCGGTCAGATCCGGAATTATTCAATCGTGCTGATCGCGATTCTGGCTGTGATCGTTCTGCTCGTATTGCTGGCTGCAAAAACGACCCGTGGAAGAAGACTGACGCGCCGCATACTGGCAAAATTTCCGCTGACGCGTTCCTTCTTTGACAATGTTGCAGCAGGACGTTTTGCAAACGGCATGGCGCTGACGCTCTCAAGCGGCCTCGACACCTACCAGAGTCTCGACATGGTATCGGAGCTCGTCGATCACCGGGGCATGGTCCAAAAGATCACGGCCTGCAAATCTTATATTGAAGGCGGCGATAATTTTTCAGACGCCGTGGCAAAGGCAGGCATTTTCTCCAATCTGCACGCAAAGATGATCGCAGTCGGTTTCCGCACCGGAAATGTGGACGTTGTCATGAATAAGATTTCCGAAAACTATGAAAAAGAAACCGGCGACCGGATCTATACGATCATCGCCATCCTCGAACCGACGTTGGTGATCATCCTTTCGCTCATCGTCGGACTGATCCTGCTCTCGGTCATTTTACCGCTGATGGGGATCATGACCAGTATTGGATAAAAAAAGAACGCGAAGCATTCTTTTTCAGAATTCCTTTAGGAATTAAGTCGTTCTTTGCATTTGTCGGTGAGTCAAAAAGGAGGCGCCCATGAATCGTTTTAGAAAGGGGAGGCAAAAGCTCCCGATCCTCGGAAAATTTCATCTATCCTTTCTCGCGTTTATCCTGCTTCTCTTTTTTGCTCTCACCGGTTTACAGGAGATTTCGAACAAAACGAATGACAACCAGCGCGAAAGCTTAGAGCATACACTCGAACGCAGCATTGCGCATTGTTATGCGCTTGAAGGCACTTATCCGCCGAGCCTTGACTATATCAAAGCACATTATGGTCTGACTTATGACGAAGACCGCTTTTTCGTGGATTACCGGCCCATCGGCTCCAATCTGATGCCGGATGTTACGATCATTGAAAAATAGATGCTTCCATCAACAGATCGCAAAACAGATCACAAAACGGATCGTGAGTAAAAGGAGTCCCTGCGTATGCATTTCAAAAACGAAAACAGACATATGGTCGATGTGCTTTTTGTCCTGTCCCTGTTCTGCGTATTTGCTTTTTCCGCACTGATGCTCGTGATCATCGGCGCAGACGTATACAAAAAAACAGCCGCCCACATGGACACGAATTACGCCTCGCGCATTTCTTACGCCTATCTGTCTGAAAAGATCAGGCAGAGCGACCGCGCAGATTCCTTTTCTGTCGGAACCTACGGCGACGGAGATGCATTCATGATCGGCGAAGAGATCAACGGCACGACTTATTATACCTACTTATATCAATATGACGGTAAGCTTCGGGAGCTGTTCACCAACACCCCCGAATCCCTAAATCCGTCAGCGGGGCAGGTGATCATGGACTGTCTTCATTTTTCCGTTTCACCGCTGGGAGATCATCTATTTTGTTTTTCCATGACCTCCTCCGAAGGTATAGAAACGACGCTCTATGTCTCAACACGCTGCTCTGTATCTTCCGGTCAATAGCACGGCACACACCTGATAAGGAGATCTGCCTCTATGTTTAAGAAAAACTCCTCGCGCTCCGGTCTTTTTTTACTGGAGCTCATCATTTCCATTCTGTTTTTTTCGATGGCGAGCGCCGTCTGCATCCGCCTGTTCGTGCAGGCGCATGTCATGGACCGGGACAACCGCAGTCTTACGGAGTCCGTCAAACTCTGTGAAAATCTTGCGGAAGTCTATACCGCCTCCAGCGGCGATCTTGATGCTCTTATGGAAGTCTATCCGTATTTCAGACGCGATGTCCGCTCAGCGATCTATATCGCGCCCTGGCGCGATATGCCATCGATGTATCCGCTGGAAGGTACGACAGTCTCCCGTTTTCTGCGTTCCTCCTATACGCCGTCCCCCGCGCCTGCAGAAACCAACCGTATCCATGCGGATGATTCTTCGGCGGACACGGACAGCACGGACTCAGACGATACTTTGCTTAGGGGATATGCCGTACAGGACATGCTGATGTTTCTTGACAGGGATTTTAACCCCAGCATCATCCCGCAATCCGGCGGATACATTCTGTGCCTCATTTCCTTTGAACTGCAGCCATCAGCCGGCACGCTGAAAAACGCTTCACTCGGCGTCTGGGAATATGATACCATGCGGCAGATCCCGGTAAGCGAAACTGCCGCGCTTACCGGGATCGTGGATGATGATTACTTCGAGCAGTTCTCATATCTTCCCGAAGAAGATGCGATCTATCTGCTGGACGTTACAATCTACGTACCCGATCAGGGAGGTAAATGCGAATGAAGCAAAAACGTTACGGAGTCAATGTCGGTTCTTCTTCCCTGCTCATCATCTTTGTCGTCGTCTGTCTTGTTTCCTTTGCAGCACTTTCGATCGTCAGCGCCGACTCTGATTACAAGCTGACAAAGCGGATGGCAGACCGTGCGACCAATTACTACAACGCATGCAACAGCGCCCACCGTGCGCTGGCAGATATTGACAGAACCCTGCTGTCCATCTATGAAACGAGCAGTAGCGAGGAAGAATTTTACGCACAGACAGGTTATACAAAATCTTTTGCGTATCCGGTATCCGATATTCAGACTCTGCGCGTCGTCATTGACATCCATTATCCGGCAAACGACGGGGACAGCCGCTATTCGATCACGGAGTGGAAATTGATCACGACCGGAACCTTGGAATACGACCAAAGTCTCCCGGTATTACAATAAAATCAAAGATTTTAGATGAGAAACATGGATTAGAACAGAAAAAGAACTAAGAAAGAACCGGACAAGAGCATCTGTCTGCTCCTGTCCGGTTCTTCTTTATTTCCTTCTCTTTCAGATATCCATTTCGTTCAGATATCCATTTCCATTTGCCTACTCTGTATCATCGGCAGCTTCCATGGCGAAATCATCCGCCTCTTCCTCTGCAAAATCATCTTCCATGGATAGTTCCTCTTCCACGGAAGGCCCTTCTTCCATGGAGGGCTCTTCGTCCATGAAATCATCCTCTATAGACAACTCGTCATCCGCAAATTCTTCGTCGTCTGCAAACTCTTCATTGGAAAAATCGTCTTCCGGCTCTTCCTCATCAAACGACATGACACGCTCGTCATGGCTGTCAGCAAAGGAGAATTCCTGCTCCATCATCCTCTGATTGTATGCAAAATTCGCATCGGTCGAGAGTCTGACATCACGATACCGTTTCATACCGGTTCCCGCAGGGATCAGCTTACCGATAATGACATTTTCCTTTAATCCGATCAGCGGATCGACCTTACCCTTGATCGCTGCTTCCGTCAGCACCTTTGTCGTCTCCTGGAAGGATGCCGCGGACAGGAACGAATTCGTTGCCAGTGCCGCTTTTGTGATACCGAGGATGACCTGCTTACCGTCAGCCGGTTCTTTTCCTTCCGCGACAAACTGTGCGTTCATATCCTCATAATCAAGGACGTCCACAAGCGTTCCCGGAAGGAACTCCGTATCGCCGTTGTTTTCAATGCGGATCTTCTTTAACATCTGACGCACGATGACCTCGATATGCTTATCCGCGATATCAACACCCTGCAGGCGGTATACACGCTGAACTTCACGAAGCAGATAATCCTGCACGGCACGCACACCCTTGATCTTTAACAGATCATGCGGATTCACGGAACCTTCCGTCAGCTCATCGCCCGCTTCGATCGTCGCACCATCTAAGATTTTGATGCGGGAACCATACGGGATCAGATACGTTTTCGACTCGCCAGTCTCCTTATTTTCAATCGCGATCTCACGCTTTTTCTTTGTATCTTTTACGGTTGCAACGCCTGCGATCTCGGAAATGACCGCAAGTCCCTTCGGCTTTCTCGCCTCGAAAAGCTCCTCTACACGGGGAAGACCCTGTGTGATATCGCCGCCGGCAACACCGCCCGTATGGAACGTTCTCATCGTCAGCTGCGTACCCGGTTCACCGATGGACTGCGCTGCAATGATACCGACTGTCTCACCGACCTGTACCGCCTCGCCGGTCGCCATGTTCGCACCGTAGCATTTCGCACAGATTCCCGTATGGGAACGGCATGTCAGAATCGTACGGATCTTAACGCTTTCGACCGGCTCACCCTTTTCGTCTACTCCGACGCTTAAGATCTTCGATGCACGGCTCGGTGTGATCATATGATTTCTCTTAACGATCACATTGCCGTCTTTATCAAGGATGTCCTCACAGCTGTATCTGCCCGTGATACGGTCCTTTAAGCCCTCGATCACTTCTTTTCCGTCCATGAACGCCTTCACGGTCATACCCGGAATCTCTTCAGTTCCCTCGCAACAATCCATCTCGCGGATGATCAGCTCCTGACACACATCGACCATTCGTCTGGTCAGATAACCGGAATCGGCAGTACGAAGCGCCGTATCGGAAAGACCTTTTCTTGCGCCGTGCGCCGACATGAAGTACTCGAGCACGTCAAGACCCTCACGGAAATTGGACTTGATCGGCAGCTCGATCGTCTTACCGGTCGTATCCGCCATCAGACCACGCATACCCGCAAGCTGCTTGATCTGCTGGTTGGAACCACGGGCACCGGAATCCGCCATCATGAAAATATTGTTATACTGGTCAAGACCTTTCAAAAGGACATCGGTCAGTTCCTTATCGGTCTCGGTCCATGTCTCAACGACCGCCTTGTAGCGCTCCTCATCCGTGATCAGTCCGCGCTTATAGTTCTTCGTGATCTTATCCACGGTCTCCTGCGCTGCCGCAAGCATTTCCGGTTTCTTCGCAGGCACGGTCATATCGGAGATCGAAACTGTCATCGCCGCCTTTGTCGAGTACTTATAGCCGGTCGCTTTAATATCATCAAGCACTTCCGCGGTCTTGAACGTACCGTGGGTGTTGATGACTCTCTCCAATATCTGCTTTAACTGTTTCTTTGCTACGAGGAAATCCACCTCGGGCTTTAAGAAATTCGCCGGATCGCTTCTGTCAACATATCCTAAGTCCTGCGGAAGGATCTCGTTAAAGATGAGTCTTCCGAGTGTGGACTCGATCAGTCCCGTGACGGTCTCGCCCGCATCGTTGACCTTGCTGACTCTGACCGTGATCCGTGAATGCAGCGTAATATAATGGTTCTCATACGCCATGATCGCTTCGCTCAGATTGCGGAAGAATTTGCCTTCGCCAAGCGCACCCGGACGCTCTTGTGTTAAATAATAAATACCGAGTACCATATCCTGTGACGGAACGGCAACGGGGCCTCCGTCCGACGGTTTTAACAGGTTGTTCGGTGACAGGAGCAAGAAGCGGCACTCTGCCTGTGCTTCCTGCGACAGAGGGAGATGCACTGCCATCTGGTCTCCGTCGAAGTCCGCATTGAACGCGGTACATACAAGCGGGTGCAGCTTGATTGCCTTACCCTCTACCAGGATTGGCTCAAATGCCTGAATTCCCAGTCTGTGCAGTGTAGGCGCACGGTTCAGCATGACCGGATGCTCGGTGATGACTTCCTCCAACACATCCCATACCTGATTATCCCAGCGCTCCACGAGCTTCTTTGCATTTTTGATATTCTGGGAGATGCCGCGCGCGACAAGCTCCTTCATCACAAACGGTTTGAACAGTTCGATCGCCATCTCTTTCGGCAGACCGCACTGGTAGATCTTTAATTCCGGACCTACGACGATAACGGAGCGTCCCGAATAATCGACACGCTTACCGAGCAGGTTCTGACGGAACCGTCCGGATTTTCCCTTCAGCATATCGGACAAGGACTTTAACGCCCTGTTTCCCGGTCCGGTCACGGGACGGCCGCGCCTGCCGTTATCGATCAGCGCATCGACCGCTTCCTGAAGCATTCTCTTTTCGTTGCGCACGATGATATCCGGCGCTCCCAGATCCAACAGTCTCTTTAAGCGGTTATTTCTGTTAATGATCCTGCGGTACAAGTCATTTAAGTCGCTCGTTGCAAAGCGACCGCCGTCAAGCTGTACCATCGGACGTAAATCGGGCGGAATGACCGGAATCGCATCCATGACCATCCACTCTGGCTTATTCTCGGACTCGCGGAACGCTTCAACGACCTCCAGACGCTTAATGATACGCGCACGTTTCTGACCGCTCGACTCACGCAGTCCTGCCTTTAACTCTTCTGCTTCTTTCTCTAAATCAATTGCCTGAAGCAGCTCCTTGATCGCCTCAGCGCCCATTCCGACACGGAATTTTCTGTCGCCAAAGTTTTCCTTTGCGTCCTGATATTCTTTCTCGGACAGAATCTGCTTGTATTCCAGATTGGACTGTCCGGGGTCTAATACGATATAAGAAGCAAAATAGAGCACTTTCTCCAGCACGCGCGGGGACAGATCCAAAATCAGTCCCATGCGGCTCGGAATTCCCTTAAAATACCAGATATGGGACACGGGCGCGGCAAGCTCGATATGCCCCATGCGTTCCCTGCGGACGCTCGATTTGGTCACTTCCACACCGCACCGGTCGCAGACAACGCCCTTATAACGAATCTTTTTATATTTACCGCAGTGACATTCCCAATCCTTGTTCGGTCCAAAAATGCGCTCACAGAAAAGTCCGTCTTTTTCGGGCTTTAAGGTTCTGTAATTGATGGTTTCCGGCTTTGTAACTTCTCCTCGCGACCATTCTCTGATTTTTTCAGGTGAAGCCAGCCCGATCTTAATGGCATCAAAAGTCATCGGCTGGTATCCTTCATTTCTTGTCTCTGACATTATGGCACTCCTTCCATCCTTTTCATCAAAAACAGCTTTTACTCTTCGTCAGAACCCTCATAGACGGCTTCAAATTCGGTTTCGTCCTCCGCGTCCTCGTCAAAATCGTCCACTTCCGCTTCGTCCTCCGCGCTTACGAATTCGCCGCTCTGCGCATCGATTTCCTGCTTCTGGAAGCCCATCGCACCAAGCGGTTCCTCCTCATAGCGGTTGAACCTGCGGGAATCTCCCTCCAGTACGTCCCTGAAATCCGTCTCACCATAATCAATGGACTCCATGATCTTGACCTCGGACGCGTCGTCGCGGAGTACCTTGACGTCCAGACCGAGCGACTGCAGCTCTTTCAATAATACCTTGAACGATTCCGGTATACCCGGCTCCGGAATGTTATCACCCTTAATGATCGCTTCGTACGTCTTGACACGGCCGACCACATCATCGGATTTTACGGTCAGAATTTCCTGAAGCGTATAAGATGCGCCGTATGCCTCAAGCGCCCACACTTCCATTTCTCCGAAACGCTGACCGCCGAACTGCGCTTTTCCGCCGAGCGGCTGCTGCGTTACTAAGGAGTACGGTCCGGTGGAACGCGCATGGATCTTATCGTCAACCAAATGGTGCAGCTTTAAGTAGTGCATATGCCCGATCGTAACCGGTCCGTCAAAGTATTCGCCGGTTCTTCCGTCCCGAAGCCTTACCTTACCGTCACGCGAGATCGGCACTCCCTTCCAAAGCTCCCTGTGATCCCTGTTATCAGACAGATACTGCATGACTTCAGGCAGCAGCTCCTCTTTATGCTTCTTTTCAAACTCTTCCCAGCTTAAGTTGACATAGTCGTTCGCCAGATCGAGCGTATCCATAATATCATCCTCTTTTGCACCGTCAAACACGGGTGTGGCAATATTAAAGCCAAGCGCCTTTGCCGCAAGGGACAAATGAATCTCCAATACCTGTCCGATGTTCATACGCGAAGGCACGCCAAGCGGATTTAACACGATATCAAGCGGACGTCCGTTCGGCAGATACGGCATATCCTCAACAGGAAGCACACGGGAAACGACACCCTTGTTACCGTGACGCCCGGCCATTTTGTCTCCGACGGAAATCTTTCTTTTTTGCGCAATGTAAATACGGACTGCCTGATTGACACCCGGGGACAGCTCATCGCCGTTCTCCCTTGTAAATACTTTAGCGTCCACAACGATACCATACTCGCCGTGAGGCACCTTTAGCGAAGTATCCCTGACCTCACGCGCCTTCTCTCCGAAAATCGCGCGTAGCAGTCTCTCCTCCGCAGTCAGCTCCGTCTCACCCTTCGGCGTCACTTTGCCGACCAGAATGTCTCCTGCACGGACCTCAGCGCCGACGCGGATAATACCGCGGTCATCTAAGTCTTTTAACGCATCATCGCCGACACCCGGCACATCGCGCGTGATCTCCTCGGGTCCGAGCTTCGTATCGCGTGCTTCCGCCTCATATTCCTCAATATGAACGGATGTATAAACGTCATCCTGCACAAGCCGCTCGCTGAGCAGCACGGCATCCTCGTAGTTATAGCCCTCCCATGTCATGAAACCGATGAGCGGGTTCTTGCCAAGCGCAAGTTCGCCCCGGGCGGTCGAGGGACCGTCCGCGATCACTTCCCCTGCCACAATACGGTCTCCCTTGAACACGATCGGCTTTTGGTTATAGCAGTTGCTCTGATTGCTTCGAACAAACTTTGTCAGATGGAATTCTTCTTTTTCTCCGTCATCGTAAGTCACGCGGATCACACGGGACGATACATAGTCAACCGTACCGTTTTTGCGTGCGACTACACAGACGCCGGAATCGACCGCAGCCTTCGGCTCCATGCCCGTACCGACCACCGGCGCTTCCGTCATCAGAAGCGGAACTGCCTGCCTCTGCATGTTCGATCCCATCAGCGCGCGGTTCGCATCGTCGTTCTGCAAAAACGGAATGAGCGCGGTCGCAACGGAAAAGATCATTCGCGGAGACACATCCATATAATCAAACATCGTCTTGCTGTATTCCTGTGTTTCATCCATATAACGGCCCGACACCATATTGCGGAGGAAATGTCCTTCCGCATCAAGCGGCTCCGAAGCCTGGGCAACATGGTAATTATCCTCCTCGTCGGCCGTCATATAAATGACGTCATCCGTTACGCGCGGATTCTCAGGATCGGATTTATCGATCTTGCGATACGGCGCTTCCACAAATCCGTATTCATTGATCCTCGCATAGGACGCCAAAGAGTTGATCAGACCGATGTTAGGTCCTTCAGGCGTCTCGATCGGACACATTCTGCCGTAATGGGAATAGTGAACGTCACGCACCTCAAATCCCGCGCGGTCACGCGAAAGACCACCCGGCCCCAACGCGGAAAGACGTCTTTTATGCGTCAGCTCTCCGAGCGGATTGTTCTGATCCATGAACTGGGAAAGCTGTGAAGAACCGAAAAACTCCTTCACGGCAGCCTGCACCGGCTTAATATTGATCAGACTCTGCGGAGAAATATCATCCGTATCGTGCGTCGTCATTCTCTCGCGCACGACTCTCTCCAAACGGGAAAGGCCAATGCGGTACTGATTCTGCAGCAGCTCGCCGACTGCACGGATACGGCGGTTGCCCAAATGATCGATATCGTCCTTTGTCCCGATACCAAACTCCAAGTGCATATTATAGTTGATGGACGCAATAATGTCCTCTTTGGTAATGTGCTTCGGTACAAGCTCATGCACATTTTTCCGGATCGCTTCTGTAAGCTGTGCATGATCCTCCCCATACTCATCCAAAAGCTGGCGCAGTACCGGATAATACACCTTCTCGCGGATACCAAGTTCCGCCGGGTTACAATCCACATGGCTCGTCAGTTCGACCATCATATTGGAAAGAATCTTTTCGTTTCTCTCCTCTGTCTGGATCCATACAGCCGCAACAGCCGCATTCTGGATACGGTCAGCCAATTCCGCCGTGACTTTTGTTCCTTTTTCCGCAAGCACTTCTCCCGTGGACGGATCTACAACATCCTCCGCAAGGATCTGATGCCGGATACGGTTACGGAACGCCAGTTTTTTATTGAATTTATATCTTCCTACTTTTGCAAGGTCATAACGTCTCGGGTCAAAAAACATGGCATGGATCAGGCTTTCCGCACTGTCCACGCTCAGCGGCTCGCCCGGACGGATCTTTTTATATAACTCTAACAGACCCTCCTGATAGTTCTCAGCAGTGTCCTTGGTAAAGCTTGCCTCAATTTTGGGCTCGTCACCGAACAGCTCGCGGATCTCTTCATTCGTGCCAATTCCGAGCGCACGCAATAAAACCGTGATCGGCACTTTACGCGTACGGTCCACACGTACATAAAATACATCGTTGGAATCCGTCTCATACTCAAGCCATGCGCCGCGGTTCGGAATCACCTGACAGGAAAACAGCTGTTTACCGATCTTGTCATGCTCTACGGAATAATAAATGCCGGGGGAACGTACAAGCTGGCTGACGATAACACGCTCTGCACCATTGATAATGAATGTGCCCGTTTCGGTCATCAAAGGAAGATCGCCCATGAAGATCTCATGCTCGCTGATTTCCTCTTTCTCTTTATTGTAAAGGCGCACTTTTACCTTGAGAGGTGCCGCATAATTGGCATCGCGCTCCTTACATTTCTCAATAGAATACTTTACATCGTCCTCACAGAGCTCAAAGTCTACAAACTCAAGGCTCAGGTGTCCGCTGTAGTCCTCAATCGGAGAGATGTCGTCAAACGCCTCTTTTAAGCCTTCCTCCAAAAACCATTTGTAGGAATCTTTCTGAACCTCAATGAGGTTCGGCATTTCCAATACCTCTTTTTGCCGTTGATAACTCATACGCATGCCCCTGCCGGAGGCAATCGGACGTATTCTGTTCTTCTCCATTGACAATTCACCCCGTTCTTCCATAAAAATCTTCATTCTTGCCACAGCCCGCGAATTTGTGCCAATAGGCACAAATTTGCCTATCACACCACAATAACGCATCATCCAGTTTAACACAAGTCAAGTGCCGAGTCAACCAATAATTTCGTTTTCAGAAAAGACTTATTAAAAACTTTATATAAAAAAGAAAATCGCCATGCTCCTCCACCCATGTGAAAAAGCACGGCGTATTTCTCTTTTGTCCCGCAGACACGATTACTTTAATGTAACCTTTGCGCCCTCAGCTTCAAGCTTCGTCTTGATGTCCTCAGCTTCTTCCTTAGTAGCTGCTTCCTTTAACATCTTCGGAGCGGAATCAACCAGATCCTTTGCTTCCTTTAAGCCAAGACCTGTTGCCTCACGAACGACCTTAATAACCTTGACCTTGTTCGGGCCAACCTCTGTCAGCTCAACGTCAAACTCGGTCTTCTCCTCAGCTGCATCCGCTGCTGCACCTGCACCTGCCGCTGCAACGACAACACCTGCTGCTGCAGATACGCCGAATTCCTCTTCACAAGCCTTTACGAGATCGTTTAACTCTAATACGGTCAGTTCTTTGATCGCATCAATGAATTCCTGAGTTGTCAACTTTGCCATTTTATTTTCCTCCTTACATTCTTGATCAAATGTTTTTGTTTCCGATAATTGTTGTTATTCTGCAGCAGGCGCTTCCGCCTCTGCCGCCGGAGCCTCTTCTGCAGGCGCTGATGCCTCGCAGTTCACCGCTCCGCCCTTCTCCGCGATCTGGTTCAATACGCGTGCGAGGTTGGAGATCGGAGACTTCATGCTGCCAAGCAGTCTGGAAAGCAGTTCCTCTCTGGAAGGAATATCTGCGATCTGACCAATGCCTTTTGCGTCGTACAATACGCCGTCAACCACACCGCCCTTGATCTCAAGCTTCGGTGCCGTCTTTGCGAATTTGCACAGCACGCGTGCCGGTGCGGTCGCATCACTCTCGGATACTGCCATTGCACTCGGTCCTTCGAGATACTTCGTAAGCTCCTCAAAGTCTGTTCCCTTGAACGCAAAATTCATCATTGTGTTCTTGTAAACTTTATAGCTGACGCCCGCTTCCCGAAGCTGCTTACGGAGTTTCGTATCTTCTTCCACAGTCAGACCACGGTGATCTACCAAAACGACCGTCTGCGCGCTTTTGAGCTTCTCGGAAATTTCTTCCACTACCGGTTTCTTCAGTTCAACCTTTGCCATGTTCTTACCTCCTTATAGATTTTGTATCGCTTACGCCGATCAGGAGTGTGACAGCCGGATTCCGCTATCGGCGGTCTCCTGCTGTTATGAATGAAAAACCTCCCTGCAAAGACAGGGAGGCATAAAAGTTTTGTTCACTCTTTCTTCCCTCGGCAGGCGCTGTGCTTACGCCGCCATGCGGCACCTGCTGTCTTCGGCTTTCAGTCTTTCGACCTTATTTAACTTATCACAGGCTTTTCCCCGTGTCAAGTACCAATACATGGCCGGACAATTATTTAGGGAGACGCTGATTTAATCAGTGTTTCCTTAGAACTGTGCCACGCCGACCTTGACGCCCGGTCCCATGGTCGTTGCGAGCGTAACGCTTTTTAAGTATTGTCCCTTTAAGCTGCTCGGTTTTGCTTTCACGATCGCATCCATCAGTGCGGACACATTCTCTTTTAACTGCTCATCCGTGAAGGAAACCTTTCCGACCGGAACGTGAATGATGTTCGCTTTATCCAGACGATATTCGATCTTACCAGCCTTGATATCGTTGATCGCCTTTGTCACATCCATGGTAACGGTTCCCGCCTTAGGGTTCGGCATTAAGCCCTTCGGTCCTAAAACCTTACCAAGACGTCCTACAACGCCCATCATGTCAGGGGTTGCAACGACCACATCGAAGTCAAGCCATCCGTCATTCTGAATCTTCGGAATCAGCTCATCGCCGCCTACATAATCCGCTCCTGCCGCCTCTGCCTCGTTGACCTTGTCACCCTTGGCAAAAACAAGCACCTTTACCGTCTTACCTGTTCCGTTCGGCAGTACGACTGCGCCGCGGATCTGCTGTTCTGCATGACGTCCGTCACATCCGGTTCTGATATGGACCTCCACCGTCTCGTCAAACTTTGCAGATGCCGTCTTCTTTACAAGCGCTACCGCATCGCCGGTCTCATAAAACATTGTGCGGTCAACCAATTTTGCCGCTTCGTTATATTTTTTTCCGTGCTTCATCGCCTCATACTCCTTTCGTTATGATCAGTCTTCTACTGCAATACCCATGCTGCGTGCAGTCCCTGCGATCATGCTCATCGCTGCCTCAATGCTGCCTGCGTTTAAGTCCGGCATCTTCAGTTCGGCGATCTCTTTGATCTTTGCCTTGCTGATCGTCGCAACCTTTGTCTTGTTCGGTGCTGCGGATGCTGTCTTTAAGTTGCATGCTTTTTTAAGAAGTACTGCAGCCGGCGGAGTCTTCGTGATAAAGCTGAAGCTTCTGTCTGCGTAAACCGTAATGACGACCGGAATGATCATGTCACCCTGGTCTGCTGTCTTGGCGTTAAACTGCTTCGTGAATTCCACGATATTCACACCGTGCTGTCCAAGTGCGGGACCAACCGGCGGAGCAGGCGTTGCCTTTCCAGCGGGAATCTGTAATTTGATATAACCTGATACTTTCTTTGCCATATGGCACCTCCTAATATAATTGCTCTGTGGTCAGGCGGGTTAGGCTCCCTCCCACGTGATGCGTCCGCAAGCGGACGTATGGAACCTTTATCATAAAAAGCATATGCGCTTTTTATAATCTTCTCACTTCTGCAAAGCTGATCTCCACAGGCGTCTCCCTGCCAAACAGCTCCACATTGATCGTCGCTGTCTGTTTGCCAAAATCCATTCGCTGTACAATACCGACCGTATCCTTCCAGACGCCGGCAACAACAGCAATGGTATCTCCCTCTGCAAAATCGACGGAAATATTCTCCGTTCTGATGCCGAGCGGCTTCATTTCCGCTTCGGTGAGCGGTACCGGCTTGCTTCCCGGTCCGACGAAACCCGTGACGCCCCTTGTGTTGCGTACGACATACCAGGTATCGTCATTCATGATCATATTGATCAGGACATAGCCCGGAAACATTTTCTTCTGAACTGTCTTCTTGCTGCCGTTCTTCATTTCGACAACGTCTTCCATCGGAACCCTGACCTCCAGAATTTCTTCTTCCAGATGCCGGTTCTCGATCGCCTTATCAATATTCGCTTTTACTTTATTCTCGTATCCGGAATAGGTATGCACTACATACCACTTTGCCTTTGTCTCTGCTTCTGCCATACCGTCAACCTCATTTTCTACATCGTCAGGAACTTGATGCCGAACTGAATGATCGTGTCAAGCAGCGTGATCAGCACTCCGACAACAACGGAAACCCCGATCACTGCAACGGACTGTTTTACCACATCGTTCCTGCCCGGCCATGATACCTTCGAGAATTCCGATTTTACCCCCTTAAAAAAGGAAGGTTTTTTCTCTTTTTCCTTTTTAGAATCTCCCATCGCGCTACTCCTCTTATACTAAATGAGATGACTATTTGGTTTCCTTGTGCAGAGTATGCTTTTTGCAGAATCTACAATACTTTTTGATTTCCATTCTGTCAGGATGATTCTTCTTTTCCTTTGTCGTATTGTAGTTGCGCTGCTTACATTCCGTACATGCAAGTGTTATCTTCGTACGCATAGCTCATAACCTCCGTTTCAATCCCGTTTTTTCGGGCATAAAAAAAAGACCGAAATACATGTCGCTTGTTTACTATAACACAGGACATCAGGCTCGTCAACAACTATTTGCAGCGATTTGTCAGTTTCCATACTATTTCCATTGACCTTTCATGCCCTTTCATACCAATTTTTAACTTTTCATGCCCTCTTCATGTCATTTCATATCATTTTCAACCCATTTCATGTCATTTTGCAGTTGCAATTTCCATTCCCGCGTGTTAGGATATATCTATATAAATGGGTAGTTGCGCAAATCTGACAGTCTGCGCAGCCTTATTACCTGTCTGACATCTATCATATGGTTATTGATGTGATAAGACATTGTTTGATTTCTATATCAGCCCTGTAACATTTTGGCATATTTCTTTTTTGTATTCTTAAAAATACGGCATTTTCTGCCGATATATATGAAAAGAATGCAAAAGCAGCCTCACGGACGAGGCAGTGCCGGATTGTCGACATTCATGGATGAAAGGAGGGGCGGCAATGAACACGGTCGCGTTAAATACAGTCTATAATCATTATCTGACGACGTATGCGCCGAACGGTATCAACTCACAGTATGATACCCACAAAAAAAGTGAGCTTCGCGGCGTTTACAATTCCATTGTCAAATTAAATAAAGAAGCCCCACTTGCCATTTTGGATACAAGCAGGGCAACACAGGCGTTTGCTGTCGGTCTGAAAGAAAGCGCGCGTGCCCTGCATAATACGATCGCTTCAGTAAGCGGAAGAGATGCAGAAGCACTTCTCCAAAAGAAGACTGCATTTTCAACAAACGAAGATATCGCGACAGCTTCCTACATTGGCGATGCAAAGGATGTGGATGATGCGCCTGCGTTCTCTATTGAAGTGCGCCGGCTTGCCGGGCCTCAGGTCAATACAGGCAGCTATCTGCCGGATGAAGAGATCGCGCTTGCGCCGGATACCTATTCGTTTGACGTAGGCATCAACAGCCTTAATTATGAGTTCCAGTTTTTGATCAACGAGGGCGATACGAACCGCAGCGTTCAGGAACGCCTTGCCAGACTGATCAGCAATGCAGAAATCGGCTTAAGCGCCGAAGTTCTTGAGGACGGGGAAGGAAATTCTGCCTTAAGGCTTTCCTCTAAGACGACCGGCTTACCGTCCGGAAGGGACGCCGTATTCCATGTATCGGATGCCAATACGAGTAAACTTGCCGGGGCTGTCGATTACTTAGGCATTGGCGAGATCACACGCCCGGCTGCGAACGCGGAATTTTTGGTCAACGGGAACGAGCGCTCAGCGTCCTCGAATCATTTTACCGTCGAAAAAGTATACTCCGTTCATTTGGCCGGTTTAAGCCCCTCCGAAGGCGAGACGGCTGAAATCGGCATAAAGCCCGATCATGAATCCTTAAAAGAAAACATTTCCAGACTGATCGGCGGATATAACGAGTTTCTCCGCTCTACCGCAGCTTACCTTGATTCCCATCCGAAGAGCCGCCGTCTGATGAATGAAATGACGGGCATCGCCTCGGTTTATGCGGGCGATCTTGATTCGCTCGGTATTTATACGGAAGAAAATGGCGAACTTGCGATCGATGACGAACGTTTAACGGATGTTGTCACGCATGCAGACAGCGAGGACGTCGCGGAACCGCTTAAAGATTTTACGCGGGCTCTGATGCGTAAGAGTTCCGGCGTTTCCTTAAACCCGATGAATTATGTTGATAAGATCATTGTCGCTTATAAAAATCCCGGTCATGGCTATTCGAGTCCTTATGTTACAAGCGCCTACAGCGGGATGATGTTTAACAGCTACTGCTAAATGAAGAAAAAGCACAGCCTTTCATGGTTGTGCTTTTTCTTGTGTTTTTGACCGCCTCACACGGTTTGCGGAAATGGTACCGGCTTATCCAATCTCCCAACGGGGAAATTGATCTGATACAGAAGGAAGCCGGTACATAGCCGCTATTTCATTAGGAGAGCATAGATTCTGTTTCACCAAGAATTAGAAGGAAGAATCTATATAGCCTAATAAAACCAAAATCGTCACAAATATTCCGCCATAAAAAGTTCCGTATCATATGGCGTAATCCCGGAATCCGGATCAAAGACGATATCCGCACTTTCTATATCGTCCGCCCGCAGCCCTCTTGCCCGGATATGCAGATCGATCAGATCATACAGATTCGGCTTTGCGATATGCACCATACTGTAGCATACCGCTGCTACCGATGCCAAATTGCTCTCTACATTATTACCGCCGCAGTGATCATGGCAGCCGTTTAACGACAGATTCATGTCGCACCATATCATTTCTCTTTTTATACAGTCGAATATCACCGGAACACACACAGTGCTCTTCGTCGCCAAGTCCATCCGCTGTTCCACGGTCCCCGGCTCATATATTTCTCCCGAATCCACATCTTCCCTGCTCATCCAGCCAAACTTTGCATTCGGCAGATCGGCAAACTTCTGATTTGTGTAATTGTAGACCTGATAGACAAGATACCTTGCCCCGTATTCCACTACAGAATTGATGTCTACATCCAGAAACTCGCTGACGCCGGCGCCGCTTGCCGGACCGCCGTTTACAATATCCCCCGAATGACATGCCTTATATTTTTGCGAACGCAGATGCGTATAGGACACATGTTCCATATAGTGCCAGTTTTCATCAAAGAGAACTGCCGACAGATCAATGTCCACCCTGCCCGGCACATTTCTGCCCGCTCCCTCCCCCACATTCGTCCACCAGATAAAGGCCCGCATTGCCTTTGTACGTTCCGAAAACGGCAGCCTTGATCCCCTTGTCACAGCCTTTAATGCTTTACCAGCACTCCTCTGACTGAAAGGAATCATATAGCGCTTATATTCCTCCGATAAATACACACGCCCAAGCGGTGCTTTCTGACCATACTGTGAGATCAGCGCATTTTCACAGATTCCGACAATGCTGTCGCAATATTCCTTTTCTATGTTTGGCAGCGTATTCTCTATATAATGACAGCGCGCCACATTTCCTTTTGGAAAAAAGACCCTGATATCCGCCCCGCCGTTTCTGTTCAGAAAATGCTCCCTGACCTGAAGCAGTACCGGCGTGGAAACCCGCTCCGCCGTCTCCCGGAATGCCTCAATGACCTGAGTCCTATTCTCTGTATTTCTCAGCAGATGATCCAGCTTTCTTGCAAGCTCCCCCGGTCTCTCCCTTAACAGACTCAGCGCAGCCTGCTCATCACGCGCCTCGATCGCTCTTGTCACCTTTCCCGCGAAAGTCTCAACCTTTATGTTATTGCGCAATTTATGAAATGCCGCGATGACTTTTCCAAACTGCGCCGCACTGTACTCCGACGGATGCAGTCTTTCCCCGATGCGAATCCACCGATTCTTGTACCGCAGCATATCTTCTTCGATGCTGCCGCAGCCTTGCAAAAGCGCCATCAGAATTCGTCTCTCCCTGCGCTTAAAACTGCGGAATCTGGTATTTTCAAAAAGGCTGACATCTCCGTCAGACATCGCGGTAATGAGTCTCAACACATCGGTCGCCGTCCGAAAGTACCGCCGCAGACTGTCAGCCATGATCAGTGGCGCATGTTCCAGATACAGCTTTCCTATAAGCGCCGCGTTTTCCCTAAGCGGAATCTCCTCCGGAAGCACCGGGTTCTCATGCTCAAAAATCCAGATCAGATCTTCTTTGTCCGTTTGGGAAAGCGCCGTCTTTGACTGACAAAGATGTGTAAATACATCCTGCAGTTCCTGCTCTGTTCCCAGATCAAGCACCCTGACTTTCGTTACATCAAACAGCGGCAGCCTCTCATTTTCTTCCTCATACGGGTACAGCAGACCTCCCGACCAGTAATGAACGATCGCATTTAGATACAACCGCGCGCAATCCTCTTTCATCACCGAATCTGGAAATCCGGGATACATGGGATGGTAGACCACATCCGCGCCGACCAATCCCTTCAACAGCGGCATAAGTTCCCGATAAAAGCTGAAAAGCCCGTCTCTGTCATATGTCCGAAGCCGCTCCGTAAGCGCCTGCGAAAAAGTATAGCCAAGCGCCTCCACGTTTTTCATGACCGTCGCAATCGCACAGTCATCCGGCTCTGCGGCACTGCCCGCCTTCAATATGATTTTATTTTTTCTACGCAGCAAAATCTCATTCATCACAAACATTTACCCAAATAAATTATACAGCGTATCCACACCAATCATCTTGTCGTCCACATAAAAGTCCGCATTCGGTTTCCCCATATGAAGCTCCGTATAATGAACGCCCCAGTCCTCCATCTGCTTTAATGTCACAGGTTTCCAGTCGATTCCTGTAACATATCCTCTCGCCGTAAACAGAATGATCTCGTTTCCCCACTCATAGAGCTGATTGATAATGCGGATCATGCGCTCGTTCGGCTCCGCCTGCGCATAATCCAGATCTTCCCTCTTCAATGCGATCACGCCGTCGATGTCAAACACAAAGCGCTGCCCGCCCGCACGGATCGTCAAATACTGTGATGCTTTCTCAAATTCCGCAGTCGTATCAATGTCAAAATTATCGGTCATCTCATAACCGACGATATTTTTTCCTGACATCGAATGCTGCTCCGTGATGACTTTTGCGCGGATCACATCCACATTTCCATTCTGGTAAAGGATCTTCGGCAGCATCTGCCTTGCCATATTATACGCTTCGGGAATATCTGTAAGGATCGGGCGAATCCTGCCGTTTTCTCCCATGTACCACATTTTATGTGCGACTTCCGTCGCCGGCGCCAGTGTGCGCACACAGTCTATCTCCTCATCCGCCATCATCATTTCGATCATGGCGTCAATGTCTGACACACGGCGGATCGGATAAGTCGGACGAAGCTGTACGATGATATCCGGCTCATAATCTTCCTGCTCTTTCAACCATAAAAGAGCATGTTCAAACACCTCAATATCAAGCGACGTATCCGTTGCATACTCTGCGGGGCGCAGAAACGGCGTTTCCGCACCATACTCGCGCGCGATCTTTGCATAAACTTCGCTATCGGTGCTCACGATGATGCGGTTGATATATTTTGACTGCTGTGCATGCTCGATCGAGTATGCGATCATCGGCTTCCCCGCGATCTGTTTGATATTTTTATCCACTACGCTCTTTGAACCGCTGCGCGCCGGAATCAGCGCCAATATTTTTTTCTCAGACATGTTCCGTATCCCCCTCCTGCTGCCTCCGAACCTGTTTGTTATCCCTGATCTGCTTTTTCATATATCTTTATAGAACGGTTCTCTCCGATCTGTTACTTCCTTATCCTATGTCTCTTTGTCCCATTTTATGAGATCATGCGGCTGTGATTGCTTCCTCCGGATTTCATCCGCCGCTCCCGTCATCATCCGCCAAGCACTTCCGCAAGCGGAATATGGCGCATGCCCTGTATATAGCTTCCGCCCTCGGTCGCGTTAATCACCTCAGCCTTACGCGCGTCCTTCTCCTTCAGCCGCCTTTCCATCCATGTCCGATAAAGAATAAACTTAGAATCGGCATAAACCGTGCCCCCGTCCCATGCCTTCACCGGTACCAGATCCCCGGTATCCGTCGCTATCCGGTTTGACGTTCCCGACGCATGCGCCAGGCTATTTGTAAACGCCAGATCCAGACCAACAAATACGAGCTTCTTTGCTCCGAAACGCAGCATGGCATCTAATGTCGTTGTCATAACGGAGCCCCCTGTCTGCACACACATACACCCAAGCCTCTTTGCTTCTTCCTCCGCACGCGGATATCCTTCCTGAAAAAGCATATAATGAATCGCCTGATAACGCACGGCAAACCCGTGATTTGCGGTGGACAACATCAGCATCGGCACATCGCTATGCTCCTGTCCCTGAATCTGAAAAAGCACGCGCGGATTTGCATCCGTCACTATTAAATAGTCCGGCCGGATTCCCATGCCAAGCAATTTCCGAAATACCGTACCGCACGCAACGATCAGACTGCCGGAGAGTCCGGCACATTCCTTAAGCTGCGATACGTTGCGGTCAAGCGACGGTCCTGCTGCCACGATATACACCGTCTTGTCCCGAAACCGCTCACAAAGTGCATCCGCAGTCAGAAAGCGCTCTGGATTTGCACGCATACTTTCCATGTTGGCGTCAAAATTACCCTGCAGCAGTATCCTGGCATTGCGATAGGAACTGTCCTGCAAAAAAAACTGTTCAAAGCTTTGGCGCAGACGTTCGTCTTTGATCAGACGCAGGGACGGATAGTGAATACACAGCTTCTGCCCCGTCCGCACAATCGCTTCTGATAATGCACGCAATCCCTCGTCCTCATGCAAAATAAGAAGTCCTGCGCGCAGATATTTTTCCACGTCCACATAACGCAGCATCAGATACAGCAGGCGCTCATCCGGTTCATAGACATGCACAGGATAGGATTCTTTCAGTTCTCCGCAGAGGGCAAGTATATGATAACCCAGACCGCAGCCGAGCATATGATAGCCCTTTGACTGCCCGTCCGGAAGTACCCGCACCCACGCGCGTGCTTCCGCATACGGATCCTGATTGGAGTGGAGATAGAAGCGCTTTCCATCCCGCGTTATGCACAAGGTCGGATATCCGGACACTGTCGGTTCCACAACCAGATCCTGCCAGTCTTCCTGCCGAAGACTCCTAATCCGCTCACAAAGTACGGGATTTGGTCCCGAAAGCGCCCTAAGGTTTTGCTCCAAATAGTCCGAAAAAAAAGCCTGCTCTTCTGCGGATCTGATCTGCTCCAATAATTCCTGTAAAAAAGGCTGCGCCTGCAAACTCAGCAGATCTGCCAAAAGCACATAATCTTTCTGCTCCTGCGCCTCAAGCAGTCCACGCATGATCTCCACAATATAGTCCGGAGATGCGCCGATCCCCCGCGCGGCAAGTGACCTATCATCCCCAAGAAGCGCTGCGGTAACGCTCTGAAAGGATTGCAGGAATTCCTGATACTCCCGCACGCCCGCGTCGAGATTGCACATCCTGAGCTGTTCTGCGATCAGCGCGCTCTGACGGACGGCGCTGCGCGTCTTTTCATATAATCCCTGTACATCAGCCATATCCGCTTCTACCCTGTTCCCCCTGACCTATTGTCACAGCTGCTCTGACAGCAGCCCTTTCACACCCGCGTTGACATGACAACCCTTTCATATCTGTGTTGGCACTGTACAGCGCTACGGCATGATAACCCCTTCGCGCCTGCCACTCACAACTGCTTCGGCACGTGAATCCCTTCACATCTGCCCTGCCATACGCAGCGCTTCGGCAATGACCTTATCCATATCATAATAACGATACTGCCCGAGCCTACCGCCGAACAATACGCGCTCCTGTTTCTCCGCAAGCTCCTGATAGCGTGTAAACAGCGCGTTGTTTTTTTCATCATTCATCGGATAATAAGGCTCATCGCCCCTCTTCCACGCACTGGGATACTCCCGCGTAATGACAGTGACCGGCTGCGTTCCGAATTCAAAATGCTTATGCTCAATGATACGCGTATATGGCACGCTCCGTTCCGTATAATTGACAACCGCATTCCCCTGATAATTCTCACAGTCCTTAAGCAGCTCCGTCTCAAATCGCAGGGAACGGTATTCAAGCGCACCGTAGCAATAATCAAAATATTCGTCGATCATTCCGGTATAGAGCACTCGTTCAAAAGAATCTCCATCCTCTTTGTTCTCATTTTGTGCCAAAAAATCACGATAAGAAATGCCGGTCCTGACCGGAATGCCCTCCAGCAGCTTCTGAACGATCGCTGTATATCCGCCCTTCGGAATTCCCTGATACGCATCATTGAAATAGTTATTATCATAAGTAAAGCGAAGCGGCAGACGCTTGATGATAAACGACGGAAGTTCCGTGCAGTCCCGCCCCCACTGTTTTTCGGTATAGCCTTTCACAAGCTTCTCATAGACATCGCGCCCCGCAAGCGAGATTGCCTGTTCCTCTAAGTTATGCGGCTCACCAATACCGGCTTCGGCAATCTGTCTGTCAATGATCGCTTTTGCTTCCGCAGGCGTCCGGATCCCCCACAGCTTACTGAATGTGTTCATATTAAACGGGAGATTATAAAGCTCATTTCCGTATATGGCGACCGGAGAATTGACGTAATGGTTAAACTCGGCAAAACGGTTGATATATTCCCATACCGCCTTATCGGACGTATGGAAAATATGTGCGCCATAGCGATGTACCTGTATGCCTTCCGTTTCTTCCGTATAGATATTTCCCGCAATATGCTCCCGTCTGTCAATGACAAGGCACTTTTTGCCCTTCCCTTTCATCTCATGTGCAAACACCGAGCCAAACAGTCCTGCACCCACAATCAGATAATCGTATCTCATCCTCATTCCCCTTTACGCATTTCCGCATACATACCAATCAATATCAGGCAGTCAGATGTCCCGCTATGCCATACCATGCGGTATCGCTCTCTGCACTATATCATTCTTTTCACTCTGCCGCGCCGAGCATCTCGTTCATGATGCGCGTCGCTTCCTCGAGCTGATTATCACGTTCTTCATTGCGGAAAAGCTCTCCATCATACGGCACTTCCACATCCGGCGCAATGCCAATGCCATGAATGTTATAACCGTTCGGCGTATAATATTTGCTGATCGTCAGTTTGATCGCCGAACCGTCCGTCAGCTGCATGATCCTCTGCACGATGCCTTTGCCGAACGTTGTCGTACCGACAAGTGTCCCCACTCCATAGTCTTTAATCGCACCCGCCAAAATTTCCGATGCGCTCGCACTGTTTCTGTCGATCAATACAACAAGCGGAACTTCAAGCGGATTAGCGCCGTCGCACCGATATTCCTCGCGCTCTCCGTATTTATCCTCCGTGTACACGATCAATCCCTCTGGCAGTATTTTTTTTGCGATCTCGACAACCGTTGTCAGATTGCCTCCCGGATTGCCGCGCAGATCCAGGATCAATCCCTTCATACCGCTACCGCGCGCTTCGGCAAGTGCCTCGTTGAACTGGTCCAATGTAATATCGTCAAATTCCGTGATCTCAATATAGGCAATTCCGTTCTCCAGCATTTTGAATTCTACGGTCGGGCTGTTGATCTTGGCACGGTTGATCGTAACGTCGATATATTCATAGGCTACGCCGCTCGGACGCGCAACCGTTATCGTAACCGGCGTCCCTTCTTCACCCTTGATCTTTGCAACGATCTCAGAGGTATCCATGCCATAGACTTCTTCACCTTCTACCTTATAAATAAGATCGCCGGGCTGCAAGTCGCTGTCCCATGCCGGCGTATTCTCGATCAGTTTCGTGATCACGGCATAGCCGGTCGCCGTATCCATTCCGATATACGCGCCGATTCCATAATATACGCCGCGCGTCTTATCATAAATTTCCTGAAGCTCCTCAGCCGTATAATAAACAGAATAAGGATCGTCAAGCGCTTCGAGCAGTCCGGCATACATACCCTCCTCAAGCTGCTGCGGATCCACTTCCTCCAAATAGTATTTTTCGATCGCGTCCTGCAAAACACCGAGCTTATAAGTGGTCGCATCGTTCACGACCGAAATATCATCCTGCGCCTGTGTCTGTGCACTGCCATTCTTGTCTGACCGCACATCGCGCACTAAAAAAACGATTCCCACAATTGTAACAGCGAGTAACAGTCCGGTCAGAATCCCTGTCAGATAATAGCGCCTGTCCCGCTTTCTCTTTTCTTTATCCGACTGCTCTACCAATTCCCATTCTTTTCTGGCTTCTTCCAACGTCATTTTTACACCTCCGCATATCGCAGGCTTAGCCCGGCTCTGCCTTTGATACTGTCCCAAAAGACCCATTCATTCTTTATCATCTTATGCGGCGTTTCCGATAAATATAGATGCCGCCCACATGTCCGCCATCTTTTCGTCAGGTTCCAGCCTGACGCACCGTATGCTTTTATGATATATAATTCAGGGGATTCATATACTCCCCATTTAACCGCACGGAAAAATGCAGATGCGGTCCGGTCGAAATACCGGTCGAACCGACTGCTGCGATCTGCTCTCCGCGCACAACATAGGTGCCCTCGGCAACATAAAGCTGGGATGCATGCATGTAGATGGTATATAGCCCGTCCCCGTGATCGATCATAATATAATTTCCCATTGCGCTCGTATAGGACGCTGCAACCACCCTGCCGTCATACGCGGCAAGAATCGGCGCCCCGTGCTTAGCGCCGATATCGACGCCGTTATGAAAACGATTATAATGCAGCACCGGATGCATCCGCCATCCAAACTCCGAGGTCACGTTTTTAGAACTCGGGCAGGGCCATGCAAACGCACCGCCGTCATAAGTCTGCTGCGGCTGGTTTAACGCCTGAAGTCTTTTTTTCTCCTCCGCGATCTGCTGTTCGATCGCCTCGATCGCAGCCGTCTGCGCCTGCAGTTCCGCGTTCCATTGCTCCAGCGTCGCCTTTTCTTCGTCGATCTGATGCTGTCTCGCCGCAAGCTCCATCTGTGCCTGTTCGCGCAGCGCCTGCTGCGCTTCCCGTTCCGAAAGAACTGTTTCCCTCTGCGTCTGCAGCGCGGCTTCTTGGGCTTCCAGTTCCTTTTTGCACACTTCGATCAATTGCTCATTCAAAATATATTCATCCAGCTTCCTGCGGTCATATGCCGAAACCGCCTCGATATAATCAGCCTTGTTGAGCATATCCGCAAACCCTGTTGATGAAAAAAGCATCTCCAGATAATACGCGTCGCCCTCCTCATACATGAACCGGATGCGCACCTTCATCGCCTCATACTGCTGGCGTTCTGTTTCCTGTGCCTCGGCAAGCTCCTGTCTGGTCTGCTCGATCTGGAGTTCCTTTAGCTCGATCTGCTCATTCAGCAGCGTTATCTTTTCCTCTAACTGCAAGATTGTTGCATCAACCTGCTGCGCATAAAGATACAGATCTTCCTGCTGCTGTTTTAACTTGTTGAGCAGCTCTTTGGTATTGGTGATCCCCTGTTCGATCTCGCGCTGTTCCTGTTGGATCTGTTCGATCTCCTGCTCTTTCCCTTTTATATAATCATTCGTCAGCGAATTACTGCCGCTTGCCCTGCTTTCAAACTCCCCCTGCGGCAGCATGAGTACGGCAAGAAGAATAAAAAGAGCAGCCCTGCTCGACTTCTTTTTTATCGTATGTCCCATCATTATCTCATCCTTCCGGAAAAATCACATCCCTGCAAGTTTTATGTTGGTCCCAAAAGAAATTTCCCGCAAGGAAACTTCTTCGAAAGTAGATTCTCGTCAATCCCGGAGAAAATTTCCCGCAAGGAAATTTCTCCAAAATACATTTTCGTCAGCCCCAAAAGAGTTTCTGAAGTTTGCAACGCAAACTTTGGAAACTCATAAAGAACGCGGCGCGTTCTTTTGCGGCGCGTTCTTTTTTAGACCCTCAAATGCCTGCGCACCGTCACAATACTTCCAAGCAAGCCGATTCCGACGCCGATGCCCATTGATACCGGTGCAAGAATAGAAAAGACTTCTTTGATATCTAAAAAGTGCAGCAGGCTGTCCAACATAGAAAAGCGTTCTGATACATAAAGAATCACCCGGTTATATAATTCATAAATGATCGCAAGCGGTATGAGTGAACCGATCAGTCCGATCATCATGCCTTCCACAACGAACGGCGCCCGCACAAAAAAGTCCGTCGCCCCGATATATTTCATAATGGAGATTTCCTCTTTTCGCACGGAAATGCCGATCATGACCGTATTACTGATCAAAAAGATGGACACAAACAACAAAAGTGCAATAATCGCGATTGTCACATACGAAACGAGCGAGTTCATACCGGAAAGCATATTGGCTGTAATCGCCGACTGATTCACTTTTCGTACATTATTGAGCGATTTGACATAAGTGACCAGAGCGTTCTGCATGGACACGTCATTCATGTAGATCTGAAAATTATCCGAATACTGCAGCGGATTTTCCGTAAACCCCGCTGCATATTCATCACCAAAATAGTCCTTTGAGAAGGATTCCCACGCTTCTTCAGGAGATACATAGTAGACGTCCTTTACTTCCGGCCGCGCAAGCAATAGACGGCCGATCTCCTCTTTCCGCGTAACTTCAGTATCCTCATCAAAAAAAATCGTGACACAGACACCCTGCTGCGCCATTTTTACTATATTCTGGAAGTTAGTCAGAATACTGAAAAATATGCCAAACAGAAACAGGCATGCGCTCGTTGTCACAATGGATGCCAAAGAAAACCACTTGTTGCGCAAAATGTTCTTAAATCCCTGCCTGATCGTATAGAATAACGTACTAATCCTCATCGATATATGCTCCCTGTTCTTCGTCGCTCACGATCACGCCCTTTTTCATGGTAATAACGCGCTTCTTCATTGCATTGACAATTTCCCTGTTATGCGTGACGACGAGTACCGTTGTTCCTTTTTCGTTAATTTCCTCTAACAGTTTCATGATCTCCCATGAATTCTTGGGATCAAGATTTCCTGTCGGCTCATCCGCAAGCAGAATCGGCGGATTATTGACAAGCGCACGCGCAAGTGCCACCCTCTGCTGCTCGCCGCCCGAAAGCTGTTTCGGTTTTGCCTTGTATTTTCCTGCAAGTCCTACGAGAGAGAGCATCATCGGCACATTTCTGCGGATATCGCGCGCTTTCGCCTGAATGACAAGCTGTGCAAACGCAACATTGTCATAGACATTACGGTCTTTCAGCAGCCGGAAATCTTGAAAAACAACGCCGATGCCCCTTCGGAACTTCGGTATTTTTCTGCGCCGCAGACGCACCACATTCGTCCCGTTGACAGTGATATTGCCCTCTGTGGGAAGCAGTTCCCGCAGCAGGAGCTTGATCAGCGTTGATTTACCGGAACCGCTGTCCCCAACAATAAAAACAAACTCCCCGCGCCTCACTTTCAAAGAAATTCCGTTTAGAGCGGGTGCTCCCATCTGATAAGTCTTCACCACCCGGTCAAGAACGATCGCCTCTTCCGGCGGCGCCGCCTTTTTTCTTCTTCTCCCAACAGCTGCTCCGACCGGTTTTTCCGTCTCTTCAGCTACTTTCCCCGATCTGCGCTTTTCCCTGTCCCCCGCTCCTGCAGCTCCCGATGCAGTCCTTACTTGTGCCGCAGTTCCCGCCTGTGATGCAGGTTTTCCCTGCGATGAACCTTCGACGCGGGGCACAGATTTTCCCTGCGCCGGCGTTCCGGAACGGGATGCCGATTTCGCCCGCGCCGGCGTTCCTGCCTGTAATGCAGGCTTCCCCTGCGCCGTGCCTGCCGTTTGTATTTCCTTCGTATCTTCTCTCAATGTTTTTCCAGCCTTTCCAATTTCATACCGCCCTTATAACCTTAGTACTCAAAATTTTCCATATATTTCATGTATTTTACAACCATCAAAGCAATCTTAAATGTGATGGCATCTTCAAATACCCGCAGATCCAGACCAGTCCCTTTCTGCAGCTTATCCAATCGATATACCAGCGTATTCCGGTGAATAAAAAGCTGTCTCGATGTCTCGGAGACATTCAGACTGTTCTCAAAAAACTTATAGATGGTCGTCAGCGTCTCTTCATCAAACTCATCAGGGCCTTTACTGCCAAAGATTTCCCGTATAAACATTTTGCAGAGTGGTATCGGAAGCTGATAGATGAGCCTGCCGATCCCCAGTTCAGAATATGCAACGATCTCCCGCTCGTCAAAAAAGATCTTTCCGACGTCCAGCGCCATCTTCGCCTCTTTATAAGAACGGCTGACTTCTTTGATCTCTCCGACGACCGTACCATATGAGATCCGCGTATTTTCCACTCCCTCACGGGCAAGGTATGCTGCCATCGATTTCGCGGATTTTTCCAGTTCCCGCGCCCCGTCGCTATCTTCCAGCTCCTTCACAACGATCACGCTGTTCTCATCCACGGCCGTCACGAACTCTTTTCCATTCGCGCCATAATGTCCCCGTAAGATCTCAAGAACATTGCTGTCCTTACCCCGTTCCGATTCAATGATCATGACGACTCGTTTCGCATCCGTCTGGATATGAAGCTTTTTGGCCCTGCTGTAAATATCCACCAACAGAAGATTATCAAGAAGCAGATTCTTAATAAAGTTATCCTTATCAAACCGCTCTTTGTAGGCCACCAACAGATTTTGAATCTGAAACGCCGCCATTTTACCTGCCATATACAAATTTTCCCCAGTCCCCGAAACGACCAGAATATACTCCAGCTGCTGTTCGTCATAGATTTTGAAAAACTGGGAACCCTGTATTTCCTGACTGTCCGCAGGCGATGCTGCAAACTCCGGCACTTCCTGCCTGTCGCCCTCCATCTTATCATCTGTCGTCGCCACGACTTTGCCGTCCGTATCCATGACACACAGATCCGTACGCGCGATTGCTTTCAGCCCATCTATCGTGTTCTGTAAAATTTGATTCGATATCATGCCCCTTCTCCCCTTTTTACCCTTCTCATTTGTTCAACCTATACAAATGCGTTTTGCATTTCTAGTCGAAAAATGTATACCCAATTTTCATTTTAATATAAATACACAAAGAAATCTACCTCAAAACGTGTTTTTTTTATGCATTTTTTACCTTTCCCAGTATTTGATATGCCTGTCAATCTGCCGATATAATAAACAGGATCGATCAACGCAGAAGAAAAGGAGTAGACGCTATGGATATTGCAGCTTTATCGATGGGTATGGCACAGTCAAGACTGATGAGCTCCGTCGGCTATGCGGTACTCGGAAATGTGTTGGACAGTATGGAGTCAACCGGTTCTCAGATCTCTGAACTGCTCGGCTCCGCACCGACGGCTTCTTCTATGGAGTTGTCCGTCAATCCTCATATCGGGGCAAATTTTGACATGAGTATCTAAAAGAATTTGCGCTGCTCGCAAATTCTTTTGGAAAACTTGAATTTGCGCCGCTCGCAAATTCTTTTGGAAAACCCGAATTTCCCCGATTCAAAAAAAGACTTCGACAATCATCGAAGTCTTTTTTACGTTCTATACAGGCAGAGCACATTTTCATTAAAGGACCATATATAACATATACCCGAGAAAGAGCGCCAGTACGAGAATGTATGGGATAAGCCATGCAGGACCGTTCTTTTTTCCCTGTTTCCTGTCACGCCAGATATTCCTCAAATTCTCTTTGCGTCCCTCGCGCCCCGCCATCCATACAAGCACACAGGCGGCCAATACCGTCGTGACTGCCGCGACCGGGATATAGACGCCGAGCATCTTTGCCAGCATCGCATTGCGTTCAGCCGTAGTCTGTATGACTGCCGCACTCTCTCCTGCCAAATCGGGAAATGTCTCTTCAAGCCATTCCCCCGCATACATCAGCACAACATTCCACCCGTTAAAGACTACGTGCACCAAGATCGTCGCCCACAGGCTCCCTGCCGCCTCGCGCACCATCACAAGAATGATGCCCAATAACAGCGCGTATGCCGCCTGGTTAAAGTTCATATGCGCCAGACCAAAAAAGACCGCCGAAATGATCATCGCCTTAAAGATACTCATATCTTTTTTCAACGATTCATAGGTAACGCCGCGGAACACGACTTCCTCACAGACCGGCGCATAGATAGCGATAATAAAAAACGTCACGCCAAACGGCATCATCATGAACATGGAACTGTTGGCCTCGACCGCATTTTCCACAAAAAACTGTGTCGCAAGATTGACGACCGTGACTAGAGGCATGCACAAAAACGTAAACAGGATCACGATCAGCACCGTTGATATCCGGATCTTATGTAATTTCAGCATATCGCGCCATTTCGTGCGCGTCGCCAGTACAAAAATAACAGCCGGAACGATAAAGACCAGCTCGCTCACCATATTGAGCGGTATGAGTCCGATCATATGAATATGTGTGATATAATAGATCAGCCCGTATGATACGGCATGATACATGAAAAATATAGCAACATACATCCAATTAATCTTTTTCGCATTCATAAAGTCCCCCTCCTGCGTATCCCGTTCTCCTCCAGCACGATCATGCCCGTTTTCAGAAGATGTCCAACCGCACGCTTGAATTCGTTTTTGCTCATGTCCATCCTGCTTTTGATCTGCTCCGGAGAGGATTTATCATAAAGATCAAGAAAACCTCCCGCCGCATCGACCGCCTCCAATATCCGGGCGGCGTCTTTTTCGATTTGAAGATACGCCTTTTCACGGACGCTTAAGTTCAGCCTGCCGTCCTCCTTTACCTGCGTCACACGCGCTGTGACCGTATCGCCGATCCGAAGGTTGCCATAACATTCTTTTGCCGGTATCAGCGCGCTGTACCGGTCATCCACCGCCACAAATACGCCAAACCGTTCACTCGTCTCATAAATCGTTCCGCGCACCATATCGTCTTTTTGATACGGGCTGTCCTGTTCCAGATACTCATAGACGTTCATCGTCGCGCAAAGGCGCCCGCTCTTGTCCACATAAAGCGCGACAAGACACTCCTCACCCGCACCCACTTTCCTCGTCTGCTCCTTGTACGGCAGCAGGAGATCCTTTTCTAATCCCCAGTTTAAGAATGCGCCGACCTTTCCGACTTCGACGACTTTCAATCGTGCGACCCGTCCTTTTTCAATGAGCGGCGTGTTCACGGTTGCGATCAGCCGGTCTCCCGAATCCCGGTAAATAAATACGTCAATACCGTCCCCGACTTCCAAATGCTCCGGCACCTGCTTTGCAGGAAGCAGCACCCGCTCCTCACGCGGCGCGTCCTGCCGCTTTGCAAGATACACGCCAAATTCTACTTTCCTTACGCAGATCAGGCTCTGCCATACTCCTAATTCCATGATGCTCTCCTTATACGAACTGTCCGATCAGATAGGTCTTTGAACTGCTACTCTTTTCCATATTTTAATTCCACGACAGCATATGGCTTACCGTTCTTATCATTGAGGGATACCACCATCCTGTTCTCCCCGGCATCCCACGCGCCGGCAGGATGGATCACATCCCCGAGCAGCGCCGACTGCTTATATTCCACACGGATCCCACACAGAAATGGTTCCCCTGCCGCGATGGAACGGCTCCCGCACGAGTTCTGCGCATCCCCTGCTGCACCAATTTCCTGAGCGTCCATTCCGCATGGAATATCAGCATCCTGCACATTCTCTGCCCTGCCTGCTTCCTGCATGAGTTCGCGCGCCATCCGCACATATTCCACGTTGTTGACATGGTCATTCGTATCGAGATGATGCGGCTTTACAATAATCTCCTCAAAGCTTTGAAGATCATCCGGCAGCACGATCTTCCGCGAAGCATAATCCATCGGATACCGCTCTGATAAGCCGTACGCCGCGATCATGGATTCCGGCGCCTTTATCGGTCTTCCCGTATCCGTATCCAGATACGTCCACATCGTGTTGGCACACGCCAGCTCCTCTCCCTCCTGCGTACGCAAAATAAAATTACGATACCCCAGAAATCCTTTGATATCATACGGAATCGTCTGAACGACGATGTACTCGCCAAGTGACGGATATCGCTTCATCACAATCTGTACAAACGACAGCACCCACACACAATGATGCTCCTTCAGGAATTGTACGCCGATCCCAAGATCCTCGGATTGAAACGTCGTGCAGTCTTCAAAATATTCCATCATTCCATCAGGCGTCAGCCTCCCCCGGCTGTCCGTCTCGGAATAACGCACCCTGCTCTCAAATTGATACATAGTGGCTCCTTCTTTTTTTCCTGACTATAGAAAAAGCGCCCGATAATCGAGCGCCTCAACTGGGCTACAAGGATTCGAACCTTGAAATGACGGAGTCAGAGTCCGTTGCCTTACCATTTGGCGATAGCCCAATATGTGCTTCGCAGTACGCGCTTAACTGATTATTTTCGACTGCGAAGCTTATTATACATGGATTTTTCCGGTTCGTCAAGTACTTTTTTGTTTTTTTCTCTCTTTTTTTATCAAGGGGTTATTCCGCACTTTCCACTCTGTATACCTTTCCCTTGGAGGGCTTAATGCGGATTCTGGTATAGTTGCTTCCGCGGTAATGATCTCCCTCATAGATATAGGCAAATCCTGGTCCATACCGCAGAAGTGTCTCCTGCCCGTCCTCTGCAATCCTGCCAAAAAACATCCCCGGTCCCTTCTGAAGGAGGCTCCGCTCAAAGCCGGAGAGCATCTGGGAGGCGTATACCGGCTCCCTCCACTCCTTCTCCTCTGCTTCGCCTGCAATGATCACGGTTCCGCTTTCTGTGATGGTCATCCCCTCCTCCAGAGGATCGGAAACATCGCCAGGCCCAAAGTCGTCTGCCTCCTCTGCCTTCGCCGGAATAATCTGACGATCCTTTGGC
>RYVZ01000031.1:40474-40684 GCA_003979345.1 Lachnospiraceae bacterium
TGCATCCTTATTCTGAGATGGAGCCGGCAGCCCCTCTTCCCCTGGCTGCGGCTGAGAAGAAGACTCCACTCCCGGCTCATGTCCTGATTGAGATGGCTCTTCCTCTGCTCCTGGCTCCTGCCCTGGCTGAGATGATTCCCCTGCTCCTGGCTCCTGCCCCGACTGGGATGGATCCCCGGTCACTGGCTTCTGCTCTGGCTGGGATGGAGC
>RYVZ01000032.1 GCA_003979345.1 Lachnospiraceae bacterium
CGGCGTCCTGCAGAAGGCAGTCCGCAGCGTCATGGATCAGACACTGCGTGAAATAGAGCTTGTCTGCATCAATGACGGTTCGACGGACAATACCGTTATGGTACTGAAGAAATTAGCAAGAAAGGACCCGCGGATCAGGGTCCTCTCCCAGAGAAACGCCGGCGCCGGTCCCGCAAGGAATTACGGCCTTAAACGGGCAAAGGGAGAATTTGTCGCTTTTCTGGATTCGGACGACTGGTACGCATCGGAGGATGTGCTGGAAAAATTATATCAGAAAGCCATCGCCAATCAGGTTAAGATCTGCCTTGGCGGGAGCCGAAGGGCAAAGCTTGGAAAACTCCAGCCGCTGGAATTTCCGGGAAAAGTGTATTTTACAAAGGAAGCACTGATTGAGTACCGGGACTATCAGTTTACGCACGGCTACTGCAGGGGGATCTATGACCGGAAGATGCTGATAGAAAATTGGGTCTGCTTTCCTGCATATCAGCGATATCAGGATCCGCCATTTTTTGTCCGTGCCATGATCAGTGCTAAATGCTTTTATGCAGTGACAGACATTGTTCTCATTTATGACGAGAGCTGCAATTATCAAAAGATCAACTGGAATGAACGAAAAACTACGGATCTATTAAAAGGTATCCGTGACATTCTAAGCCTGGCGGAAGAACACTCTTATATCAGACTACAGAGAGACTTTGTTCAAAGGATAAGATATGGGGACTGGTCTGAGATTTTTTCTAAGAATCTGCGCGGAGACTGGACGGAAGCAAAAGGAATTATGCAGGAGGCAAATACGTACTTTATGCCGGAGGCCATAAGGCAGAGCGGACTTCCGGAGGGTGAAAAACCTTTCGACAAATTGCTGCATGATGCATTTGGACGAGGCAGGCACATTCCTAAAATCCGGGCTACATTTACTGATAAAATCATACGAATGACAAGACTGCCATATTAGTAGAAAAATGTGACAGGTAACTGTTAAAAGACTGTAGAGATGTAAGGAGCGTTGATGTAATGGCTGTTAACCAAAATGACTGTAATGTAAAAGTTGCGGTTGTTATTTTGAATTATCAGAATAGCAGTGACTCGCTCGCTTGCGTTAAAAGCATTTGTAAACAGGACTATCCTGAGCTGGCAGGCATTTTGGTGGTAGATAACGGCTCATCCAAAGATAATTTTGCTGTATTGAATGAAGGACGTAGGAAATGCGGCGGAGCATTCAAATTGATTAGATTACGAAAAAATCAAGGATTTGCACGCGGCAATAATATTGGAATTTCTTATGCGCGGCGTGAATGGAATACGGATCATATTTTAATAGTAAACAATGATACATTATTCACGGATCCGGAATTTTTTTCAAAACTTCTTGCACACAGTAAGGATCATGTGGCGATGATCGGACCTGCTATCAGGCTGCGAAACGGCTTCATTCAAAAGGAATATCTTGTGCCGACAGAAGTTCTGCCGTTGTTTTATCGCTGGCTGTTCTTCATGGCGCAAAAAATGCATGGAGAATCATTAAGTGCATGGTTGAGAGAAAAATGGCATCGTAAGGATTTCTTACACAAAGCACTGCATGGATGCGCGATACTCTTTACACCGTTGTTTTTTGAATTTTATACAGGGATGTATTCAAAAACATTTCTGTATGCAGAAGAAGAGATCCTGTTATTTCAGTTAAAAAAAGCAGGTCTTTCGCAATGCTATGTTCCTGAGACGGAGATTTTTCATTTAGAAGATCAATCAACGATCTTGGCATTTGAAGATGTGGAAAAAAGCAAATTGCATTATTGCTGTCAAAGCTGCGGACATGCAATATTAGCAAGAATATTGCCTTATGGCATATTGAAGAAGTTGTGCTGACGGGAGATTCAAAATGAACAGCGTACAAAAACTTTTTATCATACACACTGCAAACATGACAGGCGGCGGAAGCCAAAGTATTCGTGAGTTGATTCAAAACCTTGATGAAAAGATTGATTTACTGGTGAATATTGATCACCGCGTAAATAGCAGCGCGCTAAAAAAGTTTTATGGCAAAAACGTCAGGAAAATTTATCGTTTTCATTTACCTTTTAGAAGGAGCGCCCTTGGTCTCAAACTTGAGAAAAATGCGGCAAAAGAATGGATTGACAGGGAAAGGGAATATTTACGGGATAAAAAGAAAATATACGATCTGATACGTAGGAATAAGTATCACTTTATTCATCTGAATTCATATGTATTATATCCCTTAATATCATCACGTTTTCCTATGTATATCCATATAAGAGAAATTTTCGAGGGCAATTTTATGACCCGCAAAATCGTAAACCAAAGACTTCGGCAGGCAAGAGGGATATTTTATATTGATTATGCTGTAAAAGAATCATTTGGTGTATGTAACAAAAAAGAGATCGTACTGAATAATCCGTTTGATCAAAGTGCGGTATTAGGCGTAGATAAAGAAAATGTTCTGAATTCTTATCATTTGCAGGGAAACAGGACGATTCTTACATTTGTCTCCGCACGCTTTGATGAAATAAAAGGATTTGACTATGTCATAGAGGAGTTTGTCTGTTCAAACTGTTCGAATGCCGAACTGGTGGTCGTTGGAAGCAACGCTCCGCAAAAATATAAGCAAATCCCAAACGTGCACTTTTTGGGCCGGATACAAAACATGGAAGAGATCTATGCAATCTCGGATTTTGTTGTTCGGGGGGACATTATATTTGCAGTCGGGAGAACGACCTATGAGGCGCTATATTCCGGCTGTCATGTCATGGTTCCGGGTAATAAGGACACGGATAAAGCGAAGCTTTTTGAATATGATGCGTTTGAAGACCGGATCATGTTTTATGAACCGAGAAAAAAAGGCGCTTTAGCAGGGGCGATGAAGAGTGTGGACGGAATGAAAAAAGAAAAATGTCTGGGACTGAGCAATGAGACAGAATATGTCAGGCAGTTTCTTCAATTTGTCGAAGGGGGAAGGAAGCAATGAAATATGCATTGATCGGCTGCGGCCGCATATCGCCGAACCACATTGCGGCGGCAAAGGCAAACAATCTGGAGATCGTGGCGTTGTGTGACTGCGTGAAAGAAAATGCGATCGACAAGATCAGGAAGTTTGAGCTGCCCGATACTGTGAAAATCTACACAGACTATCACGAAATGATTGAAAAAGAGCTGCCTGAACTTGTTGCTATCGCGACCGAGAGCGGAAAACATGCGGAGATTGCATGCGACTGTATTGACAGGGGATGCAATGTCATTATTGAAAAACCGATTGCGCTTTCTCTTACGGATGCGGACAGGGTCATTACAAAAGCGCGCGAAAAAGGCGTAAAAGTCTGCGCCTGTCATCAGAACCGCTTTAATAAATCCGTACAGAAAATACGGGATGCCGTGGAGAAAAAACGCTTCGGGCGCATGTTCTACGGGACAGCGCATATCCGTTGGAATCGGGATTATGAATATTATGCGCGTGCGCCCTGGCGCGGGACATGGGAACAGGACGGCGGCGCGCTTATGAATCAGTGCATCCACAACATTGATCTGCTGCGTTGGATGATGGGTGACGAGATTGAGGAAGTCGTTGGAATGACGGATAGACTAGAACATCCTTACATAGAGGCGGAGGATCTTGGCATTGCGCTCATCCGCTTTAAGAACGGTGCGTACGGGATCGTCGAGGGGACAACCGACATTTATCCGAAGAACCTTGAGGAGACGTTGTATCTGTTCGGGGAAAAAGGAACCGTGAAGGCCGGCGGACAATCTGTGAATGTGATTGAGGAATGGCGCTTTTCCGATATGCTGGACGATCCGGAGGAAGTCAGGCAGCAGTTTCATGAAAATCCTCCCAATGTATATGGATTTGGACATACGCCGCTCTATGCGGATGTCATAGATGCGGTGAAGAACGACAGGGCGCCGTATGTGGATGCGGAAGCGGGAAAGCGTGCGCTTGAGCTGGTACTTGCAATCTATCGGTCCGCGGCAACAGGAAGCATTGTAAAACTGCCGCTTACAGAATGTGCGACGACGGACTTTTTAGACAGAACCTGGCAGTAGGGCGGAGCTTTTTTGCATTCGTTTCAGGATGGTGTGAGCCGTTTTTTATCTGATTCGGAAAATATTATGACGGGGGTGGCATTGTGAAATTTACCTATGAGTCCTATACAGAACTGTTGAACAGTCTGATTTGCCACGGTTATCAGTTTTCCGGCTATCGGGACTGGCAGAAGGCGGAAAAATCCGTGATCCTCAGGCATGACGTGGATATGTGTCTTGATAAGGCGGTTCAGATGTCAGCACTTGAGAAAGAGATCTTTGGCGGCGGGGCTGTGTACTTTGTTCTGCTGTCCTCGGATTTTTATAATATTCATTCCAAATCGTCACGACAGCGTATGCAAAAAATCATACAGAATGGAGGCACGATCGGACTTCATTTTGATGAGGTGCAGTATGATGCTGTGGATGAAGAGGAGCTAAAAGCTCTTATTGTAAAAGAATTGTCTACATTATCTGAAGCGGCAGAAACGAAAGTGGATGTGGTATCTATGCACAGACCGTCAAAAAAGATACTGTCTTCGGATATTGAGATTCCGGAAGTGATCAATTCTTATTCGACGCTGTATTTCAGGCAGATGAAATATCTGTCAGATTCAAGAAGACGCTGGCGTGAAGATGCTTATGCGGTCATCGAATCGGAAACGCCGCATATCCATCTTTTGACACACCCGTTCTGGTATACGGACGGAGCGGAAAAGAGCTTGTCCCGAACATTGAAGGAGGCGGTACTGGGCGCATCCTTAAGATATTATGATACTCTGCGTGACAATTTTACGGATCTGGAAGCGGAGTTGGCGAGAACGGAGATCGAGGAGCTGATTGGAAGAGCATTGGAGAATTGAGACGAAATGAGGGAGCTGACAGTAAAGCAGATATTTGAATATCTACAGGCTTACGACCCACATCTGCGGATCGAAGGGGATGTAGATACGAAATTGAAGGGAATCTCGTCTGTCTTTCACTATAAGCAGGGTTGCCTGACATGGGTAAAAGGACAGGACAAGGCGGATATGGTGAAAGAACCTTTAACAGCCGTAGTATGCAGACCTGAGATTGTCATTCACGCGCAGGTTAGGCTTTTGGCGGAGAATCCGAAAGATTTGTTTTTCCTCGCGGCTGATTATATATCCGGGGCAGAACAGGTCCCGGTGATTTCTGAGACAGCGGTTTTGGGAAGATCTGTTGTATTGGGAGAAAATGTGTCGATCGGTAACGGTGCCTGTATCGGGGAAGACGTAAAGATCGGGAGTGGGACTGTCATCGAAGCAAATGTGACGATCTATGATCATGTGGTCATTGGAGAAGACTGCCTGATCAAAGCGGGAGCAGTGATCGGCGGAAAAGGTTTTGGTTATTCGAAACATGACGGGCAGTACCGTGCCATACATCACTACGGCAGTGTTGTCATAGGGAATCATGTGGATATAGGAAGTAATACATGTGTTGACAGGGGGACAATGGACGACACGGTTATTGATGACGGTGTAAAGATCGATAATCTGTGTCATATCGCCCATAATGTGACGATCGGTAAAAATACTGTCGTGATAGCAAACAGCACGGTCTGCGGCAGTGTACACATTGGTGAAAATGTATATATTGCACCTCACAGTGTCGTTATGAATCAACTTGAGATCGGTGACGGGGCTATGATCGGCATGGCGGCGGCAGTAACAAAAGACGTGCAGGCAGAAACTGTGAATATTGGCTGTCCGGCAAAGCCCGTACGCACCCGCCGTGAAGACGAATGGAAGAAATATTAGCGCATTGATCCAAGGGGGGAGACGATGAAATATCAGATACATGAGAGCAGTATTGTAGATGAAAATGTGATCATCGGGCAGGGTACAAAGATATGGCATTTCTGCCATATCCAGTCGGGTGCACGGATCGGAAGGAACTGTTCTCTTGGACAAAATGTGAATATCTCTAACAATGTGACGATCGGAGACGGCGTCAAGATACAGAATAATGTATCTGTTTATGAAGGCGTAGAACTGGAAGATGAGGTATTCTGCGGTCCGTCCTGCGTGTTTACGAACGATCTGACGCCGCGCGCTGCGTATCCGAAAGGCAGGGAGAATTATAAACGGACACTTGTTAAAAAAGGAGCTAGTATCGGAGCGAATGCGACGATTGTCTGCGGGCACACCATCGGCAGTTTTGCAATGATCGCTGCCGGAGCGGTCGTCACAAAGGATGTACCGGACCATGCCCTGATGACAGGCGTTCCTGCTGTACAGACCGGATGGGTATGCAGATGCGGTCAGGTACTAACGTCTGAACTTCAGTGTGCTGATTGCGGAAAGCGATATAAACAAGCAGGAGACCATACGATCACAGAGGCGGAATCATCATAAAAACATAGTGAAAAGATGACGGACTATGGGAAATAGAGAATGATACTGAAACGGATGACAGAAAAAAGGGGTGCGGAAATGGAATTCAGAGACCTGAAGGCGCAATACAGGCAGCATAAAGAGGAAATTGACCATGCCATATATCAAGTGCTTGCGGGGGGAGGCTTTATCGGCGGGGCGCCTGTAAGGGAATTGGAGCAGAAGCTTGCCGAATATGCGGGGGTAAAGCATTGTATTACCTGCGCGAACGGAACGGACGCGCTGCAGCTTGCACTGATGGCGTGGGGGATCGGTCCGGGGGACGCCGTATTTGTGCCGGACTTTTCCTTTTTTTCCAGCGCGGAGGTTGTTCCGGTTGTCGGCGCTGTTCCGGTTTTTGTAGATATTGACAAGGACACTTTTAACATAAGCGCTGACAGTCTGGAAAAAGCGATCGAATATGTGTTACAACGCACGAACTTAAGACCGCGTGCGGTCGTTGCGGTCGATTTGTTCGGACAGCCTGCGGATTACACAAGAATACAAAGAATAGCGCAGAAGTACGATCTGCTGCTATTGGAGGACGCGGCGCAGGGGTTTGGCGGAAGCATTGGTGAAAAAAGGGCATGCAGTTTTGGCGATATCTCGACAACATCCTTTTTTCCGGCAAAACCTTTGGGGTGCTATGGGGACGGCGGCGCGGTCTTTACGGATAACGACGATTGGGCGGCACTGCTCCGCTCTTACTGCGTTCATGGAAAGGGAGCAGATAAATACGACAATGTGCGCATAGGCATGAACTCGCGGCTGGATACATTACAGGCAGCTGTTTTAATACAAAAACTTCGTTTTTTTGATGAAGAAACCGATCGCTGTAACCGTGTGGCGGAAGAATATACCCGCATACTGGACGGACATGTCAAAACGCCGGTGGCCGCACAACGGATGCGTTCAAGCTGGGCACAGTATACGATTTGCCTTGAGGACGGCAGACATCGCGAAGAAGTCATGCAAAGGCTGAAAGAGGCGGATATTCCGACGGCAGTCTATTATAAAAAGCCGCTGCATCAGCAGGAGGCATTAAAACAGTATGCTATGGATGAGCTGGAATGCGCTGTGACGGAGCAGATTTGTAAATGCTGCCTTTCGCTGCCGATGCATGCGTATCTGAAAAGTGATGATGTGGAGAGAATCGGCACCATCCTTATCATGTAGCCCACAATTTGGCACAGAGCATTTTAAGATGAATGCTTAGTGATTTTTCTAAGCAGGAGGCATCATCAGATGAAACGGATGATCTTGATTACAACTGATTTTCCCTATGGTGCGGGTGAGAGCTTTTTGGAAACAGAAGTCAGTTATTATACGGAGTTTGACCGGGTACATATTTTTCCGATCGGACATCATGCGGGGAAAATGAGAGCCGTTCCGGCAAATGTGGCTGTTTATAAGAAAAAGAAAGAAGCGAAAGTTCATTCCAATGTGTACCATTGGGATCTCATAAGGGAACTTTGGTATTGTGTACAAAGGCGGGGTTGGAACGAAACATTCTTAAAAACGCATTTATATCGGCGGGCTATTGATTACTATAGCCGGGCATATCACGAGGCTGATAGGATCAATAAATTGTTGAAGGAGCAAGGGGTTCAGAAGAGCGACCATATCGTAATTTATTCTTATTGGATGCATATGCCGGCAATCGTGGCGGTTATTCTGAGCCATAAATATCCGCACGCAAAGTGCGTGACCAGATGCCATGGCGGGGACTTATATGAAGAACGGGATAAAGATCTCTATCTGCCGTTTAGAAAGCTGATTTTTGAAGGGATGGATGTGATCATCCCGATCTCAAACAACGGAAAACAATATTTGAGGGAAAGGTATGGGAAGATCCGCGCAGAGATCAGAATGTGCAGACTGGGCGTGAATATTGATGTGAATGATTTAACGCCGGCTATATGGTGGGGTGAAAACGGGATTTTAAGACTCGTATCCTCATCAAATTTAATTCCGGTAAAACGGATCGAGCGCATTGTGGGAGCATTATCGCAGATTTATGATATCCCGATAGTATGGAAGCATTTCGGGGACGGAGAGAGTGAGAAGAAGTTAAAGGAATTATGTGAAAAGCTGTTAAGCGGTCATGACAACATAAAGTGGCAGTTTATGGGAAGAGTCACGAATAGGGAAATGTTGGAGTATTACGCCAAAGAAAAGCCGCATGTCCTGATCAATGTTAGTGAAAGCGAGGGATTGCCTGTATCTATGATGGAGGCGATGGGCTGCGGGATTCCTGTGATGGGAACAAATGTTGGCGGAGTGGGGGAAATCATTATAGACAAGAGAAACGGCTATTTACTCAATGCCAATGCTGACAGTGGAACCATTGCTGCCGCGATCGGCAAATTTTATTGTCAATCCGAGCAGGAGTATAAGGCAATGAGCCGGTATGCAAGAAAGATGTATGACAGGAGGTATAACGCAAATGTGAACTACGGCAGATTTGTTGATATGTTATTGGAATGATTATGGAGAGGTGGTATAAAATGGGATTCCATAGAGATGACTTACAGAAATCACGAGATATCGATTACCGGGATAAGAAATTAGAAAAAATTGCGATCATGGCCGCTTCGGACAGCATCATTCTGCCTAATTATATAAAAGAGCTGCTTAAAGTGAAGAAAGCTGATATTACGGTGGTTGGTTTTCAGAAGACGCAATGGGCGAAATTCTATAAGAGAAATCATATCAGGTACATCTATATTCCGACGGCAGTGTCAAAGCCCGGTGATCTTGTGTACTGGCTGAGGGCGCGGCTGTATCTGTTGATCTATAAGGGTACGTTTGATTTTGTACACGTGCAGAGCGCAATCCTCACTTCCATGGTGTATGGGGACATATTAAATGCAGGAAAAGGGAAGATGATCATCACATATTGGGGAGGTGATATTTACAATAAAAAGTACCAAAAATTCAGACAAAAAAAATGTTATTTGGATAAGGCAGATCAATTGACCGTAATGATAAGTGATATGAAGGAGATTTTGAATAAGGAATATCAATTTCGATACGATCAAAAGTGCAGCGTGCTTGATTTCGGAAATGTTGTAATAGATCGCATGGGCAGCTATCTATCCCGATATAGTGAAGCGCATCTTAAAAAAATCGCAAGACAACGTAATCATATGCCGCAGGATAAGATCGTGGTTGCAATCGGATATTGCGGGAGAATGCAGCAACAACATATCAAAGTGATAAATCAGATCAGTTGTTTTCCGCGGGATGTTAAAAAAAGAATGTTTTTATATTGCCATATGTCATACGGAGTGGAAAGTGAGCGATATCTGGCAGAGGTTGGGGAAGCGTTAAAGCAGTGCGGGTGCGCGTATACGATCAGTGAGCAGTTTATGAATTCTTCAGAAATTGCGTTGATGAAAATCGGAGTGGACATTTTTGTCCATGCTGCAAAGTTTGATGCACTTTCTTCGAGTATGGTTGAGTATGTGTATGCAGGTAAAAAAGTGTTCAATCCGGACTGGGTGGGATATCGTCTGCGGGATGAGCTGGGAGCACAGGATATTGTATTCAGCGACTTTGAGGATTTAGGATCAAAGCTGCTAGGAGCATTGGAAGATCCTGAGTGGGAGCCTTCGGTCAAAGAGCGAAACAGGGAGGCGGTTGAATGGACCAGATCTTGGAAATATGTCATGCCTGAGTGGGTTAAACTTTATCAGTAGATTACATAGGGGGAAATGATGATCAGTGTCGTATTAGCAACCTATAATGATGAAAAATATATCAAAGAGGCGATAGACAGCGTTTTAGACCAGACCTACAGAGATTTTGAACTGATCATCATTGATGACGGTTCCAGTGACCGCACGGCAGATATTATTTGCAGTTATGATGATAAGAGGATCATTTTTATACAGAATGAGCGAAACATGGGATTGCCCTATTCGCTTAATAAGGGAATGGAGATTGCAAAGGGTGAATACATTGCCCGAATGGATGGAGATGATATTTGTTTTCCCCAGCGTTTTCAAAAGCAATTGGAGTATATGGAACAGCATTCGGATATCACGATTTGCGGAACAAACAGGCTGGATGTCAGCGAGAACGGAAAAAAGTCGTCAAAGAGATTTTTTCCAGAGGAATCTGAAGCACTGAAAGCGAGGCTATTGTTTGGAAATCCGATTGCGCATTCTTCATGGTTTATCAGAAAAGAAGATTTTCTAAAATATCATTTTAAGTATAACGAAGATTTCCGCTATTCCCAGGATTATGAGCTGATCTATCGGGTTTTGAAATCTTGTAAAATAGCCTGCGTACAAACAGTATTGATGAAATATCGCGTCAATGAAAAAACAAAGTCAAATGGAACACGCAGAGATTTGAAATATACAATTAAAGTATTCAGACAGATCATGCGTGAGTTAGGGATGGTCGTCAGTGCGCAGGATTTTAAGCTGATTTTTGGATGTGAAAGTGATTATGCCGGGTTTTCCGGTATGAAGCGAATGACGTTTCTTTTTAGGGAAATCATACGCCGTAACAGGAGATACAGGATATTCGAACAGGATTTTCTGAAACATACATTAAAACAGACGGCGCAGGGGAGATGCAGAGAAAATAGATATCAGCTTTATATTTGCTGGTATATGATAAGTCCCTTTGAAATCTTGTGGGCGCTCATTAGGAATTGGAAGAAGACAGTGCAGGCAGAATAACGATGATGAAATTGGTGAATCGATTCGGTAAAGATATTCTGAATATGAAGCTATCTGTACGCAGGGCGTTTTTGATCCTATATGATGTTTTGGCGGTAGTGATCAGCAGCTTTATGCCATTGATCATGCGTTTTGAATTTAGGTTTCACGAGATACCCAGACGGTACCTGAGCAATATGCTTTGGTTCCTGCCGTTAGGAATCCTGCTGACAATACTCGTATTCTATTTATTTCGGCTGTATCACAGCCTGTGGGCATATGCAGGTGTTACGGAGATGCAGAATATGGCAGCGGCATGTGCGGTCAATGCGCTGATCCAATGTATCGGTCTGCATTGCACAGGCCATGAAGTGCCGAGAAGTTATTATTTTATATTCCTGCTGTTTTTATTTGCACTAACTCTTTTAAGCCGCTTTTCCTACCGGCTTTTGCGGGAGGCGAAGCACCGGATCATCAACAGCCGGAATGCAACGGCAGTGATGGTCGTTGGAGCGGGGGATGCGGGAAATGTCATCATAAAGGAAATCATTGGAAGCTATTATTCCACCATGAATATCAAATGTGTGATCGATGATGATCCGAATAAATGGGGAAGATATGTGCAGGATATCAGGATCATCGGAGGGCGCGAGAGGATTATTGATGCAGCAAGAGAATACCGGATCGATGAGATCATCATTGCCCTGCCCTCAGTACCCAAGAGCATCGTTCGTGATGTCATCAACATATGCAAGGAAACGGATTGCAAGCTGCGTACGCTTCCGGGAATGTACCAGTTGGTAAACGGCGAAGTGAACGTAAGTAAAATTCGGGATGTAGATGTAGAAGATCTATTGGGCAGGGAGCCCATCAGGGTGGATTTGGATTCTATCTTGAGTTATGTGAAGGGAAAGGTTGTCATGGTGACGGGCGGCGGCGGTTCCATCGGGAGCGAACTCTGTCGTCAGATTGCAACGCATCAACCAAAGCAGCTCATCCTTTTGGATATTTATGAAAACGGTGCGTATGATGTCCAGCAGGAATTGCTGGCTGCATATCCGGGACTGAATTTGTGCGTGCTGATCGGATCGGTGCGAAATACGAACAGGATGAACAGTATTTTTGAAACGTATCATCCTGACATCGTATACCATGCAGCAGCACATAAGCATGTGCCGCTAATGGAGGAAAGCCCGAATGAGGCAGTAAAAAATAATGTATTCGGAACGTGGAAAACTGCGCAGGCTGCAGCTATGAACGGAGTAAAGAAATTTGTCATGATCTCGACGGACAAAGCAGTCAATCCCACAAATATTATGGGTGCAACAAAGAGAATCTGTGAGATGATCGTTCAGACATTTAACCGTCATTATGATACCGAGTTTGTGGCGGTCCGGTTTGGAAATGTACTGGGCAGCAACGGGAGTGTGATCCCGCTATTTCGAAGACAGATTGAGGCAGGGGGACCGGTAACGGTGACTCATCCGGATATTATAAGATATTTTATGACGATACCAGAGGCTGTTTCATTGGTATTGCAGGCGGGTGCCTATGCAAAGGGCGGGGAGATTTTTGTTTTGGATATGGGCGAACCGGTGAAGATCTATGATCTTGCAAAGAACCTGATTCGTTTGTCGGGATACCGCCCGGAGGAAGATATTAAGATCATATTTACAGGGTTGAGACCCGGAGAAAAGCTATACGAGGAGCTTTTGATGAGTGAGGAGGGAATGGCTGACACAGAAAACAGGCTGATTCATATCGGAAAGCCGATCGAGCTGGATGAGATGACTTTTTTTCGCCAGTTACGGGACTTAAAGTTAGCGGTCAACCTGGAGGATGTGCAGGTAAAGGATATTGTAAAGAAGATCGTTCCTACTTATGTGACGAAAGAGCATGAAAATGATAGGAAAAGCCTTGAGGAGGAAGCGAAATGAATGAAGACCGTCTGATTTGGCTAAATGGAGAACTTATCAACGTGAAGGATGCCAATGCAAATGTACTGTCCCCCTCCTTTCAATTTGGGGCGAATGTATTCGAAGGAATCAGATGCTATTGGAATGAAGAGAAGCAGCAGTTATACGCTTTTCGATTAGCGGAACATTACAGAAGACTTCAAAATTCCATAAAGCTGTTCCGCATGAAATGTCCGTATTCAGTAGAAGAAATGAAACAGTTTATGTTGGATACGGTCAAAGCAAATCGATATAGGGAAGACATCGCAGTGAGGCAGACCGTGTTTGTTGACGGATTTGGCAGTTGGTTTTCAACGGAGCCCGTGGGAATGTTCATTGCGCCCGTTGCCAAAAGGAGAGTCGTGCATCCGCTTGAGAAAGGAGAAAAGACGTGTGTCAGTTCATGGGAGCGGATCAGTGAGAGGGATTTATCACCGAGAATTAAGGTGGGCGCCAACTATGTGAACAGCAGATTGGCGAAATTGGAGGCTGCGGATCATGGTTATGATTCTGCTATATTTCTAAACAGAGAAGGATATGTTGCGGAAGGAACGGGCTCGTGCTTTTTTATGATAAAGGATCATACGCTGATCACTCCTCTGCTGACGGATTCTGTTTTGGAAAGCATCACGCGTGATACGATCATAAGGCTTGCAAGAGCGGAATTGGGAATGCAAGTGGTGGAACGTAATGTGAACCGTACGGAACTGTATGTCTGTGATGAAGCGTTTTTTTGCGGTTCCGCAGTGGAAATCACGCCGATTGTACAGATGGACAGTTTTCAGATCGGCAGTGGCTTACCGGGAAGGGTGACACAGGAGATTCATAAACAATATTTAGATGTAGTAACGGGAAATAACGAAACGTATGCAGACTGGCTGACACCGGTCTATCAGGAGGGGGGAGCATGACATGCCGTTAAAGATGATGTATATTACGAACAGACCGGAAATTGCGCGGATTATAGAACGATATACGGTAGACCGGATCTGGGTGGATTTGGAGGCGAGGGGAAAAGCAATTCGCCAGGCGGGGAGAAATGTAGTACTTTCTAATCATAAGATGGAGGATGTGAGTATCATCCGTAATTGTATTTCCAAGGCACAGCTTATGGTCAGAGTGAATTCGATCTATGAAGATTCCAAAAAAGAGATCGATGATGTGATAGACCGGGGTGCCGAGCTTGTCATGCTGCCGTTTTTTGAAACGGTTGACGAGGTAAAACGCTTTTTGGAGTATGTGAATGGCAGGGCAAAGACGATCCTGCTTGTTGAGACGATCGGTGCTGAAAAAAACTTAGATGAAATCATGGAATTGTCCGGGATCGATGAAGTTCATATTGGTCTTAATGATCTTCATATTCAATATCGGCAGAAGTTTATGTTTGAGCTTTTGGCGAACGGAAAGGTAGAAGAAATTTGCAACAAGGTGCGTCCTTACGGTATTCCCTATGGATTCGGCGGTATTGCACGACTGGACGAAGGGATGCTTCCTGCAAGGCATATCATTGCCGAACACTATCGTATGGGGTCTTCTATGGCGATTCTTTCACGCAGTTTTTATGATTCGTGGATCTCAAATGATTTAGAAGAAATTGAGAGAGCATTCAAATTCGGAATGGAAGAAATACGGGAATATGAGCAGCGGTTAGAACGCGAGAGTCAGTCATTTTTTGAGGAGAACAGGAAGACAGTCATTGAGGAAGTGAATAGTGTTTTGCAAAAAATTGCCCCAAAATAGAAAAAACAGAGGAACGGTATGATGCTCAATTATGCGCGGTTGGATCAGATTTCCCGTGAATACGGGGACTCCTTTTATCTGCTGAACAGCAGCTTATATGAGGATAATTATTGTAAAATGTTAGACGCATTTCAAAAGTATTATCCCAATACCCATATTGCTTATTCTTACAAGACAAATTATATACCCAAGCTATGCAGGATCATTCAAAGACTCGGGGGGTATGCAGAAGTAGTATCCGAGATGGAGATGGAGTTGGCGCTGAGTCTGGGTGTAGAATCTGTCAATATCTATTATAACGGGCCATATAAAAAAGAAAACTATATAGAAAAGCTTATGCTTGGAGAGGGGTATCTGAACATAGACGCCGATTATGAGATCGCAATTGTTTCCAAAATTGCGGAGCGTCATCGGGACAGAGAGTTTGTTGTCGGAGTCAGATACAATATGGACATCGGGCAGGATGTGCCGTCCCGGTTCGGAATACCCAAAGAAGACCTGAAATGCGCGATTGAACGGCTAAACAGGATTCCCAATCTGCGTGTGACCGGATTGCACTGTCATCTGCCGTTTCGCTCGCCGGATTCTTTCCAGGCCAGAATGAAGGATTTGAAAGAACTTCTTTTTGGTGAGATGAAAGGGTATGTTTGGTCATATATCAGTTTGGGCGGAGGCTATATGGGGGAAGTCAGTGATGAGTTAGCCGGGCAGTTTTCTTTTGCGCCGCCCAAATATGAAGATTATGCTAAGATCGTGGCAGGACAGATGGCTGAACTTTATCAAAATCACGCAGAAAAGCCGAAGCTGATCATTGAGCCAGGCAGTGCACTTGCAGCCAATACCATGTGTTTTGTGACACGCGTAGTCAATATTAAAAAAGTCCGGGGAAAAGCGATCGCAACGCTTACGGGAAGTACTTATAATATAAATCCTTCGGTAAAAAGCATAAAGCGTCCGATTACGGTATATTCGGATAAGGGGCAGGAGCAATATGAAGATTTGGACATGGCAGGCTATACATGCATTGAATCGGACTATTTATATAAGAATTATTCAGGCAGTCTGTCCGTCGGTGACTTTGTTGTTTTTCATAATGTAGGGTCGTATAGCATTGTGATGAAGCCCCCGTTTATTTTACCGGATGTACCAATTTTAGAATTTGAAAATGGCAATCTATGCCTGATCAGGAAAAGTCAAAGTATCGAAAGGGTTTTTATGGACTTTTTATAAGCCGCTTTATAAATTGGGTCGTTTAGCTCATAAAAATTATTACGGAGGAGACACGACGTTTTTTGAAAATTTTTCCGAAAACGTCATGCAAGTTTTATGCTATGCGAAAACTTGAGTCATTAGCTGCTCCTAAAAACAGTCATAGCATGGAGGGTAAAAATGAATTTGAATTTATTGTCAAAATTTTATGAGAGACTGCAGGATGAAGAATCACGAAAATTGTTTTCTGTGAAATGGGAGATGTTGTTTGGAAATAAAAAGTATAGTGATTTTATGAATACGCTGCTAGAGTTGGACTGCAAATGGAATATCTCACAATATGATGATTTTCGGGAAAATGTCAGCGATAAAAAATTGGTCATTTTCGGTGCAGGTACGGATGGAAAGATGACATATGATATATTGATCAAAAACGGGATATCCGTTTATGCTTTTTGCGATAATGACGGGGCTAAGTGGGGAAAAGATTTTTGCGGAAGGATCGTCCTGCCGCCTGCCGAAGTAAAGAAGCAGGGGGAAGAGTATTATGTTGTTATCGCGTCTCATAATCATGCGGGAGAGTTGTTATACGATCTGACCTCTGATTATTTTCCGAGAGAAAACATTTGGTTTCCGCGCTTGGGGACGGTCTATGCCACAACGGGCGTGCAATATTTTGACTGTCCGGAGCTGAATCCGATAGGGGCGGAAGAGGTCTTTATTGACGCAGGATGCTTTGATGCGGATACAAGCCGGCAGTTTGCAAAATGGTGCAATGGAGAATATAAACGCATTTTGGGTTTCGAACCGTCTGAATCAAATTATAAAAGGTGCCTGGAAAATAATAATCTGGACCATTTTGAACTGTTGCCATATGCGACATGGAATAAAAAGGATACGTTATATTTTTCTAACAGAGGGTCTGGTTCCAGAATATCGGATGCGGGTGAAATAACGCTGGATACGGAGAGCATTGATAACGCTTTGGGCGGAGAACGTGCCACCTTTATTAAGCTGGACGTAGAAGGGGCGGAACTTGAAACGCTGAAAGGTGCAGAGCGGACAATTAAAGAGTATAAGCCCCGTTTGGCAATTTCGATTTACCATAAGCCAAGCGATATATATGAGATACCGGAATTACTAATGGAATATAGAAGTGATTACAAGTTTTATATACGGCATTACACAAGTTATGTGTGGGAAACGGTGTTATACGCTATTTGAGAATGTTATCGATTGGGGTGTGCGGTAATGGTATGGCGCATAAAGGAGCAGGGGATCGTTGTGAGGCATGATATGCTTATTCTGCGGGATTGGTATCATATTAGAAAAAAATATTATAAAAACACAGAAAATGCAAAAGCTGTCTATTATATAAAGCAAAAGCTGTATTGGGAAAATATAGCCAATGTTCCTTTCCTGGGAGTGAGGGGTAATATAATTGCCCGGTACTATAATAGAAAGTTAATACGATGTTATGGGATTTTTGTCGGAGATCATTGTAAAGTAGGGGAAGGCTTAAAATTGCCTCATCCAAATGGAATTGTAATAGGAAATTATGTCAAAATAGGAAACAATTGCACTATATTTCAGCAGACTACTCTTGGTGCAAAAAGTATTGAGGCATGGAAAAGCGGTGCCATACATGCATATCCTGTTTTGGAAGACGGTGTAGTGATCTATGCTGGTGCAAAAGTAATCGGGGCGGTCAGGGTCGGGGAAAATACTTGTGTGGGAGCGGGCTCATTATTGATGCGGGATACGCAAAAGAATAGTGTTTACGCAGGTATTCCTGCAAAAAGGATCAAATAAACAGGCGTTAAATCCAGCGCTTGCTTTTTCACTAATATTTATTAACATACTAAAATCGATTAGACATACTAATGTAAGTGTGAACTAGTACATGAGCTCTTTTATTTTCGGATATCTGATAAAATAGTGCGCGTGTTTCATCATTATTATTGAAAAAAGCATATAAATGTTCTGCGGGCAGGCGTAGAAACTCCTTATCGGGCAGTATTGTAGTTTGTAAATAAAGCATAATCCCGGGAATATCCCACAACTCCGGATGCATAAGAAGGTGGCAGGCCCTGTCAAAGTGATTGCTGTAATAAGCCATAAGTGCCTCAACAGCCCGCGGATCTTCGTGCGCACTTCGTATCAGGAAATTTTGTATGATCATATTGAATTCTCCGGTAGGCCATAATAGCCCAAGCGACGGCGCTGATCTCTTCCGGCTTTGCGCCGGTCTGTTTTGCCAGTCCCATCATTCTTGCGGCGGAGTAAGAGTGTCTGCCATACATGGGAAGGTTGTGTCTGCGGGCAAATTGATAGCTGTCGGATTCTTCTTACCCGAGGTGGCAAAATAAGAGGTTTTGACAGGATGAACCTGATCGTTTTGCTTTGGGGCAGGATAATAGTGTTCTGAATGGGAAAAAGGCTGGGTCTGCAGTCGGCTGTTTGGAATTTTTGTTATATTGAGGTTCTGCTTTTTTCTGATTGATATAGCATCATGTGGATAGTCTCCTAATTATTTTGATTTTATAATGGTATTCATACCATACAATAATCTGCATAACAAAATCTTAACAAATAAAAGAAACAAGAATGCAGCGCTTTCATTGAAAAATTTTTTATAATAGTGTATACTTTTAACAAGAAGTTTCAATCATAGCAGAAAGAATTCACAGACAGCATAAATGGTAAGGCTGCTCTGAGCGGGATGCTCAAGCAGCATGGCAGGAAGAGGATTTGGGGATTGGAAATATAGCAAGGGAGGTGCCGCAAATGAAATGCATCAGAATGGAAATGGAAGCGGACGTGAAGCAGTATGAGCAAGGCATGGAGGACGGCTGTGAGCTTTGGGCTGACGTCGTGACGAAAGGCTGGATCGTGACAGACTCACTGGTCAAGATCACCAGAGAGGACGGAGCGATCGTATGTCCTTACATCAAGACCCGCAGAGGGCGCATCTTCATCGGAGAGGGCGATTATATCATTTATGATGATGACGGCACAAAGCATGTATGCGGCGCAGATAAGGTCTTTAAGCGCTACCGCCCGGTTGAATGCTAAAAAATCGTTAAAACCTCTCGCGCCGCGTGCGCGGGAGGTTTTTGCTTTTTACAGCTCCTTTTTATGCCAAATATGAAAATTGCTCTAAAGTAAATTCTAAAAGCGTCGATAAATGTTATAAGAGCAAATGATCCATGGAAGGAGGAGAACGGCTATGCGTATCGGAGCATTGACACAAGTTCAACAGCTATACAACACACAGAAGAAGCCTGGCGTGCAGAAAAAGGCTGGTACGAGCTTTACTGATCAGGTGCAGATTTCCAGTATGGGAAAGGATTTCCAGACTGCGAAAACAGCTGTAGCAAACAGCCCGGATGTTCGTGAGGAACTTGTTGCGTCCCTGAAGGAACGTATCAAGAACGGAACTTACGAAGTAAACGGCGGAGACTTTGCGGATAAATTGTTAGAGGCATATCAGGGTATGTAAGATATTTGTCAAAGAGTCCTATAAAGCTCTTTGACAAATATCCGGGAGGGTTTCAGTGGCTAGCTTAATGGAAAATCTCATGGCTGTTTTGGACAGCGAGAATGCAGAATATGAGACGTTACTGGAATTGTCCAGAAGAAAGACTCCGGTTATTGTGGCAGGTAATTTGGAGGAATTAGAAAAGATCACGGATGAGGAACAAAACGTGGTAGAACGCATCAACCGGCTCGATAAAGAGCGCGCCGGGGTGACTGCGGATATCGCCAACGTCATGAACAAGGATGTTGCCAGCTTGAAATTAACCAACATAATAGAACTGCTTGAAAAAAGACCGGCGGAGCAAAATCGCCTTGCAGGTATTTACGACCGCCTGCAGAGGACTGTGCGCGAGATGGTTCGGATCAACGAGCATAACAGGGATCTGATACTTGATTCCTTGGGAATGGTAGATTTTGAACTGAATCTTATGCAGTCCATGCGGTCAGCACCCGAGACAGCGGATTATACCAGCGATGCAAAGAGTGCAGGTGTGTCTTACGGCGGGAGGATCAATGCATCATTTGATGCCAAGCAGTAGTTCAGAACGAAGGCGGGAATTTTTATGTCATTAATGAGCGCGTTACATGTAGGCCGGGGCGGCTTGCAGACAAATCAGAATGCATTAAATACAGTAGCACATAACATATCGAACGCAGATACGAAAGGATACACCAGGCAGCAGGTGCAGCTTGGTGATCATGTATATCAGACAATCAAATACAGTTATTCTTCTGTGTCCAGCCAGCAGATCGGACTGGGCGTTAATTACACTCAGACCAGACAGGTAAGAGATGAGTTCCTTGACAAACTCTACCGGAAAGAGTCGGGTCGGAGCGCTTTCTATGAAGTTTCTTATGATGCCCTATATCATATTGAGAATATTTTTGGGGAGCCGGGGGAGAATCCGTTCCAGGCCTCAGTCGACAGACTGTGGGAGGCGGTGGAAGAACTTTCCAAGGATCCGAGCAGCGCTGTGAATCAGGGACTTTTGATCCAGCGTGCAAGCCAGTTTATTGATGAGGCGAATATCATTAATAAGGAACTGCGCTCCTATCAGGATGACCTGAATCAACAGGTCTATGATAATGTGCAAAAAATCAATAAATTCGGCAAAGAGATTTATGAGTTAAACAAGCAGATCGCGAAGATAGAGGCGGCAGGCGTGGAGCATGCGAACGATTTGCGTGATCGGCGTAATTACTGCCTTGATGAACTTGCCAAACTGACGAATATGACTTATTCCGTGGATGTGTTTGGCAATTACAATGTGAAGATCGACGGCGAGACCTTTGTCAACAGGGGTCAGGTATATGAGATTGGCGTATTTACCGAGGATAATGGCTTTTATACACCGTATTGGAAGCACCTTGCCGATACAAAAATCGACCGGTACGGAAGGGAAACGCTCGATATCTCCCATGCGAAGGTTGTTGATACGAGCAAACCGATCTCTACGGCAAGAAATACAGATATCGGAAAACTGGAAGCGCTGGTATATGCGAGAGGGGATCATCGCGCGAATTATACGGAGCTTGAGACCGAAGAGAAATATGATAATATTTCACGGTCGCTGATCATGAACGTTCAGGCAGAGTTTGATCGCCTGATCCATGATATTACGACGGGAATCAATCAGGTACTGGAAGATGCGGCAAAGCAGAATGGATTTGGCTATCTTTGTAACCCGGACGGCAGCCCGATCCAGTTGTTTACGAAGATCGCATCGGATACGCATATTTATAACGATGCAACATCAACCTGGGATAAGATGGAGGAAGATCCTGACAAAGCAGAAACCTTGTTTACAGTCGGGAATATCCGCTTAAACAGCGATTTGGCGAAGCAGCCGACACTGCTCGGATTCGTCAAGCCGGATGGATCGACGGATTATGAGACGGGACAAAAGCTGTATCAGCTGTTTGAAGAGGAGACACATGCGCTCAATCCGAATGTAAAGACGCTGGCAAATTTCTCTGATTATTATATCAACCTGACGAATCAGATTGCAAATTCCGGCAATGCATATAAAAAGCTGACCGATGATCAGCAGGGAACGCTTGGCGCGGCAACATCGGCAAGGGAGCAGATCATCGGCGTATCGACGGATGAGGAGCTGACACATATGATCAAGTTCCAAAATGCATATAATGCAAGCAGCCGCTATATCAATGCAGTGGATGAGCTTTTGCAGCATCTGATCAACGCGCTTGCATAAGCAAAAGATATATATATATATATTCGGTGTTACATAAAGAAAGTACGTCCTTGCGTCTGCGGGGCGCGGCATAAGGAGGAAAATGAGATGCCTTCACAATTTTTCGGATTAAATATTGCATATTCGGCATTACTGTCATCGAATGCCGCTCTGAACACGACCGCTAATAATATTGCCAACGAGGAGACGAAAGGCTATAGTAAGCAGGTTGTTACCACACAGGCAAGCGATGCGCTGCGGACCTTTGCAAAGTATGGCTGTGCGGGAGCGGGCGTTGATACGCTGGCTGTTGAGCGTCTGAGGAACCAATACTACGATGTCAGATTTTGGAATAACAATTCTAATCTTGGTGAATTTAAGACAAAAGACGACTATATGAAAATGCTGGAGGATTTCTTCAAAGACGATGATGAAGTGACCGGATTTAATTCTATTTTCGGAACGATGTACGATGCGCTTGAGGAATTATCAAAGCATGGAGGCGATACGACCTATAAGCAGGCATTTTTACAGACGGCAACGAGTCTGACAGACTATTTTAATTCAATGTACGCCAGTCTGCAGAAGACGCAGAAAGACTTAAATGCAGAGATGAAAGTGACGTTGGATCAGATCAATTCCTATGCGTCGCAGATCGCTTCCTTAAATAAGCAGATCAATGTCATAGAGCTTACCGGAACGAACGCCAATGAGCTTCGCGATCAGAGAGGTGCCTTGATTGATAAACTGTCTGAGTTAGTCGACGTGGAGACCGAGGAATTACCTGTTTATGATGCGAATAATCCGGAAAGAGATACCGGGGCAACGAAATTCATCGTGAAAATCGCGGGCGGTCAGTCCCTTGTATCCGGCATGAATTATCACACGTTGGTATATACTGCACGGTCTAATACGGAAAAGCAGAATCAGACTGATATTGACGGACTGTATGACGTCATGTGGGATAACGGGAATCGGTTTGACCTTCATAACGCAAGTCTGCGTGGTACGCTGAAGGGCATTATCGACATGCGTGACGGCAATAATAACGAGTATTTCCACGGCACGATTAGTTCGATTGGACAGACGACGAATGCCGGGGGTAAAACGGTTCAGACAGTTACGGTCGATGTGACTGCAGACTATCTGAAGGACTTAAATAAGTCCAATCTGGCGGAACAAGGCAAGATCAGATTGTTTGATCAGGAAGTGTGCTATGATAATTTTACATTTTCCTATAATGCAGCGACAGATACCTATTCTTATACATTTGAAATGAGCGATCCTAATACGGCGCTCACAAGCACGAAGATCGGAAAAGACGCGTCGGTAGGCGTGGGCAACCAATATCAGGGTATTCCTTATTACATGCAGCAGATGAGCGAGTGGCTCAGGGGGTATTCGGAAGCATTTAATAAGATCGTTGCGCAGGAAGGTTCGGTAGACAGCTACGGCGATCAGGCAAATAACGTTTTTGTTGCGAACAGTCAGACTGAAGACGGACAATACAATTGTTCGGGTACTCCGGCGCGGGTTGACGCGGCAGGTAATCCGGTCAGCTACACGATCAACAGTAAGGATAATACGTATTACCGGATCACGGCAGGCACTGTTGCAATTGACAGGGTGATCAACAGAAACGCAGCGCTGCTCGGAACCCATACAATAGCGACTGCGGGACAGGATAAATACGATGTTGTTGACCAGATGATCGACCTGCACACCAATAAAAGCAGAATGAGTTTCCGCGGCTGTTCTGCGGAAGAATTTTTACAGTGTATTTTGTCGGATATTACCCTGAATACCGGTGCGGCGAGGACATTCCATGAGAAATATGATGACCTTGGCAATACCATCGACAATTTAAGACTTTCCGTGTCCGGCGTGGATAAGGATGAAGAGGGCGTTGATCTGGTAAAATTCCAGAATGCTTACACGCTTGCCTCAAAAATGATCAATTGTTTCACGGAGATTTATGACAGATTGATCTTGCAGACGGGTGTCTAAAAAAGAACGCTTCGCGTTCTTTCCGAGTTTCGCATTGGCGAAACTCGTGGAATCTGCTTCATCAGATTCTCCTGAAAGGATAAGACTTCCGCTGATGCGAAACAAACAATGATCTTTACGAAGAAGAAAGGAAGACTGCCATGCGTATTACAAATAAGATCATGCAGAATAATTCCCTGCGAAATATCAATACAAATAAGGAACTGCAAAGCCAGCTGAGTATTCAGATGCAGACCGGTAATAAGCTGACAAGACCGTCAGATGATCCGGTCATCGCGATCCGCTCCCTTCGTCTTTCGGCAAATTTAACGAAACTGACGCAATATAACGAAAAGAATGCGGAGGATGCCGCGAGCTGGATGAAGGCGACCGAGGAAGCTGTCTATGCGGGTGAAGCCCTGATCGAGACCATGTATAATGAGTGCAACCGCAACACAAGTGATGATAAGAATACCGCAAACTATCAGGCAGCTTTGATGAACTTAAGACAGAGCGCTGAGGAGTTCTATGAAACAGGCGATGTAGATTACGGCGGGCGCAATGTATTTACAGGCTACCGGACCGAGTCGAAACTGCAGTTTAAGGAAAAAGAGAACACCGAATACCGTATTTTTGAAGAGTTTACGCTGGGTGATCTGCAGACGCGCACGCATATCAATACGACCAACCCGAATAAGACGACTGATCCGGATGGAGATATTTACGGCTATACGGAAGCAAACGGTTTCGATGTGAACGAGACAATGGTAGAAGCGCAGGAATACACGCGTTTCCGGCTCGCTTATGATGATCTGAAAAATCCGCCCATGCCGGCGCCGCCAGCGCCTCCGGCAGTGCAGGATGATGCGGATAAACTGTGCATCCGGTATACCGATCAGAACGGACAGCCTCAACAGATAGAATTGAAAGCGATGAATTCAACGGACAGCGGAGCCTATACGCCGGGTGACGCGGATGCTTTCATTTTGGTAGATACGGGTGAGATCGTGCTTGGGAAAGATGCGGTGGATGCGATGTCGGCACTCCCTAATACGACAACTTATACGATTGCCTATGAGAAAAACGAGTGGGTTAAAGGGGATTTGAGACCGGAACATTATTTTGACTGTCAGGTTACCAAACAGGGACCGGACGGTAAGGATGTGACGTTGGATTATGAGTCGGGCAGCAAACAGAAGATAGAGTATGATCTTGGTGCAAATCAGTCCCTGCAGGTCAATACGGTTGCGGGAGAGGCATATGTTCACGATGTCGGGCGCGATGTGGACGATTTGGAAATTGTGATCAACCAATTGGAAAAGCTGGATGGAATCGTGAACAGCCTGGAAGAGAAAGTGGCGTCGTTGTCGGAAGGTGCGGAACTGGATGCGGCAAATCTGCAGCTTACCGCGGCAAAGAAAGCGCAGAGTCTTGTAAAAGATCAGGTACAGAAACTGTTCGGCTCAACGATGACAAACATGAAGAGCTATCAGGATTTGGTCAATCTTGCAGGGACCAATATTGGTACGAGAGGCGTCCGTCTTGATCTGATCAAGAACCGTCTGGACGGACAGCAGGATACGTTTAAGGAGCTTTACATCAATAACAACCACAAGGAGATCGAGGACTCGACTACGGAGCTTGCCGCTGCAAAACTGACCTATGACGCGGCGCTTTCCGCAACGAGTAAGATCTTGGAAACGAGCCTGATGAACTATATTTAAGAAAACGCCGGTTTAATTGCGTTTTCTTAAAAGAAAGGCCACAGCCGCCTGTCAGGTGACGGCAGGGTTAATGAATAACCTTAAGAAAAGGAGGCATGATGCTATGAAATTGAAAACAAGAATTTTCGGAGAAGTGGACATTGACGAGTCAAAGATCATCCGTTTTGTAAACGGGATCATTGGATTTCCGGATTTGACCGAGTTTGCGCTGATCCATGATGAGGAGAAGGGCAGCCATACATCGGTGAGATGGCTGCAGTCTTTACAGGAAGAAGGCTTTGCGATGCCGGTGATTGATCCGCTGCTGGTGATGCCGGGTTATAACCCGCAGGTGGAGGATGAGCTCTTAAAACCGATCGGGAATCTGGACAGTGATCAACTGTTGGTGCTGGTGACGCTTACCGTACCGCGGGACTTAACTAAAATGACGGTGAACTTAAAAGCACCGATCGTAGTAAACGCGGCGCAGAGAAAAGCGTGCCAGATCATTGCAGAAGGCGATGAGTATATTGTAAAATATCCGATTTACGATATTCTTCAGGCGTCAAAGAAAGCGGGTGAGTGACTATGTTGGCATTATCCCGCAAAAAAAATGAAGCGATCGTCATCAATAACAATATTGAGATCACAATACTGGAGATCAAAGGAGAACAGGTAAAGCTCGGTATCAGTGCACCGAAAGAAGTGCCTGTTTACCGCAAGGAAGTTTATCTGCAGATACAGGAATCAAATAAAAACGCGATGAGTGTTGACGCGGATGCACTCTCAAAACTGTTTCAGTCTTAGCAGCCGGTTGTGGAAAAATAGTGTATCACTGTTTGAAAAACGATAGTATGGATATCTCGCCTGAGAGGGCTGTAAAATGTCGTAAACAGCATAGAACAACGCAAAAAATGTTTATAGAGATATAAACATTTTTTTGCTTTTCACCGATATAACCTACAGAGAACTGAAAAATTGTTTTGGCTACAAGAATACTACGACAACTTTTAACCAATCACACGGAGGTGATTATCATGGCAATTGAGGCAATTAACGGGGCAATATCCTATCAGGCACAGAATTATGTACCGCCTAAGCCGGTAACCGGCTCGGAAGCAGGCACCACGGAGGGTGCGGTTCAGGATATTTCGGTCAATGTTGACCAGACAACAGCGGCGGTCGCAAAATCACAGGAATATGATTCTAACAGTTCGGGCGGCGGCAGCAGACAATCTGCGGAAACGAGAGAAGGAAAAGAACAACTCAAGAAAGCAATTGCGGAGTTAAATAAGAATTCGCACAATTCACAGGTTCAATTCGGTGTTCACGAGGATACGAACCGTATCACCCTGAAGATCGTTGACAAGGAGACCAAGGAGACGATCAAAGAATTTCCGGCGGAGAAGACGCTTGACATGATCGCTAAGGCGTGGGAACTTGCCGGTCTGCTTGTAGACGAGAAACGGTAATTGGTATAAAGATTAAGGGACAGGAATGGAGGATTGGATATGTCGATAAAAATTACAGGTATGAATTCGGGTCTGGATACAGATGCAATTGTCAGAGAGCTTGTTTCAGCAGCTAGTACAAAGAAGGAGACACTCGAGAAAGCACAGACCAAGTTGGAGTGGAAGCAGGACGCATGGAAAGGGCTGAATAAGAAGATCAAAAGTTTTCAGGCAACGATCAGCAATCTCCGTTGGTCCGATGCATTTAAGAAGAAGACGACATCGATTTCTAACAGCAGCATTGCTTCGATCGTCGCGAGCGATAACGCAGTAAAAGGTTCCCAGACGTTGGTTGTCAAGCAGCTTGCAAAGTCCGGCTATCTGACAGGCGGGAAGTTGAGCGATAACAAGAGCGTTAAGGGAAATACGAAGTTAAGCGAGCTGGCGAAGGGGTCTTCATTGGCGCTTGGCGAGAATGATACGGCGAGCATCAGTGTAAAAGTAAACGGCAAGACGACGAATATAGACTTGACGGGCAATACAACGATCAACGAGTTTGTTGATAAGCTAAACAGCGCCGGTGTAGCGGCGAGCTTTGATCAGGCAAACCAGAGATTTTTCATCAATGTGGATAAGAGCGGAAACAGCGGTGATTTCCAGTTAAGCGCTAATGATACGAACGGATTAAAAGCGCTTTCGAACATGGGACTGCTCACAAAAGAGGAGCTTGCGAAGAACGCGGGTGCAAATTCTGAGCTTGCGGCAATGTATGACGCTTCAAGCGGTACCTTGAACGCATCGGCGGCATCTTATGTAACAGCACGTGCAGACTCTTATGCGGCATCCATGCAGAAGTCTCTTGCGAATGCGGATGCGATGCAGAAATACATTGATACGATCGCTGACCTGAATAAGGATTGGGACGAGAACCCGTCAAAACAATCTTATGAGAAAGCACTGGCAGATTTTGCGGATAAGGATGGTTTGAATGCGGCAAAGACTGCGCTTGATGATGACCGCAAAGTGTGGATGGAGAAGACGGAATATCTGCGGCTGAGCACCAAGAGGGATGAACTGGCGGCAGGAGAAAGTCTTTCAGAGGCGGAGCAGGAGAGGCTTGACGAACTGGATGCGAAGTTTTCAGGTCAGACATTCACGAAGGATGATTTAGACGCGGAAGCGACTGATCTTGCCGATAGACAGAGCCAGATCACGTCTGCGGAGAATGCGTTTAAGAGCTACGACTCTCTTCAGGCGGCGATCAAGACGCAGGAAGACGCTATTGCACAGACTGCAAAAAATGCCAAGATCCTGAATGATTATTATATGGAAGCAAATCAGGCTGAGATTGACGCCATTGCAGGCAGCAGCCTCACTGATAAGCTTGATACCGTCAAAGCGCAGATCACGGCAGCCGTAGCGAATGGTGATGACACAACTGAGCTCGACAAGATGAATGAGCTGCTCACGAAGATGGTTGCTAACGAGGAGCTTTACACGAATCCGGAGGTGGATGCGGCAGATCTTACGTATGATGCTTCTGAGGGAATTCAGAACAGGGCAGTAAGCGCTGTTACAAAAGAAGCGCAGGCGGCGCACGAGGCAGTCAATAATGCGGGTGCATATCTGCAGGGCGCATCTGCTACGGCGGTACGTGTGACCGGACAGGATGCGATCATCGAATTGAACGGTGCGGAGTTTACATCAAGCAGCAATACATTCTCCATCAACGGACTGACAATTACGGCGAAAGGCTTAAGCAATATCACCGGAACGGATGCATCCGGCAAGCCCATGTACGAGCAGGCCCAGATCACAACGCAGGATGATGTGGACGGCGTTTATAAAATGATCAAAAACGTCATCAAGCAGTACAATGAGCTGATCAAAGAGATCGATACGCTCTACAATGCTGCATCGGCTAAGGATTATGAACCGCTGACTTCGGAAGAAAAAGCGGCAATGACCGATGATGAAGTTGAGAAGTGGGAAGAAAAGATCAAAGGTGCGCTGCTTCGTCACGATTCAGAGCTTGGCACTGTGCGGAATATGCTCAAGGAATCAGTGTCTTCAAGCTTTACGATCGGCGGAAAGAGATATTCGCTTGCTGATTTTGGTATCTTTACACAGGACTATTTTGCTGCTGAGGATAATGAAAGAAGCGTTCTTCATATTGACGGCGACTCGGAAGATGAGGTATCATCGGGTAATAAGGATCTGTTGAGAAAGATGATCTCTTCCGATCCGGACGCGGTAAGTAAGTTCTTTAATCAGTTTGCGAACAGCCTCTATGATAAGATGCGAAGTGCATCGACAACCTTAAAGGGCGTTCGGAGCTATGGCAGTTTCTATTCTGATAAGACGATGACATCGCAGTATGACGATTACAAGAGCAAGATCGCGAAGCAGGAAAAGAAAGTTGCCGCACTGGAAGATAAGTATTACAAGATGTTCTCTAGAATGGAGACCGCGATGTCGAAGATCAATTCGACGTCCAGCTATATTACCAGCATGTTCGGTTAAAGGAATCATACGGGAGGAGTAACATGATGTTAAATAACCCATATGCGCAATATACAAATAACCGCATCGCAACAGCTTCTCCGGGAGAGCTGACACTGATGCTCTATGAAGGGGCGATCAAATTCTGCAATATCGGGATTATCGGGATCGAGGAGCAGAACATTCAGAAATCTCATGATAATATCATGAAAGCAGAAGCAATTGTCAGGGAACTGCGCCTCACATTAAACCATAAATATCCGGTTGCGAAAGATTTTGAGAATGTGTATAATTACCTGATCAGAAGACTTCACGACGCGAACATGCGTAAGGATAAGGAAATTCTTGAAGAGGTGAACAAACATCTTCGTAGTATGCGCGATACATGGAAAGAAGTAATGCGTATGTGCAAATCAGGCGAAGCGAATGATCCGCAGGCGCAGCTTCGTGCATAGAAGCGGGGAGAGAGCGTCAGCGGTATGGAGCGGGGATGAGCGATTATTGAGATCGGCATCCCCGCACGTTTCAATAGGAGCGGCAGGGAAAGACAGGGTATGGTATGGCGGAGACCGAACGTTATTTACAAATTTTGATTGAAAGTCTGAAAAAGAAAATTGAAATATTGGATACTTTGCTTGTTTTGAATGAAAAACAGGCAGAAGTGATCCGCATGGAGGACAGTCTCGATGCATTTGACCGGCTTGTTGACCAAAAGTCAGCACAGATAGCTTTGCTTGAAAAGCTGGATACGGGGTTTGAAACGATCTATCAGCATGTCCGTCCGGATGTGACGCAGCATCCTGAACATTACAAGACACAGATCAATGAGATACAGACGCTGATCAAGGAGCTGACTGACCGGTCGGTCAGGATAGAGACGACTGAAAAGCGAAATAAGCAGGCAATAGAACAGTATTTCGCTTCCGCACGCAAAGATCTGCATGAGTCGCGCAGAAGTATGAATGTGGCGAGCAATTATTATAAGAGTATGACAAATTCCCAGTATGTCGATCCTCAGATGATCAACTACAAGCAATAAAGGGCAAGTAACAAAAAGAAATAAAAAAGTTGTAAAAAAGTTATATAGCGGTATAAAGTTTTGAAAACGGGTACCGATATATATAGTGAGTAAAGGAATTACTTCACTGGTAACGAAACAAAAATACGTACGGTTGGAGTTTCGTTACTACAACCAAATTAAACGAGTGGCAGGGAAGCCACCGTAAATTCAAGGAGGAAAAGATTATGGTAGTACAGCACAATTTAACAGCAATGAACTCCAACAGAATGTTGGGCGTAACGACAAGCACTCAGAGCAAATTAACAGAGCAGTTATCTTCTGGTTACAAGATCAACCGTGCAGCAGATGATGCAGCAGGCTTAACGATCAGTGAGAAGATGAGAAGCCAGATTCGTGGTCTTACACAGGCATCTGCAAATGCTCAGGACGGTATCTCCTGCGTACAGACAGCAGAAGGTGCGTTAGCAGAAGTACATGACATGCTGCAGCGTATGAACGAGCTTGCAGTTAAGAGTGCAAACGGCACGAACACCAGTGCTGACCGTGTTGCAATCCAGAAAGAGATCAATGCACTTGTATCCGAGATCGATCGTGTATCCCAGTCTACACAGTTCAACACCCTGAATCTGTTAGACGGTACGTTCGCAGCTTCTAAGAACGTAACGCTTCAGGTTGGTACTGCAAACAAGACTGAGCAGACGATTCAGATCAAGATCACGGCTATGAGCGCTCAGGGTCTTGGTATTGCTAGTCTGAAGAATACCGCGCTTACAAACAACACAACGAGCCTGACATCTCAGGCAGGTGCAAGAACTGCAATCTCCCTGATCACTCAGGCAATTGCAAAGGTTTCTTCCCAGAGATCTTCCCTTGGTGCAGTTCAGAACCGTTTGGAGCACACGATCAACAACTTGGACAACATCGTAGAGAACACCACAGCAGCAGAGTCCGCTATCCGCGATACGGATATGGCAGATACGATGGTTCGTTACAGCAACAACAGCATTCTTGCTCAGGCAGGACAGTCGATGCTGGCACAGGCGAACCAGAGCAATCAGGGTGTATTGTCCTTACTCGGCTAATCAAAACTATCATAAGAAAAGGAGACCGGTTTACCGGTCTTCTTTTTTTGTGATTTTCAGAGGTTTTCCAATCACGAAATTGCCGAAAATTCCTCATTGGCAAGTTGTGTAATCGACTGTATAATAATAAGTAATGATCACCATATAAAAGTGCGGAGGTCAAATAAGAGACAGGAATCGCTACACTTGCAGTGATACGGGTTTACGGTAGGAACGGGGATCTGGATGGAGGTTTGGGATGGAACGACAGGAAGAAAATGCAGCTTGCAATGAAACGAGCATTTCCGGGCAGCTCAGCAGCATGGTGCTGTTGTTGGAAGAATACGGAAAACCAATGATCACGGAGGACGAGACGAAAATGGCGATCATATTGCCGCGCATTGCGCAGGTGATGAATCTGATGTTTCCCGTAATCATCCATGACTATACTTTGGAGCCGTTTTTGGACAGGCAGGAGGAGCTGACACAATGGACGGGGCTGCTCGCACAAATTTTGGATACGCTGGAAGGCAGGGATACGTTTGCAAAGATTGATGTGATTTATGCAGTACTGCTTCCAAACCTTACGGAGCATATTACGATCTTACAGGAGCATGGACTATGATAAATACGGTTTACAATCAAAATTTGGAAGCAATTGGCAATCGATATAATGAATTAAAGGATGCGATCGTGAGCGCGGAAACGGACGCTGGTCGGTTCCGCTCATGCGATGTTCATGCAGAACTCTATGATACGGGAGAGCGGTGTGTTTTGATTGCGGCTAAAGATAACGGACCCGCATATCAGTTAGACAGCATGTACCGGCCAGACCTGGCGCCGTGGGTCTGGGGTGAACAGATGCAGATCGACAGGCAGGTCTATAGACCAAAGTATATCTTTTTTGGGATAGGAAACGGTTCGCTTTTGCGGATTTTGTTAAAATACAGCGACGATACACTGCGCGTGGTCGTCTATGAACCGTATTTGCTGTTCTTTCGGGAACTGATGGGTTTATGTGATTACAGCGACTTAATTTCGGATGGGCGTGTAGAGTGGATCGTGGAAGATGTTCCCCGCGTTTTTGAGGAGTATCTTTACCGCTTTGCGGATTTTCGGGATTTGAATAAACTGTATTATCAGCCATATCCGAATTACCGAAATTTGTTTTCGAAAGAGCAGCAGGATACAAGATGGAGCGTGCAGCTTTTTCATAACTCGGTTCAGGCGACGCAGGACGTCCTGATGCGTTATGGGAAACAGTATTTTACCAATACGATCCGGAATATGGCAGATTTGGTCCGCACGAAATCTTTGTTGGATTTCTATGAAAAAATGCCGAAAGAGATGCCGTTCATCATGGTGGCGTCGGGTCCGTCGTTAGATAAAAATATTGACGAACTGAAAGGGTTAAAAGGCAAGGCGTTTATTATGGCGGCGGATTCTGCGCTGCGCGTGCTGCTCAAACATGACATTATTCCTGATATGTTTGTTTCCGTGGACGCACTGAAGAATCAAAAGCACTTTGAATATCCAGGAGTTGAGAATATTCCTATTTTTACGGATGGCACGAATAATTTTCGGACTTTATTAAAAGTCAAAGCGCCGAAATTCTTTATGAATGATATGAACCCGCATGTGAATTACTTTTTGACGAAAAGGGAGATACTTCTGCCCAGCTTTTCGTCGGGCGGTTCCGTGGCAAATGATGGCTATGCGCTTGCCGCGGCGATGGGCTTTCAAACGATCATTCTTGTGGGACAGGACCTGGCGTATACGGATAACAAGACACATTCGCAGGAATCCGTGCGCGGGGAATGGAAGATGGATGCAAACGAATTCATTCATGACGAGGCGGAGGGATATTATGGCGGAAAGGTGAAGACCTCGCATGAGTTTCAGCTTTATCAGAAGTGGTTTGAGGAGGAGATTCCCAAACATCCCGAGTGTCATACGATCAATGCGACGGAGGGCGGTGTCCTGATCAGAGGCGCAGAGAACATGCCGCTTGCGGATGCGGTGGCGCGCTATTGTACGAAGGAATATGATATCGCGGGTATTTTCGACTCGATCGGGGATGCGTTCGACGATGAGACGAAGCGCGATCTGATCGCCTATCTGCAAAAAGCTCCGGAGGAATTGCGGGAATTGCAGAGGAAGGCGAAGAACGCGATCAGGGACTACGACAAGATGATTGAGATCGCTTACAGCGGGAAACTTAAACAGGGCGAGCTGAAGCGCCTGCTTACTAAGACTGCGGAGGTCAGCCGTCTAATGGAAAAGGAACCTGTCATGTTCTATATTCAGAATGCGATGCAGGAGACGACGCACGATCAGCTGCAGCAGGTTTACGCAGCGCAGGAGACGGCGCGCGATGAATTGATCTATACGGCAAAGATCGGGAAAGAGTATCTGGAAGTTGTGGCACGGACTATTGATCAGTGTATGCCTGAAATCGAACAGTATATGGGGCAGTTATCGGAAATTTTGTAAGAAGCATATCAGAAGGAATCCGTTTTAAGGCGGGTTCTTTCTGATATTGGGTTTTATTTCGGGATATTTTTTCATATGGGTGTCGTGTAAATGAAGTTTTTGTCTCTGTGTTACATTTTTTGCACAATATGCCGATAATATATATGTGATATTTCATAATAAAATGATATATTTATAATGTTAGATTTAATTGATATGGGAACGAAGGGGATTTTCTCAAATAGGATAAAAGATTTTCAAAGAGAATCAATAATTTTATATGAAAATAGTTAAGGGGGCGCGATATGGCGAGACAGGATATTTTTCAGGATTTATTTATTTTTGAGATGGCGAACAGTCATCAGGGCAGCGTGGGACATGGAATTGATATCATTCGTGCGATGGGAAGGGTGGCACGAAAATACAATGTGAAAGCGGCTGTGAAGCTTCAATACCGCGATATGGACACATTCATTCATCCTGATTTTAAGGAGCGCAAGGACGTGCCGCATGTGGAACGGTTCATGAGCACAAGGCTGACCTACGAGCAATTTTGCCAATTGGTGGATGCGGTCAGATCGGAAGGAATGCTGACGATGAGCACGCCGTTTGACGAGAAGGGCGTGGAGTGGTGCACCGACCAGGGACTGGATATTATAAAAGTGGCAAGCTGTTCGGCGTTGGATTGGCCTCTTTTAACAAAAGTGGCGTACGCGCATAAACCGATCATTCTCTCCACGGGAGGAAAGACGCTCTCGGATATTGACAAGCTTTATAATTTCTTTTCCCATAAGGGCTGTACGTTTGCATTCATGCATTGTATTGCGGAATACCCGGCGCCGGAAGAGAATCTCCAGTTAGACTTCATCGACAGGATGAACCGCAGATATCGGGATATTACGATAGGGTATTCCGGTCATGAAGATCCTGATAATAATACGGTGCCCATGCTTGCCATTGCGAAGGGCGCAAAGATCTTGGAGCGTCATGTCGGACTTCCGACTGAGACGATCAAATTAAATGCATATTCCATGAATCCGGAACAGGCAGATAAGTGGGTGGAAGCAGCGCTTCTGGCAAAAAAGATGTGCACGATGAAAAAGAAAAACGACAAGTATGTCAGCCAACCGGAATTAGATTCCCTGCGTTCGCTCATGCGCGGCGTATATGCGAAACACCCGATTAAGGCGGGGGACGTTATGACGGAGGCTGACGTGTTCTACGCAATGCCGTGCCAGGACAGGCAGCTTACGAGCGGTGAGTTTAAGGACGGTATGATTGCGAGCCGTGATTATGCGGAGAATGAGAAACTTGTGGAGACGCCGATGCTGACCGGGGTTGGCATCGTACGAAGTGCAGTACATGATGCGAAGGGTATGCTGTATGAGGCTGGTATCGCGCTTGGCAATGATTTTGAGGTAGAGATCTCGCATCATTACGGAATGAAGCATTTCAGACAGACAGGTGCGATCATCATTAATATTATCAATCGGGAATACTGTAAGAAATATATCATCGTTCTTCCGGGGCAGTTCCATCCGCTTCATGCGCACCGCGTAAAAGAGGAAACGTTTCAGGTGCTTTATGGCGACTTGAAGGTGCAGATTGAGGGTCAGGATGAAAAGACACTGCATCCGGGAGATATGCAGACGGTGCTGCGCGGCGAATTTCATTCGTTCTCATCTGATACCGGCGCGATTTTTGAAGAGGTATCGACCCGGCATATGAAGTCAGACTCTTATTATAAAGACCCTGAGATCGCGAGAATGGATCCGATGGAGAGAAAAACATTTTTGAAGAAATGGTAAAAGGGGATCGGAAGAATTGTACAGCGGGTTCCGGTTATGCGGAATATGCGTTAAAGAGGACATGTTTCAGAAGACATTTGCGCGCAAGACACGGTCATGCATAGGACGGAGCGGATGAGGTAGGCGGCGATGGACAGATCGGAGAGCATGAAAAAAGAAATTTTGGCACAATATAAGAGTGTGCGCCAGTTTGCATTGGAAATGGAGATCCCGTATTCCACTTTGGTCACGGCATTGGACAGGGGCATTGACGGCATGGCATATGGCACGGTGATCGGCATGTGCGATAAGCTGCGCATCAATCCCGAGGATTTTACGCCGATCGATGAGGAAACGAACAGTTCGAGCCGGAAGCTTTTACAGGATAAGGTGATGAAACGTTTTCTCAAATTAAATAAGCAGGGCAGGGAGCGCGTTTTAGAGATCATGAACGATATGGCACAGCTTGAGAAGTATGCGGAAAAAAAGCGTGAAGGGAATTAGCGGTTCTAATGAATAAGCACAGCGGGAGGGTTTTAGATTGCAGCCGATTTTGATCAAAGACAAGGATGAAACATTAGCGATTATTATTAAGGGAAACGAGCAGGATGAAGGCATTCGCTTTTTTACGCCGGATGACTATTCACAGCAGCTTGCCTATATGCATCATCCGACGGGAAAGCTGATAAAACCTCATGTGCATAATGTGATTCACCGCGAGGTTCACTATACGCAGGAAGTTTTGGTGATCAAACGTGGAAAGCTGAGGGTTGATTTTTTTGATCAGGACAAAAATTACCTGAAGAGTTATATTTTGAACGCGGGAGACATTATCCTGCTTTCAGCGGGAGGGCATGGCTTTGAGGTGCTTGAGGAAGTTGAAATGTATGAGATCAAACAGGGACCGTATGCGGGCGATGCGGACAAGACCCGGTTTGAATTTCGGGTGGAGCAACCTGTTTTTGTGGAGGAATAACCGGAAAGAAGGATTTTGCAATCCTAAGAACTGTGCTGGAGGACAGATATAAGGATCGCGTATCAGGAAAGGAGCAGATTTTAAGGATGAGTGATTTTATTCCGGTCAACGAACCGTTACTGAACGGAAACGAGAAAGCATATTTATGTGAGTGTATCGATACGGGATGGATTTCGAGCGAGGGACCGTTTGTGAAGCGGTTTGAGAAGGAGATGGCGGCATATGTCGGCAGGAAACATGGCATCGCAGTCTGTAACGGAACTGCGGCGTTAGAGGCGGCTGTACAGGCGCTTGACCTGGAAAAAGGTTCTGAGGTCATTCTTCCGGCGTTTACGATCATATCCTGTGCGCAGGCGGTCACAAAGGCCGGGCTTGTACCGGTCGTCATCGACTGTGAGCCGGATACGTGGAACATGGATGTCAGCCGGATAGAGGAGAAGATCACGGATAGGACCCGCGCGATCATGGTCGTTCATATTTACGGGCTTCCTGTCGAAATGGATGCCGTGCTGGAGCTTTCGAAAAAATATGGCTTAAAGGTGATCGAGGATGCGGCGGAGATGCATGGACAGACCTATCGCGGGAAACAGTGCGGGAGCTTTGGCGATATCAGCATTTTCAGCTTTTATCCAAATAAGCATATTACCTGCGGCGAGGGCGGCATGATCATGACGGATGACGATATGCTTGCCGAGCGCTGCCGCGGCGTGAGAAATTTATTTTTTTCGGCAAGAAGATATATGCATGAGGAGATCGGCAGTAATTTCCGCATGACGAATATGCAGGCGGCGATCGGTGTTGCACAGTTGGAAAAGATCGACGAGCATATTCTGCGAAAGAGGGAGATCGGGCATCGATACGATGAATTGTTTGCGGACTTACAGGATGTGATGCTTCCGGTTCCAAAGCGGGATTATGCGGATAATATTTATTGGGTATACGGCATGGTCATCGGCAGCAGGTATGATTTTGACGCGCAGGAAGCGATGAAGCGGCTTGGAGATATGGGGATTGGCGCGAGATCGTTTTTTTATCCGATACACAGGCAGCCGGTTTATGTGAAGCAGGGCATGTTCAAGAATGTATCCTGCCCAAATGCGGAACGCATTTCCGAACGTGGATTTTATATCCCGAGCGGGCTTGGCATTACGGATGAGCAGATAGAGATCGTCGCAAAAGCAGTAAAAACATTGTTCGCGTAAAATAGGATTCGGCTAAAAACATGGTTCGCATAAGAGGCAATGGATGCAGATCCGGTGGAAACGACAGGAGCGCGGACTGTTTCGACGTATGATGGGGAGCAGTGCATGAAGGTTATTTATATTGGAGAAATCCCGGTCAGACTGGAGCGCAGACGAATCAAAAATATCAATTTGTATATCCGTCCGCCGCACGGGGACGTGCTTGTGACGGTGCCGTTTCGTGTCAGCGAGGCACAGGTCCTGCGTTTTCTTTCGGAAAAGGAGAAGTGGATCGTAAGCCACAGGGCACGGATGACCGAACGTGCAGAGCAGGACCGGGAAAACAGACTGCGCACGATGACGGATCGGCATGTGACGGATGCAGAGCTTGCGTATCTGAAAGAACAGATCGAATGTTATGCGGCAAAGTGGGAGCCGGTCATGGGCGTGCATTGTCTGCGCTGGACGATCCGTGACATGAAAAGCCGTTGGGGAAGCTGTACAGTCGCCAAAAAGACGATCCGCATGAACCTGCAGCTTGCGAAAAAGCCCGCAGAATGTGTGGAATACGTAGTAGTGCATGAATTAACGCATCTTTTGGAACCAAGTCATAACGAACGGTTTCACGCGTATATGGCACGTTTTCTGCCGGATTATAAGGAGCGCAAACGACGCTTGGAAGATTGCGGTTTTAGATGACCGTGAGTTTTTTGCGGGGGTTGTACGAGATTTGCATAGGATTTTACACGGTAAGATCAGTTAAATTTTTCTTATCAATTTTTTTGCAAAATATACTTGCTTTTTTATGTAGAATCCTGTATACTTGACAAGTGTTAGGCGGTGATGCAGTTGAAGTAACGATGGTATTGTACTCGTTCAGGCTGTTACACTGTCATATTATTGGGCTATCGCCAAACGGTAAGGCAACGGACTCTGACTCCGTCATTTCAAGGTTCGAATCCTTGTAGCCCTGCTT
>RYVZ01000056.1 GCA_003979345.1 Lachnospiraceae bacterium
TTGTAACAAAAAGAATCCCGTATTTATGTGGGTTCTGGCGTTTCGCAAACGCCTAGTCAGCATAACTATTGAAAGGAGCTTTCAAATGGAACCAACGATCGAAATCCAACATCTGACCAAATTTTATGGCAAAAAACAGGCTCTCTGCGATGTAAACCTTTCCATCGGACCGGGCATGTTCGGTCTTTTGGGCAGAAACGGCGCCGGAAAAACAACCTTGATGAAAACGCTTGCGACCCTGCTTCAAAAAAAAAGCGGTACCATCACGATATGCGGCATTCCCGTGGAACATGAAAAGGAAATCCGAAAGATGATCGGATATCTGCCGCAGGAATTTTCCTTATATCCGTCGATGACTCTGCTTGAGGCCTTAGATTACCTTGGCATTCTCTCCGAGCTGAATAAGCAGGAAAGAAAAGAACGTATTGATCTGCTCTTAGAGAAAGTCAATCTAACAGAGCACCGGCATAAAAAAGTAAAAGCCTTATCAGGTGGAATGAAACGCCGGCTCGGGATTGTGCAGGCATTGCTAAATAATCCCAAAGTGCTGATCGTTGACGAGCCAACGGCCGGACTTGACCCTGAAGAACGAATCCGCTTCCGCAACTTATTATCAGATGTGGCGCAAGAACGAATCGTAATTCTGTCCACACACATTGTCGGCGATATTGAAGCGGCCTGCGAAAATATTGCAATTTTAGACGGCGGGAAAGTTCTGTATCACGGCACGGTGGATGATCTGCTTACAGCGGCCTCCGGCAAGGTATTTACTAAATTAACAGACAGGCAGGAATTGCCTGAACTCAAACAAAAATTGTTCATTACAAGTATGCACACGCAGGGTAAAAACATCGCTATCCGCTATCTTTCGGACAATGCTGCCCTCGATGGAGCAGTCTGCGAACCGAATATCGAAGACGCCTATATGCTTTACCTGAAAGAAAACGGAGCAAGCCTGTCCTCTTTTGCAAACGGAGAGATCGGAGGTGTATGCTCATGATTTTTGGGAAAGAACTGAAAAAAATAATGTGGGGCATTCCCTACCTTCTTTTCGTCGCAGTCGTTACCGTTGCATTATATTCGCAGGGCGTTTTTCATTTCGGCGATGAAAAAATACTCCACCCGGAACCCGGGGGAACTTACGGAACAAAAAATGAAGAAATACCGGAACTCATTATGCCCGCAGCTCTCCAATCACTGTATGCAGAATTTCAGGAAAATCTTTACCGGACCTACCCATTCGGTTTGCTAAAAAAAATAACGCTCAATGAGCAGGAGCAGACCCGGATCGCTGAGATCCTCTCCCAGATCACGGGTATCAATACAAATGAGTTCCAGGGCAAAAAAGAAACTTCTTACAGCAATAATGAGTTCTCAATCCAAATCGTAGGTAACGGCGGCCTGCAGGCTGAAGATGACGGCAGTTTTACCATTTCCATGGACGATCCTGCCATAGAAGACGCCACAACGGAAGACTTCCCGGATCTGACGGTCAGAGAGGACTTATCATATGCTGAATTCAAGGCTCTTATGCAGAAAGCCGACGACATCCTTGGCGGCGGTTCAGAATATGCCGCGGAGTCCCTGATCGGTTTCGGAACCGTTCCCGTGACTTATGAGGAAGCGCTTGACCGATACGAGCTTATGAGAACCCGGGACCGCGTGACCGGCGGATATGCGCGGCTTTTCAGCGATTACGCAGTTGCAATGGCGCTTTCCGTCCTGCCGGTTTTTCTTGCAGTCATCATGGGAATGAAAGACCGGTCCGCAGACATGTCAGCGCTGATCTATACCCGCAAGGCAGCAAGCGCAAAAATAGTCTTTGCGCGCTATCTGGCTCTGGTAACTGCTGTTATGCTTCCTGTCATCCTATTATCCTATATCTCAAATGTGAGCGTATGGGATATGTATCCGGGCATGGGGATTGATTATTTTGCACCGCTTAAATATGATCTTTGTTATATCATGCCGTCCGCAATGATCGCCATTGCCGTCGGTATGTGTCTGACGGAACTGACGAATACACCGATTGCCATTGCCGTACAGGGACTATGGTGGTTTATAGATATCAATGCAGGCATGAGATCCGTTTCCGCTTCCTATGCCCTGCTCCGCCTGGCTCCCAGACACAACGCCGGAACCCAGTCATATTTCCGGACGCAGGACTTTATCGACAATTTCCCGCGTCTGCTTGCAAACCGTCTGCTCTTTGCGGGTCTATCCCTATTACTTGTCATAGCAACTGTATTTATTTTTTCAGCAAAAAGAAAGGGTAAGATAAATGGAAACCACAGGCTCAAAAAAACACTTGCCGGTCTTCGCAATCGCAAAAATCAATCTCAGGCATAATATAACCTTCCACATAGAGGTCTGCGCTGCCATTCTGATCATTACGCCGATCCTTTACGGAACGGCAAATCTGGATACGGCATCCGCCGCCGCTCCGCTTGAAATGTTTCTTTCTTTTATTGGCATTGTTCTGCTTACCCCCGTGTTTGCCCCGGAGCAGAATCCCGGGACCGGCGATCTGGTTGCATCCAAAACGGTCAGCACCCTTACCGTCTATCTGATACGAATGATCTGTGCCGTTATTTTGACGATCCTATTGATTGGTCTGTTCAGCGCATATATGAGATTGCAAAAATCTGACGTGACACTCCTGCTGTTTATCGGCACAGTGGCAAACGCGGTATTTCTCGGATCGCTCGGCATGATGACCGCAGCCCTGACAGACAATACCATCATTGCGTATATGATACCGCTGGTTTATTACGCGCTGAATTATGGCATGGGAAATAAGCTTGGCCATTACTTTTTATTCTCCATGCGCGCCTCTGATTTTGAGCCAAAATTATGGCTCTTAACCACCGGTATCCTGTTAGTCTTCCTGTCTCTTATTGTAAAATGGTATAAAAAACGACTGCAATAGGCACAAAAAAATCGCTGCAAGTCCGTACCTGCAGCGATTTTTTTCATTCTTTTCACTCTAACTCTCATGATTCCGCTTCACGGAATCTCAAATCCGGATAAAAAACGCCGCAGTTTAGGCGTTTTTCGAAGAATGATTTAGATTTTCTTATCAGGAGTACTTTGACTGCTTAGAAAATCTTCATTCTTTTCACTCTAAGGAGCGTCATACTCCCACTTGTGCAGCGTACCGCTCCCGTCGATAAAATATCCCGTATTTCGATCCGACAGATGATAGCCTTTAACTTCCTCATACGGAAGAATCTCTATGAGCTGCCAACTCCGGAAATCTGCCGGATTAGGATTCTCATAAAGCACATACCGGTCGGACTGTCCCACAACATTTCTCAGCACGATCGCCATCTGTACCTCTCCATCCTCATGAAACACGACCGGCACAGGTGCATCTACATAATAAGCATCCGCATGAACCGGAACTTCAACACGCTCCCATGTCAGGCCGCCGTCCGGCGTTCCGTAGAGATAGTTAGAGGAATCGCCGCGGATGCTCACCCCGATATAGCCGGTATTTTCATCACAAAATGCCATTCCGCCCGGATAGCCTTTGATGACTGTGCTTAAATCCGCCACGAACGAAAAGCTGTCCCCACCGTCCGTGGTCCGGTACAGATGTTTTGCCATCTGACCCAGTGCCGGATCGGAACAGACTAACAGATACCCGTTCTGCGCATCGGCAAAGCTCACATATACATTTCCACACCAATAATACTCCTGTAACGGAATCCGCGTTCTGTGCTCCGACACAAGAATCTGCCCGTCCTCATCCCCCGCTGCCGGCTCCGACAGGATTTGCAGACGAATCAGGAGCGCTTCTCCCTCGTTGGCGGAAACCCCCGCAAAATACGCCGTCTTTTCATCCAAAAAGCAGCTTGATATGTCTATGCCATTGTCCGCAAGAAAACACGCTTCATTCTCCGCATCCGAAGTATCCCCCGCCCCATCTGCATTTCTGATCTCTGCGGCAAACGGCAGACTTCCTGCCAACGAAAACTGATCTTCCCCTTCATAGGTATAAAGAATCTGATGATTCTTTGTAAGCGCCCATCCGTGTTTACCGTCAGGGAACATCGTATAGGCATTCAGTATTGTCTGCATCGTATTCTCCGGTGTCTCTCCCTGCTCCGGTACCTCCTGTTCCTCCGTCAAAAGCTCTATCATAACTGCCGTGCGGATCTCTTCACCGTCAGCAGCAAACGAAGATAATGTCACGGTCATCGACAACTCTGAAAAATCAAATGGTACGATGTTCATTATGCAATCCATTGTCTGGTCCTGCCCCGCAGATTCCCCCTTTACCGAGTCCACAATGTGAAAGGAATCTCCGGTCTCCCAATCTGAACCGTCATTTCTTTTACCACGAAAAGAAAAAGTCCAGTCTTCCGGTGCGTGATCGCTTGCGGGAATCGTAAAGGCAAGCTCTCCATCCTCATCCACCCGTATGCTTTCCTCTAACTTTAACAAAAGCTCAGAATCCGCTGACACGGGCTGCGCCGGTCCCTGCGCACCGCTTCCCTCTGTATCTGCGCCTTCCATATCAGATTCCTGCGCACCGGCTCCATCCGGACCGCTCTCCCCGTTGCCGCCTTCCACAGAAAGGGGATCTGCGCTGTTCTTTCCCATATTGGAAGGAGTCCCGTCCGCGCCCGTAAAGGTACATCCTGTGATCAACAGCAGCAGCGCCGCCGTAAAAAGCACTGCCCCTGCGGACGTCTTTCTTCTGTGTGTGATCGCAAGCAGTCTTTGCCTGAGCTGTCTTGCCCCGCCGCTCATGGAGGTAGATACTGTTACATGCAGCCCTCTCCGTTTTGGAGGGATCTGATCAAGCAGCGCCCGGCCATACTGCGCACATTCCTCTTCGGTGATCCGCGCCGTCACACCCTCATCGCAGGCAAGTTCGCAGTCCCTTGCCGACAAAACCGCCGCCATCCAGACAAGCGGATGAAACCAGTATATCGTCACAAGAAGCAACCGCACAAAGCTCCAGATATGATCTTTATGACAGTAATGCCGCCGCTCATGTGCCATTGCATAAAAACAGCCCTGCTGATCAGCAAGTGCTTTTCCGTTCAGATAAATTGCCGGACGAAATAACCCGAACAGGCAGGGGGATACCAGTTTTTCGCAGCAATAAACAGCAGGTTTTCCACCCTCCCACGCCAGTTCATCAAGCTTCACCGGCACCCGCGTCCTGTACAGCCTGCGCCAGACGATCAGATTGATGATCAGCAGATAACTTCCGATACAGACTACTCCCGCCAGCCAGACAGCAGGCAGAATACGCAAAAACTTAGGGATTCCTGTCACATCCGGCGCAGCCTTCTGCGGCATCATTCCGGTTTCCGCCGTACTTCCGCTATTCCTTATTTCCGCAGCTCCCGGCTGAATCATCAGCTTCATGGCACCTCCGGCTCCTTCTCCGGTCAGATTGTCCGCCGCCGCAGTATCCGGTACTGCCCCGCTCCGCCAACTTTCGTTCGGCGCGCTTTCCTCCGGTCCGCTTTCATTCTGCACGCTTTTGTCCTGCCACACCGCCACTTCACCGCCCCACATCTGCTGCATGCGCGGCACGAAATTCATGATACTGACCGGGCTTCCCGGCAGTGTAAACGGCAGTGCCAGACGTACAGCCACGATCAGCCAAAGGGCGTAACGCAGACGATGACCGATCCGTCTTCTAAAAATGATCCTCATCATAATAACGAATAGGATCAAAACACTTGAACTGACCACCAGATCCCTCATGTCTGATCCTCCTCTTTTCGCACAGGCGTCTCTTGTAAGAGTGCGAGCAGGCTGTCACGCTCTTCCTCCGTGATCCCTTTTTGCTGTACGAAAGCATTCACCAGCAAGCCGAGTCTGCCGCCATAAACACGGTTCAACAGGGTCTCTGTCTCTTCCATCGCTGCCCTCTCCCGCGGAATACAGGTTGCGTACAGCCTCGCACGCTCACCCTCACGATACGCAACCGCTCCTTTCGCGTCCAGACGGTTCAGCATCGTAATGACCGTATGCTTAGTCCAGCCGTACAGAGGACGAATCCCTGCCGTAAGCTGCGTGATCGTCTGCGGCTCCTTCTCCCATAAAAGCTCCATTAACTTCCACTCGTTCGGGGATAACTGAATATGTTCCATGCCTGATAACCTCCTCATCTGCAACATATTTTCATAAAACACCAAATTATGTATCTTCCTGCTTTTACTATATCCAATTGGTAGACACATGTCAACTCCCAGCTCGCAATTTTTTTTTATTGTTCTTGACAGAGAATGTTTGAATGTATATATTGTATATATACTTTTGACACTGATAAGGATTGGGTTCGTACTATGAATATCATCATCAGCAATTCTTCGGACAAGCCTATTTATGAGCAGATCGTTTCTCAGATAAAGCTTGCGATCGAACGCGGCGACTTATCAGAGGGTGAAGCGCTCCCTTCCATGCGTCATCTCGCCGCGGATCTGCGCGTCAGCGTGATCACGACAAAGCGCGCATACGAGGAGCTGGAGAAAGAAGGGCTGATCCGCTCTGTTGCGGGCAAAGGCTTTTACGTCTGCGAATACAATACGGACTACCTTCGGGAGAAGCAGTTGATGATGCTCGAGCGGCGTCTTGGCGAGATCATCGGCGAGGCAAAGCAGGCAGGACTAAAGTGCGGGGAACTGGTCGAGATGGTCGAGGCACTGTACGGGGAATAAAATCAAAT
>RYVZ01000057.1 GCA_003979345.1 Lachnospiraceae bacterium
ATGCCTCGCAAAACCGCATAAATACTGAATGCGGGGAGTTTTGCTCATGGCTATTTTTTAAGAAAATAAGGAGGCGGCAAGCCAATGAATTTACATGAGACAGATCCGGAATTTGTGAAGATCGTGGAGCATTTTACGTCGGAAGAAGTGGTAAAAGAACCGGGGCAGGAATTGCCGGAGGAAACACGGTATCTGGCGATCCTTGCCACATTATTAGGCTGTCAGGGACTTGACGTTTATCGAAGTATGCTGCCGAAAGCGCTGGATGGCGGACTGACACCTGTTATGGTGAAAGAGCTGGTCTATCAGGCGGTGGATTATCTTGGACTTGGCAGGGTCATGCCGTTTTTATCTGCAGCCAACGAAATATTGACTGCGCGGGGCATTAAGCTTCCGCTTCCTGCGCAGGCGCGGACGGCTCCGGGGGACAGACTGGAGAAAGGGGCTGAGGTACAGGCGGAGATTTTTGGAGCGCATATGAGAGAAGCCTGGAAAGCAGGGCATATCAACCGGTGGCTGGCAGCGAACTGTTTCGGCGATTATTACACGAGGGGCGGTCTGGATCTAAAACAGCGTGAACTGATCACATTCTGTTTTCTGGCGGCGCAGGGCGGCTGCGAACCGCAGCTTACCGCTCATGCAAAAGGAAACATGAACCTTGGAAATGACAAAGATTTCCTGATCAGGGTCGTATCGCAGTGTCTGCCTTATATCGGGTATCCGCGCAGCTTAAATGCGATCAACTGTGTCAACAAAGCGGCGGAATCATAAAGATTCGGAAAGTGGCAGGCATGAAAGCAAAGACAAAAATAAAGTGGATATTTTTGACCTATCTGTTTTTGCGCAGTGAATTTGTCTTTTTAGATTATGAGGAATCAAGGCTGTTGTTCTTTTTTGATGAGCTTGCGCTGATGGGGCTTTGTATTTTTATCGCGCATTACGGTGCAAAGCTGATCAGATGACGTAAAATGGCGGGGAATAAGGATGAAACATAATTGTTTCCATGTGCCAATAAGCTTCAAAAATTTATTTTAGAATTTGTTTGAAAAAAGAGTTGACAAACGGATAAATCAGATTAGAATAGGGTTAGTATCTGTTTTGAAACGCGGATAACGGCTTATACAATCGGGTATGGCTGCACAGACAGGAAGGAGGTAACCGTATGTTTCGGAGTTTGACAGAAAATGAGAATGCGTCAGCGCATTTGAGTATTCGTTTTCATGAACTGAAAAATGACAAGGATATGATTACCTCTGCCGGAACGATCTGATCAGTCATACGGTGCGGTTGAAATGATAAGAGTGATCTGTATCATTTCATGATTCATGCATGAGGCTTCTATGCCTATGTATGGGGCGCGAATCGGAGAAGGCTTTGGTAATCGTGGATTATCATAGCCTGTTTTATTTATATGGCAATCGATATTTTGCGGATGGGGATTTCCTGAACGAAGTTTTCCGGAATGGGGATTTTCTGAGTCAGGTTTTTCCGATTGGGACTTCCAAATCGGAGATTCCATCGCATCGGCAAATTGTCTGAAGCCATGATCAGGAGCCGTTCGCGCGATGGGAAAGTCTTTAGGAAGAATATCGCATACGGCGGTATTCTTTTTTTGTTTGCAGCCCATGCAGGGAAGTATGGGCAGAGGAATTTTGACTTGAAAGGGGCATCAAAAGGTTATGCAGAAATTGAGAAGTTATTTATGGAGGCACAGAAGACCCTATTTCATGGCGGTCGTGTCTTTGGTGATAGCGGTCGTATTGGATCTGCTTTCTCCGCTAGTGACAAAAAGCATCGTGGATGATGTGATCGTCGGCGGCAATATGGCGAAATTAAAATATATGCTTGTGGCGTTTTTGGGTATCGGCATCGGCAGATGTATTTTTCAGTATGTAAAAGAATATTTATGCGATCTGACCGGCTCCAAAGTGGCGCTGGAAGTCAGGCGGGATGTATTTTCCCATGTGCAGGGTTTGAGCGCGGAGTTTTTTGACCGTACCGGAACGGGCGAACTGATGGCGCGCGTCAAAGATGATGTGGACCGCATCTGGGACGGCGCGTCCTATGTCGGCATGCTCATTGCGGAAGTGGCGTTACATACGGGTATCGTGCTGTTCTGCATGTACCGGCTGAACTGGAAACTTGCGGTCGTGCCGACACTGGCGATGATCGCATGCGGTGTCATCGCGATCGTGATGGAGAGGAAGCTGGACGCGGTCTATGAGGAGATCAGCGAGGAGAATGCGGCGCTGAATACCGTTGCGGAAGAAAACTTGGCCGGCGTGCGGACCGTGAAAGCGTTTGCAAGGGAAAAGCATGAAATCGGGAAATTTTTGAAGCATAATAACCGCTATTATGAACTGAATATGAAGCAGTCGAGAGTATTTGTGCGCTATTATCCGTATTTCAGTGTGGTTGCGAAGGTGCTGCCGCTTGTCACGGTGCTGCTTGGCGGTTATGAAGTGATCTATTCGGGTTTCTCACTCGGCGAGCTGAGCGCATTCGTGCAGTATTCCAACAATATCGTATGGCCGATGGAGATGCTCGGATGGCTGACGAACAGTATTTCTTCCGCGTTTGCATCGAACCGCAAGCTGCGGAAGCTCTGTGCGGAGAAGCCGGTCATCGTGGAAAAAGAAGATCCGGTCGTGCTCGATCAGGTGCGCGGAAAAATCGAATTTGACCATGTTTCGTTCCATAAAGCGGACGGATATGAGATCTTAAAGGATATTACATTTACAGTTGAGGCAGGGCAGACGATCGGTATCATGGGCGCGACCGGAGCCGGAAAAAGTTCGATCGTATATTTGCTGCAGCGTCTTTATGATGCGACGGATGGCTGTGTGCGCGTGGACGGTGTGGACGTGAAGGATATGACCTTAAAGCAGCTGCGCAGTAATATCTCGATCGTCATGCAGGATGTCTTTTTGTTTTCCGATACGATCAGCGAGAACGTGCGGCTTGGGAAACACGATCTGACGGATTATGAGACGATCCGCAAAGCATCCCATGACGCGCAGGCAGGCAGTTTTATCGAGCGCATGGACGATCAGTATGAGACGGTCATCGGTGAGCGCGGCGTCGGCTTGTCGGGCGGGCAGAAGCAGCGCATCAGCATCGCGCGTGCGCTTGCCAAAAAAGAACCGATCCTTGTTCTGGATGATTCCACATCGGCGCTGGATACAGAGACGGAGCGCGCGATCGAACAGACGCTGCTCACGCTCCCGAATACGACGAAGATCATCATTGCGCACCGCATCAGCGCCGTGCGCGAGGCTGACATGATCCTTGTGATGAAGGACGGTGCGATCGCAGAACGCGGTACGCATGACGAGCTGCTTCGGAAACGGGGACTTTACTATGAGACTTACTGCGTGCAGCATGAAGAGCTGCCGGAGGATGGCGTGACAAAGAACGGCGCAGTTGTGACCCCTGCGGAGAGCGCGGGAGGGGACAATGGAGCGTTATCTGTGTCTGACACTGTGATGCAGGACGGAGAGGAGGCGTAAGCATGGCGGTCAATTCCTATAAAAGCGATGAACAGAGCGTGGAAAAAAGCAAGCGCGAGACGCTTGCACGCCTGTTTCGTTATTTATTTCAATATAAGTTACAAATTATCGGCGTATTGCTGCTGATGGGCTACTGCGTGGCGGTTTCCCTGATCAATCCGCTGATCATAGAACGTGCGATCGACACGCATATCCGTGGAAACGATTATCCGGGACTGGTAAAGCTGATGATCGCGGCGCTTGTGATCAACGTGTTGGTCGTGTTTGCGGTCAAGCTCAGAATGTATGTGATGGCAAAAGTATGTAATAAGATTCTTCTGACCATTCGCCAGGAATTATATACGCATATCCAGACATTGGATTTTCAGTTTTTCGATTCCAGACCGACCGGAAAAATATTGAGCAGGATCATCGGAGACATCAACTCCTTAAAGGACGTCTTAAACAACTGTGTGACGACGCTGATTCCCGATTTCCTGACGGTCATTGCGGTTGTGGTCATAATGTTCGCGAAGAATCCGCTGCTTGCGGCGGCGTCGCTCCTCAGTACGCCGTTTATGGCGATCGGGACCGTGCTGATTGAAGTGAAAGCGCATCCGCGCTGGCAGGCGTTCCGCAAGAAATCCTCGAACTTAAATGCGTTCATTCATGAGGATATGTCGGGCATGCGCGTGATTCAGAGCTTTACGGCGGAGGAAGAGACGAACAGGACGTTTGACTCCCTCGTGCATGAACACCGCAATTCGTTTAAGAGCGCGGTCCGCATCAGCGATGCGTTCGGTTCCGTCATTGATTTTACATGGGGACTTGGCTGCATCTGCCTGTATTTTACCGGAATTGTGATCCTGGGCGTGGATAAGGTGACGCTTGGTACCTTCCTTGCATTCGGAACCTATATCAACATGTTCTGGCAGCCGATCAATAATCTGAGCAGTTTTTATAATCAGATTGTGACGAATATTGCGGGCGCCGAGCGTATTTTTGAAGTGCTTGACACCGAACCGGAGATCACGGATGCCGCAAATGTCGGTGAGATCGGAGAGATTCACGGGACCGTCGATTTCGAGCATGTTTCTTTTTCTTATGACGGGGAACATAAAGTACTCGACGACGTGAGCTTTCATATCAAGCCTGGGGAGACAATCGCGCTCGTGGGCCCGACCGGAGCCGGAAAGACAACGATCGTGAACCTGATCAGTCGTTTTTATGATGTGCAGGGCGGAATTGTCCGCATTGACGGACAGGATGTAAAAACGGTGTCGATCGAAAGCCTGCGCAGGCAGATGGGCATTATGACGCAGGATCAGTTTTTATTTTCGGGAACAATCAAAGAAAATATCCGATACGGCAAACTGGATGCGACGGACGAGGAGATTGAGGCGGCGGCAAAGGCGGTCAACGCGCATGAATTTATCATGCGTCTGCCGAAGGGGTATGACACCGAACTTTCCGAGCGCGGCGGCGGACTTTCGATTGGGCAGCGTCAGCTTCTTGCATTCGCGCGCACGATGGTGTCGATGCCGAAAATACTCATTCTTGACGAGGCGACGTCGAGCATTGATACGCAGACGGAAGTATTGGTACAGCAGGGCATTGAGCAGCTCCTTGCCGGAAGAACGAGCTTCGTGATCGCACACCGTTTATCGACGATCAAGAAGGCGGACCGCATTTTTGTGATCGACGACGGGCGTATTATTGAGGAAGGCAGCGCGGCAGAGCTGATCGCTAAGAAAGGCGCGTATTACAATCTGTATATGGCGTCGCTGCGGTAGGGGGATCATCTTTGCGACGTTGATTTGTAACTGATTATTTATAAGATCCGAAATGGAGTTGTTATGAAAACTTTGATATTGAATGGTTCTCCAAGAATAAATGGTGATACAAGCAGTCTTATTAAGAAATTTACTGAAAAAAAGATAGATGAATATAAAATTGTTGATGCATATAGATGTAATATTTCGGCTTGCCTTGATTGTCGGAACTGCTGGAAAAATAATGGCTGCTCAATAAATGATGAAATGCAGGAAATATATAAATACATACAGGAATGCGATAACATTTTAATTGCTTCACCGCTCTATTTTTCGGAGTTGACTGGAAAATTATTAGATGTTGGGAGCAGACTTCAAACATATTTTTGCGCCAGATTTTTTAGGAATGAAGAACCTGTTGCAAAATCTAAGAAAGGAGCAGTTATATTAGTCGGAGGTGGTGACGGTCATATAGACAAAGCATACAGTACAGCATGTACGCTTTTACATCATATGAGCTGCAGTAACATTCATGAAGTTGTATATAGCCATAACACTAATACAAGACCTGTAATAAATGACAAAAACACACTTATGGGATTAAATAGTATATATGATTTTTTTATGAATAACGAATAAGCCAAGTTGTTTTTTACAGAGTGGATTCAATCAAGAAGGATAAATTTATGAAAGCAGAAGATTATAAAATGCGTATTTTATTTGAAATGGACAAAAAAGATTATGTTCCTAACGGAAGCGTTTTTAGCCGACCTTCTGCAAGGGCTGTCATCATTAAGGATGGAAAAATAGCAATGGTATATAGTAAGAAATATAATTATTACAAATTTCCGGGTGGAGGCATAGAAGCTGATGAATGTATCGAAGATGCATTAATAAGAGAAGTATTAGAGGAAACGGGGTTATGTGTTATTAGAGATTCCATTCAGGAATATGGGCAGGTTCATCGCATTCAGAAAGGTACAAAAGAGGATATTTTTATACAGGATAATTATTATTTCCTGTGTAGCGTGAAAAAGGATATAGAACAACAAAATTTGGACAAGTATGAAGCGGACGAAGGATTTACACTTGAATTCCTGAAGCCTCAGCTTGCGATAGATGTAAACAGGAAAACGATACTGGATGATTTCACTCAGGTAATGTTGGAACGAGAGGCACTTGTATTAGAATTACTGATACAAGAGGGATATTTTGAATGTGGAGATAAATTGTATGAAAATACCTAAAATGGTATTGTTTGATTATGGTCAGACACTTATTGCAGAACAGAAATTTGACGGCGTAAAGGGAACAGAGGCTGTCTTACAGTATGCTACGAGAAATAAGTATCATTTGTCGGCAGAGCAGGTGCAAGCTAAAGCAAATGAAATCA
>RYVZ01000008.1:0-39958 GCA_003979345.1 Lachnospiraceae bacterium
GTCACTTTACGCCGGATCAAGTGGCTGCTATTTGTGATCGTGATTTGGAAAAGGCAGATGGCGGAGAAAAGATCAATATTCATCATCCGCACGGCGGGCTTAAGGTTTTTGATACGGTGATGGAAAAGGAATCTGAAAATATGATATTAACAGAATCCAGTTATTATGAAATGGAGCAACAAGCTTATAATTGGGAGAATTCTGTTCAGGCGAAAGCGCTTGTAGAGACAAGCTGATAAACCTGACAAGCCAGAGCACAAAAAGACAGGACTTTGCGAATCTATTATGATAAGATACTTTCAGACATGATACCGCGCGAAAAATCATGGACGGAACAAACATCCTGATTTTGAACAGGATGACAGCAGGAGTGGAAGAATGGACTGGCTGACAAGCTTTAGGAAGGCAATCGATTACATGGAAGAGCATCTGCTCACGGACATCGGTGTTCAGGAAGTGGCGGATGCGGTGTATCTTTCCCCTTTTTATTTTCAAAAATGCTTTAAGATCGTGACGGGCTATTCGGTCGGGGAGTACCTGAGGAACCGCAGACTGTATCTGGCGGGACTGGATGTGATCAGGGCTGACTATACCGGCGATGAGGCACGCTGTCAAAGCGGAAACGGTAAAAAAGGCGGAAAAGTGAAGATCATTGACCTTGCTTATCGATATGGGTACGATTCGCAGGAAAGCTTTACCAAGGCATTCACGCGCTTTCACGGTCTGTCTCCGATGCAGCTTCGGGCGCAGCCCCACAGGATCAAAGTCTTTCTCCCCCTGATCGTAGAGATTTCAGTAAAAGGAGGCAGTAAAATGGAATATACAATTGAAAAAAGAGAGGTTATGAAAATGATCGGATTCGAAAGGACATTTTCTTTTGAATCATCTTATCAGGAGATCCCGAAATTCTGGCAGGAATTTAACGAACGGTATGGCATGGGGAATGCAGAGTGTGAACCGGGAGAGGAAGCGCTCCGGCAGACGATCGCGGAATGCATCGTGGGTGAGTTTGGCGTCTGTGTGGAGGACGACGTGGATATGGAACATTTCCGTTATTATATTGCGGGAGCTTATCAGGGCGGGGAGGTTCCGGACGGGATGAAGGTTTTTGAGATCCCCGCAGGCGAGTGGGCGAAATTCAAATGCAAAGGCACGATGCCGGATGCACTTCAGACGGTCAATACCAGAATTTTCAGCGAATGGCTTCCGGGGAATACGGAGTATGAGATCGCGTTTCACGTGACGGTCGAATGGTATTCTGACGGCGATACCAACGGGGCGGACTATGAAAGCGCGATCTGGATACCGGTGAAACGTCTGTGATGAGGCGGAGTGCGGCGGCCGGAAGATATCCGGTAATGTTTTCGCTCAATCAAAGCATCCCTTTTTCCTGCTTCATAAGGCATAAAACCTTGTGGAGCAGGCTCTTTTTTATACATTTTGCGAAGCATCAAGTTATATAAAACGGATGGGATTCCATAGATTTTCTTTTTTTGAAAGCATTCCGCGGCTGAGAGCATGATCATAAATTCGGGTATTTATATGGCAGGCTTTGTAAATATTTGGTACAATAGAGCATAAGATGAAAGAAGCGAAGGAGGTTAACGATGTACGAACGAATGTTGGACAAGCAGACGGTTCCTGACAGATCGGATATGACGGCGTACTGCGGGGAAGCAGCGGAATTATTTACATTATTGAACGACTGGCTGACCGATACTTTTCACACGGAGCAAAAAATTGTTTTTCCATATGGGAATCACTACGGATGGGGGATTTCCCACAAGAAGAAAGGGAAACTCATGTGCAATGTTTTTGCGGAAAACAATGCGTTTACCGTGATGATGAGACTATCGAATGAACAATTTGAAGCAGTATATCAGCAGGTGGGGCAGGAAACACAGGAGTATATCGACAATCGATATCCTTGCGGCGGCGGGGGATGGATCCATTATCGTGTGACTGGAAAGACGCAGTTCGACGATATCTGCAAGCTGTTAGAACTCCGGTGTGCCTGATAACGCCGCCTTTTCATGAACCGGTAAAATGACCGGTACATGGTATTGGTCTGGAAGAGAGGCAGAAAAAATGATATCTGCTGGAAAACGATCGGGAGGAAAAAGCATGTTCATACCGGAATCAATACAAAGGCTGATCGTGGAGGAAAAAGTGAAAACAGACGACATCGGCATGTCCAATGCGACTGTTTTCTTTTATGGGGATAAGATTTTGAAGGTGCAGGAATGCAGCGCCGAGGCTGAAAATGAGCACCGCATGATGCAGTATCTGCGCGGGAAGCTCCCTGTGCCCGAGGTGTATGCGTATGAGAAAGCGGATGGAAAAACGTTTCTGCTGATGAGTAAATGTGAAGGACACATGGCATGTGATACGGAATATATGCAGGATCCCGCAGTCTTGTGCAGGCTCCTTGCGGAAGGCCTAAAAAAGCTGTGGAGTGTCGATATCACGGATTGTCCTTCCGATCAGCGGCTGATTCATAAACTGAAGCAGGCTGAGTATAACATCCAAAACGGCCTGGTCGATCTTGACAATGTGGAGCCGGACACGTTCGGGGAAGGCGGGTTTCGGGATCCGGAGGAACTGCTTGGATGGCTGTATGACCATGTGCCGGAGGAGGAACCGGTGTTGTCCCACGGGGATTACTGTCTTCCGAATGTGTTCGGTATGGGGGATCGGGTGAGCGGATTTATCGACCTTGGAAGAACCGGCGTCGCTGATAAATGGTGCGATATTGCGCTTTGCTATCGGAGCTTATCGCATAATTATAGCGGGGCATATGGCTATACCGCGAAGCCGTCCGCCGGTTATGACGAATCGCTTTTGTTCCGGGAACTTGGCATAGAGCCGGATCCGGAGAAGCTGCGTTATTATATATTATTGGATGAATTGTTTTAGGCGGGAGCGGATAGAGCACGCGGATGCATGTTTCCGTCTTCGCAAATTTTCCGGAAACGTCATGTTTTTTGTACGCGGAGAAATTATACTTATTTTATGCATATCCGTATTCGTTTGAAAAGAAACGAACTAATATCACAAACAGAAAGGAAATGGCGGCGATTCAAAAGAACGTGGAGGTTGACAGCAGCAGCGTCAAGCGATATTGGATTACGGTGAGGGGCTCTGATGGAGAATCATACGGATGAATATAGCGGGAAAATGCAATTTCATACGTTTCTGTCGGTGATGCGGCGGGGAAGGCACATTACGCTGGAGCGGCTTGCACGGGGGCTCTGTTCTGAAAGTATGTTAACCAGAATTGAGGAAGGAGAACGCCTGCCGGGGAAAATGCTGCGGGACCGCTTGTTGGCACGTCTTGGGCTGACCAATGACGGATATGAAGACTTTTTATTGGCGGACGAATACCGGGCATGGCAGAGAAGGCAGAAACTGTTGAACGCGATAGAGAATAAAGATATTTTGGAAGCGGAAAAAAATGATCGCCTGCTACGAACGACAGGGTGAGAAAAAAGATAAGATCGAACGTCAATTTTATTTGACGATGCGGGCGCAAGTGATACAGGATCAGGGCGTAGAGTATGAAGAACTGCGGAGAATTTATGGCAGGGCGATTGACTGTACGCTGCCGGGAAGAGAGGTGAAACAGTGGAAGGAAAGCCTTCTTTCGGAACAGGAATGGAATCTGCTGCTCGAGTATATCGGCTGCGGGGGAAGCGTGGGGCAGCTATCAGTGTGTGCGGACGAGACATATCAAATGGCGGCATATGAGATCCTGCTGTCGGCAATAGAAGAGGCGGGAATGGATTCGTATTGCTTAGTCAAAATCTATCCCAAGGCAGTATATGCTCTTTGCTTGGAACTGATGAAAGAAGTTGAGCCCAAAAGGCATTGTGGAAGAATCCTTCAACTGTGTTCTACCGCTGTAGAGTTGCTTCGTTCCACGAAGCGTATGTTCTATTTATGTGAACTGCTGGAGATCATGGAGCATGTGTGGGAAGAACAGCGAAAGGGGGAAGACGGAGAGAACAGCGTATGTATCGGGGGCGTCACGTTGTCTAAGGTCAGGTTATGGAGAAAAGAGCTGGTCGGATTATATCAAAGTGCAGGCGTTTCGGAAAAAATGGAGAATTGTGTTTATCTGTATCGTCAGACGAAGAACCGCTTTATAGGGGAAGTAGTGCGTAGACGTCGGAAGATGCTGGGGATGACAAAAAAGGGATTGTGCGAGGGAATCTGTCATGAAAAAACCTTAGGGCGATTGGAGAACGGTACGGCGAAAACCCAGAGAGAGGTTACGGTAAAACTGTTGGAACGGATGAGGGTATCGCCGGAGTACCAAAGATATAGAATTGTCACGGATAAATATGAAGTTTTGATCCTGTACCAGTCAGCAAAGCGTTGAATAACCGGGACATGAAGACGATGGGCGGAATGCTGCCGCAGTTAAAGGCGGTCATTCCGATGGAACCGACAATGAACAGGCAGGAAATTGCATTTTTGAATAGCTTATACTTATGGCATACGGAAAGGATCACGAAGCAGGAATGCCTGATCAGTCTGAAAGAGATTCTGGAGAAAACAGTGCCGTTAGAAAAAATCAGGCAGGCAAAGGAGGAATATTTGTCCGACGGGGAACTGATTTATTTCTATAATATCGCGGATAAGGCGGAGGGGGAAGAGAAAGCGGATCTGATGGAATCGGCGCATGCGATATGTAAAAGACTGGTATCGGAAAACGGGATCGGGACGGACATCAGCATCTACGAATTGATGATGGATTCAGTGGCAAGTTATTATGGGAATGCGGGAAAGTATGATCGTTCAGACGAAATAAGCGATAAAATCATAAAGGAAGATCTGGTTTTACGGAGAATGACCATGCTTCATGAGAGTATCTATAACAAGCTGTGGAACCACTCGGAACGCATCAAAGAAAGCGGTGGTGAAGAAGATAAGAAGTTTCTTTACGAAGAATTAGAGAAATGTATCCGGCTTGCGGAATTGTGCAAGGAGATTTTTAGCGAGGAATTTTATACAAAGAAACAAAAGGAAGTAAGCAAAAAGTGAATTATTGCTTTTTAATTTCCGTGGATGGTCTGTCATTCAGCGGACTGCACGCAGAAATGCCGTGACCGGGTTTCTCGCCGCCCGGAAGCGTTGATGATTTCCATGAGGTCAACAACAGGCTGGTAAAAAGAATAAGAGAAGAGAGTCTGATAAGTTTACTGAATGCATTTTTCATGTTGGCTTTCTCCTTATGGAATGTTTTGCGAATGATGAAATCTGATTTCAATATAGCGGGATGAGGGAGAATACACAAGGGACAGAGTTGTCAAATAACGTACTTAAGGTTATTTGACAACTCTGTCCCTTGTGTATTTGCGATAAATGTACTAAAATAAAAATGAACTAGTTCAATAAAAATAATATCGCATTCAAACAAAGAATGATTGACTCAAATATATTTCAAATATGAAATTGAATGTGAAATAAATTGACACTTGACAATAGAGCGAAGAAGGGGGAATATAAATATGAAATGTAATCAAAAAAGAACAAAGATGCTGATCAATATTTTGGTGGGAATGATTTTGGCAGCAAACAGTATCATCGGCCTTGCAGCTTCGGGTGAAGTGCAGATTTATCTCTATCCTAATCAGGTATGGACGGGAGATTTTGAAAATACGGACTCAAGAACGGGGAATTATTCAACAGTATATGCCAAAAATCATGCTGTGCATCCGGAATCAGGGACTGACAATTATACCAAGATTCAGGTCAGGGCGACAAACGGATATGGATTAGAAATTACAGACACCTATGTTTTGGACGAGAGTGCGAGTTCCTATACAGCACTTAAAATAAAAGAAGGTTATTTATCTACTAATTTTGTGGGATTTCAGTTTAGGGGAAATACGGCGCATGATGCTTATGCAATTGTCTCATATGACGGGCGATAGGTTCTGACAAAAGAATGTTGACAAAGGAGAATCTGTGTTGCGGAAACTGATCCTGTATCAGACACAATGTTTATTAAAGCAGAGAGAGGCAGCTGTGACGTTCCTGCTGCTGATATGGTTTATCATCGGTAATTATTTGGGCAATGTGATTGCCTTTCGGGGGATGGACATTACCCAAATGTATTATCCGATGAAACTGATGACATTATCTTACAACAGAGTCAACTATAATGCGGATGTTACGACGTTGTTTATTATGCTCTATCCGATTTTGGTGACGCTGCCGGCAGGATTCTCTTATGTGAAGGAACAGCAGACCAGGACGGAGGTGTATCTGGTCGCGCGCCTTGGAAAAAAGAATTATATGCGAAGCAGGTTGTGGTCGGCGTTTTTTGCTACGGCGCTTGTTTTTACCGTACCGTTTCTGCTCGAGATCATTTTATATCTGGTTTCATTTCCCATGGAAGCCCAAAATGATTTTTCACATCTGGGTATGTACGAACCGGAATATGCGTTGAAGGTCCATCGCTATTTGGGAAGTGCTCTCTATCTGGAATCACCGTTGTTTTATGTGGCTGTGATGGTCTTGTTTTTTGGAGCCGTTTCGGGTATTTTGGGGATGCTTCCCGTGGCGGTCTCGCAGGCGGTGCCGGTCAGATTCCGGATGTTCTTGTTTCTGCCGGATTATCTGCTGCTCAATGCAACGAGCTATCTTCAGGTCATGCGCAAGGGAAGTGTGACCTGTAACTGGTATGACTATCTGCTTTTATTTCAGGATGAGCCGAAAAACATTTGGTATCTTGTCACGGGGATCGGGATTGTGGTTGTACTGACTGCCGTTCTAAGTTTTGCGGGGGGAAAAAAGGAAACATGGTAGACCGGTGGCAAACAAAAAGAATGATGATTTTGTTCGGAGTCATATCGGGAGGTCTTGTGTCGCTTGCGTTTGTCAGACCCTATGAGAAGGAGATTGCGCTGGCTGAGCTCGTATTGCAGTTAAGCGGGGCGCGCGGAGCTTTTGCAATGGGCTGTACGCTGCCGGATCTTGTCAGATTTATGCTGCGTATGGTTCCGAACATGCTGGTCGTGATGATGCTTGGCAGTCAGCTGTACCGTCACTTCTGTACTGCAAGCGTTTATGTGTTCAGCAGGTATCCGAATCGTTTGCAATGGTATTTGAAGTCACTGGCGTCTTTGTTTGCGAATGTATGCTTTTTTGAACTGATATTTGTCACATCGACTGTTCTTGCGGCGATGCCGCGGTATCGGATTCTTTTTTCTAAGAGCGGTGTACTTTTACTTGGCTTTCATGCACTCATATATACAGCATGGATCTTCGGGTGGGTGCTGATGACCAATCTGTTTGCAATCCGGCTTGGCAGCAGTCGTTCCTTTATGGCGATGATGACCGCGCAGGCAGTCTGTACGGCGACGCTGGCGTTTGTCCGCATATTTGAAAGGAACGGAATGTCGGCAGAGTTTATAAAACTATTTATAGAGATCAATCCTGTTGCGCATACGGTGTTAAGCTGGCATCAGGGGGCGCCGTTTGGAGAAGCGCTTGCTCACAGCAGATATGATTTGAGTCCGCTTGCAACGATCATGTTGCTTATCATATTGGATATCGTGATCGTTCTGGCGGGAGCGGCTGTGGCAGGCAGATATGATTTGTTATCTGAAAACAGGGAAACGGAGGAAGACTGAAGATGAGTCTGATTGCGGAAGGTGTGACAAAAAGCATCAAAGGAAAAATCATCCTTCAGAATATTGATTTGAACATGCAGAGAGGCGCCGTCTATGGTTTTTGCGGCAGGAACGGTTCAGGGAAAACGATGCTGTTTCGGGCACTGTCCGGTCTTATGCGAATTGATTCCGGTAGGATTCTTTGGAAAGAAAAGGAACTGCATAAAGATTTTTCCGTACTGCCGAGTCTGGGAATTGTGTTAGAGCATGCCGGGTTATACCCGAATATGACCGGATTGAAGAACTTGTCCTACCTTGGAGGACTAAAAAAAATTGTTGGGGAAGAGGAAATATGTGAGGCGCTTTGCCGGGTAGGGCTTGATCCGTATGATAAAAGAGTTTACGGAAAATATTCGATGGGAATGAAGCAGCGGCTGGCGGTCGCGCAGGCTATTATGGAACATCCTGAGGTCATCATGTTGGACGAACCGACGAATGGGCTGGATGAGGCAGGAGTGCAGGAAATCAGAACGATCATCGGTCAGGAAAGGGAGCGGGGCGCGTTGATTTTGCTGGCCAGCCATAGCAAAGAAGATATGGATATGCTGGCTGATCATGTTTATCGGATGTCGGACGGATGCCTGATCGGGGAGGAGGAGAAGCAGTGAAACTGCGGGGCGCACTGATCGTTACGATGGTGGTATATCTGCTTGCCGCCTGTTACGGAATCTTTGAAAAAAGAACTTATACGGATATAACGCGGGATACTTCGTATCTGGATAGCGTATATGTGGCGGAGATTCCGGAAAATTTTGCGTTATCCTGCTGTGAGGAATTAAGGCAGATGCTTCCTGGGGCGCCGATCGTGATGAAGGTTTGCGCTGTGGGGGAAATGGAGCATCTTGCCAGAACGGGCAGGCAGAAAGTAAAGGTAGAGACCGTATTTCAGGGTGAGGGGTTAAAGGAGGGGGACGAAGTTTACCTGACGGAAACCAGATGGAATCTATACCCTAATTTGTATGGATTTTCGATGGACCGCGGATTTGTCAACATCATGGAGATTGGGGAATCCTATCTGGTATTTGTGGAAGGGCAGGCGGACGGTCTGGGGGAGCGCATGCCTGTTTATGAGCTGTTCGGGGATACGGTGATCGCGCCGGTGTTTTCTTACCGGACGCATGAAAACAGAATTGTGCAGACGGATGGTATGTCAACCTATGTTCCCTATAAAATGGTGTCTGATAACGAGTTTTTCGCAGAAACGCAGGCGGGCATGGATGCTTTTTTAACGTTAAAAGAGGAAATACTTGGGCAATATTGACGAACGGACGGACAATTCCCATTGACATGCGTAGATATTGAGTATACGATGAAACTGAGATCAGGGTGATTTCGGCGGCGGGATCGGGAGAATACGCGATATGATTGCCTGCCGGATGAATGAGCATGGAACACTGTCAGATAAAAGGAGGGCGGCACGATGAAAATGATCCACCTTTCAGACCTTCATTTAGGGAAACGCGTGCATGAATTTTCCATGCTGGAGGAACAGAGCGGCATTTTACAACAGATCATGAACATCATTGACGACGAAAAGCCGGACGCAGTACTGATTGCGGGAGATATTTACGATAAACCGGTACCGCCTGTCGAGGCAGTCGGACTGTTTGATGATTTTGTAGTACGTCTTTCCAAAAGAGGTCTGACTGTTATGGTCATCAGCGGAAACCATGACTCCGCCGAGCGGATCTCATTTGGAAGCAGGCTCATGAAAGAAAGCAGGATCCATATTGCGCCGGCTTATCATGGCACGACTGAGCCAGTCACGTTATCCGATGCGCATGGCAGTGTGCATTTCTTTTTACTTCCTTTTGTAAAACCCGCCCATGTGCGGAGTTGTTTTCCCGATGAAACGATTGAAAATTATACGGATGCGGTTCGCGTGACCATTGAACGGATGCAGATTGACCGGACGGATCGCAATGTGCTGGTCACACATCAGTTTGTTACCGGAGCCGCCCGCACGGAGTCGGAGGAGCTTTCGGTCGGCGGCAGCGACAACGTAGATGCGTCGGTGTTTGACGGCTTCGATTATGTGGCGCTAGGGCACCTGCATGCGCCGCAGCGCTGTAACGAAGACAGGATACGCTATTGCGGTACGCCGCTCAAATATTCTTTTTCCGAGGCGAAGGACCAGAAATCTGTCACGGTCGTTACACTTGAGGAAAAAGGCACATTAACCGTGCGTTTGGTGCCGCTTACGCCAAAGCATGATATGAAGGAGATTCGTGGAACCTATGAAGAGCTGACAAAAAAGAGCTTCTATGAGCATACCACGTATCAGGAAGATTATCTGCATATCACGTTGACCGATGAAGAGGATATTCCTGACGCGCTCGGTAAACTGCGGACGATTTATTACCATTTAATGAAGCTTGATTATGATAATAAACGGACGAGAGGCGGCGTGCAGTTTGAGGGCACTGGCGATGTTAAGCAGAAAACGCCGTTGGAATTATTTGGCGAGTTTTACGAACGGCAGAATTGCCAGCCGGTGAGTGACGAACAGACACGATGGTTGGAAAAAACGATTTTGGAGATATGGGACGGCGGATAACAGGGATTACCTGACAGACAGGAGGCTGCTATGAGACCGATAAAACTAACAATGTCAGCATTCGGCCCGTATGCGGGAACGACAGAATTGAACATGGATGAGCTTGGGAAGAGCGGACTGTATCTGATCACCGGGGATACCGGAGCCGGAAAAACAACGATCTTTGATGCGATGATGTTCGCATTATACGGGAAAGCGAGCGGAGAGAACAGGGAACCTGCCATGATGCGCTCCCAATACGCCCTGCCGGATACCCCGACGATGGTAGAACTTGTGTTTGAATATGCGGGGAAACGATACGTGGTCAGGAGGAATCCCGAATATATGCGTCCGGCGAAGCGCGGCAGCGGCATGACGCTCGAGAAAGCGGATGCGGAGTTACGGTATCCGGACGGCAGAGTGCTCGCGAAGTTGCGGGAGGTGGACGAAGCGATCCGCGATATTATCGGAATCGACCGCAGCCAGTTCACGCAGATTGCGATGATCGCACAGGGGGATTTTCAGAAGCTGCTGTTTGCATCGACTAGAGAACGGCAGGATATTTTTCGTAAGATTTTCCGGACGGAACCTTTTTGGAAGCTTCAGGAGCGGTTAAAAAGCGAATCGGGCAGGATCAAAAGGGAGCTGGAGGACAAACGGCTTCGCGTAAAGACCCTGATCGGATCTGTGTGCTGTGCCGAAGACGATCTGCGTTCGCAGAAAGAACGGGAAAAGGCATTAGGCGGCGAAATTCCTTTTTCAGACGTCATGGAGCTGGTTGAAGAATTGCTTATGAGGGATCAGAGGGAAGAAGAGCGGCTGCAGAGGGAAATTGAGAAGGAGGAAGAGACGCTGCAACAGGTCACTTCGGAACTGGAAAAAGCACGGGAATTTGTAAAGGCGCGTAAAAGTTTAGCGGAAGCCGAAGAAAAACGAGAGCAGGAACTTCGGCGCAGAGCGCAGCTTCAGGCAGTATTTGATGAGGCGGGAAGACAGCCGGAGGCGGTCAGGACGCTTGATGAGTGGCTTTTGCCGGGGGAGAAACAGACGCAGACTTCTGTGGTCAATCAAGATGCGGAGCGCAGAACACTGAAGGACTGGATCGCGGATCTGAAGGCTTCCCTTCCGGAATATCAAGAGCTTGACGAACGAAAAAAAGAGGTCACCGAATTGACCGGAACGATTGCCAAGATGGAACGACAGCGCACGCGCAAACAGGAGGAAATGACGTCCCTGCAACGTGAGACAGACAGTAAAAAGCGAGAGAGGGAGGCGCTCGTACATGCCGGTGAGGAGCGGCAGCGACTTGCTTTAGATGAGGAGAAATACCGGATGCGGAGCACCGCGCTTGATGCACTGATGGAAGCGCTTGATGAATATCATGATCTGGAACAGGAATGCGAAAGGCAGCAGGAAGCATACCGTCAGGCGCGCGCCGATGCAGAGGAGAAGAAGGCAGCGTATGACCGCGATAACCGCCGTTATCTGGATGCGCAGGCGGGCATTCTTGCAGAGACATTGAAGGACGGAGAGCGCTGTCCGGTCTGCGGTGCGCTGGAGCATCCGTATCCGGCGCATATAGAGTCGGACGCGCCGGATAAAAAGCTATTGGATCAACTAAAAAAACAGGCGGATCAGGCACAGGAAGCGGCTGCGAAAGTGAGCAGCCGGGCGGGGCTGGCGCATGGAAAAATGCAGCAGAAACGGGAGGCGCTCACGAAGCAGGCGGTAAAGCTGCTGCCGTCAACTGCCTCTGCAGTCATGCCGCCCGCAGAGGCAGACTGTGGGATAGAACCGGAGGCGGCTTTTGATGTGACGGACGCCACATTCCGGGCGCGTGCACAAGCAGAAAAGGCGACTGTGGAGACGGAGCTTGCCGCCTGCAGGGAGCGTATTGCCGTGGAGGAACAGCGCATTGCGAGAAGGCAGGTGCTGGACAAGGAGATACCTGAGGCAGAGGCTTCGCTGGAACGCCTGCGGGGGGAGCTCTCGGAACTTGAGCGTGAGGTTATTTCCCGTACGGCACGGAAACAGGAAGCAGAAAAAAGTCTGGGACAGCTTTCGGAGCGGCTGTGTTTCGAAAGCGGAGAGAAAGCGGGCGATTGTCTTAAATTGCTGCGTGAGCGGCAGGAAAGGTACGAAAATGCAGTGGAGCAGGCGCGTCAGAAGACTGCTGCGTCGGATAAGGAGATCAGCAGTCTGGAAGGACAGATCGGACAATTGAAGAAACAGCTTTCGGAGGGCACGGATGTTCCGGTTCAGGAAAAGGAAGAACAACGGGAGGAGCTTCTTTGCAGAAAGAAGGAACTGGTAAAGGAAAAAGAGAGCATCCATGTAAGAAACAGTACCAATGGACGCCTGAAAGGGCAGCTTTTGGAGCAGGCGGAGGAAATCGAAAAAACCGAGAGGAACTGGAAATGCATGAAATCGTTATCCGATACGGCAAACGGGAATCTTCACGGAGAAGAAAAGATCATGCTTGAGACTTATATTCAGATGACGTATTTTGAACGCATCCTTGCGCGCGCTAACACGAGATTGATGATGATGAGCGGCGGACAGTATGAGTTGGAACGCTGCAGGGAAGCGGAGAATCGTGTCAGTCAGAGCGGACTGGAATTAAATGTGATCGACCATTACAACGGAACACGCCGCAGTGTCAAGACGCTCTCCGGCGGGGAGTCCTTTCAGGCATCGCTTTCGCTTGCGTTAGGACTTTCCGACGAGATTCAGGCGTCTGCAGGCGGTATCCGGCTAGACACGATGTTTGTGGACGAAGGATTCGGGTCTCTTGATGAGGAAGCACTGGATCAGGCAATGAAAGCATTGAACGGACTGGCGGACGGAAACCGTCTCGTCGGAATGATTTCTCATGTCGCGCTGCTGAAAGAACGGATCGACAGGCAGATCATAGTGACAAAGAGCGTAAGCGGGGGCAGTCAGGCAAAGATCATCTGCTGAGAATATATGGAAAAAAGATATGAAAAAGCACAGAAATCCTATTAACAAACAGGTCGGCATCACCGATAATATAAGTAGAAACTGTAGAGTAGCTCGTAAACGGATTTACGAAGAAAAATCAAGGAGGAAGAGAGCATGAGCATGGATGTATCAGGTGTAAACAGCCAATACGGTCAGTATTATACCGGAACGACAAGCAACAACACGAAAGCGGCGGAGAAAGCAGCAACAGATCAGAATAAGAAGGGCGCAACTGTTGAGATTTCCGGAAGCGGCATGAAAGCATATCAGGACAGTAAGACAGAAGGAAGCGTTACCGCGAAGACGGATAAGTATGCGACAGCAAAGAAGTCCGAAAGCGACCGCGCAGCAATCGTAAAGAAGTTACAGGCGGATCAGGAGCAGCGCAGCGCCAGTCTGATCAATATGGTACAGAAAGCACTCGGTCATCAGACCTCTTATGCGACCGGAGATAACAGCATCTGGAAATTCCTTGCAGGCGGCAACTTTACCGTGGATGCACAGACGAAGCTGGATGCGCAGGAAGCGATTTCTGAGGACGGTTATTATGGCGTGAAGAAGACTTCCGAGCGTCTGTTTGAGTTTGCGCAGGCACTTGCAGGTGATGACGAAGAAAAGATGAAAGATATGCAGAAAGCCATTGAGAAAGGCTATAAGCAGGCAGCCGGAGCATGGGGTAAGGAGCTTCCTTCCATTTGTCAGGAGACGATGGATGCAGTGAACGGCATGTTCGATGACTACTATGCAAGCAAAAACTAATTACAGAAATTGCTGCTGATGCAGCAGAACATAAAAGCAGCCGCAGCTTTGAGATATCATTGCTGCGGCTGCTTTTATACATATCGGGAAACTTCCCTGCGTGAGCCGACAAAATCCATAGACTTTCGCGATTAAAAGAACGCGAAGCGATATAAAGGAATTACGAAAGGAACCAATATAAGAACGCGAAGCGTTCTTTGAAAGAGTTTCGCGGCAGCGGAAGTCTTTTTACATCCCAAGACCCTTCATCAGTTTTGCAAAGGAAGGGGCGTCAGGCATGAATACAAAAAACCCGCGCACATTTGCAGCTTCTGCGCGAAGCTGCGACTGAACATACAGGACTTTGCCGTTGTTTTCTATGGCAGCGGCAAGAATATGTTCGATCGTGTCGATGATCACGGTGGGAACAGATTCATCGATCGTTAGACCGGTCATCGTGGAAAGACTGTTGATATAAGAAGCCGTTATGATATTGCCGACTTCCTGCATGGCGGAGGATTTCATCTCATCCGGGATCATGGAAACATCCATTCCGCCCATCATGGCTGAAACCAGACTGTCAACGCTTTCCCGGTGCAGAAGGAACAACATGCGTCCGCGGATATCCCCGACAATGTCTAAATAGACGCCGACCATCTGATCGGGGCTGGAATCGCGGATGTATCCGCATGCTTCGGAAGCACTGATCAGGCGCACAGTCGTAACGCTGAGCCTGATCGTTACGTTATTCATCATTTGGGATAAAGCGGTTGCGGCATTGCCGGCGCCAATGTTTCCCAATTCGTTTAATGCATCTTGAAAGATTTCGGTCTTTTTTGCAGGATCGATCTGATACATAATGAACTCCTTTAAGTTGGAATTGGTTGTGTCAAATTACTCGATAAAATCCAAAATTTAATTGAGTAATTATAGGATAGCATAAAGCGAAACAAAGCGAAAGATAGAAAATGAAAAATCTGAGGCTAAAAATCTGTAAATCGTACCGCTTGATGGAAAAAAGAGATCGACAGAACAGAAAAAGACTTTATGCCGGAAGATTGCGGAAAAGCAAAAAACTTCTGCCTGCCGCAGAAGTTTTTTCATGAGACACGGGGGATTCGAACCCCCGACAACTTGATTAAAAGTCAAGTGCTCTACCAACTGAGCTAGTATCCCATATGCAAAGTATAGCCGAAAACGGCATATCTAGTCACGAAGCTGGGCTAACCAGATTCGAACTGGTGAAATGCAGGAGTCAAAGTCCTGTGCCTTACCGCTTGGCGATAGCCCAAAATTGTAAGCTGTGAGGCATGGTAGCGACTACACTCTTACAGGGTGGATAGAGGGACTCGAACCCTCGGCCTCCAGAGCCACAATCTGGCGCGCTAGCCGACTGCGCCATACCCACCATAGCAATTTGCCTGACTGACAGGCGCCGCCGGATTAGGGCGGATCGTGGTCAAACTGTATGTCTGATCGATACAATGGTACAAATGAAACAGAACACAAAAAATTGACCGCTTAATGACCGGATAGGAAAACAGCGCATGCACTGTCCGGTATCCGAGCGTGCTCGAAGGGATTCGAACCCCCGACCCACGGCTTAGAAGGCCGTTGCTCTATCCAACTGAGCTACGAACACACAGCCTCAAGGCTATCAACATTTCCATATTATACGGAAGAACGGCAGTCTTGTCAATTGTTTTTTCACGAAAGGTTGCTTTTTTTTTTATGAAATGATATGGTAAACGATAGCGGACTTTTGAAATTGTGATATTGCAGGAATATTTTGCGGGATACTTTTTGTAATACGGGTATTCTGATACAGGAAACAATATGATAAGAAAACGGGTGAAAGACAATGGAGATGAAAGAAAATAAAATGGGTGTGATGCCGGTGAACCGGCTGCTGTTAAATATGTCGCTTCCGATGATGCTGTCCATGCTTGTGCAGGCGCTTTATAATATCGTAGACAGCATTTTTGTGTCCAAGATCAGTGAGGATGCGCTGACGGCTGTATCCCTCGCATTTCCGATTCAGACATTGATGATCGCATTTGCGGTCGGAACAGGGGTGGGTGTAAACGCGCTGCTTTCGCGTTCGCTTGGAGAAAAAAATACACAGCGTGCCAATCGGGTGGCGACGAACGGAATCTTTCTCGCATTTGCAGGAACCGTTTTCTTTGTGTTGATCGGTATTTTTCTGACGGATCTCTTTTACAAGACGCAGACAGATTCCGGCGTGATCATGAAATATGGTACTTCCTATATGCGGATCTGCTGTATCTGCTCAATCGGAATGTTTGTGCAGGGAATGACGGAGAAACTTTTGCAGTCAACGGGAAAGACCGTGATCGCAATGATCACTCAGATGACGGGGGCAGTCATCAACATCATTCTTGACCCGATTCTGATTTTCGGTTATTTCGGAATGCCGCGGATGGAAGTTGCGGGCGCGGCTGTGGCAACGGTCGCTGGTCAATGTGTGGCGGCGGTACTTGCCATTATTTTGAATCAGGCAAAAAATAAAGAGATCAGGGTCAGTTTCCGACAATTCCCGGTAAATTTTCAAATCATCAAAGAAATATACCGGGTCGGGATTCCGTCGATCATCATGCAGGCGATCGGTTCGGTCATGACTTATGGCATGAACCTGATCTTAATGTCATTTTCATCGACTGCGGCGGCTGTCTTTGGTGTCTATTTCAAGCTTCAGAGTTTTGTGTTCATGCCTGTATTCGGTCTCAATAATGGCATGGTGCCGATCATGGCATATAATTATGGTGCGGGAAAGCGCAGCCGGATGATCAAGACGGTCAAGCTTTCAGCAGTGTATGCCGTTGGCATGATGGCGGTCGGCTTTTTGGTGTTCCAGATCATACCGGACAAGCTGCTGCTGTTGTTTGAGGCGTCCGATGAAATGTTAAAGATCGGAAAGCCTGCCCTTCGTGCGATCAGTATCTGTTTTATACCGGCGGGATTCAGCATTGTGGTCGGTTCCGTGTTTCAGGCGCTTGGCAAGGCGTTTTACAGCATGATCGTATCCATAGCAAGGCAGCTTTTGATCCTGCTTCCGGCAGCGTACCTTCTTGCCAGACTGATCGGACTGTCTGCGGTATGGTTTGCATTTCCGATCGCAGAGCTATTTTCACTTGGATTGTCCGTTTTCTTTTTCGTCCGTATTTATCGCACGATCATCCAGCATGTGGCGGATGAAGCGTGAGCGGCGGGTGAGGGCAATGAGGGTGACTGACGGGCAGCGGACGTTTGACAGGTGGGGAAGCGTAAATGAGATATGATTGCCTGATCGTGGAGGATGAAACAATGTTTGCCGACAGTGCGGCGGAATACTTCAATCTGTTCGGGGTCCGCACAGCGGTCGTCTATGACTTTGCCGGGTGCAGAAGCTTCTGGGAAGTGCATACGGCGGATCTGATGCTGCTTGACATCAATCTTGGGGAGGAAAGCGGCTTTGCACTGTGCAGAGAGCTTCGGGAAAAGACGCAGGCTCCGATCTTATTCCTTTCTGCGCGGACAAGCGATGACGATAAGATTCTTGCCTTAAATATCGGCGGCGACGATTATATTCAGAAGCCATGTTCGCTCGGCGTCCTGCTTGCCAAGGTGAAGGTGGTCTTAAAGCGGTATGCAAAAAGCACGGAGGAAGGCTATGCAGATGAGTTCCTGCGCGTTGATTTTAGCGCAAAGACCATATGCGTGAAAAGAACCGCATTTTGGAATCCCGCAAAGCTGACGGCACTTGAATTTAAGCTTCTTTCCTATCTTATAAAAAATAAAAACCGTGTCATATCCAAGCAGGAGCTTTTTGAGAAAGTCTGGGAGGATCAATTTACCGGAGACGGGACGTTAAACGTGCATATTAGAAAAATCCGGGAGGCGGTCGAGCCTGATCCGGGCAGTCCGCGTTATATCGTGACTGTGTGGGGCGACGGCTATAAGTTTTGTGCTACTTAGTTGAGCCGCCAAAGGCGGCATGGGGGATTATCATGAAATACCGGAAGTTTTTGGGAGCTTTTGTTGTCTTGCTTATTATGGAGATCGCGGCGCTTGCGTGGTTTCTGAACAGGGAGGAGGGCGTCGGCGTACAGGACGCAGTCATTGTCAATGAGGCCGTGCAGTCCGTTCAGGCCGACTGGGAGCGGATGGAATCCCATCAAAACAGGACAGAACTTGACTATACCGTGCTGGATAATAGCGGCACGGTACTTTTTCAGACAAAAACGGGACTGAGCGGGAGTATTCATGAAGCGGTCATCCGGCGTGATACGATTTTGGATGTGGAAGCGGGCGGTGAGGTCGTCGGCAAACTGATCATAGAAAATGACGGTGTGCGTATTGCGCTGCGGCAAAGGCAGCGGACTGCCGCCGTTTTTTTATTTGCGGCACTCTTTCAGTGCGCGCTGTGCGTGATCTATGCGGTATCTGTCAGGCGTACGGTCATTTTACCGTTTCGGAAGCTGCAGCGTTTTGCGGAACGCGTCGCGGGAGGAAATCTGGATATTCCGCTTACGATGGACCGGCAGAATCTGTTCGGTGCGTTTACGGAAAGCTTTGATATTATGAGGAGCGAACTGAAAAAAGCCCGCATCGCGGAAGCGCAGGCGAACGCTTCCAAAAAAGAATTGATCGCCAAGATCTCGCACGACATCCGGACGCCGGTCTCCAGCATCCGGGCGGCTTCGGAAGTGGGAGCGGCGACGGCGGACAATGAGAAGACCCGTCAGAATTATCTTCATATCGTATACAAGGCAGATCAGATCAATACGCTTGTGACAGATCTTTTTTCCGCGACGCTTGAGGAGCTCAGACAGCTTGAAGTAGAGCCGGCGGATATGAAAAGCAGTGAATTGTATGCCATGCTTTCCGAAGCAGACTATTTTCATTACGCCGGGATCCCGTCGATCCCGGATTGTCTGGTCTGTGCGGACAAAATACGCTTACAGCAGGTGTTTGATAATCTTTTTTCCAATTCCTATAAATATGCGGACACGGAGATTCAGGTGGAAGCCGCTTTGACAGACGGATATCTCTGCATTAGGATCGAGGATCACGGAGGCGGCGTCCCTGATGCGGATGTAGGAAGACTGAAAGAAAAATACTGGAGAGGAAGGAATACAAAGAACGTGGAAGGGGCAGGCTTGGGACTTCATATCGCCGATTCATTCATGGGGGAAATGCGCGGAAAGCTTGTCCTTGAAAATGGGAAATACGGACTTGCGGCAACGGTGTTTCTTGCGCTGAGCGGAAACGATGAGAAGATTTAAGGAATCTTTAAGGTTTGCTTAAAGACAGTTAAGCCCCCGGCAGGGCAGAATGGAACGTGAAAGAGCAGTAAACAGCGCGGCGGTAAGAGTGCCACCGCGGAATACTGCCGGAAAGGGAGGACTATCATGAAAGAAGCATTGATAGGAACCGAACGTTTAAGCAAGAGCTTTTCTAATGGGGGAGCCATGCAGCACGTTCTGAAAAACATGGATCTGACGTTATATCAGGGAGATTTCACCGTGATCATGGGGGCGTCGGGAGCCGGGAAGTCGACGCTTTTGTATGCGCTTTCGGGAATGGACACTCCGACGCTGGGTAAGATCACATGCTGCGGGAAGGAAATATCGGGTCTCAGCTCCGATGAGCTTGCAGTTTTCAGAAAAGAGCATTGCGGATTTGTGTTTCAGCAGATCTATCTGATCGATACGATGAGCGTCATGGACAATGTGCTCGCGGCGGGACTGCTTGTGAGCAGGGATAAAAAGGCGGTCGCCGCCCGCGCAAAAGAGCTGTTTCATGCCGTCGGTATTCCGGAGGAAACGCAGCGTAAGTTTCCGACGCAGATCTCGGGCGGGGAGGCGCAGCGGGTGGGGATCGTCCGTGCATTGATCAATTCCCCTGAGATCCTGTTTGCCGACGAGCCGACCGGCGCGCTCAATTCAAAGGCCGGACTGGATGTGCTTGACACGCTGACAAAGTTTCATGAGGAGGGCTTAAGCGTCGTGATGGTGACGCACGATATGCGTTCGGCAAGGCGCGGAAACCGGATCTTATATCTGAAGGACGGCGCGGTCATGGGAGAGTGTGAGCTTGGACATTACAAACCGGACGATAAAGCACGGCATGAAAAACTGAGGGCATTTCTGGCGGAAATGGGCTGGTAGATGAGAGAAGGTGGAGGAAGATGATGAAAAGAACGATGCTGTTTGCCCGCTCGAATGTCCGCAAGGCAAAAGGGCAGACAATTGCCATCATAGTACTTGTGCTGCTGTCGTCCGCAATGATGAATCTGTGGCTCATGCTTTCGATGGATTATGAGAGGAATTTTGAACGTTATCATGATAAATTAAACGATGGACATATTACGCTTGCAGCTTATACGAACGGGGAGGATTTCAAAAGTTTTCTTACCGGAACATTAGACGATCTGGACGGGGTGACGGGGTATTGTATCTCTGAGGCGCTTTGTACTCCCGGCACTTTTGCGTTTGACGGCGGTGAGATCATGGCAAATTTTGCGGTCCTGGAAAAGGAGGAGGCGCTTTTACGGCCGGTCGGCACGTTTGAGATTGCGGAGGAAGGAAGCTTTGACAGCGGCGTCTATTTACCGGTTCATTACAGGATGGAAGGAAATTACGCTGTGGGAGATACGATCGCGCTCTCTTTGGGCGGCGGGACTTACTCGTATACGGTATGCGGATTTTTTCATACCGCAATGACGGGAACCCATAACTGCGGTATCGTATCCATTCTGCTGACGGAGGATCGTTTTTGCGAGCTTGCTGAAAAAGGGGGAGCGGCACCGTCCACGCTTGTATCCGTCCGTATTCAGGAGACAGAAAAAAATAAGGAAATGGACTCGCTGCTGTTGGAGGAAATTTCAAAAGCGTTCCCTGATACTGCGGTGTATCATAACTGCTACAGTGACGTTTGGACAGCACGGTATATTTCGCCGATGATCTGCGCAGGAGTCATGAGCGCTATGGCATGCTTTGTTCTGCTGATCGGAGTGGTCGTCATTTCCTCCAACGTGGTTCATATGATTCAGGAGCAGATGCAGAACCTTGGCGCATTGAAGGCGGTGGGTTATACGAGCAGGCAGTTGATCGTTTCTTTGCTTGCGCAGTTTGCAGGAATCACTGTCGTGACGGGGGCTTTGGGATGCCTGCTGTCCTATTGTGTGTTCCCGGCAATCAATGAAATGATGACCGCGCAGACCGGAGTCCCGTATGAAATCCGTTTTTTGCCGATGCCCTGCATGATCACGATCGTTTTCATATCGGCGGTCGTGGTGGCTGCGGTATACCTGTCTGCAAAGCGGATGAGAAAGATTGAGCCGATCGTTGCGATCCGTCAGGGAGTGGCGACCCATAATTTCAAAAAGAACCCGGTGCCGCTTGAGCGGACGTCCCTGCCGGTCCATGCCGCGCTGGCAATGAAAACCACGCTGTCGGGCTTCAAGCAAAACGTGGTCGTAGGTATCACCATGCTTGTGATTTCTCTGATCCTTGTTTTTTCGGGGGTCATGTTTGAAAATGTGATCAGGGATATGCAGCCGTTTATCGACATGATCGCCGGAGAATCGGCGGATTCCTATATCAATGTGAATCGGGACATGGAGGAAGCGTTTTTAGATATTCTGGCGGAAGATGACCGTGTGGAGAAACGGTATCTTTACCACACGGAGCAGATTCAGCACGTTGGCGGTCTTTCCGTGGAAGGGGTCGTGAGCGATGATTTTACAAAGCTGAATAATCAAAGCGTCGTGATCGAAGGGCGTTTTCCGGAATATGAGAATGAGGCGGCGGTCGCTGCAAAATATGCGCGGGAAAACGGGCTTCATATCGGAGACGAGATCACGCTGAAAGCGGGAGCAGGGGAATATACGTATCTGATCACCGGATTTGTGCAGACCACGAATCATCTTGGAAGGGACTGCGCGCTGACGAGGGAAGGATACGGGAAGATCGGAGAACTTCAGAGTGTGACGTACTATCTGAATCTTTCGGAAGGCACGGATATTGATGGATTCAATGATCAAATAACAGAGCGGCTTGCAGGCAGTATCAATGCGTCAAATAATATACAGGCGATCATAAAAGGATCAGGAAGCGTGTACGTCGCCCTGCTCACGATGATCGTGGCTGTTGTCATGGTGTTGAGCGTTTTGATCGTGCTTTTTGTCATGTATCTATTGGTGAGGACGCTCTTAAACGGTAAAAAAAGAGAATATGGCATCCTGAAGGCATTGGGCTATACGACCGGGCAGCTTGTATTGCAGACCGCTCTCAGCTTTATGCCGGCGGTCATATTTTCCGTAGCCGTGGGAATGGTGATCTGCGCACGTATCATCAATCCGCTTTTGGCGGTGTTCTTAGGCGGTCTTGGAATCGTGAAATGCACATTTACGGTGCCGGTCTGGTTCAATCTGACCGCCGGAGCAGGATTGATCCTGTTTGCGTTTGCCGCTGCCTGTCTGATATCGCTGCGCGTGAAGAAGATCGCGCCAAGGGAACTGCTTTCCGGTGAATAAGGGTGAGCGGGGAATATCACGTGATGTTTGATGAATGGAAGCGGTATGTGCGGTATGCTTGAACTGAAGGTATATTGCGGTATGTCTGGATTGAAGTATATTGCGGTTGAAGGTTTATTCCGGTATGTCTGAATGTTGTTGTTGCCGGGGGATTTCTATGCTATAATCTTTTTAATATCCGGCAAAAGAAAAATAACAATTGTGTAGGGTGACTCATAAAAGAATGAATGAAAGAAACATTGCATATGGGGGAGTACAGGCATGAGAGACATTCAAAATTATAATGCGCCAAAATAGAATGGTCCGGAATATAAAACGGTGGAGGACGGTATTTATGAGAACGTGGAGGATGGGGAAACTATCTATGTGACGTCACTGTCATTTGTTCAGGAGCCGGAGTTTGGCGAGGGCAGAAATGCTGCCGGAATTTCACAGTACCCGCTTGAGGAAATCCTTGACAATTTTATGTGTTATATTTCTGATTTCTATCCGGATCTAAATACAGCGGATTCTCAGATCTGTTATCAGGAATTTGCCTGCACGGATATCGAATGTCTTCAGGAGCTGCGCTCCATGATCGGAAAGCATGCATATGAGAAAAACGCCGGCAGACAGACTGAGCTTGTGATTGAATAAGGGCGGTTTCATAAAACACAAAAGGGAAATCATGGCGGGTAAAAGCATGAGTCGGTAAATCTGATATAGTATTACAAGCGCCTAATCTATTGTGGGAGTGAAAGGGGCTGCCGCTTCACGAATTAGGACACAGGGCGATTAAGGGAACAAAAGGACGTGGAAGGATTGAAAAAGCAAAAAGGCGTGAAGGAATCAGGGGAACGAAAATGTAAAAGCTGCTTAACGGCTGTTATCTGTCTGACCACTATGCTGTGTACCGGATGCGGAAATGGAAGCGTGACGCAGGATGAACTTCAATATGATATGACCCCGTCACAGAGCGCGGGAAGCGGACCGGTCTTGGGGAATGATACGGACTTAGCGCAGAGCGCTGACAATGGGACGAATTTGGAAAATGACGCGGATACAGGGGCGGAATCCGGGCAGACGCCGGGCGCAGATGGAACGGGTCTGGAAAATGACACTGCAACGGGAATAGATGTCGGGCAGGGAACGTCTGCACAGGCGGAAGATCATGTTTTCCAGACATGGGAAGCGCCGCTTGCGGACGGCAGGATTCTGCGGCTTGAGGCGGTCGGAAAACAGGTGAATGAATACATGTTTGGCGTCAGGGAAGTCCGTGTTTATGATGGAGATACGCTGATTCAGACTGTCCTGTCGTCGGAGGGATACTGGCATGAAGACTATACGGAATGTTGGTCGGAGGAGTCGGCTGTAGAGATTCTGGACTTAAATTTTGACGGCAGCACCGATTTTGGTCTGTTCGGGTGGGTTACCAATAACTATATCCCTTTTTATTACTGGATATGGGATGAGGGCGAGGGATGCTACCGGTATGCCGGTACGCTTCAGGGTGTAGAACTGGATCCGGAGGCGAAAGAAGCAGCGTGCAGCACTCGTGACGGATGGGGGGTGTACTTTACAGATTATTACCGTCCAAACGCGGACGGGGAGCTGCTTTTCGTCCGCCGTGAGAAGAGCGACTATAGAGAAATGGATCTGACGGACAGCGGGGGTTACGAAGGAGACGGGATAACGGATACATGGATACCGGAGGAAGGCGTGGAAATTCTTTCAACAGACGAAGAAATTCCGGAGGAGGCACTTGTGCTGATAAGCAGGAGGGTTCTGATCAAGGAAGTGCACGATGATGACGTCTCCTATTTTGAGGAGATTTGGGAGTTGAAAGACGGCGAGCTTCAGATGATAAGCAGGGAAGAGATTTTTGAGTGGAATGATCTATAAATAGCATTATGTATAAAATGATTGATGTAAGAATTTTATATAAGCTTAGTAGAACTATTTTGATATAAATGTTCGTTTTGCAATTTATTGAGAAATAAGTATTGGTAAAATATTTGGATTGAGAAAGGTACAAATGTTTTATTGCGGTCAAAAAAGGGCAGGAGGAGAGTTGAACAAATGCAGGCATTACTGGTCTTAAATCTGATCGTTCCGATTATTATGATAACGGTCGGGGCAGCGCTAAAAAAGCATCCGGTATCGGATATCAACAGTGGGAACGGATATTGTACACCGGCTTCAAGAAAATCGGAGGCGCATTGGGAGTATGCACAGCAGATGGCGCCTGAACGGTTCATTTTATTGGGAAAATGGCTGTCTCTGGCAGAGATCGCTCTCAGCCTTATTCTGTTTGTTTTTCATGTGTATGCGCCTTATTCCGTGATGACCGGGTCGTGTCTCGGGTTTCTTTGGCTTGGTTATGCATTTTATGATACGGACAAGCGGATCAAAGAGAGGTTTGCAGACCGCGGATAAGCGGCTGACCGAATGGGTGGAATGGCGGGCAGCAAAAACGGGGCAGAAGGAAAATGCGGCAGGAGGAAAACGGGATAGGATAGAATCGGAATGGATGGGAAACAGAGCAGAAATGGCACAGGATGGGACGGAGGCGGGAAAGGTTATGCTGATAAGCCAAATCACGGAGGAACATGAAAAAAAGCAGCTTGCGCGCGGCATTCTTGAAGCGCTGTCCGACTGGTTCGGCATTCCTGAGGCGAGAGAGGAATATATCAGGGAAAGTGCCGGAAAGGACTTTTTTGCCGCATATCAGGGGGAAAAGCCGATCGGTTTTCTGTATTTGAAAGAAACCGGAAAGGACACGGCGGAGCTTGCCGTGATGGGGATCTTAAAAGAGTACCACCGGCAGGGCGCCGGAAGAATGCTTTTTGATGTGGCAAAAGAGGCTGCCCGTAAAAAAGGATATTCTTTTTTACAGGTCAAAACGGTTCAGATGGGCAGATATGAAGAGTATGACAGGACGAATGCATTCTATCTTGCGTTGGGTTTCCGGGAATTCGAAGTGTTTCCGACACTTTGGGATGAATGCAACCCTTGTCAGGTCTATGTAATGGCGCTTTAGGGAAGCGGGCTGATATCGAAGGTGTGGGGCGGGGTTATTCTTACAGAAATTATATTTTTATTCAGAAATGCAGATTTGCGGACATTCCGGCGGAGCGGCCATGCTGCCAGCTCTTTGGAAATGTCCGCATGCTGTTTTAAGGGGCAACAGGAAACAGTCCGTCTTCGCGCAGTTCGTAAATCTTATCACATACTTCGTCTAAATATTTCCTGTCGTGCGATATGCTGATGACGGCGCCGCCGAAACGAAGGAGCGCGGTTCTGACCGCAGGACTTGAAAGCGGGCTGAAATTTCTGGTCGGTTCATCGAGAACCAGCACGTCCGCTTTTCGCAGGACCATTTCGAGAAATAAGATCTTTGCTTTTTGCCCGCCGCTTAAACTGCCAATCTTTCCGGTCATTTCTTCGTGCGTAAATTTCATGCCGCCCATATAGGTTCTGGCTTTGGTGACTTCCGCTTTCGTATAGTGCGCTGCGAGATATTCAACCGGCGTCATGGAAAAATCAAGCGCTTCCGCATAATTCTGTGGCATATAGGCGGCGGTAATGTCGCGCCGGTCCTTTAATTCATTCCACAGCAGGGAAAGCAGCGTGGACTTTCCGGCGCCATTTCTGCCGATGATGCCGACATGCGCATTTCCGGTTATTTGCAGTTTCAGGCTGCGGGATAAAACACGCTCTCCGATCATGAGTCTGTCGGCTTCAAAATCAAGCACGGTCTTGCCGGCAGGCAGCCGGATCGAATCATCAAATTTTGCAAGGATCGCGTCTTCCTGCTGCGGAAAATCGAGGAAGTTCTCTTTTTCCCGCTCAAAACGTTTCTTCATTGAAAGCGCGGCGTGCATTTTCTTTTTGAGCAGTCTTGCCCCGCCCGGATTCTGCCGGGAGATCACGGCCTGCTCGTGGTCTACCCGGTTATAGATCTGCCGCCATTTTTCCATTTGCTTTTCATAGTCGTCGCGCTGCTTCTTTGCGACCTGTTCCTGATGCGAAAAAGCATCCTGTCGGCGGGACAGGTATTCGCGGTAAGGACAGCGTGAGACCGTGATGCGGCATTTGGTTTTGCGGATGAGCTGTTCCATGTGTACGATCACATTTGCCGTGTTTTCAATCAAAGTCTCATCATGCGAGATATAGAGAATCGGAAGCGTGCTCCCCGCAATCAGGTTTTCAAGCCATTGCAGCGTAGGAATATCCAGATCGTTTGTGGGTTCATCCAAAAGCAGGATATCCGGTTCTTCCATCAACAATTTGGCAAGCTGCACCTTTACTTTTTCACCGCCGGAAAGAGTGCCAAGCTTTTGTTCAGAAAAAAGAAACTCGACGGACAATCCGAGCTTATTCAGAATGTCTGTATGCATATAATACTCGGAGTCCGCAAAGTATTCCGCGAGCGAAAGGGGATTGCAGCCTGCGTCCATGGTCTGGGGCAGATAAGCGAGTTTCGCTTTGGTGATCACATTGCCCGAACAATTGCAATAGTCCGCTATGAGCCTTTTCTGATAAATAAATTGTAAGAGCGTGGATTTGCCGTTCCCCTCTTCTCCGATGATCACGGCTTTATCGCCCGGGAGCAGGGTAAATGAAAAATGATCGGTCAGCACGCGGTCATCTTTTTTCAGACTAATCGTAATATTTTTTAACTCTAACATAGAATCCCTCCATTTCTTCGGTCATACTGTGAGAAAGGATTAATATGCAGAATGATTTCCACATAAAAAAATCCCGTTTTCAACAGCGGGTCAGCGCATATTGAAAATGGGATGATCGATCGTGCAGGAAGATATTTCCGGTTAAAAATGCCACGGTAAATGCCATGGGGAAATCTTCTTACTAAATGCCCTAACGGAATTTCGTGAGAAACATACGCGAAAAATCCGCAGTCAATGTCAAATAACATATGATCGTCTGATATTGATATTTGCATTTGGCATTTGAAGACCTATAAGAAAAATAAAGCAGGCAGTACCGAAATCGCACAACAAGCAATCCAAATTCAACAGCAAAACAATCCGTATGTATGCGGCAGATCGGTCTGCATCATACTCACGGACAAAAATGATCCGCTATTCTGTAAATTTGAATTACTTACCGCACATTCGTACACCTCTTTCTTTTTGATTTTAACTGTCGTTATTTTATCATAGGGGCAGAAATGCGTCAAGGCTAATTTCGGTGTAACGTAAAATGTTTTTCTGATAAAAGATAATCTATTGATAGTTGACAGTCACAATTTATCTGTTATAATGTACTTAACAAGAGAACCGAAAGCTAGATAACGCCTAGCCGCCGGTAAAACAATTGCTACAAAAAGTAGCGCCTTACTTTACTAGAGCGAGGGCGCTGCTTTTTGCGTTTACAGATATTTATAACAAGAGTTATAGCAGCGCAGAGCATAATTACAAATGCGAAAAGACCTTCATATGTAACCATTGGCACCAGCCCCTTTCGTAAAACTCGGCGGCTGACGTATCGCCCCTTCGGTTCTCCGGTTAAATACACTATTTAGTTGTATCATGTCGTGCGGATTCGTGCAGATACTTCAAATCATATTGGGAGCGAATGGGTCTATCCGGCGATGTGCCTGTATGAAATGCTTTCTAACGTGCGGACTGTGCTAGAAATGGGTTTTCTGCAATTCCATTATATGAGTAAAAAAGTGGAAATGCAAGCAAAAAGATTTCCGTTCTCACCGCATTGCATGTGGATATTTGCAACTGCCTGTGCTAAAATGAACGCGGTAAATAAAATTAAGAGGGTGGAATCTGTATGTTGTCTCAAACAGGATTTGATCTGTGGGCGGATGGTTATGATCAGATGGTCGGTCTGTCCGACCAGGAAAACAGCTATCCGTTTGCCGGGTATAAAGAAATATTGGGCAGGATTTATGAGATCATATTAAAAAAAGGAAAGCCAACAGTTCTTGACATCGGTTTTGGAACCGGAACGCTGACTGCAAAGCTCTATGACCAGGGCTGTGAGATATGGGGACAGGATTTTTCTGAAAGAATGATCGGTCTGGCAAGCGCTAAAATGCCGCAGGCTCATTTGTATCAGGGAGACTTTTCGCAGGGGCTGGCAGAACCCGTATTGCAGAATCGGTATGATTTTATCGTTGCGACCTATTCCCTGCATCATCTGAAGGATGAAGACAAAATTACAATGATTGGGTCTCTGATGAACCTACTTAAGGAGGATGGCATGATCCTGATCGGGGATGTGGCATTTACTGACAGGGCGGGTTTGGCGCGCTGTCAAAAAGAAGCCGGTGATGAATGGGATGATGAGGAAATCTATTTTGTATTTGATGAGATGCAAGAGGTATTTCCCAAAATGAAATTTGAACAGATTTCTGATTGTGCGGGTCTGTTGTCGCTGACTCGGTGAAGTGAAAGCTATGGAGGTATGTGAAATGGTGAAGAATGAAAGATTTGAAAAGGTCTACTCGCAGGGAGCCATGAATGTTATGGAAATTTGGGTGGATAAAGAGACTGGCGTGAATTATGTGTTTCATGTAAGCGGATATGCAGGGGGGATGGCCCCGCTGCTGGACAGGGATGGAAAGCCTGTTATTTCTCCGCTTGTTAATAGATAGCTGACAGAATTTTTTGTTTTACTTTGGCTTGTCTATAAAGGCGATTATTATATTTTGGCGATTGCAATTTGTTACGTCAAACAATATATATCAGCAATTAGTAAAAAAAGGGGTTATAATCGGATGATGATCAATCTAAATTTCGCCTTGAATTTTATGCATTGTTTGTACCGCCGCAGGCGGTATGTCTCAAGGTGTGAAAATGAGTAAAGAACTATCGCAAATGTCTTTAGAAGAATTATGGGATTTGTTTCCCATATTCCTTGTGGCACATAATGACAAATGGAGCGTTTACTATGATGAGATCGAAACGCTTCTGAAAAATGCATTGTCTGAATGTCCGGTCGAGAGGATCAGTCACATTGGAAGTACGGCAATCGCCGGAATATGGGCAAAGGATATTGTCGATGTGCTGATTGAAGTATCAGGGGAGTCGGAGCTTGCGCATATTGCGAAAGTGATTGAGCGGAATGGATTTGTCCGAATGTCGACAGGGGTGAGCAGAATATCGTTTAACCGCGGATATGAGAAAGGCGGGTTTGCTGAAAAGGTTTATCATCTTCACCTTCGCTATGCAGGGGATAACGACGAATTGTATTTTAGGGATTATCTGAATGAATACCCGCAGACAGCCAAAGAATATGAGATGATAAAGCTGTTGTTATGGAAGCGGTTTGAACATAACAGGGACGCCTATACAGACGCAAAGACGGAGTTTGTCAGGAAATGGACCGATGAGGCAAAAAAAGTTTACGCGGGGAGATATGGGTGAACAGGAATAAGACGTAAACCATATGATTCATGCAATCGGATATGCAGGCGGAATGATGCCGCAGCCGGACAGAGACGGAAAAACGGTAACTTCCAAGATGGTAAACGGAAAGCGCCCTGCTTTACAAAATGAACTGTATATGATATGATAGAAAAGTCGTTGCGAAGCGAGTGTGCATGAACTTAGCATGGTCGCGAAGCGATTATGGTATGATGTCGACAGACATGGATTCGGCGTCCGAGTGAGCATGATCTTACCGTAATTGCGATAGCAATTATGCAATATTGGATACGGCAGGCGGATATGGCGGAATTGGCAGACGCGCCAGATTTAGGTTCTGGTGGGAGACCGTGCAGGTTCAAGTCCTGTTATCCGCAGTTTACGGCGTAAAATCGAACTTTAACAGTTCAGGTTTTGCGCCGTTTTTTGCATTCAAGAAAAAACGCTGCAAACAGAGTTTCCCACAATTCTATGAGATAGCCAGTTATACACATTCCCACAATGCCGACTACGGTGCACCTCTCACTTTATCATATAAAATCTTAAAAACATTACTTTGTATTTCTTTTTCCGCTTTTGAAATATTTATTAAACTTGACAAATGCCCAAAATACTGTATAATACAGCACTGTATAATACAACTATGGAGGTGAATTATGTCTACGATCGATTTAATCATTTTAGGTTCATTATGCCAAAGTCCTAAAAGTGCGTATGACTTACAAAAACAGATTGAATCCCGAAACTTGTCAAGGTGGATAAAAATTGGTTCGTTTACTGTTTACAAGAAAGTGGTTCAATACGAAAGTAAAGGATATGTTGTTAGTGAAACTGTTAAGAATGGCAATATGCCCGAAAAAACAGTGTATACAATAACGCCAAAGGGAAAAGAAATTTTTAAAGAATTGATGACTAAATTTTCTTTAGCAGAAACAAGAGTATTTTTAGATTTTAATGCAGTTATTGTGAATATGGCTTTGCTTGACGAAAATTCTGCAAATGAGTGTATTGCAAACATTAAAAACAGTATTCAAAACACTAAAATGCAGATTGCAGAACAATTACCCACACATAAGGACATTCCGTTATTTGGGCGGACTATTCTGGAACAACAATTTTTGCTTTTAGAAACACTGGAAAAATGGGAAGAAAATTTTGAAAAAGAGTTGGTGAAAGAGAGGGAAGAAAAATGAATTTGATGTATTTTATATTTTTTAATTTGGTGATTTATTTACCGTTTCACTTATTTGAGGAAGCTATTGGTGATTTCCCTAAGTGGATGTATGAGCATAAATGGTTGCCTTATCATATGACGCATGGACACTGGATGGCGAACAATTTGTTTATTTACTATCCAATGCTTCTTGTATCAGTTTTTTTATTTGTGTTTAACAATCAGTTTGTCTGTTTCGGAGTGGCAATTCTTATATGGGGAATTATAAATTTTGGCGACCATTTTTTCTATACAATCAAAGATAGAAAAATCTCTCCGGGGTTAATAACCGGAATACTTTTTCTTGTCAATTCAATTTTCGGATTAAGAAATTATTATTTTTCAGATTTCTTTTCTGTAAATCAGTTAATCATAGGAATTTTGATTGGTGGTGTGTTATTTGGTTTGCCTATGGGATTATGTGTTGTTTTATATAAGTTTTTTGATAAGTATTTCAAATAAATGCTTAAAATGTACCCGAAAACCATGCAACACCCCATGTGGGAGAAAGGGAGAATTTTCTATGGCTTGTACAGAAGTATACAAGAAACACATCATGTATACTTTTAACGGTTTTTGCAAAGTTGTTATCCGCAATGCAGCTGTCACCGCATGGCGCGACCAGCACAGACGGCACAAAAGAGAAATCACAACAAAGTTGGGCCAGGTGCTCCTGCGTCCAGCCGTTGGCTTTTCGTCTGCGCTTGATTTCTTGGCCTAGGGCGCGGCAGTCCGGACGCTTTCGTATTGGTACATTCTCACATTTCCCCTATATTATTTTACATTTCGGGTGAGGCAAATTGAACGAATTATAGGCAAATAATTTGATTTTATAAATATCAAAATAAACTTGCTTTTTTTAATGACACCGTGATATAATCATTAGCAGATTGGAGGTGAAATGATGAAAAGCGAAACAGTATCCAAGATTGTAAAAGCAAGTGGCGTTTCATCCGGAGAGCTTGTTCTTGTTCACTTTTGGGGAGAGGATGCCGATAAGGAAATAGCAAATAGCTTTGCTGCGTCCGTTGCCGCATTAGGCGCAACACCAGTCCTTTTGCAGCAGTCCCGCTCTATCAATCAGGAAATCTTCTCGTCCGCAAAGGAAAGCTGCTTCGATGATCGGTATTTTGATCTGTTCTCAAAATTCGATGCTGTGCTGGACGTGTTTGCCTACCGGCCCATTGTCCTTGGCTATCAGATTGAAAATGAGCAGATGGCTCTTTACCGCAAGTACATATCGCAGCTCTTTTATAAGCTAATGGAGTGCAGGCGGTTTACGCAAATCCGCGTTCCGACAGAAGCCAATGCTGCCGAGTCCAACCTTGATCCGCAAGATTATGTTCAGCGAATGAATAAGGCTTATGATATTGACTATGAAGCAGTCCATATAGCTTGTAAGCGTGAGACTGAACGATTTGCCGGAGTCAAACAGGTAGCCGTTCATACGGGTGCTGACTGTATGCTGTACCTTGACTTAACCGGTCGTGTGTGGCACATCGACGCTGGCGACGGCGATCTTCCCTGCGGTGAGATCTATATTGCCCCTGTTGAGAATAAGACCAATGGCAATGTGTTTTTTAAGACATTCTATCTGGATGATGTGAAATACAGCAATGTCACATTGCAGATTTTGAATGGCGAGATTTCCGGCAGCAGCCATACGGAAATTGCAAAGCACTTTGCAGAGCAGCCAAAGGAAAACCGGATTGTCTGTGAGCTGGGGCTTGGAATGAACCCTAATGTTACAGACTTGTGCGGATATACCGTATTGGACGAAAAAATGGCTGGAACATTCCATATTGCCGTCGGCGCAAACAATATGTTCGGCGGCGAAAATAAGGCATCTGACCACATTGATTTTGTGGGATGCGGAAAAATTGAGGTTATCCTATGATTGAACAAAAAGTGTCGAAGCTGAATAGCTATTTCGAGGAGCAGATCGCCATGTGCAACCAGCGCAACAAAAAATTGCTTGACGATGAGCGTACAGATGAGGTCGCTTTTGAAAAGGTGAAAGCAAACGTCTATGACATTTTCCGCACTATTCTTTCCGTTGCGGTTAAAACCGGTAAAGGAGATCCCGATGCAGTGCGGCGTTTCTTTGTCCAAAAGACCGAGCAAATTCCCTCAAGCTGGGTGACTGCATATGACAAAGCCAAACAACATAATGATGCGGTCAAGATGCGTCTTGAGCAAATCAAGCTGGATACGATCGGTGAGATCAAGGAAAATTTCGCAAAGACTTGGGAGGGAGCAGAATGACAGAGGCTGAGGCGATTCGCCTTTTTAAGTGCCTGTCTGATAAGTCCCGATTGCAGATTTTGAAATCGCTCGCAATTGAAGATATGTATGTTGAGCGGTTGGCCGAAAGACTTGGTATTACTGCACCTACGGTTTCTTTTCACCTTAAAAAGCTGGCAGATGCCGGTGCAGTTTCGTCCTACAAAAGCCAGTATTATATGATGTACTCGCTCAAAAAGGATATTTTTGAGACGAGCATTTTGGAAATTCTGCAAGAGGAGTCTGACGAGGCTGAAGTTCAGGCTCAACGGGACGCCGAATATCGTCAAAAAGTGGTTGATGCATTTTTTGAATATGGCAGGCTGAAAGCTATTCCTACCCAACGAAAGAAAGAGCGTATCGTTCTGGAAGTTATTGCCCAGGCATTTGAATATGACCGTACTTATACTGAGCGGGAAGTAAATATCATTATTGCAGATTTCCATGATGATTTCTGTACAATCCGCCGTGATATGGTTGGCGAACAGCTTTTGGATCGAGATGCCAAGGGTTATTGGCGTATTAAGCCATAAGGAGAAAAACGGTTATTGGAATTATTGGAGAAAGATGAACAGGCAAATCCATCCTTGCAGACAAGCTGAGATCTCTGCTGGGCGCAGAGCCGATAACACGCAGATTAAAAAAGCGGTTATCGGCTCTTTCTATATTGTCCGTCCCGTGACTTTTTCTACTGGTACACTCAGGAAACATTTTTTTTCTAATCGGAATCCGGTACCGGTCTTCGATTTGATGAATTGCAGTCTTTCAGTTCAGGTGCTATAATAATGCCAAAAGAAACCAGCAGTTGCAACGGGGCATGAAATGATAGGGCAGAGAGGGTGAAATGTTGAAAGAAAATTGTTTCAACAGCCCTGATTTAAGTGCGTCCTAAAGCATGCAGATGGGAGCAAATATGAAAAGATCAACTGCAGTATGCGGTCTGGACTGCGCAGAATGTGAGTTAAGGGACAGCTGTGAGGGCTGCGGGGTGCTTGGAAAAAACTGTATGATCGCTACCTGCTGCCGGAGCAAAGGGCAGGAACGGTGCGAGGATTTTTTTAAGCCGGACGGGAAATGCGGACTAAAGGAACAGCTTCTCTCGGAGATACGTGCGCTTGGGATCGCGGACATGGAAGACGTTACGACGCTTTATGCGCTGAAAGGTTCTTTTGTAAATCTGGAATACATGTTGCCGGGCGGACAGAAAGTGAAATTCTGGGAAGATGATAAGATCTATCTCGGCAATCAGGTCGGCAAAAAGGGCAGTGACAGATGTTATGGGATAACGGCGGATGAAACGTATCTTCTTATCTGTGAATACGGAGAAAACGGTTCCGATCCGGAAATTGTGGTATTCAAAAGAAGAAAATGAGCTGTCTGTGACATAGTCCGTGGGACGGATGGATCTTTATGATCCTGATTTGGATAATTGGAAGGGGGATTGTCTGCATGAAGAAAATGCTGAATACATCCATGATCTATTTTATTGCAGCGATTGCGGCTGGAGTATTCTATCGGGAATTTACGAAATGGCAGGGATTTACGGGAAAAACGATGCTTGCCTTTGTACATACGCATTTGTTTGTATTCGGAATGATCCTGTTCCTTATTCTTGCATTATTCTGCAGTCGCGATGACCGCATTTCGGAAAGCAAAATTTTCAAATGCTTTTTTATTTTTTACAATAGTTCGCTTCCGTTTATGGTGTGCATGATGCTTATAAGAGGTGTCCTTCAGGTAAAAGGCGCTGTGCTTTCGAAAGCGGCCGATGCAGCGATTTCAGGGATTGCCGGCATTTCCCACATTCTGCTCACTGCTTCTCTTGTTTTGCTTTTTATGGCATTAAAGAAAATTTGCAGAACAGAAGAATAACAGGATAACCGTTCAGGGATCTGCCTAAACGGCTGCACGCTAACAGGGATGTTCGCGGGACGCGTATGCCTTTGGTAATTGACAGCAGAAGGAGAAGAAACGGGGAATGGAAGATTTCGGTTTTGGGGAAATGCAGGATATGCAGATAAGACTGCAGGAACAATATAAGGACAGGTGGGAGCCCGTGTGTCCTCTGTCGGGAAGGAATAAGCTGTTATGGCTTATGGCGGAACTGGGAGAAGTGATCGATATCATCAAGAAGGACGGGAACGCCAAAATCATGGAGAATAGCGGTGTGCGCGTGCATTTCGTGGAGGGGAGGGCGGGTGTGCAGGCAGCACAACCCCTTTTCATAGGCTGTCAGGAACAGATCATATTAGAAGCGGGGCAGAGATTGATATTGTGGAAGGAGTGGCGGTGCCGTGTCTATAGGACGTATCAGACATATCGAATCTGAAAAAAGAAAAGCACGCATACGCATTTTGTTAACCGCCGGGCTGTTTTTGGGAATGTTCTGTGTGGGGGCAGGCTGTGCGAAAGATTCCCCTGCAGACAGCGGAGTGCAGGACATTGTGCCAGAAAACGGGGCCGGACCGGACGGGACGCCTGTTACCGACGCGTGGAACGGAGCTGACACAACCGGCACGCAGGAGACGGCACAGGTCGGAAAGCTGATACTGACACTTCCGAAGGGCTATTCCGAATCTACGACGGACGGATTATACCTGAATCAAAACTATCCCGACGATCAGTCTAATGTTTATATCTATGCGACCGAAAAAACAACGGATTTTGAACAGGTGATGGCAGGGGGCAGGGAACAGTTTGCTGCGTTTCTTGATGATGCATATGAGGAACAATATAAGGAAAGACCTGAAATTTCGATGACGCGCTATGAAGCGGTATCGGTCGGGAATTATCCTGCCTATGCCGTGGAACTTTCTTATGACTTGAAGGGCGTGCATTACGTGCAGCTTGAATATATCGTGGATGCGGACAAAACTTATTATATCGCGTTCTCGCAGGTGGGAGACAGTTTGTGGATGGAGGCGTTTCGCGGCAGTGCGGAAACCATGATTTTTTCGGAGGCGGAGTAAGGAAGACGGGGAAGGTACCGGAGTGCGGCGAAATCTCTGTTTGGCACCAACTCAATTATAGGTTGAATCGGTTTTTATCCGTTCAATTGTTGCTTGCTGTAAAAATGAGACAGAGTTTGGGATAATCAGTCTGTGATGAGGAAGTTTGATTCCTCTGTGCAGAAAGGATGGAAACAATATGTTTGATATGAAAAATGTAGGATTCAAAATCTCAGAGCTGAGAAAGCAGCAAAACATGACGCAAATGGAGCTTGCCGACAGAATGGGTATCAGTTTTCAGGCGGTGTCGAATTGGGAGCGTGGAAGTTCCATGCCGGATATTTCAAAACTGCCGGAGCTTGCGCAGATTTTTCATGTGACGATAGACGAAATCCTGAGTGAAAAATCCGGACTGGTTGAAAGTGCGGCAAAGGATAACCTCGGCGAATATCTGGAAGACAACACCGTCACACTGAAGGAGGCTACGGATGCTGCGCCCATATTGAAACCGGAGCAGATAAATATGATCTTTGATAGAGTGGAAAGGGAGATGATGAACTCGCAGGAAATGCAGGACGTCGGGTTTGGCGACGGGCTTGGGCTGATGCCTTTTTTGAGTGCCGATACAATAAGCGGGCTTGCCCGAAAAGTAGCCGATGCGGGCAGTTATAAAAAACTATTTGAAATTGCTCCGTTTGTGAAACGAAATGTCTTAGAGCAGATTGCCCGCGACATGGAGGCGGAGCGAAAAAGCATTTCGGACATTGTGCCGTTTATCTCAGATGCGGTGATCGAAGAACTCGCGTGGAACCGGTACAGGGCGGAAGGGCTCTATTCGCTTGATGACATCATGCCCTTTATTCCTCAAGAGACGCTTCAGGAAATTGCGAAGAAAGAATAATGAGGGGCATGGGCTGAAGCATTTTCAATCAATTGCGCCATTTTTAGAGAGCAGTTTCTTAAACAGGTTTGCCAGAAAAGTAATTGAAAAGACGGAGTGAGTGCGGTTCAAGAGCTGCGTCCTTTCTTAGATAAAGATATGCTGTCAATGTATGAAGGAATTGATAAGAAATAACTTTTAACAATCCCTGCGGAGGAAGAATTTGGTATTTTATGCTTGTGCCGACAATACCGATTTGATATAATGAGAACGATGTGGATATACTGACATGTAAGGTGCAGTGTGTCCTGTGCAAAAATAAACCAATATTATAAGGAGAGGTCAAAATGAAGGGTAATATTGTTGTTGGACAGTCCGGCGGACCGACCGCCGTCATCAATTCTTCCATCGCGGGCGTGTATGTTCAGGCGAAGAAGCTTGGCGTGAACAAGGTTTACGGCATGGTACACGGAATCGAAGGATTTTTAGAGGACAAGCTCTGCGATATGGACGAGTATTTCTCCGATCCGGTCAATGTGGAGATCTTAAAGAGAACGCCTTCCGCATTTTTAGGCTCCTGCCGTTTCAAAATGCCGAAGATCGAGGGTCATGAGGATGTTTACGAGAAGGTATTTGAGATCATGGAGAAGCATGATATCGAATGCTTATTCTATGCGGGCGGCAATGATTCCATGGATACCGTTAAAATGCTTTCCGATTATGCGGCTGCGCACGGCAAGAGCCAGCGTTTCATGGGCGTTCCGAAGACGATCGATAACGACCTTCCGATCACCGATCATTGTCCGGGCTACGGTTCCGCGGCAAAATATATCGCGACTTCGTTGAAGGAAGTCATCCGTGACAACGAATCCTTTGGCGCAAAGAAGCCGACCGTTTGTATCGTTGAGATCATGGGAAGAAATGCAGGCTGGCTGACAGCGGCTGCGGCGCTTGCAAAGGGAAGCGACTGCTCCGGTGCGGATGCGATCTATCTGCCTGAGAAAGTATTTGATATGGATGCATTCATGGCAAAAGTAAAAGAACTTGGCGCGACAAAGAGCTCTGTTGTCATTGCGGTATCCGAAGGTGTTCATATCGCAGACGGACGTTATGTGTGTGAGCTTGCCAACGAGAATGTGGCAGTCGATGCATTCGGCCACAAGCAGATGTCCGGTACGGCGGCATACCTTGCACAGCTTGTTGCGGCTGAGACCGGCTTAAAGACCCGTGCGATCGAGTTCTCCACACTTCAGAGAGCAGCGACGCATTTGGCTTCCTTAACAGATATCAACGAGGCGTTCCAGGCGGGCGCGGATGCAATGAAGGCAGCCGCAAACGGCGAGACGGGCAAGATGATCATCTTCACGAGGGACGGAGAGGATCCGTATGAGTGCGGTACAAGCTCCTATGATATTCATGAGATCGCGAACGTGGAGAGACATGTTCCCGACGAGTGGTTCACGGAGGACGGCACGAACCTGAATGAAAAATATATCGCGTATGCGCGTCCGCTGATCATGGGCGAACTGACGCCGGTTTACGTGGACGGACTTCCGCGCCATATCGTGATGAAAGAATTGTTTGAGAAATAAGTATTTGAAGGTTTTCATTTTAAGAAGATGAAAAAAAGACCTCCGCGTAAAGCAGAGGTCTTTTTTATCATTACAGAATGATTTGATCCGCATAAAAAGTGCAAGACAGATCAAAACTTTCTGTCTGATTCTGTGTTATCCTGTCTTTGACAAGGAGGAAGACATTTGTTTGAGTGGAATGAGACTGTACAGAAAATGATAGATTGGATAGAAGCGCATCTGACAGAAGCGCCTTCCCTGCTGGAGATGTCCGATCAGATTGGGTATTCGCCGTATTACTGTTCCAGCCGTTTTCATGAGATCGCGGGAATGACATTGAAGAGCTATATCGCTGGCAGACGGCTTGCCATGGCTGCCCTGGAAATTCGGGATACAGATGCCCGGATTCTCGATATTGCTATGAAATATGGATTTTCCTCACAGGAAGCTCTGACGAGAGCATTTATGAATGCATTCGGATGTACACCGGCTGCATATCGGAAAAATCCCGTTCCGATCGCGCTTTCCAACTTAAAAGTTGTTTTCTTCCCTGAACATTATATGAGAAAAGGAGAACCTACTATGAATCAGACGTTATTGACAGACGCACATGTTCGCGTGGAGCATATTCCGGCACACAAATATATCGGTATTTGGGATTTGAATGCGACCGATTATATGAGTTTTTGGAGCAGGCATGATTGTGACAGTGTCTGTGGAGTAATCGACAGCATGAGTCATGTTTCACATCCGATCGTTACCTGCCATACGGCGGGATGGTTTTATGAAAATGGCAAAAGGGGCTATTTTTATGGCTTTGGGGTCCCGGAGGATTATCAGGGAGTGATTCCGGAGGGATTTGAGATCAGGGAACTGCCCGCCAGCGATTATCTTGTTTTCTTTCATCCACCCTTTGATTATTTGAAGGATTGCGGAGAGGTAATGGGAAAAGTGGAAAAACTGGCATGGAATTATGATCCGGGATTGAACGGTTACGAGTGGAATGAAGAAGCTTGCAATGATTACCAGCGTCATTATCCGGAAGTGATCGGATATGAAGTTCTGCGTCCGGTAAAAAGAAAGAAATAAATTCGTTTCAATCTCCCTGATTTGAGTGCGTGCTAAAGCACGCGGACGGGAGCAAGATTGAAATAAATACGTTTCAATCTCCCTGATTTGAGTGCGTGCTAAAGCACGCGGA
>RYVZ01000008.1:39968-95247 GCA_003979345.1 Lachnospiraceae bacterium
TTGAAATAAATACGTTTCAATCTCCCTGATTTGAGTGCGTGCTAAAGCACGCGGACGGGAGCAAGATTGAAATAAATACGTTTCAATCTCCCTGATTTGAGTGCGTGCTAAAGCACGCGGATGGGAGCAAAGATTAAAAAATAGTTTTACACGAACAGCTGTGCACAAAACTTCTTGCCAAGCCGGAAAAATCATCTTATAATAAGGAAAACGATTTCCAATTGAGTAAATGTTTACAGAACAGGAGCGGGACAATGGTTTCCATTAAAGATGTGGCAAAGCATGCAGGCGTGGCAATATCGACGGTATCCAAGGTATTGAACGGGTATCCGAATGTGAGCGAGGAGACGAAGCGGAAAGTCAACGAGGCAATTGAGGAATTGAATTTTGTTCCGAATGCGGTGGCGTCCGCTTTGTCGTCCAAGCAGTCGGCGCGCGTCGCACTCATCATTAATCTCAACCAGCAGACGCAGGCGATCGATGAGATCGATATGCAGTATTTATCGGGGGCGATCCGCCAGGCGCGAGAATTAAACCTTGATGTGCAGACCGTGTTTTTCAGCATGATACAGGATAAGAGCGTAGAGGAGATCACACGCTATCTGCGTTCGCAGAATATTGGCGGCGTGATCATTTACGGCTTGTCCAAAGATGATAAAGTGCTGCACCGGCTCATTCAAAGTCAGGTTTTCAAGACTGTGGTCATTGATTATCCGATGGCGAATCCCAATACATCTTCGATATGGATCGATCAGGAGCGCGCGCAGTATGAAGTTGCCAGGGTGACGATCGAGGCCAATCCGACCAAGGTACAGAATGTGCTGTATCTTGCGGGCAAACGAAACGGATATGTGACGGAAGAACGCACGAAGGGTATCCGCAGACTGGCGGAAGAAAAGGGATTTAAGCTGACGATTCATTATGGGGAGTTCAGCGAGTTACGGGCGCGTGAACTGACTTTCCGGTATGGAAAAAATGCGGATGCGATCGTCTGTGCTTCCGATCTGATGGCGATCGGGGCGATGAAGGCGCTGACGGAAATGAATGTGTATCATCCGGTCTGCGGCTTTGACGGCATCACGCTCATGGGATATGTGGGAAAGCAGATGAACACGGTCCGTCAGGATTTCAGTCATGTTTCCGAGGAAGCAGTCAAAGAAGTCGCTCTGCTGCTAAACGGCATGGAGGGCCGCAATGTCGTGCTCGACTATCAGATCGTGCGGCTGGAATATCTAGATATTATCTGCTGAGACAGAATCCTTCCCGCTAATTTTTACGAATCATAAGGACGTTTTGCTTTCACGAGCGACTTTCTCTTCGCGCGTTATTGCAGTAAAATGCTTTGACATGGAGGATTAGGATGAAAGATCACCTTTATGCGGTTCCGGGATGATATAGAAAACTTGAAAAAAATGGAAATTACCCCTTGCGGAAAACGTTTTCTTGTGCTATTCTAGGGGAGAAAGAGAAAAAAACAGGAAAAATATAGATCATAATGCCTGTAAAGGCAGGAAAAGCAGTAGTAAAAAATATCATTCAGTATCAAACTAATAAGAATGGAAACAAAAAGGACGTAAAGAGCAGAAACAGTCAAAAAGTAGAAACAGTCAAAAAGCAGAAACAGGCAAAGAGCAAAACGTGTAAAAAAGAAATGGCAAAAAGCAGGAGGGAAAACGGAAATGACATTATTACCAAACATGCAGCGTGAAGTATTGGAATTAAAACTGGAACAGCAGCTGGAGGATTTTGCAAAAGACATGTTCGGCAAGACCATTAGCGAGTGTACGGATGAAGAGACGTATTACTGCGTTCTTCAGATGTCCAAATGTCTGATGGAAGCGACGGACGAAATCAACGGCGAAAAGAAAATCTATTATATTTCCGCTGAATTCCTGATCGGAAAACTCTTATCCAACAACCTGATCAATCTCGGCGTCTACGATAAGGTCGAGGAGATTTTGAGGAAGAAAGGAAAAGAATTAAGCCGCATTGAGGAAGTAGAGCCGGAACCGTCTTTGGGAAACGGCGGTCTCGGAAGACTGGCAGCGTGCTTTATGGATTCCATTGCGACGCTTGGGTTGCCGGGCGAGGGCATCGGCTTAAATTATCATTTCGGTCTGTTCAAGCAGGTTTTTGAGGATCGTCTTCAGAAGACGGAGAAGAATGACTGGATCGAGAAGCAGTCCTGGCTGAATAAGACGGATATCACGTTTCAGGTGGAGTTTGGCGACCGCAAAGTGAAGTCCCGCCTGTATGATATTGATGTGGTCGGCTATGACAACGGCATCAATAAGCTGCGTCTGTTTGATATCGAGTCTGTTGACGAGTCCATTGTAAAAGACGGCATCACGTTTGACAAAGAAGATATTGAGAAGAACCTGACTCTTTTCCTGTATCCGGATGATTCCGACGAAGCGGGAAATCTGCTGCGCATCTATCAGCAGTATTTTATGGTCAGCAATGCCGCCCAGCTTATTTTACAGGAAATGAAAGAGCATAAGTACGACCTGCGCAAGATGAATGAGCATGCGGTCATTCAGATCAACGATACGCACCCGACGATGATCATTCCGGAGCTGATCCGCATTCTGGTCAATGACAAGGCATTCACGATGGATGAGGCGATCGAGGTCGTCAGCAAGACCTGTGCATACACGAACCATACGATCCTTGCGGAGGCACTTGAAAAATGGCCGCTCGCTTATCTGGATAAGGTCGTTCCGCAGCTTGTGCCGATCATCAAGGAGCTTGATAAGCGCGTGCGTGCAAAATATAAAGACGAGGCCGTGCAGATCATTGATAAGGACAAGCGCGTTCATATGGCGCATATCGATATCCATTACGGATTCAGCGTAAACGGCGTTGCCGCGATCCACACGGAGATTCTGAAGGATACGGAGTTGCATGCATTTTACAAACTGTATCCTGAGAAATTCAATAACAAGACGAACGGCATCACCTTCCGCCGCTGGCTCTTATCCTGCAACAGAGAGCTTGCTGCATTTTTGGAAGAGACGATCGGAAAAGGATATAAGAAGGACGCGGCGGAGCTTGAAAAGCTGCTTGCGTTTAAGGATGACACGGCGGTGCTCGATCGGCTTGCCGAGATCAAGCTTCATAATAAAGAGAAGCTTGCCGCTTATCTGAAGGAGCACGAGGATGTTGAAGTTTCTCCGGATTCTATTTTTGATATTCAGGTAAAGAGACTGCATGAGTATAAGCGCCAGCAGATGAATGCACTTTATATCATTCATAAGTATTTGGAGATCAAGGCAGGCAAAAAGCCGGTAAGACCGCTCACCTTCATTTTCGGTGCAAAGGCGGCTCCCGCTTATGTGATTGCGCAGGACATCATTCATCTGTTGCTTGTGCTGCAGGAGATCATCAATCATGATCCCGACGTCAGCCCGTATATGCATCTTGTTATGGTGGAAAATTACAACGTCAGCTACGCTGAAAAACTGATTCCGGCATGCGATGTGTCCGAGCAGATCTCGCTTGCGAGCAAGGAAGCATCCGGCACGGGTAACATGAAGTTCATGTTAAACGGCGCGGTGACGCTTGGAACGAGCGACGGTGCAAACGTGGAGATCCACGAACTGGTCGGCGACGATAATATTTATATTTTCGGTGAAAAGAGCGAGCAGGTCATCAAGCATTATGAAAAAGCGGATTACGTGCCGAAGGACTATTATGACAAGAGCGATGTTATCAAAGAGGCGATTGATTTCATTGTCAGCAAGCCGGTATTGAAAGTCGGTAAAAAAGAGAACCTTGAGAGACTGCACAAGGAGCTCTTAAATAAAGACTGGTTTATGACGCTGCTTGACCTCGAAGATTATATCGAAAAGAAAGATGCGATCTTTGCCGCATATGAGGACCGCGCAAAGTGGAAACGGATGATGCTCGTTAACATCGCCAAGGCAGGGTTCTTCTCATCTGACCGCACGATTGCCGAGTACAACCGCGATATCTGGAAACTGGAAGAGTCGAAATAAGATGCCGGGCGGCATTAAGGAAGGGGTAGTGTGAGAAATAAGCTTGATAGCTTATTTTTCCAGACGAACTCGTTCGCCTTGCAAATTTGTGCCGGAGCCACAAATTTGAATCGCAGAGCCGAATTTGATATTCGGCTCGCGTGCCTGCGCAAACATGCTCCGGCATGGAGGGATAGGATGAGAAGGGGCGGCATACTCATGCCTGTGTCAGCGATCCCGTCTAAATACGGGATCGGGGGATTTTCCAAACAGGCATACGAATTTGTAGACATGTGTAAAAAAGCGGGGCAGAGCTATTGGCAGATTCTGCCTTTGGGACCGACTGGTTACGGAGACTCTCCGTACCAGTCTTTCTCCACGTTTGCGGGAAACCCGTATTACATTGATCTGGAAACCCTGATTGGGGAGGGGCTTCTGACGAAAAAAGAATGCGAAGCGGCAGATTACGGAAAGAACGAAGCCAGAGTCGATTACGAAAAGATCTACCGCACCAGATTTGCAATCCTGAAAAAAGCGTTTCAGCGCAGTGATCTTACGGGAGATCAGGAGTTTTCGGATTTCTGTGCCGAAAATGCTTTTTGGCTGGACGATTATGCGTTGTATATGGCGGTGAAAAATTCATTTGACGGCAAAAGCTGGATCGAGTGGGACGACGATATCCGCCTGCGTAAAGAGAGCGCATTAAAGAGCTGCCGACAGAAATTTGCCGAAGAAATACGCTTTTATCAATTCCAGCAGTATGAATTTACAAAACAGTGGAAGGCGCTCAAAGCGTATGCCAACAAAAACGGTATCGAGATCATCGGGGACATCCCGATTTATGTCGCGTTTGACAGCGCGGATACATGGGCAAATCCCAAGCTGTTTCAGCTTGATCAGGACTGCGTGCCGCTTGCGGTCGCAGGCTGTCCGCCCGATGCGTTTGCAGCGACGGGCCAGCTTTGGGGAAATCCGCTCTATGACTGGGTATACCACGCAAAAACAAATTATGAGTGGTGGATGAAGCGGATCGCGTTCTGTTTTACGCTTTATGATGTGGTGAGGATCGATCATTTCCGCGGATTTGACGAATACTATTCGATTCCGTACGGCGACTCGACGGCGGAGTTCGGGCATTGGGAAAAAGGTCCGGGCTACGACCTGTTCCGGGAGATGAAAAAACAATTGGGCAAGCGCAGAGTGATTGCGGAAGATCTCGGCTTTTTAACGGAATCGGTGTTTAAGCTTGTTCAGAAAACGGGATTTCCGGGCATGAAGATCGTGCAATTTGCGTTTGATTCTAAAGGTGCCGACAGCAGTTATCTGCCGCACAATTATACGCATAACTGCATTGTGTATACGGGAACGCATGACAACGACACGACGCTGAGCTGGTATGACGGACTGTCCTTGAGGGACAGACGGTATGCGAATGCTTATTTAGATGTTCACAGCAGAAAAAAAGTTCCGTGGTGCTTCATCCGCGCGGCGCTCGCATCGACGGCGGATACCTGCATCATTCCGATGCAGGACTACTTAGAATTAGGCGGAGAGGCGCGTTTTAACTTCCCGTCCACGCTCGGCGGTAACTGGGAATGGCGGATGCTCGACGGCCAGTTCACGGACGAACTGGCGGAAAAGATCTGCAAGATGACGAGGCTCTATGCGAGATATTGAGCTGGGGATAATCGGAAAAAAAGAGAAGCATTCCGCTTCTCTTTTTTGTTGCTTATTTTTCGTGTCTTCTGTGGCTTATTCGGTCCTTGGAGGGCTGATAAGTAAATCTGAAATCGGTAATCATTGTATACGAAATTGTAAATTGTGCTTACAAAGGGGGGGTACGGATAAAGCTTTAGAGATGGGGAATGTAATGCTTGTTGTGTATAAAGATAACTGAATCCGCGGTGCGGCTGATCCGGCATAAAAGCCGGTCAAAGCCGCACCGGATCGTCAAACCGCTTTAGTTAAACCGCCCGCCCCAGACCGGAAAATCGGACAGATATTCGCCGCTGACCGCGGGCACATAGTAAGCGCCGTAGCAGATAAGTCCCTCCGCCATGTCCGTGCTGTAATCGGTCAGCTTCACATAAAAACGGTAATAGGGCATAAACAGCTCTTCGGTATTGCCGGTGCGGTAAACAAGTTCCGTTTTGGCAATCTGCGGTTCTGTGATCGTGCCGTCCCGGAGATATTCCGACGGTACGGTCGTGATATAGTCGCCGTTTAGGAGCAGACAGCGCGCCGTTTCAGCATCGATCAAAGGATAATCACCCACTTTTTCTGCGGCGGTCAGCAGATCTCCGGACCAGATGATGAACAGATTTCCGTCATCATCAGGAGAAAAAGAAATGTTGTTGAAATTGTAATTTAGGATCTGCTGTGTGAGATCGCCGCTGCTGTCATATGCCTGATAGAAACGGATGCGTTCGCCGCTATAGGTATAGTCACCGCCGGTGCAATAGGCAGGCTGGTCAAATGCGCACAGCGCCTGATAGCGTCCGGTCAGATACCGGAGTATTTCGCCCGCTTCATCATCCGTCGTTTCGGAGCTGGTAAACCGGTATTCTTCGGGAAGCGTTACCGGTTCCGAAAAGAAGATCCTGATCTGACCGTTTCCATAAACGGTAATCTCTCCAAGCGCTGTTTCCGCGGTCAGACTGTATGCCTCCGTGCCGTCATGTCCGGCGGGCGGCTGTTCCGTAATATCGCTGATGCGCTGGTATGTTGTGTTTTCAATTGAAGCAGCAAGCGCGTCTGCGGTACGTGCGGCAAGATCCGACATTTCGTCCTCGTTCAGGAATACAGTGATCCCGCCCATATCCGTGCAGGCACGATTGCGATAAACCGGCAGTGAGCTCAGAGCCTGTTCTTCAGTCCACGGATTTCCGTTTTCTGCTTCGGAAATATCATAGTACATCATACCCTCAAAGCCCATGCCGGTTTCGGTGTCGAAGCGGGCGGTCAGCAGGGGAAGACCGGATGCGGAGGAGGGACCGTCTGACGCAGGATCAGCAGAGTTTTTCGTACCCGGAGCATCCGGACCGGCAGGCAGAAGCCGGAGGAAGGCAAATAGTGCGACGGCGGCTATGAGCGCAGCAGCCGCGATCATTGGAAAGGAACTTTTTATGTGCGGCTTTTTGATATCTTCGGCTTCTTCAATATATTGGTCGTCGATTTCACCGAGCGCTGTCAGGATTCTTTTTTCATTCACTTCATAAGTGGTTTCTTGTTTCATAAGCAGATTCCTTCTTTCTCTAATAATTGTTTCAGTCTGCCGCGCGAGCGCAGCAGGGACATTTTGACTTTGCTTTCACTGACACGGAAAGCGGCGGCTATTTCTGCAATCGTATCAAAATACCAATACCGCCGTAGGAATATCAATCGCGTCTGGACAGGAAGAACGGACAAAAATTGGTTCAGGATTTCTTTCAGCGCCATATCGTCTGCAATGCCTGCAACAGGATCAAAAGCAGGAGTAAAAGCCGGGATGCACTCTTTCAGTTCATCGAGCGCTAGCGCAGTCCTTCCCATGCCGCGTTTTTCGGCATGATATTTTTCGTATATATGCAGCGCCAGATTGCGCGTCAGCTTTCCCAAATATGTGCGAAGTTTTTCGGGGCGTTTGGGAGGTATGCTCTCCCATGCTTTCAGGTACGTATCGCTGACACATTCCTCACTGTCTTCCTGATTCTGAAGGATGCGCCATGCGATCGAATGGCAGTATCCGCCGTATTTCTGCGCGGTTTCGGATATGGCGTTTTCCGAGCGGGCAAAAAACAGCCCGATGATCTTTTCGTCTTCCATGTCGTTCCCCTCCTTCGTATGAAGTATCACCGGACAAGGGCATTTTGAGTTTATGCGCCCTTGTTCGGAGACCGCTTTTGCAGTCTGATACTATCATACACCGGAAAAGTATGGCGCGCGTCACATATTTTAATAAATTCCCATTTGACAGCGAAAAGAACGAATCCCGTATGCTTGATGTAAAAATAATTTGTGGTAGGCCGGAATAATTGGTATAATCCTATTGGAGTCGACATAAAGGCATAACGATTTTTGCAACAAGACAAGCGATCATGGAATGATTTAGCCCAGACGCGCATATTGGGACAATATTGTAATTGGTGTCGACAGCGTGGCGGCGGTTTGTGGATGAAGGGATGTTTGGGTTCGGTTAAGACATCTCATATTTGATCCAGATAGCGGTATATAGAAAAGGTAGAAAAACGGATAAGCAGATGATATAATAACCGCAAAAGGAAAACAAGCGACGCGAAGCGGCATTTGTTTTCAGGTAATTATATTTTCCGCAAACCGAATAAAAGAAATTTCGATCTCGCTTTGGAAAAAGCGCAGCGACAGCCGATCAGGTCTGGCATGTCGGGGATCAGTACGAATGCGATGTAAAGGGCTCCTTACAAGCCGGTCTGTTTCCGGTATGGTATACAGGGGCGGTCGATCTGCCATCCGCAATGGAATTGTCTTCTTCCATGAAAGAAGATAAAACTATTTTGACGGTAACAGGCTGGGACGAATTAAGGCGGTATATGGAGAAAATTAGAAAGGACAATGATATAGAAGCATGAGTGACATCTTACAATTTGCAGACAGGGAAGAATTCAGGAATTGGCTTTGCGATCATTGCCAGTCCAAAGAGGGTGTCTGGCTTTTGTTTGGCAAAGCGGGCGGATGCAAAACGATCAAAGCGGACGAAGCGTTGGAAGAAGCGCTTTGCTTTGGCTGGATCGACGGGCAGATGCAGAGCATCGACGACAAAACATATCGGAAATATTTTTCCATGCGCAGGGAGAAAAGCAAGTGGTCGCAGAAAAATAAGGAGTTGGTAAAAAGCCTTGAAGAACGGGGACTGATGACCGCCTTTGGCAGAGAAAAGATAAAGGAAGCGAAGAAGAACGGTATGTGGGATGCGCCAAAACCGCAGGGGATCACAGAGGAACAGATTGCACAGGTGTTGGAGATCTTAAGACCGTACGGGCCTGCCTGCACCAACTTTCAGGCGATGCCCCTATCGGTGAAGAAGACTTATACGAGGGCGTATTTTGACGCAAAAACCGATGCCGGACGGGAAAAACGGATCGCTTGGATGGTGGAGAGGCTGAATCAGAACTTAAAGCCGATGTAACAGTTGGATGCTACAGGAGAACAACATGGAGAACAGCATAGAAAACAACGCGAAGAGCAACACGCAGAACAACGTCGGGAACAATCATCTGACGATGCGCAGAGCGCAGGCGGGGGATCTGACTCTGATACAGGAACTGATCAGGGGATTAGCGGTTTATGAGAAACGACCGCAGGATGTGACGGGGACGAAAGAGCAGTTACGGTACTGGCTTTTTGAAAAAAATATTGCCACGGTATGGTTTGCGGAATATGGCAAAGAGACGGTAGGGTATGCGCTGTATTATCCGGTATTCGGTTCGTTTGCGGCGGCAGGGAGCGTGTATCTGGAGGATTTTTACTTAAAAGAGGAATTTCGCGGACGCGGGTTTGGCAGGTACTTTTTTTCAAAGATCGCGGAAGCTGTGCTGGCGGAAGGCTACACCGGCATGGAGTGGAGCTGCCTTGACTGGAATCAGACCGCGATCGGCTTTTATCGGAGAGGGGAAGCAAAGCAGGAAGCGGGAAGGGTCTATTTTGGACTCGACCATGCGGGACTTGAGAAAACTGCGGCGCAGAATCTTCGTGAGGGCAGTGGAATCATGTGATTTGAGAAGCATAATGTTCGCTTTTTGGGAATATTCGATAAGATTAAATGAGTGACACTTTATTCCTGAATTTCAGGCATCTAACATATCTAATGTTGGGAGGGTATTATGACACAATCAAATATCATCATGTACACTGCAGAAGATGGGGTCACCAAAATAGAAGTTACATTTGATCATGACACGGTTTGGCTCTCCATAGATCAAATGGCTGAATTATTTCAACGGGATAAAAGCGTAATTGGAAAGCATGTAAGAAATGTTTTCAAAGAAGGAGAATTGGAAAAGGGAGCAGTTTGGGCAAAATTTGCCTATACTGCTTCTGACGGTAAGACTTATCAGGTGGATTTCTATAATTTAGATGTTATTATTTCCGTTGGTTATCGGGTAAAATCCCTGAGAGGAACACAGTTTAGAATATGGGCTGCTTCTATTTTGAAGGAATATATGAAAAAAGGGTTCGCATTAGATGATGATCGACTTAAGAACCTCGGAGGCGGAAACTATTTTGACGAATTGTTAACTCGTATCCGGGATATTCGCTCTTCTGAAAAAGTATTTTGGAGAAAAGTTTTGGAAATATATGCGACAAGCATTGATTATGATCCGAAAGCAGAAAGTTCAATTTTGTTTTTTAGGCAGGTACAGAATAAAATGCACTGGGCAGCCCACAAACACACGGCGGCAGAAGTAATCTATCAACGGGCAGATGCGGATAAAGATAATATGGGATTGACATCGTGGACCGGAGAAGGGATTAAACGTTCTGATGTAGAGGTTGCAAAGAATTATTTAAGCGAAAATGAAATAGATGCGTTAAATAAAATTGTTACGGCGTATTTAGATATTGCGGAAGTCCATGCCTTGAATCAAGAACCGATGTATATGAAGGACTGGTTGGAAACAATTGATGACTATCTGAAAATGACAAGAAGAGATATTTTAACTACGAAAGGAACAGTTACTCATAAACAGGCTCTTGAAAAGGCACATGGAAATATGAGAAATATCAGAAAAAGCAGGATGATATCCTGTCTCCTGTGGAATGTCATTTCCTTAAAAGTATAGAAGAATTACAAGAGTTGGAAGATGAAAAATAATTTTGCCTAAGTTTATCATTGAAAGATTTTTATATGAATTGAATCAAGGTAAAGACTTGTTTTTTGTGTCAACTAAAGAAGAGGTAATTCAAAAGCTGACAGGATATAATAACTATTCTGTGCAAATTCCGGTGAAATTCCGAAAAGTTATTCAGTAAAACATTTCAGTAAATGAAAAGACCAGAAAGAGAATGTTACGTGGATGCGGCATTTTCAGCGATCAGGCAGCAGGAAAATACGATTTCGTTTACGAGCATGAAAGCAGCGGCAGTCACGGGAGGACAGTACAGTCCGAGCAGAAAGACAATGACTGTCGTGGTCAACGAAAAAGCATAATATACCTTTGAGCGGTACAGCCAGCCATACGGGAGCAGATGCGCACCAAAGATCATGGCGTAGACCATCAGCATTTTTTCCGGCACAGCGGCATAGATCCACATTGCGATCAGAAAATATAAAATCTGATTGAGCGAATAAAGCAGCCCTAAGCCGATGAGAGGGTTCGATCTGCCTTCAAAATCAATGCCAAGCCGTCTGGATATGAGATATGCCAAAGGAAGATTGATTTTTGGAAGATTGTTTCTAAAAAGCAAATCAATATGGTCTTCGGCAATCATTCATTTTTGGCGGGATTTCATTTTTGCGTTATTTATCGGATAGAAAGTGCGGTGTTGACGGGAATTAGGCATTGCAATCGATGTCCGCATATGCTATATTGATAAAAATGCATATTGCAAATCGCGAAAGGAGGAACAAACAGATGACTGTGAATAACGAGGTGTTTGAGGTGTAAAACAGAATATGTGGCGCGGACAATGGCAGGGGCGTTCGGCTTCTTTCTTGTTGTGCCGTTTTGAAGGAACCTTTCGTGAATATGATCGCTTTCGGTTGTAGCACACTCAAAGGGTGTGTTTTTTTATACCCATAATCAGCCGCAGGAAGCAACGAACGATAAGGGCTGCTTTCTGCGGTATTTTTGCGCCCATTTTCAGACACTGATCTTCCAGACACAGTTGGAAACGGTGCTTTCCGGCGCCTGTTATCGCGGCAATGGCATTCGCACGTAAGACAGCGGCATAACATGGGAGATTGGCGGGAGATTTTTTAAGGAAAAAACAACAGTGACGATGGAGGATTTGAAAATTGGATTTGAGAGATTACGGCTTTATGCCAAACATGCTGCCGGAGAATACGAAAGGGATTCCGGCGAGAATCACCGCTGTTCATAAGGAGCGGTATGCGTTGGTCTGCGAGTATGGAGAAACTTACGGCAGACTAAAAACAAAAGAATATTATGGCGGTCTTGAAGAGTTTCCGACAACCGGAGATTTTGTCCTGATCAATTATCTGCCCGGCAGTGACAGTCAGATCATCCGCACTCTGCCCCGAAGGACATTTTTTATCCGCAAAGATCCCGATCCGAACAAAGGCGGGCAGGCAGTCGCCTCTAATTTTGATTATGTATTTATCATGCAGTCATTGAATCAGGATTTCAATGCAAAGCGCATGGAGCGTTATCTGACGCTGGCATGGCAGTCAGGCGCCGTTCCGGTTATCGTATTGACAAAAGCAGACCTTGCGGAGGAATACGACTCGTATATCCGCATCGCGGAAAGTCTGGCGGCAGACGCGTCCGTCCATGTCGTAAGCGCAAAAACAGGGGCGGGTCTTGACGCATTGGCGGGCTACATGACGCCCGGAAAAACGATCGTGTTTCTAGGCTCTTCAGGGATCGGAAAATCGAGCCTTGTAAATGCACTTGCAAAAAAAGAGATCATGGCGGTCAACGGGATCCGCGAGGATGACAGTAAAGGACGGCACACCACAACCCATCGGCAGATGATCATGCTGGAGGGCGGTGCAATGATCATTGATACGCCCGGTATGCGTGAACTGGGGATGTGGGAGGTATCCGGCGGACTGGACATGGCTTTTTCCGATGTCGAACAATATCTTGGGAGATGCCGGTTCAGCGATTGCAGGCATCGGACGGAACCGGGCTGCGCGATCAGGGAGGCGATCGCGAACGGCGAATTATCCCGTGAACGATGGGAGAGCTATGCCGCCCTGCAGAAAGAAGCGGGCTATTCGGAGGACAAGGCTGCTTTCTTACGGCAAAAACAGCAGCGGAATAAAGGCATTGCCATGTATAACAGACGAAAAAAATCGGAGAGCAAAAAATACGGAAGAGGAGGTGCTGAGTAAGATGAGAGATCATTGGATTGATGCAAAGGATTATACAATGGACTGCATGTTGCTTTTTGACCGATGGGTGCTTCGGTGGATTTTAACGAATTGCAGTTATTATGAAGGAGATTATGTGACGGATATGGCAAAGGCACTGTATCGCTACCCATACGTGGAGCGCTTCTGCAGGGCAAAGGCGCCGGAATGCAGTCGTTTTCTCGATCGGGTGCGGGCGGTTCCCTTTGGCGGCTGGACAGACAAAGAGATGCGTGATGCGGAAACCGCGATTCTCCAGACACAGGAAACGTTTGTGGTCTACGCTTATCCCAAGATCATGGATCAGGTGAATTATATACGAAACTGGGATTCCAAATGGCTGGACCGGCTGGCAGATCTTACGGATAAGGTGGTTTTGGACGTGGGCGCGGGTACCGGACGTCTGGCGTTTGCTGCTGCGAAAAAAGCAAGGAGCGTCTATGCAAGCGAACCCTGCGACTGTCTGCGCGAGTATATGCGGGACAGGATCAAGGCGGAATCGATTAAGAACATGAAGGTACTGGACGGCGAAGTACAATGTCTGCCCTATGAAGATCACACGTTTGACGTGGTATTAAGCGGTCATGTTGTGGGCGATTTCTATGATGAGGAAATTGCTGAAATGACGCGTGTGACGAAGAACGGAGGATGGCTGGTCATCTGCAACGGCGACGATGAACATAAGCGCAGCGCTCCGGACGGTGAATTAGTGTCCCGCGGCTTTGAGTGGTTCCTCCATGAAAGTCCTATAGGCGGAATCATTTATGATTACAGAAAGCAGGTAAAAAAGCAGGATACCTGATTCTGATGGCAGGAGTGAAACAGCCGGTCGTGTGATACGTGACGCCTGACATTTTTCAAACCGTGTGGCGGCTCAGATTGGAGTTGTGATATGCCGGATCGCTTGTCACATCCTCGTCAAACCATGAGGGAGGAACAAACGAGTTTGCAGCTTCTATGGAAGGAAATTCTACCTCGGCAATGATGAGCCCGTCGAACGGAGCAGCGAACAGGTCAAGCTCGACCACAGGTGTCCATGCGTCCGTCGGCGTGTCCTGCGGGGAAAGGGAAGCAGTGTCCGATGCTTTGGGGCGTGAGGATAGGAAGGAATCTATTGGATCGGGAGATGTCTGCATGGATGCATCCGTCGAAGCATTTGAGTGTGCATCGGAAGAAGCTAAAGTATTTGCAGGCGCTCCTGCCCGGCAGCAGGAAGGATCAAGCGGGATCAAATATCTTTTTTTGGAGATCACATTGCCGTCCGCTTTCGGCAGCAGGTGTGCGTAGGATTCGGCATTCAGCGGAAGATTATATTCCTCGCGTGCCATAAATCCTTTGCCTTTATAAGTCATATAATAGCGGTCATCCTCCCTGCGGATGCGTATGACGGGATCGGTATTCAGATATGCCTGCTCAATGACATGAAAGGCGTAGCCGGAGATGTTTTCGGGTAATTTTTTTATGGTAAATTTGCGTTCGATTTCCATGAGGGTTCCTTTCCTGAAAGTGAAGTCCTGTATGCAGGACGGGCTGTCTCCTGCGAAAAGCCCTGCATCACGGTCATAAGCGGTTCCTGATTCCGGCGGGCAGTGAGTTAAGCGCCGGAAGTTGGCGCTATTATAGCATATCCCGATGGGGATCACAAGATGCGTTGAAAAAGGGGGTGACAGAAGTTGTTGTATTCTTTGCCGCATTGTCAAGTGGTGGGGTTGCAATATTTTTATAAAAAGCACTTGCAATTCTTTGAACGGCGTGCTAATATCAGAATAAATCATGTATCCGTGTATACAATATAGGTGTGTGACAGCGCAGCGATACGACATCTACAGGATTTGACGTATGAGATGGAATGGCTGTACGGATACAGGATACTTGAAATGAAACATGCAATGAAGGAGACTCTTGCAGGGAAACACGACAGGAATACGGCGTCACCGACTGAGAGCGCTGTTTGTGGGAAGCTGTAAAGGGAACACTCTGGAGCAGTCTGTCTGAACCGGCGCCGGCTAGGGCAGAACGTGGGTGCGCGTTAAGCACGGAGAGCGGAAGCCGGTGCAGTATGAGACGGCTTCAATACGGGTGGTACCGCGGAAAAACAATTCGTCCCGAAATACAGACATGTATTTCGGGATTTTTTTGTGCGACAAGCAGAGAAGCAAGATGATTTTGAAGAGGTTGCCGTGCATGCACGGGCAGATATTCTGAAAATACTTTGCAAAAAGCTGCTGATCGCGCGGAGCCGGGAAATATCAAATTTGTACCGGATATCGAAAGGAGCATTGATATGAAGACGACGGAAAACAAGTACAGAACAAAAACGATTGGTGAGATCGGTGAACAGGATATCGACCGGACACTGAAAATGTCGGGCTGGGTAGAAAATATCCGCGATCACGGAGGTGTTTCTTTTATTGACCTGCGAGATATGTACGGCGTACTTCAGGTCGTCATCCGAAAGCCGGAATTGCTAAAGGGCATTGTGAAAGAACAATGCATCAGTGTTGAAGGGATTGTGGAGAAGCGCGGCGAGGATACTTACAACCCGAAGATTCCGACCGGAACGATCGAGCTTGACGCCAAAACGATCGAGATTCTCGGCGGTGTATACAGGCAGCTTCCGTTTGAGATCATGACCTCTAAGGAGACAAAAGAGGAAGTGCGCCTGACTTATCGCTACTTGGATCTGCGAAATAAAAAAGTAAAAGATGCAATCATTTTCCGCTCACAGGTCATTGCTTTTTTACGGCAAAAAATGACAGAGCTTGGCTTTTTGGAAATCCAGACGCCGATTTTATGTGCGTCCTCTCCGGAAGGCGCCCGCGATTATATTGTGCCGTCGAGAAAATATAAGGGAAAATTTTATGCACTCCCGCAGGCGCCGCAGCAGTATAAGCAGCTTTTGATGGCGTCGGGATTTGATAAGTACTTTCAGATCGCGCCGTGTTTCCGCGATGAGGACGCGCGCGCGGACCGCTCGCCGGGAGAATTTTATCAACTTGATTTTGAGATGAGCTTTGCCACGCAGGAAGATGTGTTCCGTGTCGGAGAGGAAGTGCTTGAGGCAGTATTTACGCGCTTTGCGCCGGAAGGGTATGAGGTGACGAAAGCACCGTATCCGGTCATCAGTTATAAGCAGGCGATGCTGGAATTTGGAACCGACAAACCCGATCTGCGCAATCCGCTGCGCATCATCGATGTTACGGAATTTTTTGCGAAATGTACGTTTAAGCCGTTTATTGGAAGGACAGTGCGCGCGATCAAGGTGCATGCGGAAATGTCGAACGGCTTTCATGAGAAGTTATTGTCTTTTGCGACCTCGCTCGGAATGGGCGGTCTGGGCTACTTGGAGGTTATGGACGATCTGTCTTATAAAGGTCCGATCGACAAATTCATTCCCGATGAATGCAAGCCGGAGCTGCGTGAACTGGCGGGGCTTGGCGCGGGGGATACGATCTTTTTTATCGCGGATAAGGAGGAGCGTGCCGCTTATTACGCCGGTCAGATCAGAAACGAGCTGGGAGAAAAGCTCGGACTGACGGAAGAGAAAGCGTTCCGCTTCTGCTATGTTAACGATTTTCCTATGTTTGAGCGAGATCCGCAGACAAAGCAGATCGGGTTCACGCACAACCCGTTTTCGATGCCGCAGGGCGGGCTTGCCGCGCTCACAGAGAAGGAGCCGCTTGAGGTGCTGGCGTACCAGTATGATATTGTATGTAACGGCGTGGAGCTTTCTTCGGGTGCGGTGCGCAACCATGATATCAACATTATGAAAAAAGCATTTGAGATCGCGGGTTATGATGAGGAAACATTAAAAAAGAAATTCGGCGCGCTCTATCAGGCGTTCCAGTTTGGGGCGCCGCCCCATGCGGGAATGGCGCCCGGTATCGACCGGATGCTCATGTTGCTGCGCGGAGAAGAAAATATCCGCGAAGTCATTGCGTTCCCGATGAGCGGGTCCGCGCAGGATTTTATGTGTGGAGCCCCCGGAGATGTGACCGAGCAGCAACTTCGCGAGGTGCATATCAAGGTTCGGGAATAAAAAAGAGTTCCGCTGTAGCGGAACTCTTTATGAAGAACCGCGAAGCGGTTCTTCTGGAGAGAGATCACGTTGATCTTTGATAAGAGTCCCGCAGTGGCGGAACTCTTTCGAATGGGTAAGCTTTGACAGGAGGGATCAGAATGGCAAACCATATCAACGACGAGACGATTGACTATGTTGGTATTTTGGCGAAACTTGCGCTTTCCGGGGAGGAAAAGGAACAGGCAAAGCAGGACATGGAAAAGATGCTTGACTATATTGATCAATTAAACGAACTTGATACATCGGGCATCGAACCGATGACCCATGTGCTTCCGGTCCGCAATGTATTTCGGGAGGACTTGGTGACAAACGGTGACGGCAGGGAAGAGACGCTTGCCAACGCGCCGGAGCGGAGCGGAGATATGTTCGTGGTGCCGCGTACGTTCGGGGAATAGACAGAACGCACGAGTGTGCATTTTTTGTGAGTATGAATTTCCATGTATATGTAATCTCAAAAGAACGAAAAACCAGCGTTCTTCGTTCTTTGTTTGTGTCGCCATAGGCGGCATGACTGGAAGGTTGAAAGAAAATGTTTCAATCTCCCTGATGGGAGTGCGTACTGGAGTCCGCAGACAGGAGCAAAAAATTAGGAGAGAGGTTTCGAATGGGACGATTAGAATATACGGCGGTTGGTCTCGGAAGCGCCATCAGAGAAAAAAAAATCGGAGTGTTGGAAGCACTGGAGACTGTGCTTGTACAGATCAAAGAAAAAGAGGCGGCGCTGCACTGTTATGTGACGATAGATGAGGAGCGTGCGCGTAAGACGGCGTGCGAGGTGCAGAAGCGGATCGACAGCGGGCAACTTACCGGACCGCTTGCGGGCGTGCCGGTCGCGCTCAAAGATAATCTGTGTGTGCGGGGGATGCGGACAACCTGTTCATCCCGTATGCTTGCCGATTTTGTGCCGGAATATACGGCGCATGCCGTTGAAAAACTGGAACAGGCGGGCGGGGTCATCATCGGAAAAACAAATATGGATGAGTTTGCAATGGGTTCCACGACGGAAACGTCCGCGTTTGGCGTGACCCGTAATCCGCATCATGAAGAGCATGTTCCGGGCGGTTCTTCGGGCGGTTCCGCGGCGGCGGTTGCGGCAGGGGAATGCTTTTATGCGTTGGGATCCGATACGGGTGGTTCGATCAGACAGCCCGCATCGCACTGCGGTGTTGTCGGGATGAAACCAACATACGGAACAGTCTCGCGTTACGGGCTGATCGCGTACGGCTCTTCGCTTGACCAGATCGGTCCGCTTGCTCAGGACGTGACCGACTGCGCGGCGATACTAGAAGCGATTTCCGGTCATGATGAAAAAGATGCGACAAGCTTACAGCGCAGCGATACGGATTTTTTGGGTGCGCTGGCGGAAGATGTGAAGGGGATGCGGATCGGCATTCCGCGTGATTATTTTTCAGACGGCTTACAGCCGGAAGTGCGGGAAGCGGTCATGGCGGCGGCAAAGGAACTGGAGAGGCGCGGAGCGGTTTTGGAAGAGTTCTCACTGGGACTCGTCGATTATGCGATTCCCTGCTATTATACGATCGCGGCGGCTGAGGCAAGCTCCAATCTGGAGCGCTTTGACGGCATCAAATACGGTTATCGGACGAAAGATTTTGAAGGACTGCATGAAATGTATAAAAAGACGCGTTCGGAAGGGTTTGGCGCGGAAGTCAAACGCCGCATTATGCTCGGAAGCTTTGTTTTAAGCTCTGGTTATTATGATGCTTATTACTTAAAGGCACTGCGGGTCAAGGCAATGATCAAGAAAGCATTCGATGATGCGTTTTCCCAATATGATCTCCTGTTAGGACCGGTTGCGCCGACAACAGCACCCAAACTGGGGGAAAGTCTTAACGATCCGATTCAGATGTATCTCGGTGATATTTATACCATTTCGGTCAATCTGGCAGGACTCCCCGCGATCAGCGTTCCGTGCGGAAAGGATTCCGCAGGGCTTCCAATCGGTCTGCAGCTCATCGGGAACCGCTGTCAGGAGAAAACAATCCTTCGCGCGGCTTATACCCACGAACGCGGCATGAGAAGTAACGATTGAAAAGATATTCGAAGCTGCGTTCGTGTGGAGCGCGGCATGAAGACTGTCGGTCAAACACAGAATGACTGCTTAGGTCAAGATTAGGAAAGAGGAACAGCGTATGGAAAAAATATATGAAACCGTCATTGGACTGGAAGTGCATGTCGAGCTTGCGACGAAGACGAAAATCTTCTGCGGATGCTCCACGGCGTTCGGCGCGGAGCCGAACGCGCATACCTGTCCGGTCTGCACAGGAATGCCGGGCTCGCTTCCCGTGTTAAATAAGCAGGTTTTGGAACACGCGATCGCAGTCGGACTTGCGACGAACTGTGAGATCACGCGGGAGACTAAATTTGACCGGAAAAATTATTTTTATCCTGACAATCCGCAGAATTACCAAATCTCACAGCTTTATCTGCCGATCTGTAGGAACGGTTATGTGGAGATTGATACAGGAAAGAAAATCGGCATTCATGAAATCCATATGGAGGAGGACGCGGGAAAACTGATTCATGATGAGTGGCAGGATTGTACGCTTGTGGACTATAACCGTTCCGGCGTGCCGCTCATAGAGATCGTTTCGGAACCGGATATGCGTAGTGCAGAGGAAGTCATTGCTTATCTTGAAAAGCTTCGTATGCTTATCCAGTATTTGGGCGCGTCCGACTGCAAGCTTCAGGAGGGCTCCATGCGTGCGGACGTCAATCTTTCCGTCATGGAAAAGGGGGCGGAGCAATTCGGGACAAGAACCGAAATGAAGAACCTAAATTCGTTCCGCGCGATCACACATGCGATCGAGGGCGAGAGAGAGCGTCAGATCGCGCTGATCGAGGCGGGAGAAGCCGTAGTTCAGGAGACGAGGCGATGGGATGATACCAAGGGTGAATCCTATGCGATGCGGAGCAAGGAGGACGCGCAGGATTACCGCTATTTTCCGGAACCGGATTTACCGCCGGTCATTGTATCGGAGGAAATGTTTGCGCGCATCCGTGGAAGCCAGCCGGAGTTTCGTGAGCAGAAAATGGAACGGTATCGCAGGAAGTATGAACTTCCCGATTATGATATCGACATTCTCACACAGAGCAGACACATGGCGGAGCTGTTTGAGCGCACAACGGAAATCTGTGGGCAGCCGAAGAAGGTTTCCAACTGGCTGATGGTACAGACAATGCAGCTCTTAAAAGAGAGAGAGATGGATGCGGAGGAACTCTGTTTTTCACCGGAACACTTGGCGAAGCTGATTGCGCTGACCGATGCGAAAACGATCAACAGCTCCGTCGCAAAAGAGGTATTCGAAGTCATGTTTATCTCCGATATTGATCCGGAGCAGTATGTCGAGGAAAAAGGCTTAAAGATGACGAGCGACAGCGGAGAGTTGAAAAAAGTGATTGAAGAAGTGATCGCGGCAAATCCGCAGTCAGTAGAAGATTACCGGAATGGAAAAGAGAAAGCGATCGGTTTTCTTGTCGGTCAGACGATGAAAGCGATGAAGGGGAAGGCGGACCCGGCGGCTGTCAATCAACTGCTAAAGGATATGCTGTAAGATAGAAGTGCCCGAAGAGAAATAAATATCTTAAAAATCATCAAATTACAATCGGGATTTGCAGTGGAGATTGATTATGGAAGTGACGATAGCAGAACTGGAGGCTTATTTATTTGACAATTACAGGAATGGCGGGATCGATCAAAGTTTATTTATGAAGCTCGTAGAAGAAATCGGCGAAGTGGCAGAAGTGCTAAATAAAAAATCAGATGGTGAGGATTTACAGGTTCAACTGGGCAATGAACTGGCGGATGTGATACATTACGCGGTTGCCATTGCTGCACTAAATGACCTTGATATAAATAATATCATAATAGAGAAAGATAAGATAGCTTCTGTAAAGTACAGCCATAGAATAAATTTGGAACAGTTTATCCTTGATAAGAGAAATGAGAAAACAGATTGCTGAATTTCAGCTTACCTGGCAGAGATTTTAGGTGAATCACTGCCTACTTCGTCATTTTGACTATGGGGAATTTTATAAGTGTTTCTTAGTATCGCTGCCATTGTAAATCAAAATAGTGCCCTTCTTATTATGAATCTCTCCGTCAATCCTCGGATGGCTGGGAATCCAGTGAAAATAGTTATTTCCCTTATATCGAAAACTTTTTATCTATGCTATATATATGTTATAAGGAACTTGATAAGCGTTTCGCTGTTGTTCACAGAAAAAAAGATTACAAAGAAAGCACGTATTGAGGCTGCGATACTAAATAGTCTGACGCCGCTTTCCCAAGCGGAGATATGTAAGATTCTTCCCGATGTAAGTACAACTACTGTTGAAGTTGTTCTTGGCGCTATGGTGAAAAGCGGTACGATAAAACGAATCGGCGCATCGAGGGCGGCGCGATATATTAAGGTATAGTACTGCAACAAAGAAGCCTGAGGACTATCAAATAAATTGACTTATTAAGCAACTAAATGATTCATACAATGGAATTTAATCAGTTTGCCAATTTTTATGTGTTATAATGTTTAATGTGATTTTTACTTCGCTTAAAAATCATCCATTCATAATCGGCATATGCAAGAGGAGCAGTTTTCATGAAAAAGTTTATGAAGATTTTTTCAAAATAGTGAAATGGATATTTTTTGTGCTTGTGTCCGTGATCGTACTGTTTCTGATCGTCCGGTTTATCGGGCAGAAAATATATGACAGATCGCCAAAAAGCGGCATCAACGGGGAGATGTACGTAGATATTAACGGGACAAAACAGTGGATCAGTATTTACGGACAGGATAGGGATAATCCGGTTTTGTTATATTTACATGGCGGACCGGGTTCGTCTACAAGTTCCTATGATTATGCTTTTACAAGGAAATGGTCGGATGTATATACGGTTGTTACATGGGATCAGAGAAATTGCGGAAAAAGCTATTCATCCGATCAGAACGCTACAACGCTGACCTACGACCTGATGATGAGCGACGGCGTGGAAATGACAAAGTTTCTTTTGGACTATCTCGACAAAGAGCAGATCACGCTGCTCGGTCATTCGTGGGGAACGTATTTTGGGTGCAATCTTGTTCTTGCATATCCGGAATATTACGAATGCTATATCGGGACAGGGCAGCTTGTTGATTTTTACCAAAATGAAATTGCCTTCAAGGAAGCCGCTGCAGGCTGGGCGGCGAATGATGAAGAAGGCAGGCGTCTCGTGGAACAATTAAGTACAAATGATTTTTCGACGGAATATTTTGAGGCAAGGAACGCATTGATGCAAAGATACGGCTACGGTATCCTTGAGGATGGAACAGATTATAACCTGATTGCTGCTCAGGTGTTTAATCCCTATTATTCGATCATGGATTTTTGGAAACTGATTCATTCGGATTACAGCGTTTACGAAGAGTTTTTAAGGTCGGAGGAATTTGGCGGATTTTCATTGCCTGGCAGAACCGAATATCAGGTGCCGTATTATAATATCAACGGGGACAAGGATTATCAGACGAACTATCTGCTCGCACAGGAATATTTTGAACAGGTCAATGCCCCGCGCAAGAAAATGTATATCATGCAAGATACTACGCACGGTCTGCTGGAATCGAAATCAGAGGAATTTTCAGAGATCCTGCATCAGATTGCAGAAGAAGAACATCAAAACGGGTCATAATCTGATTGCGATAACGTATGCTGACCCGTGGAATAGCGGCGGAAGCAATAGGGTCTGCTAAAGATTTTACCAAGCGGCAGATTCGTCCGCTTTTGATCAATCGGAATCGGTAAGAGTAAGACTGCCTGCTGACGGAGAAAAAACGATGAAGCTTATCATAACCTACTGCAAACAAACCATCAAACGCTATCCTAAGATTTTCCTGCGTGCGATGGGGCGGATCATTTCTAGTAGATAATAGACTAAATATAAAAAAAATATAAACAATTTCAAACTAAGTTGACTTTGCTCTCCTTTGTGATATTATATAAATAGTAGCGCTACAAAAATCGGATAAGGAGGAAAAAGCATGAAGCGATTTTTTAATATGTTTAAGAAAAAGCCATTATTGATTAAAAAGCAAAGAATTGTAATCACTCAGGCTGCGATGAGCGCTTGGCAATGTGGCGGAGAAGATTGCTGATAATGATCAGAGTGGAGTGGCAAACATTTTGCTACTCCACTCAATTAAAGTGTTTATGTGTTTATTGGAGAGATATGAGAATACGAAAAGGAACTCGGATGGTACAGACAAGTGCGGACATGGCGAATCGAACCTATACCGTATATAATAATAGTCTGGATCAGGAAATACAGGTAAATTCAACAGGAGCAAAAATATTAAGAAATATCAATAACAATAATTATGTAGATAATACTGACGAAACTGAATTTATAAAACAGTTAATTGAGACAGGGATTGTAATTGATGATGAAGAGTGGACGGGGAATGACAAAGCGTTTTTAGGGACACGCTGTCTTTTTAAGTATCCATTAACTGCTCTGTCCATTGAGTTGGTTGACTATTGTAATTTGAGTTGCAAGCATTGTTATGGTAAGTTTTCGACTAATAATAAAGTCAAGAATGCTATATCGTTAGATCGGATAAAGAAGTTATATGAGGAGTTAGGGTACTTACATACGAAAAAAATTGCATTAACAGGAGGAGAAGTAACATTACATCCTCTTTTCGTCGAAATAGCAATGTTCTTTTTAGAAAGAGGATTTGATTTAACGATACTTACAAATGGATACAATTATTTGGTTCTCGAGAAGTTATTAGAGGCGAGTAGAGATTATCATTATACAATTAAAGTAAGTTTGGATGGGATAGGCAGCACACATGATCTAATTCGTGGAAAAGAGGGAACATTTTCACGTGTAGAGAAAACAATTGCTCGTATACTTAAGTATTCAAATGTTACACTTTATATTTCAACTGTTATTATGCGGCAAAATGTAGAAAATATTGAGAAAATGAAGCAATATGTTGAGGAAAAATACCCTTCGGCTTTTCATACATTTGACTTCATTTTTCCAGAAGGGAATGCAACGATTGAGAATACCTTTACTGTTGCGGAAATGAAAAAAATCATGGAGACATATCCTCGTTTGTTTGTAACAGAGATGTCTGTTAGTTCTAAAAAGGATAAGTTTCGATGTACAGGGGGAATCACACAATGTACGCTGTCTTATGATGGGACGCTCAAAATCTGCAATAGTGCATGTAATGATATGTTCAGGTTTAGAAACAATGCTTTTCAGAAAGGATTAGCTTATTCATGGAAACATTGTGGAGCTAATATAAAAAAGTTTAGAAATGAAAAAAATCACAAAACGAAAGATTGCAATAGATGCAAGAATGTTAAATTCTGTAACGTGAGAGATTGTAGGATTATGGCATTAGCGTATTCAAAAGATGTAAATCGGAGCAACCCAATTACGTGTTGTACAACAGAACTGTTACAGGAGAGAAGTAGAATATAAGGAGATTGGCGAAACATGCATTTAATCATAACCTACTGCAAACAAACCATCAAACGCTATCCCAAAATTTTTCTGCGTGCGATGGGACTGATCATTTTTATTACATTATTGAGCGCGTTTCTTCCCTATGGCATGCGTATCTTTTTGGACCGTGTGACTGCTGAGGCGCATTACGGATATGCGCTTTTGGGCATTCTTGCTTTTGCTGTCTATTTAATGATGAAAACATTTGTTGACATACGGTGGTACAGGCTGTTGGACGAACTGGGTGGGCGCTGTATCACGGATTTGTCCGTGGAACTGGAGACCGCAATGGCGGAGACTTCCTTGGGAAAGATCGACGCGGAGGGGCAGGGCAGGATCAAGCATATCCTGTACGCGGATGTGCTGGACGTCTTTCGGGTGATCGGGCATCATATCCCGACGCTGCTTGGAAGTGCGGCGGTCATTTTGGCGAGTCTTGTGCTTGCCGCTTTTTATGACGCGGGACTGACGCTTTTCATTTTTGCGGCGCTGCTCTTGGGCATGCTGATCTCCGTTGCCGGAAAAAAGATCATTGCGGTAAAGGCGGGAAACACGAACGTCAAGTTAAAAGAGCATCATATGCTCTGCGAGCAGTATGTCGACTCGGTTCCGCTGGTGCAGACGAATCCGGTGCTTTCTTATTTTACGGATAAAACGAAAAAAAGCATTGCCGATTTTATTGCGACCTCGCAGAAAGAAGACGGTGTGCAGGTATTCTGGACGGAGGCGGTGAGCAATTATCATACCTTGTTCAATTTAGCGTTATCCGCGTTCCTGGCGCTGCCGGCAGCGGGCGGCTCGATCGTAAATCTTGTTTTTTTCATCACACTTTCGGGAATCATCATGTCGGAGGGACAGAAGAGTCAGCTTTTGATCCAACAGATCATCCGCGCGAAGGTAAGCTTTGATAATGTGGACAGACTGCGTAAGCTTCCGAAGCGGCAGGGTGTGGAGGAGCTTGGAGAGATTGAAGAAGTCCGGTTTGCGGGTGTCGGATTTACCTATCAGGAGCATGGCACAGAAGTACTGCATGATGTATCCTGCACGCTAAAAAAAGGAGACAGTATCCGTTTGACGGGCGGAAACGGAAGCGGAAAATCTACGTTTATCAAGCTGCTGACAGGCGCTTATTCCCCGCAGGAGGGTGAAATTCTTTTGAACGGGAAAGCGGTTTCTACATATTCCGGAGAATCGCTGAACGAACAGATTCTTTTTTTGAATCAGGATGAGATTTTGCTGGACGAGCCGGTCCGTACTTATTTAGAAATGATTAGCGGAAAATCCTATACGCCGGATAAAGCAGAGGAAGCGCTTAAGTGGGCAGCATGGGAGAAAGGAGATACGGCGATCGAAAACGGCGGCTTATCCCTATCTGCAGGTCAGAGAAAAAAGCTGCTCCTTGCAAAATTGCTGTTGCGCTATGAAAAAGCGTCGGTCATTATTTTGGATGAGGTGGAAGCAGGGCTGGACCGCGACACGGTACATAAATACACGGAATTTCTTCAAAGTGTGTTTGCAAAGCGCGATAAAATTTGGATTTTGATCGCGCACAGCCTGAACGACGGTCTGCCGACCATGCGGACGATCTGTTTTGAGGAGGGACGGATCAGGGAAGAATCATAGTACGGATTTTTTCAACCAGCTCAGGGATATCTTAATGTTACTTTTTACATAGCAAACTAACTTTTGCATGAATTTGAGCATCGCCAGACCCTGTCGCGTTTTTTGTTGACAGAATAAAACGAATCCTGTTATAATCACCACAAAGCATATATTCTATGGTAGCGTCTGCCGTGTCTTACGGGAAATCTCCCTTTTATGACAAAAGAACTCATAGAGTTCTTTTGGAACTCATAGAGTTCTTTGCTCTTTTGAAATCTATGCTTGATCCCAAACTAATTTAATTTTATGAGCATAGTGTGAGAAGAGCATTAGAGAGAGGACGATACTCCTGTTTTTCTTACGCTGTGGGAACAGGAGGAAAATGAATGAAAAAACGAAGACAACTGGAAGAACTGAACCTTGTGGATGATTTTCTGGTGAACAGCTTAACGAGTCATCAGGTCTACGGGGAGCCTGCGGCGCGGTGCATCCTGGAATGTATTCTGGGACGAAAGATCGGGAAACTAACGATCATCCCGCAGTGTTTCGTGCAGGGAGAGGATACGGACGGGCACGGTATCCGCATGGATGTCTATTTGGATGAAGAAGGCGGAGAACTTTTCGATTTGGAGCCGGACAACAACAGCGGGGAAAAGGACATTGCCGCTTTGCCGAGACGGGCGCGCTTTTATCATGCCAAGCTGGACGCAGGAAGCCTGAAAACGGGTGAGGAGTACAAAAGCCTGAGGAATGTGTATGTGATCTTTATCACAACCTATGATCCGTTCGGGCTTGACCGGATGCTTTATACGGTAAAAAATGGCTGCATGGAGGAGCCGGAGCTTGTATATGAGGACGGAGCGCGGACGATCTTCCTATATACAAAGGGAACGAAAGGGAATCCGCCGGAAGATTTGAAAGAACTGTTATATTATATGGAACATACGTCAAAAGAGAATGCGGGGACTGAGAGTCTGCAAAAGCTGCATGAAATGGTAACCGCTGTCAAGCGTGATGGGAAAGTGGGGCTGACCTATATGAAAAGCTTTGAGATCGAACAGAGGATACGGCAAGAGGCAAGAGAAGAAGGTCTTGCTCAGGGAAAAACCATCGGACTGTCGGAGGCGGTGCTTGATCTGCTTGATGTTTTGGGCGAGATACCGGCTTCTGTGCGGGAGCGGATTACTGCGCAAACGGACGAAGCAGTTTTGCGTGTGTGGCTGAAGCAGGCGGCAAAAGCGGAGAGCGTGAGCGAGTTTGAAGAACAGATCGAAAGTATCAGGAATGAAGTTTGAAAATAAACTTTCAAATATTGATTGGTATGTGCGCTGAAGCGCACATAGGGGTATAGATATGACGGAATGGGGGAAGGAAAAAGGATTCTGCATAAAAAGAATATATAGGATATAAACGAACAGACCGGCCTCCCTGGAAAGACCGGTCCGTTTCATTATGGCAGTCAATGCAATGTGCAATGAACTCAGATAAATACGTAAAGCAATTAACCAAGTAAGCACAATACGCCCTGATTGGACTGATTTGCCTGAGCGGGCAGGACTGACCTGCCTGCTGTAAGATGCTGTTATTCGAGTAGCGAACCATCTCTCCTGCCATGTTCGTATCGCGGATCTGAGACTCTGGGGAGGTGGTGTTTTCCACAACGTTGTCCAGATTGTTGATCGTGTGCTCCAAGCGGTATAAAGTATTTGGAATGCGCTCCGATATATACGGTGTAAGCAAAAAAGGAATGCAACATTCTTTATACAAATGTTGTATTCCTTTTTGCTTATGTTCAGTATATACGCTTCAAAAAAGATCATACATGTAAGCTTTGGACAGGCAGACAATCATAAAAATAAAAAAAGAGTGCAGTGCACTCTTTTTTTATTCTGTAAACAACCACGTTAAAAATGTAAGAGCCTGTTCTTTGTGCGGCGAATTGTAAAACAGTGAAAACAGTACGACATCATCTTTTTCGTAGCCGAGCAGGGAAAGCTTTGGCGCTTCGGAGATATCAATGGCAACCGGCACGCTGCCATTCCCGTCGTCAAGATCAAGTTCGTAAAATCTGTCCGCAAACTGTGTAAGCAGGGATTCATCAAGCTCATCGTTCAGATTACAGTAATAGCCGGCATATCCGAAAAAATCAAATGTTTTAGCGTCGGTAAGCGCAAAATCAGCAACCTTTCCCTCAGAATAGGCAAGCATCATGACCGGAGTATAAGTGTTCACGGAATCATAAGTATCATCTGTACTGTAAGCAAGAGAGCAGTCGAAATCTACGGAATATTTCACGGTATCTATGCCGTTTGTGTCAGTATATTCCTGAATCAGATCTTCACGTCCGGTGCTTGTCAGGCGTGTGTTCAGGAAGACACCGGTCAGATATAGTTTTTGATGATCTGTCAAGAGCGTATGAACGATCGAGCCGACAAGAAGAACGGCGGCGATACCGCCGATGAGCTGCCATTTGTGGTAATACCAAAAGTATGCGATTCGTTTGGAAAAAGGCTGTTTTTTTACCTTTTCAGCCTGAGCTTTCATTTCTTCATTGACGCTGTTATATTGACTCATGATGATTACGGACCTTTCCAAAAGATATTTCCCGATCGCCAGACCGTGTACTGATCGATTCTAAAGACCTTCTCTTTTTATATCTTACTCTGCAAAAGGTCGGCGGTCAATGAGCAGGGTCAGGAAATCAAAGTGAAAATCCTAAAAAAATGATAAATTTACAAAAAGGGTATACCAATCGGCTGATTCTGTTGTATGATAGATGCAGAAAACTCTGTCTCCTGATGAAGGAGTAAGGTTGAAAGAAATACGTTTCAACCTCCCTGATTTGAGTGCGTGCCAAAGCACGCAGATGGGGGCAAATATGAAAAATGAGAGGGATTTACGATGAGTGAGAGTTATTTGGAAGTAATGGTAAAAAAAGAGAATACCTTATTGGGGAAATTATTATCCATGGTCGTTATGTTTCTGATCATTTTTACGGTCGTGCTTTTTGTACTATCCTTAAATCCGATCGTATTGTTCGGTACGATTTTGTTCGGCATCGCAATGTATTTTGTAAGAATGAAAACGAATTTGGAGTATGAGTATTTATATGTTGATAAGGAACTTTCCATCGATAAGATCATGAACCGGACGAAGCGTAAAAGAGTAACCAAGATCAGTATCGAACGCATGGAGGTTCTTGCACCGATCGGGTCCTATCATTTGGACGACTATAAAAACAGAATCACGAAAGTGCCGGATTACAGTTCGGGAAGGGCAGAGGCAAAGCGTTTTCTGCTTGTGTATGAGGGGCAGAGAGGGGTCATTATCGAGCCGGGTGACGACATGATCCGCATGATCAAAAATATTGCGCCAAGAAAGGTATTTAACGATTGACACCGCCGCCGAATAGTGTTATATTTTATCAAATATTTCTAAAAGAAAATATTAGCGTTTCTTTTAGAATCTTCGATTTTCTTTTGATAAGTTCATAAAAACACATAAGGAGGCAGGGAAATGGGACAGATTATCGGCGAAGGAATCACGTTTGACGATGTGCTGTTGGTACCGAGTTATTCACAGGTAATTCCAAATCAGGTTGATCTGACGACACAGCTTACGAAGAAGATCAGACTGAATATTCCGGTCATGAGCGCCGGAATGGATACGGTAACGGAACACAGGATGGCGATCGCTATGGCGAGACAGGGCGGAATCGGCATCATCCATAAGAACATGTCCATTGAAGAGCAGGCAGAAGAGGTGGACAAGGTCAAACGTTCTGAGAACGGTGTTATCACTGATCCATTTTCATTGACTCCCGAACATACACTTGCGGATGCGGATTCGCTGATGGCAAAATTCCGCATTTCCGGCGTGCCGGTCACGGAGGGTAAAAAGCTTGTCGGCATCATTACGAACCGCGATCTGAAATTCGAAAAAGACTTCACAAAGAAAATTAAAGAATCCATGACGAGCGAGGGACTGATCACCGCAAAAGAGGGTATTACGCTTGAAGAGGCGAAGCAGATCCTTGCGAAAGCGAGAAAAGAAAAGCTTCCGATTGTGGATGATCAGTACAATCTTGTCGGACTCATCACGATCAAAGATATAGAAAAAACGATAAAATATCCTCTGGCGGCAAAGGATTCGCAGGGCAGACTGCTCTGCGGTGCAGGAGTCGGCATAACGGCGAATGTATTAGAGCGTGTCGGCGCGCTTGTGGACGCAAAGGTCGATGTTGTTGTATTGGACAGCGCGCACGGACATTCCGAGAACGTGCTGAGATGTGTGCGCATGATCAAAGAAAAATACCCCGATCTGCAGGTCATTGCCGGAAACGTGGCAACAGGCGAGGGAGCAAAAGCACTCATTGAGGCAGGAGCAGATGCGGTGAAGGTCGGAATCGGGCCGGGATCCATCTGTACGACGCGCGTGGTTGCCGGAATCGGCGTGCCGCAGGTCACTGCGATCATGAATGCCTATGCGGTTGCAAAGGAGTATGGGATTCCGATCATTGCGGACGGCGGCATTAAATTTTCCGGCGATCTGACGAAAGCGATCGCAGCGGGCGGAAGTGTCTGCATGATGGGTTCCATGTTTGCCGGCTGTGATGAGGCGCCGGGGACGTTTGAACTGTTTCAGGGAAGAAAATTTAAGGTGTACCGCGGTATGGGATCGATCGCAGCGATGGAAAACGGCAGTAAGGACCGCTATTTCCAGACCGACGCTAAGAAGCTTGTACCGGAAGGCGTGGAAGGACGCGTAGCCTATAAGGGGCATGTGGAAGATACCGTGTTCCAGCTGATGGGCGGTTTACGTTCCGGTATGGGTTACTGTGGTACGGCAACGATTGAAGAACTTCAAAATAACGGAAGATTTATCAAGATGTCTGCGGCTGCGCTCAGAGAGAGTCATCCCCATGATATTCATATCACCAAGGAAGCGCCGAATTATAGTGTAGAGGATGACCATTAAAGGGAAACGCTCTAACAGATGTAAGGTTTTGACCATGAAAGGGGACCTGTGTATGAAACGATATGTTATGTTTGCATAGCAGAGGCTATTGCAAAAAAAACAGATGAAAGCCATCTTCATAGATGACAACCGTTTTAACAGATGGCAACTATCTTAATAGATGGTTATATGTTTAGAAAATTGCCATAGCCGCTGCAATTCCTAAAAAAATATAATTTAGGAGGCAGGCATGGGCTATCTGAAAGCAGAAGAAATTCTGCCGGCCGCGGTCATAGAGATGATACAGGAGTATGTAGACGGGGCAAATATCTACATTCCGAGAAGACAGGATAACAGACGGGAGTGGGGAAGCAGGACGGCATACCGTATGGAACTGGGTGCCAGAAACGCGGCGATCTATCAGGATTATCTGTCAGGGATGAGGATGAAGCTGCTGGCGGAGCAATATTTTTTATCCGAAAAAAGCATACAGCGGATCATCAGGCAGGAACGGCAAAAAAACGTGGGCTGACTTTTAAGTCGGCTCACGTTTTTTTATAACGAATCATTAGGTTTTATACAGGTTCAAATAACTGGTATGTTAGATATAGTGAAAGCTGACAGGGAGGTCCAATATGGAACAAGTGGAAAGTTATATGAGAGATTTAAGAGAGTGGCTTGCCGGGACAGCGGATGCTGCACCGGAGGAAATGTCGGATTTCTTTTGCAAACGTCTCGACGGATATGAGCAGCATATGGCAATTTGGAAGCATTCGTACCAAAGGTTTGCAGAATTGCTGCCGGAAGAATGCCGGACTATTTTAGATCTTGGCTGCGGGACCGGACTGGAGCTGGATCCGCTTTGGCGGATACACCCTGATCTTCATGTGACAGGCATTGATTTGTGTAACGAAATGCTCGATGAGCTGAAAAAGAAATACCCTGATAAGCAGCTTGTCACAGTCTGCGCAGATTATTTTCAATATGATATGGGACATGACCGGTGGGACGCCGTAATTTCTTTTGAAAGCCTGCATCATTTTTTGCCGGATGCCAAGCTGGGTTTGTACCAAAAAATATGCAGTGCCCTGAAAGCGGGAGGTGTTTTTCTTTTGGGTGATTATATTGCATGCTGTGAGGAAGAAGAAACGCTTCTGCGTGATGTATGCATGGAAAAAAGGAAACGGTTTGCGGTTCCCGAGGACCGGTTCATTCATTTTGATATTCCGCTGACTTTGGAGCATGAGCTTGCACTGCTTGACCAAGCGGGTTTCCGCGCAGAGAAAGCATGGGATGCGCCGGAAGAAGCGACGCTCATTGTGGCAAAAAAGAAATAAAACGGGAGTTAGGGAATTGAGAAATGTCCCAAATAGCGGAATGACAGGAAGGAGAAAATTTTTTATGACGACACCCTTTATGTTTGCATAGCGCGGCTATTGCAAATAAATAAGAGGAATATGCGGTAGCCTGCGCATCGGACTATCAAAAAATAGGAGATGCAGCATGAGCTATTGTAGGGAAACAGAATATGAGATCGTCCCCGATGAGTCGTTTTCGGTGATTCGGGGCTGTGCCGGATGCGGCAGGAAGACACACTATGTGAATACCGGGAAATTTCGTGTAAATACAAACGGCAACCAATTGGACGTCTGGCTGATCTACCAGTGCGAAAAATGTAAACACACGTTTAATCTGACCGTTTATGAGCGCCAAAGCGTTTCTTGCATATCAAAAGAAGAATACGATCGTTTTTTAGCCAATGATGAGAGTCTTGCACAGCAGTATGGCAGGGATTTGGCATTTTTCAGAAGGCAGAGGGCAGAAATCGACTACGGGCGGATGAGGTATGCGGCAGTCAGGCGGCGTGACAGCGGTGATAACAAGGCGGGAACGTGCATGTTGACGATACAAAACCCGTATGGATACAAGATTCGTACAGAAAAGCAGATCGCCCTGATCACGGGGCTGTCGGCAAGCCGGATCAAAAGGATGATGCAGGAAGGTATGATAGAAGTGCAGTGCCTGACATCACAGGGGATTACCGTGATTTTCAAATGAAGTCGGCACACATATGCAGTGGGACCGATCAATTCCAAATAGGATTGATCGGTCCTGAGCGGGACCAATCGGTCCCGCTGCATAGTTTTATTGCTTTTTTTTCCTATTCATATTAAAATAAATGGAAAATGGTCAGAAGGGAGATCATCAGATGGGACAGACAGCATATTTATTTTTGGCGGACGGATTTGAAATGATTGAAGCCTTGACGGTTGTGGACTTACTAAGACGTGCGGATATACCGGCCAGGACAGTGTCGATCATGGGAAAAAAGGAAGTGACCAGTTCCCACAGTGTGACGGTCATGGCGGATATCTTGTATGATGAAGCGGATTTTGACGCGGCGTCCATGCTCATATTGCCGGGCGGTTCGCAGGGGACAATAAATCTGGAGGCTTATGCGCCGCTTATGGCGCGTTTAGACGAGTGGAACGAAGCGGGAAAACGAATTGCCGCGATCTGTGCCGCACCCAGTATTTTTGCGCACAGAGGATATCTGAAAGGAAAGGATGCATGTTCGTATCCTTCGTTTGAGGAGCATCTTGCCGCGGGTGGTGCAAACGTCAATCAAAACGAGGTGACGGTAAGCGGTCATATGATCATGGCACGCGGCATGGGCTGCTCGATTCCGTTCGGACTGGCGATCGTTACGTGTCTTAAGGATCGCGAGACTGCTGAGAGGATCAAAAAAGGAATTGTATATGAGCAGCGGTCATAGGATGTAGGAACCACGGAGTATAAGACCTTTTCAGGCAATTGCCTGATAAGACCTTTCAGAAGGAGCGCTATGACTGAAGTATTGCTGGATGCTGTGATCGACAGCATAAAGATCCTGCCCTTTTTATTTCTTGCCTACCTTGCAATGGAATGGATCGAGAGCAGGGAAAATGAGAGAACTGTGCATATAATCAGGAAAAGCGGCAGATTCGGTCCCGTGGCGGGCGGCGTGCTGGGTGTTCTTCCGCAATGCGGATTTTCTGCGGCGGCGGCGAACCTGTATGCAGGACGCGTGATCACGGTCGGCACCCTGCTTGCCGTATTTTTGTCCACATCGGACGAAATGCTCCCGATCCTTCTTTCAGAGACCGCGAAAGGACTTTCTGTGCTGGTGATCGTCAAGATTCTGGTATTGAAGGCGGGGGTCGGTATGATGGTCGGCCTTTTGGTCGATCTTGCAGTGAGAAAGAATCACGATGCAGGGGAGGAACTGCATATCCATGATCTCTGCGAGCATGATCACTGCCATTGTGAACGGGGGATCTGGTATTCCGCGCTGATGCACACGTTACAAATGATATTGTTTATTTTTGCCGTGACGCTTGCGCTCGGTTTCCTCATTCATTTGGTCGGGGAGGAAGCGATATCAGGACTGATCTTAAACAGACCGGTACTCGGCGAGTTTCTTGCCGGACTGGTGGGGCTGATCCCGAACTGCGCGGCGTCGGTTGTCCTAACGCAGCTTTATGTGCAGGGCGCTATGGGCGGCGGCGCCATGATGGCGGGATTGTTTGTATCGGCGGGAGTCGGGATTCTGGTGTTATGCAGGACGAATCACCATCTAAAAGAAAATGTACGCATTATTTTGTTACTGTACGTAACCGGTGTGACGGCGGGGATGCTTGTCAGCGCGCTTGGGCTGTTATAATGAAAAATCAGGGAAACTCACAAATAGGCATTTGCGAAACACCCTTAATAACGTATACCATTGTATATTTTGCACAATCCACATATTTTATTTGGGTGTTTCGCAATTGCCTAAATATTCACACGCTGAGAAAGGAGCATGATGATCAGGATGAGAGACTATGTGATCGCAACAGAAAGCAATGCAGATTTGGATGAGGCGTTTGTCAAAGAGCACGATATCTGCGTCATTCCACATTATTACACGCTGGATGAGGATGAGTACGGCGATGAGAAGGTGTTGACGCCGCATGAATTTTATGATGAGATGCGTGCGGGCAAGAAAGCGGGAACGATGGCAAGCAACCCGGCAGTAATCTTAGAGAAGTTCGAAAAAATAGCAGAAGAGGGAAAAGATATCCTGTTCATCAGTTTTTCCTCAGCGTTGAGTTCCGGCATCAATAATATCAAAAACGGCGCGGACGAAGTGATGGAAGCGCATCCGGAAATGAAAATTATCGTTATCGATACTTTGTCCGCCTCGGCGTGCGAGGGCATGATGATCCGCAAGGCGCTTGAGATGCGCGCCGAAGGAAAGAGTCTGGACGAGACGGCGGACTGGATTTTATCACATGTCAAAAATTTATGTGCTCTTTTTACAGTAGAAGATTTACAATATTTATATCGAGGCGGGCGCTTAAGCAAGTCGTCTGCGGTCCTCGGCGGCATGATCAATATCAAGCCGATCCTGCATATCAATGACGAGGGAAAGCTTGTGCCGCTTGAGAAAGTCAGGGGCCGTAAAAAATCTTTGTCGGTACTGATCGACCATATGGCGGAGCAGATCGGTTCTCTTAAGGATCAGCAGATTCTGCCGGCAGTCATTCACGGAGACTGTGAGGAGGATGCAAATGCGGTCGCACAAATGATGAAGGACCGTTTTGGATTTGAAAAAGTACATGTGGCGCAGATCGGACCGAGTATCGGCGCGCATTCCGGTCCTGGGACGATCGGTGTGCTCTTTATGGGAGAGAAGCGTTGATCTATTCTTGCTTTGATGATGACAGGATCAGAGCGGCAAAAGCCTGATTTTTATGAAAGTTTGCTACAAAAAATTTCCAACATATTTTTTTCGCCCGAGTTCATACTAAGACCAAGATAAGCGATACAAACGCTTTGAAGCCGGGTCTTGAAAGGGAAACGTCGGATAAGTGAGCGTATCACTTATCTGAAAATAGAGGACCCATTGGGGGAAAAAGAAAAAGTTGGAGGTGAAAACAATGGCAAACAGCAAGTCTAAGATGGAAGTTCCTGAGGCTAAGGCAGCAATGGACCGTTTCAAAACGGAGGTTGCTTCTGAGCTTGGAGTAAACCTGAAGGAAGGCTACAATGGCGACTTAACGTCGAAAGAAGCTGGTTCTATCGGCGGTGAGATGGTAAGACGTATGATCAAGAAGCAGGAAGAGTCCATGAAATAAGCAGCGCGGGATCGCGATGAGTGTATGAACATGGAGTGATCCGGGCGCCCCGATCTTTTTCGGGGCGCCTTTTTATCGTTAACTGCATTTGTACCATCGTAAACTGCACTTGTCACAAAAGTGCAAAATAGGTATAATAGTGCATATCGGCGAAAAACTTAAGGGAGAATACTTATGAGAAGACGTCTTGGTATCCGAGTAAAATTGATTCTTGTGATCATACCGGTAGTATTGGCGCTTATTTTTTCTTTTTTTGCGCTGTCAACCAGCATGATCGTACGGCAGGCAAAAGATAATCTGATGTCCGAATCAATGGTCTATGCAGATGAGATCAGTGCATGGGCGGAGGGTATCCTGAAAGAGATTAACGTATATGTGGATACGATCAACGCGGGGATATTTGCAAATGATGACGAGGTCCTGCAGTATATGGAAACAACTGTGGATCGGAATGATTCTTATCCGGCAGGACTTTATATGGGCGATGATGCGGGAGCATATCTCGACGCATCCGGCTGGGTGCCGGGCGATGACTGGGTGCTGGTTGAGCGGGACTGGTATTTAGAGGGAAAAGAGCATGAGGTGCTTGCTTTTGGCGAACCGTATTATGATTCCCAGTCCGGTCAGGTATGTGTCAGCGCTTCAGTCAAAATGGATAAGGAAGATGTATGCCGGGTATTGGCAGCCGACGTTTATTTGGATTATGTATCCGGTCTTATGGCGGAAATCCGGATTGGGGAGAGCGGGCGTGCGTTTTTGGTAACAAGCAGTTCGCAGACCGTACTGGCGCATCCGAATCCGGCGATGATCGACAGGCAGATGTCGGATTCGGAATTGGACTTACTCTATCGCAATATAGGAGGAGTGCTGCAGAATCAGGGCAGCGGCTTAAGGGAAATAAAGGGTGATAAAGGAACCTACTTTGTCTGCATCCATGAAATTGGTGAGACAGGATTTAGCCTGGTCACATACATATCAAAGGCGGAAGTGTTATTTGATCTGAGGAAACTTCAGATCATTATGGCATGCATTGCGCTGACTGCAGCAATTTTGCTCATTATTGTGATTATTTGGATGATGAATCAAGTCGTTCGTCCGGTACAGCAGGTGACGAGTGTGCTTGCGGAAGTGGCAAACGGAGATTTTTCTAAAAATATTGAGCAGACGAAACGCACGGGCGGAGATGAGATCGCAGGCATGAGCAGCAGCATGCAGCGTTTTTTGGAAAAGATGCGGAGCATCATTTCAGATATTTCCGGCACTGCGGAGTGGCTGAACCAGCAGGCGCAGGATAACGGGGCGGTTTCTAAGAGCCTGAAGGAGTCGGCAAATGAGCAGACAAATGCCATGGCGGCATTGGGAGAGATGGTACAGGAGCTTTCCGATACGGCGAATCAGGCAGCGCAGGGTATGGAAGGACTGGCGGCGATCATCCATGAGACGCGCAGGGAGGGAAGCGACGCGGGAACTGTCATGCAGGAGACGGTCGCAGCTTCGGAAGACGGACATGGAGCGATGGAAAAGATCAGAGCCAGCATGGGGGGAATCGTGGAGACCATGTCTTCTTTAGAGTCACAGATCAAGCAGACTGAGGATGCGGTTGCCCAGATTGGGAATATGGTCAGTCTGATCATGGACATTTCCGAGGAGACGAATTTGCTTGCACTGAATGCCTCCATTGAGGCGGCAAGAGCCGGAGAAGCGGGCAAAGGCTTTGCGATAGTTGCGGAACAGATTGGAAAACTTGCGGCGAACAGCAGTATTGCGGCGGATGACATATCGAAGGTAACCGTTAACATTAAAGAGACGGTGGTCAGAGCGGCATCCCACATGGAAGAGAGCGTCGGAAGAGTGAAAGAAAGTACCCTGATGATCGAATCTGCCACAAAGACTTTTGACGGGGTGTTCACCAAAGTGGAGGAGACAGATGCGATCATCGGCCGCATGGTCGGACTGGTCGATAAGGTCGATCAGGTAGCAGCCAAAATGATGGGAACTGCCAGGGAGCAGCTTGAGGTTACGGAACAGATCACACATTCGGCACGACAGCTTGATGTCTATACGAGAACAGTAAACGATAACAGCGAGTCAGTGGCGGAGAGCGCGAAAGAGTTAGAAGAACAGTCGGGAAAACTTTCGGAAAGCATGAACCAGTTTACGGTATAGCCGCGGCCGGCAAACGTGCTGGCGTGCATTACGAAGTATGTAGGCTGAATGAAAGGCATGGTTATGAACATGAAAAGGTGGATGACATTATTGATTGCGGGCGTACTTTTTGCAGCTGCTTTGTCAGCGTGCGGAAAAAAAGACGGGACGGTCGAAACGCCTGACGGACAGACGCAGACCGAAGATGTGAAACGGCCGGAGGTTCGTGTCGGTTCCTTAAAAGGACCGACTTCCATGGGGCTTGTGTGGCTGATGGACAGGCAGGAGCAGGGACTTGCCGAAAATTCCTATACGTTTACGATGGAAGCAACGGCGGACATGCTTCTTCCAAAGGTCATATCGGGGGAACTGGATATTGCTCTATTGCCTGCCAATGTAGCGTCGGTGCTCTATCATAAGACGGACGGAGGGATAACGGTGATCGATATCAACACGCTCGGTGTGCTCTATCTGATGTCGTCGGATCATACGATCTCTTCCATGGAGGATCTGAGAGGACGTACCATTTACCTGACGGGGATGGGAACGACGCCGGATTTTGTACTGCAGTATCTGCTTACGGAAAATGGTATTGCACTTACGGATGTAACACTGGAATATAAATCGGAAGCGTCTGAGGTTGCCGCATATCTGGCTGAATATCCGGAGGCGGTCGGACTGCTGCCGCAGCCGTATGCGACGGCGCTTTCGATGCAGAATCCTGATATCGGAAATGTGCTGGATATGACGGAGGAATGGAGTAAGGTGCAGGGAGAGGGCGGCGGCATGCTCGTTACGGGAGTAACCGTTGTGCGCAATGAATTTTTGGAGGAGTATCCTGATGCCGTTTCCTTGTTTCTTCAGGAACATGGACAATCTGCGGATTATGCCAACGCGAATGTTTCGGAAGCGGCTGAGCTGACCGCACATTACGGAATCGTGGAGAAAGCGGCAGGGGCAGAAAAGGCAATCCCTTACTGTAATATCGTCTGCCTGACCGGAGAAGAAATGAAAACGGCGCTGTCCGGCTATCTGAGTGTACTTGGGGAATTTGATTCTTCCTTTATCGGAGGCGGGGTTCCGGAAGATACGTTCTACTACGTGCCATAAGCATGTCGCGGACATACCGGCGGCATGGGGAGGCGTAAAGAACAGATTCAAAACAGCGGGTTATTTGTATACGGACGGGAGGCTGGCAAGTGATGAAAAAAGCACTTTCCCGCGCGGCAGTCATCTTGTTTTGGCTTGCCGTATGGCAGATCGCTGCCAATCGGGTTGACAATCGTATCCTGCTTACAGGACCGGCAGAAGTCTGTATGCGGATCATGAAAGAATTGGGCAGTATGGAATTTTATGCTTCTGCGGCGGGCTCCCTCGCGCGCATTATGGCGGGATTTCTGCTGGGTATGATATCAGGCGCTGCAATTGGTGCATGCGCCTTTTTTTGCCGAGTGATCAGGCGGCTTCTGGAACCCGTCATACTTGCCATGAAATCAGTTCCGGTTGCGGCATTTGTCATTTTAGTACTGATTTGGAGCGGCTCGGAAAATCTGGCAGTACCAATCTCATTCTTTGTTGTATTTCCGTATTTTTATGTGCAGACAATGACCGGGCTTGCCGAAACGGACGAGATGAAGCTTGCATTTGCGCGTGTCTGCGGCATGCGGGGACTTAACCGGATCTTGTATCTGTACCGTCCGGCGCTTGCACCGTATCTGCTCGGCGCTGCACGTATAACGATCGGTATGAGCTTTAAGTCCGGTATCGCGGCGGAAGTGATCGGCATTCCCGAGTCGGCGATCGGGACGCGGCTCTATATGTCAAAAGTCTATCTGGATACGGCAGGTGTGCTTGCATGGACTGTTGTTATCGTATTACTCAGCTTTTTATGTGAAAAAGTTATCCTTTATCTGTTGGGAGCACTTTTGAGGCTTCCGGTCCCGCCGCTTTCAGGAAGGGGAAAAAGCAGTGTCAGGGCAAACGCGGAGAAGAAGGGACAGATGATCGTGATCCCGGCTATGAGCAAGACCTATCAGGGAAAGAAGGTCGTTCGTATGCCGGAGTTGTCAATGAAAGCCGGGACGCGCCTCGCACTTGTGGGGGAATCGGGGAGCGGCAAGACAACATGGCTGAAGATGCTGATGGGATTGACCGAACCGGACAATGAAAAGGAAAAGAGCGATGGGGCAGAAAACGGGGCTCTGCGGGAATCCCCACAGATCTCACCGGTCTTTCAGGAAGACTGCCTGTTTCCTGAACAGACGGCTATGGATAATTTGCGCATGGTCTGCGCGGAAGAGAATAAAGAGAGGATCAGGGAATGTCTGGAGCTGCTGCTTCCTGCCGGGACTGCGGACCAGCCGGCAGCGGAGTTAAGCGGCGGCATGCAGAGAAGGACTGCGGTTGCGCGCGCCGCGCTTGCAGGTGGCGGAATGCTGGTGCTGGATGAACCTTTTAGCGGGCTGGATATGGAAAACAGGAAGCGGCTGGCAACGTTTGTTTTGAAACAGCAGGGAGACAGAGTCCTCATTTTTACGGCGCATGACGAAGCGGAAGCGGCGCTTCTTTTCCCTGACAAAACAATTCGCCTTCCACGTGCTTGACTTTATAAAAATTTTATCATATGATAATACCGATTCCGGTATTTCCGGTATTTCAAAACATCATATGAGGAGGAGTAAGATACATGAAGAAGAAACTGGCAAAGGCAGCAGTTGTTGCGAGCATGATGGTAATGGTAGCTTTGAGCGCAGCGGGATGCGGCAAGAAGGTAGAGTGTGATTTATGCGGAGAAGTCAAGAAGTGCAAGACAGAGACCATTTTAGGTGAAGACATTCATTACTGCAGTGACTGTGAAGCGCAGATTAACGCGTTAATCCAGTAAGGATCGAAAGCATTCTGATCAGGATGCAGTGGTATTGGAAGTTATGAAAAAAACAGCAGCCATAGTGATGTGGCTGCTGTTTTTATACTCTTTTAGAAAACGTCATCTGTAAATTACATTGTATGTTTGTATTTGAAAAAATACTGGTTTTTTCAGAAAAACTATGCTATACTCTTACAATGACTATGCGTATGGGGTTAGATGCCCAGCGGTTTGAAGGAGGATAAACGCAAAATGAGTTTACAGGTTGAAAAACTGGAAAAAAATATGGCAAAGCTTACGATTGAAGCTTCCGCGGAGGAGTTGGGCAAAGCGATCGAATCCGCATACCAGAAACAAAAAAATAAGATCAGCATTCCGGGGTTCCGCAAGGGTAAGGTTCCCCGTAAAATGATAGAGCAGATGTACGGCAAAGGAGTATTCTATGAAGATGCCGCAAACGAACTGATACCGGAGGCGTATGCGAAAGCGCTTGAAGAGTGTGAGGAGGAGATCGTTTCCCAGCCGTCCATCGAGGTGACGCAGATTGAAGAGGGCAAGCCGTTTATTTTTACCGCGACTGTTGCATTAAAGCCGGAGGTTTCACTCGGCAAATATAAGGGTATCCAGATCGAGAAGATTTCGACCGAAGTGACGGACGAAGAGATTGATGCTGAGATCAACAAGGAAAGGGAGAGCAATGCGCGTGAGATCACCGTGGAAGACAGGGCGGTGAAGGACGGCGATATGACGATCCTTGACTTTGAGGGCTTTGTGGACGGCGTGGCTTTTGCGGGCGGAAAAGGAGAGAATTATCCGCTCACGATCGGTTCCGGCGCATTTATACCGGGATTTGAGGAGCAGCTTGTAGGCGCTGAGTTGAATAAAGAGATCGAAGTGAACGTGACATTCCCGGAAGATTATAAGGCGGAGGAACTAAAAGGTAAGGCTGCCGTATTCAAATGCACGGTAAAAGAGATCAAAGAGAAAGAGCTTCCCGAATTGGACGATGAGTTTGCAAGCGAGGTCTCAGAGTTTGAGACGATGGCGGAATACAGGGAAGACGTAAAGAAAAAACTGACCGAAAAGAAAGAGACCGAGGCAAGGGATAAGAAGGAAGAGGCAGTCATTGAAGCGATCATCGCGGATGCGAAGATGGAGATTCCCGATGCGATGCTTGAGACGCAGCAGAGACAGATGGTGGAGGATTTTGCACAGCGCCTCTCCATGCAGGGTCTCACGCTGGAGCAGTATTACCAGTTTACCGGACTCGATCATGATAAAATGTTAGAGCAGGTGAAGCCGACTGCATTAAAGAGGATCCAGTCAAGACTTGTACTGGAGGCAGTCGCAGAAGCGGAGGACATGACAACGGATGACGCTGATTATGATAAAGAAGTCACAAGACTTGCCGAGATCTACCAGATGGAAGAAGATAAGGTGAGAGAAATGCTCGGCGAGCGCGAAAAGAAAGAATTGATGCGCGACGTGGTAGTGAAAAAGGCAGTCGACTTTGTCGTGGAAAAAGCAAAAGAGAAGTAAAACGGTCTGTAACCGCAACTTTCCGATGTGCGAAGGATTCTTGATATGAGGGGAAAATCATATAAAAGGAGGTCATGACCAATGAGCTTAGTGCCATATGTCATTGAACAGACAAGCCGTGGGGAGCGTTCCTACGACATTTACTCAAGATTATTAAAGGAACGGATCATTTTTTTGGGAGAGGAAGTCAATGATACTTCCGCAAGCATTGTCGTAGCACAGCTTTTGTTTTTGGAAGCGGAAGATCCTGATAAGGATATTCACCTTTATATCAACAGTCCGGGCGGTTCCGTAACCGCCGGGATGGCAATTTATGACACGATGCAGTATATTAAATGCGACGTGTCTACCATGTGCATCGGTATGGCGGCGAGCATGGGGGCGTTTCTGCTGGCAGGCGGTGCAAAGGGTAAGCGTTTGGCGCTGCCAAACGCCGAGATCATGATTCATCAGCCGCTTGGCGGGGCTCAGGGACAGGCGACCGAGATCGAGATCGCGGCAAAGCATATGCAGCGGACCAAGGAGAAATTAAACCGGCTTTTGGCAGCAAATACCGGAAAGCCTTATGAGGAGATCGTTGCGGATACGGAAAGAGATAACTGGAAGACGGCGGAGGAAGCAAAAGCGTATGGTCTGATCGATGAAGTGATGGATAAAAGACCGGATGCCGCTGCTGAGTCATAAAGAAGGCAGGGAAGCTTTTGACAACGATTTTGAGCCCGCGCGGAAATGAGCGGGAATATGTGTGAAAGGGCAGAGGAATAACACGATCATGGGTTCTAAAAATTCGGACGACAAAAATATCAGATGTTCCTTTTGCGGAAAAACGCAGGGACAGGTGAAGAAACTGATCGCAGGTCCTGCGGGCGTATTCATCTGTGATGAGTGCGTGGATATCTGTGCAGATATCATTGAGGAAGAGGAAGAAGAGATGGAGACTGCTCCCAGTGAGTTTGAGATCAATCTGATCAAACCTGCGGAGATCAAAAAGCATCTTGACGAATATGTCATTGGTCAGGAGGCGGCTAAGAAAGTGCTGTCTGTCTCTGTTTATAACCATTTTAAGCGTGTGCTGGCGCCACAGACGGATGAAGACGACGTGGAGCTGCAAAAGAGCAATATTATCATGATCGGACCAACCGGTTCAGGAAAGACCTATCTGGCACAGACGTTGGCAAAGATCATCAATGTGCCGTTTGCGATCGCGGATGCTACGACGCTGACCGAGGCAGGATATGTTGGCGAGGATGTGGAGAACATTCTCTTAAAACTGATTCAGGCAGCGGACTATGAGGTCGAGCGCGCGCAGTACGGTATCATTTATATCGACGAGATTGATAAGATCACGAAAAAGAGTGAGAATGTATCCATTACGCGGGATGTGTCCGGCGAGGGCGTGCAGCAGGCGCTCTTAAAGATCATTGAGGGAACGATGGCTTCTGTTCCGCCCCAGGGCGGCAGGAAACATCCGCATCAGGAGCTTTTACAGATTGATACGACCAATATTCTGTTTATCTGCGGAGGCGCTTTTGACGGACTGGATAAGATCGTGGAGACGCGCTTAGACCGCAAATCAATCGGATTTAATGCGGAGATCGCAAGCAAATCGGAGAAAGAGATCGGTCAGCTCCTGCGGGAAGTAACGCCGCAGGATCTGGTGAAATTCGGGATGATTCCCGAATTTATCGGTCGTATGCCGATCACGGTCGCATTGGACGGCCTGGATGCGGAGGCGTTGAAGCGAATACTGATGGAACCGAAGAATGCGCTGATCAAACAATATCAGAAATTATTCGGGTTTGACGAGGTACGCCTGAGATTTGAACCGGAGGCAGTCAATGCGATCGCACAAAAGGCAATGGAGCGGAAAACGGGCGCGCGGGGGCTTCGATCTATTATGGAAAAGGCACTCATGGATGTGATGTTTGAGATTCCGTCGGATGAATCCATTGAGGAGTGCGTGATCACAAAAGAAGTCGTGGAAGGAAATAGTGAGCCGATGGTCATTCATGCGGGGGGCCGCATTGAAGGCGGCGAGCGTAACGTGAATGAAGAGATGGAAAAACGTCGCCCGAGTTAGGCGGCGTTTTCTGCATATAAGGAGAGATACGCTTGGAAAAAGAAGAATGGGTTAGTGCGGCAGAGGATGACATACAGCAGAGCAAGAGCCTGACAGTGAGAACTTTGCCGCTCGTTGCACTGCGCGATCTGTCGGTATTTCCGGAGATGGTACTTCATTTTGACATACAGAGAGAACGCTCTGTTCAGGCAGTGGAGCGGGCAATGACGGGCAGCGGGGAATTGTTGGTCGTAACGCAGCGGAGTGCCGCCGTGGAAAATCCGCAGGCAGAAGATCTCTATACGGTCGGAACCATTGTCATGATCCGCCAGATCAGCAGGATGAAGGGAAAGATCGTCCGCGTACTTGCGGAGGGTATGACCAGAGTCCGCGTGAAGGAACTTCATACGGCGGGACTGGATGAAAGGGTATATTTAGAGGCAGCGGTGGAGGTCTGTGAGGAAACGTCAGAGCTGCCTGAAAACGAGCAGACTGCCCGTGTATCTTATATCAAAGAGCTGATGGGGCAATATGGATTGTTTTATCCGAAGATTGGCAAGGCGATCGGCATCCGCCTTGAGGAGCAGCAGGATATCGGAAAGCTTGTAGATGTGGCGATCATGAATATGCCGGTCGCGACAGATGAAAAACAGAGTGTGCTGGAGGCAGTTGACTTAGAAGAGCGGTATCGTGTCGCAGTTGATCTTATATACAGAGAAGTCGAAATTGCCAAGATCAAGCTAAAGCTGACTGAAGGGGTCAAGCAGCGTGTTGATAAGAACCAGCGGGAGTATGTACTGCGGGAACAGCTTGGATACATCAGGGAAGAATTGGGGGACGACAGAACGTTTTCCGATGCAGAGCAGTTTGAAAAGGCGGTTGAAAAGCTGACGGCAAAAAAAGAGATCAAAGAGCGGATCAAAAAGGAGATTTCCCGTTTTAAGAGTGTTGCGACGAGCAGTTCGGAAAGCGCGGTCGAACGGGGATATATTGAAACGCTGTTAGAACTTCCGTGGGATAAGATGTCGAAGGACAACAAGGATATCAACCATGCGGAACAGATCTTAAACAGAGATCATTTTGGACTGGAGAAAGTCAAAGAGCGTATTTTGGAATTTCTTGCCGTGCGTTGTATGACAAAACGCAGCGACAGCACGATCCTCTGTCTGGTCGGACCTCCGGGAACCGGAAAAACTTCCATTGCACGCTCCGTTGCGGAGGCGCTGAATAAGAAATATGTCCGTATTTGTTTAGGAGGCGTCAGGGACGAGGCGGAGATACGCGGACACCGTAAAACCTATGTCGGTGCAATGCCGGGGCGTATCATAAACGGACTTCGTCAGGCAGGAGTGAAGAACCCGCTGTTTCTGCTCGATGAGATCGACAAAGTGAGCAGCGACTATAAAGGGGATACTTCATCCGCGCTGTTAGAAGTGCTTGACAGTGAGCAGAACGCGAATTTCAGAGACCATTATATTGAAATCCCGGTCGATCTGTCGGAGGTATTCTTTATCGCGACTGCAAATACGACTGCGACGATACCGCGCCCGCTCTTAGACCGTATGGAACTGATCGAGGTCACGAGCTATACGGAGAATGAAAAATTCCATATTGCCAAAGAGCATCTGCTCAAAAAGCAATTTGACAAGAACGGCATGACGAAGGAAATGCTCACCATCAGCGACGGTGCATTGAAGGAAATCATCAGAGGCTATACACGTGAGGCGGGTGTCCGCGACTTAGAGCGTAAGATTGGGGATATCTGTCGGAAGGCTGCACGCAGACTTGTTCAGTCAAACAAGAAATCCATACATGTCAGGACCGCAAATCTTGAGAAATATCTAGGCAAGGTGAAGTATCATCCGGATAAGAGGAATGAGACGGATGAGATCGGAATCGTCAGGGGGCTGGCATGGACAAGCGTGGGCGGTGATACATTGCAGATAGAAGTCAATAAAATGCCGGGCAAGGGAGAGATTGAGCTGACCGGTCAACTGGGAGACGTCATGAAAGAATCTGCAATGACGGGCATCAGCTATCTGCGTTCCGTCGGAAAGCAGTACCATATTGCGGCGGACTGTTTTAAGAAACATGATTTTCATATCCATATCCCGGAAGGCGCTGTTCCGAAAGACGGACCGAGCGCAGGTATCACGATGGCGACGGCTATGCTGTCTGCGATCACGGAGATCCCCGTCAGGGCTGATCTTGCGATGACCGGAGAGATCACGCTGCGCGGACGCGTCCTGCCGATCGGCGGATTAAAGGAAAAACTGCTTGCTGCAAAGACGGCAGGGATCGGTACGGTGCTTGTTCCAAAAGAGAACCGCAAAGACGTGGAGGAAATCTCCAAAGAAATCACGGACGGATTGATCATTCATTATGTGGAGTCCATGGACGAGGTGATCAGGCTGTCGTTTGCACAGCGGCAGGAGTAAAACACACCAAAAGAGACATCTAATGAAGTATCATCAGCGGGAAGGAGAGGGAACGGAATGGTCATAAAGAGCGTAGAGTTAGAAACGGTGTGCGGCATTACGAGTAAGATTCCGGATAACCTTTATCCCGAAATCGCATTTGCAGGTAAAAGCAATGTCGGAAAATCTTCACTGATCAATGCGCTGATGAACCGGAAAGCTTATGCGCGGGTCAGCGAAAAACCAGGAAAGACGCAGACGATCAATTTTTATCTGATCAATAAAAATCTATATTTTGTCGATCTTCCCGGTTATGGTTACGCGGGCGTATCACAGGAAACAAGGGGAAAATGGGGAAAGATGGTGGAAAATTATCTTCACCGGTCAAAGCAGCTCAAAGCAATCTTCCTGCTCGTCGACATCCGGCATGAACCGTCCGCAAACGACCGCCAGATGTATGAGTGGATCTTATCGCAGGGTTATCATCCGGTCATGATCGCAACAAAGCTGGATAAGATCAATCGAAGTCAGGTACAGAAGCATCTGAAAATGATCCGTGAGGGAATCGGTGCAGATGCAGGGACTTATGTTTTTCCGTTTTCTGCCCTGACGAAACAGGGACGAGATGAGATCACAGACTATATTGCGGGCTTGGCGGGTCAGGAGGAGTGAGCTCATGAATAAAGATTTCAGGCAGTATCTTAAAATTATCATCAATCTGGTGATCGCAGCAGGAGCGTTCTTGATCATTGTGCTTTTCGTTCCCAAGGTGATCCTGTTTTTTGTACCGTTTCTTGTCGGCTGGATCATTGCGTCCATCGCGAACCCGCTTGTCAGTTTTTTGGAGAAAAAATTGCGGATCCGGCGCAAAGCCATGTCGGTCTTTGTGATCGTGCTTGCAATCTCCGCAGTAGGCGGAGCACTGTATCTGCTTGTATCGGAGCTGGTCAAGCAGGGGATTGCGATGCTGAACGATCTGCCGGAAATCTGGAAGAATTTTGAGCAGGATCTCGAGGGACTGAGCGATAAATGGAACGTGTTTTATAAGCGGCTGCCCGTTGATCTGCAGACAACGCTGAGTGATCTGTATTCGAATCTGAGCACTTATATCGGGAATATCGTGAATAAACTTGGTTCGCCTGCCGTGAATGCGGTAGGAAATTTTGTCAAGAGTATTCCGGGTGCGGTCATCAGCATTATCATGTGCTTGATCTCTTCCTATTATTTTGTGGCGGAGCGTGAAGAGATCTACCGGTATTTCCGGGTGCATATGCCGCTTTCCATTCAGCAGAAGTGGCAGATCGGATTTCGCGCGATGAAGCACTCCGTGGGGGGTTATTTTGTGGCGCAGTTCCGCATTGAATTGTGGATTTATATGCTGCTTGCGGCGGGATTGATGATCCTTCGCGTGAAATATGCATTTTTACTTGCGCTGCTCATTGCATTTCTTGATCTGCTGCCGGTGTTCGGTACAGGGACGATCCTGGTGCCTTGGGCGGCATTTCAACTGTTTGCAGGGAATTATCAGATGGCGATCGGTCTGTTGATCATATGGGGTGTCGGACAGCTGGTCAGACAGCTCATACAGCCGAAATTTATCGGTGATACGATCGGTGTGAAACCTCTCCCCACGCTGTTTCTTCTCTATATAGGGTATCGTTTTTTCGGCGTGATCGGCATGATCATTGCGGTGCCTGTCGGCATGATCGTGATGAACTTAGACGGCGCTGGTGTGTTTGATACCACGAAGAACAGTCTTCGTCTTCTCGTAAAAAAGGTCAATGATTTTAGAAAATTAGGCAAAGAAGATCTGGAATGTATCAAAGAAGATGAACCGGATGTGGAAAGCGGGGACGAGGGCGATCAGTTTTCGTTCAGCGAAGAATCCGTGGATGAAATTGACTGGATCAACGATAACCGCTACAATGACATTAAAAGGGAACTGATAAAGCGCTTAAAGCAGATTCGGGAAAAAGAACAAGAACAAAACGTACAGGAAGAAAACGTACAGAAGGATGCGGGGCGCGGGGAAAAAGTGCCCGGCAGATCAGAAGCAGAAGAAAGAGTGAAAAGCGAAAAGAATTTCTAACAAGCGATTGCGAAACGCCCAAATAAAGTGTGTATATTTTTGCCCAATGATATACGTTATTAAAGGGTGTTTCGCAATTGCCTAAAAGATGTTCTAAGTTTGAAAGGAACTGCGGCATTTTCATAAAGAGCAGCGGTAAGGGAGCAGAATGGACATGAAAACAGTCGTTTACAGTTATCGGGATTTCGATGAGAAAAAATGGTTCGATCATTACAGCAAAGAGCTTGGGATGGAGCTTGTGATCTGCCGTGATGCTCCAAGCTTTGAGAACGCGCATCTTGCAGAAGGCTGCGCATGCATGGACATTCTGACCTCTAAGATGACGCGGGAACTCATCGCTAAGTTCCACGAAATGGGCGTGCGTTATATTGCCACGCGCACGATCGGTTACGATCATGTTGATACACAGGCGGCGAAAGAGTTTGGGATACAGGTGGCAAATGCGCCTTACGGTCCGGACGGTGTTGCTGACTATACGGTGATGCTGATCCTGATGAGTCTGCGTAATATGAAACGTATCATCGAGCGCACGAATATACAGGATTATACGCTAAAAGGAAGTCTTGGACGTGAGCTGAAGGACTTAACGGTCGGCGTGATTGGAACGGGGCGTATCGGGAGGACCGTCGTCCGTGATCTGTCGGGCTTTGGCTGTCAGGTCCTTGCCTATGATCTTTACCCGAATGAGGAAGCAGGGCGCTATGCGCAGTACGTTCCGCTGGAAGAATTATTTGCGCGCGCCGATGTCATTACGCTGCATACACCTCTTACGGATGAAAATGTCCATCTGATCAATGAAGCGACGATGTCGGGGATGAAGGATGGCGTGGTCATTGTCAATACGGCGAGGGGACCGCTGATCGACATTCCGGCGCTCATCACGGCGATTGAAAAAGGAAAGATTGGCGCAGCGGCGCTCGACGTCGTGGAAAACGAATTTGGTCTTTACTATTATGACCGGAAATCTGATGTGCTATCGAACCGGGAACTGGCGATCCTGCGCGGCTTTCCAAACGTGACGGTCAGCCATCACATGGCTTTCTATACGGATAACGCGATCCGCACGATGGTGGCTGATTCGCTGGCAGGATGCAAGTGCTTTATGGAAGGGAAAGAAAATCCCTGGCGGGTGTTATAAGTCCGTTTTAATGGACTAAATAATTGTTATTCTTCTTTTCAGAAACAGACGGACGCCGAAAGGCGGTTTGAGAAAGGAAGGATACGGTATGAAGGGATATTATGTCAGAGACGGTTATATGGGATATGTCGGAGACGGCTACATGCTCTTTGCAAGCGAGCAGGAATACAGAGAATACATGGAAGACTGAGAAAGAGGCGGCATGGATGGAATCATGTGAGGCAGATATTGTGAAAGGATTTCACAATATCTGCTGTTTTCATGCATACCGGATCGGGGAAAAGAAGACGGGGTAAGGGAAACAATTTATAAGCTGCATAGATATCACGATATTTTGTAATCATGGGAGGGATGTTATGAGTCGGTTCGAGATCAACAACGAAATCATCGGAATTGAAGTGGATTCTTTTGGCGCGGAGTTAAAGTCCCTGCGCAGATTAAGCGACGGGCGGGAATATATGTGGAATGCGGATCCCGCTTACTGGAAGCGCACGTCGCCTGTGCTGTTTCCGCTGGTCGGAAGCCTTCAGGGGCAGCAGTATACCTATGAAGGAAAGACTTACGCGATGTCCCAGCACGGCTTTGCGCGTGATATGGAGTTTAAGCCGGTCAGGGAGAAAGCCGGACAGGAGAAAGGAAGCCGGGGGCAGGCACTGTGGTTTGAACTGAGGGAGAACGGGGAGAGCATGGAGCGTTATCCGTTCCCGTTTTTACTGCGGATTGGCTATGTTTTGAAAGGGGCGGGCGTACAGGTTCACTGGCAGGTGGAAAATACGGGCAGCGCAGATATGTATTTTTCTATCGGCGGACATCCGGCATTTCTCTGCCCGATCGAAGAGGGCGCAAGGCAGAGCGATTATCTGATTGGATTTGATACGAAGAATGCGCTTGTCAGCACCGTGATCGGCAGGGACGGGCTTGCTTCCGACCGGAAAAAAACATATGAATTAGAGGAAGGAATATTGCCGATCGATGAGCATTTATTTGATGACGACGCGCTCATCATTGAGCACGATCAGGCACACCGCGTATCACTGATGACGAAAGAAAAAGAACCGTATCTAACCGTCTCGTTTGACGCGCCGCTGTTCGGCATCTGGTCGCCGCCGCATAAGAACGCGCCGTTTATCTGCATTGAGCCGTGGTACGGGCGCTGTGATGCTGAAAGTTTCAACGGCACGCTTGGGGAGCGCGAGTGGGGAAATAAGCTTTTGCCCGGAGAACGGTTTGAAGCGGCTTATACGATTGGGATATAAAAAACAAAAGGAAAACAAGCGCCGCGAAGCGACATTTGTTTTCCTTTTTTGTAGTTATGATATCTGGGATTGCTGTTCTTTTTTTACGGGAATCCATAATTCGCAGACAAGATCGGGCGTTCCCTGCTCATAATAAACTTCATAATCCGTATCCTCGGTCTGTGTGTAACCGGTCTGCGGAAGAAATTCTTTGTAAAATTTACTCCAGGTCTCGCCAATACATTCTCCGTCGGGACCGAAGCATGAAAATACCGCGTAGTCTGCGGGGGAAGTCTCCCAAACCGAGTAGCCTTCGTTTTGAAATTGTTCCAGTTTGGTCTGGTCGGTGTGCTCGTCGATCAAAATGCCGATGCCGTATTGAAAGTGGGTTTCCCCGTCTTTTGTAGAACTACACAGACCGTACAGATCCCGTTTCCCTTCTGCGCGGAGCGATTTCATGGGTTCGATCCGGTTTTTATCAGAACATTCCGTCCAAAAGTCCGGAATGCTGTGATCTTCGTCATCATTGATGATTTCATTCGGAAATGCCCTGACCAACGCAAGAAACCGCTGACATTCTTTGTGCTCCATTCTGTAATCCATAATGCTGCCTCCTTCTAATATGAGTTTGATCACAAGGGGGTTAAACAGATGAAGTGTTGCACCTTTCAGCTTTGCCTGCTTTGGCGAACATCCATGAAACCGTGAAAAGGCTTTCGAAAAGCTTTCGGGAGACTCCCAGCCGTATTTGTATGCTGCGTCGATCACGGATATGCCGGTATTTTGAAGCTCCTGAGCCGCCAAAGTGAGCCGCCGCTTTCTGAGGTATTCGTTGGCGGTCATTCCGGCAATAAAGCTGAATGTCCGGTGGAATTGATAGTTTGACATATGGACGCTTTTGGCAACGTCCGTATAGCTGATGTCTTCATAAATGTGATCTTCCATATAACAGATCGCCTGCTGTATCAGCTCTATTGACATTCCTGCTTCCTCCTTGTTTTGTGATAGCCGCGTCCGATGACAAAGGAACGGATACCCTTATCATGTGACGGTATCTTTATTATAGGGGACGGCACACAGTAAATCCTGTTCAGGCTTGCACAGATTTGTCCGTAGGAAATCGAAGCTTTGATCCTCTGTTTCGTGTCTTTATGCGTGAGAAGTCGTGTTTCGCTGCCTCGTCACCTCATACATGAGGATGGATGCCGCACAGCTCACATTAAATGAGGAGGCATACGACTGTTCTGCCATCGGAATTGTCACGAGCCGGTCGCAAGAATCCTTGAAGCCCTTACTTAAGCCCATGGTTTCGTTCCCCATCATGAGCATCAGGGGACCTGACAGATCGGCCTCGTATAACGGTTTTTCATGATGAGCGGTCGTGCCGATCGTCATGAAGCCGGGATATTTCTTTTTCAGAGCATCCAAATAGGAAAAAAGGGCCTGATTGTCGGATACGCGCACCACCTGCATGTTAAAAAAAGAACCCATTGCCGATACGACCACATTCGGGTCGTACAGGTCGACGGCATGACCCGTTATGATCAGCGCATCCGCACCCAAAGCGTCGCAGGAGCGGATCATCGTGCCGAGATTTCCTTTGTTCGAGGGGCGGTCAAACAGAACGAGAAACGGATTTTGCGAGAGAGTCAGGTTTTCCAGCTTGTCTTCACGCATTTCAATGACTGCCATGAGCTCGGAGGAGTCCTCTTTTTCACTTAAATCACGCATCAGCTCCGGCGTCAGGCAGTAGTTTTCTTTTGTCGTTACCTGTCCGATCATATCCTTAGCCCAATCCGATAAATGGTTCTTGTCATAGATCAGGGATTTGATGCGCCAGTTGTTTTTTACGGCTTCGTTTAAGCTGCGCACACCCTCAACAAGGAACTCGTTGTATTTATAGCGTTTGTTTCGGTTGGTCTTTAGTGTTTCGAATTTTTGATAGATATTATTTTTACTATAAATCATTACTTCATTCATTGGTAGATTCCTGCCTTTCCTGTCTGACTGATTAAAGAACTGATACCCGCAGAAGCAGATACTTGGGGGATGAGGTTTGCGGTGATGGCGCTTCGGGGCTTGCACGCAGACCCAACAATCGAGCTTCTTTTGGAAGTTGTCATGCACACAGTCCTAACAGCCTTTCATAAATCGTGCGGTCGCGGTCGGTGAAAACGTTGAAAATGATCCGCTCCATGGGAGCGTCATGTGTCTCTAAGAAAGAGGTCACTGTTTCAATTGCGATTTCAGCAGCTTTTTCATTCGGGAAATGAAATTCTCCGGTGGAGATACAGCAGAACGCAACGGAGCGAATGTGGTTTTCAAGACAGCAGTTCAAGATGTTTTCGTAACAGTTTTGGAGACTGCGGCAATGCTCCGCGGTGAGTTCCCCATACACGATCGGACCGACTGTGTGAATGACATGGTCGCAGGGCAGGTTGTATGCGTTTGTCATTGTCGCGGTGCCGGTGGGTTCCTCGTAGTTCGCGCCGTATGCGGCGCGTTTGCGCGTCATGATCTGATGACATTCTTCCCGCAGCTGCATGCCGGCTGCGCTGTGGATGGCGTTATCAATGCATCTGTGACAGGGGACGAAGCAGCCAAGCATCTGAGAATTGGCGGCGTTGACGATCGCGCCGACATTCAGCCTTGTGATGTCGCCCTGCCAGAGAGAAAGTTTCTTCGCGATATAAGATCTTATCTGACGTTTTACGGGGGATTCTGCCGGATATCCTGTCGGATATTCCGGTATTGCCTTCATAGGTGAGCTGCCGGTGCCGCTGATGCGGTCCGCGCTGTCGGCGCATGATTGCAGTTCATTGAGAGTCGGAATGTCCGGGAGCCGGACAATGCCCTTTTCTGCAAGCTCTTCCTGCAGGTAAGCGTCCTGCCGCTGCAGCAGTTCTGTGGACAGGGCGCGCGGCACACGGATGTTCATCAGGCTGCGAATCATGTCCTTTTTTTCCTGCGTGCCGGGGGAAGAGATATCGGCGCAGGAAAAAGGCGCTTCCATATCGTTTGAGGCGTCTTTGATTAGTTGTTCTAAAAACAGGTCGGTTTTTGTGTTCATAGATGTTTCCTTTTCCGGATACTTTTTTGAATCTTATTTTCAATGCAGGATATATTGGTTCTTGTTAAGCGGGGTTACGATAGTTACAGTATATGATTTTTACGGCGATTATACAAGTTGAACATAATGAATATCCAGACAGGAAGGACCATTCCGTATCTTGTTTTTTGATCTGCTTTGTATTTTGTATATAGTATGACAGATAAGCGAAAATTACAAGTGAAGAAGCAGCACGGGCATTTGCGGCTCGCAAATGACGTTGCGGGCATATGTTTACAGCAGGCGTAAGCTTGTGGAGGATTGTGGAATTTTGGCATCGAATCTAGAGATGAGCAAAACACTTAAATGAAATGTGAGATTTGGCGGTTAGCAGGAGTT
>RYVZ01000009.1 GCA_003979345.1 Lachnospiraceae bacterium
TAAAGTATTGATTTTTCAAGGTTCAGCACACCAACTGGTATGGGAAGTTTGAGTAAAAAACGTAAAAAGACCTGCCGGTCGAAGGCTGGTCTTTTTATCATGACAGCAACCTGCTGATAACGGATAGTCAGGGTATGAGAGTGCCTTGTGACGCAGAACCGTCTGCGATACAGAAAGTGATCGTGTCAGTCTGGGAAGCCCTGTTTGCCTCTTGAAGTTTCTTGTACCATTTACTGTATTTATACATTCGGTAGTGTGCAGATAACTGCTCTAATACCTCTTCATTCTGGCAATCCCGTCGAAACAGCTCGCGTTCTTCACGGTCCATACTCACATATTCCATATAGGGTATCCGAAGTTCAGTCAGTTGTTGTTCACATTTCGGACAATACATCTTATGTCCGTTCAGCATATGAATTCTGGAACATTGTTTGCAATAATGTACATACATCATAATTTTATCCTCTTTCCTGCAAAGACAGAAAATGTAAAAGCGGTACTACGATTGTGTACGTTTTTGCGATAAATGTCAAGGGAAACGCGATAAATAACGGAAAAAAATGTCAGAAACCAAATGATTTCGCGCGCGTCTAATAAAATAGACAGATAAATCGCGTGAAAATTCACCCGAAAAAGGCATCTTTGGTTGCTTAAAGAAACGGATAATGGTAAAATGAACAGAAAGCGGCCGCGGACAAAAGTGTAAACTGCGGCTTTGCAATGTACGGAAATGAGGTCAGATATGAGTTACGATCAGAATAGCCGGCGACGTACGTCCATGCCATACGCGGATGCCGGGGAGGAAGAACTATTTGATCCGCTGAATCTTCTGGGTCGGGCGGCGACAGCACGGGCGGCGGACAGAAACAGACCGGAAACAAACGCGAAAGGACAGCACAGGACAGCGGCGAATGGAGACAGGCCCTCGCAAATGAAGGAGATGTCCGTACCAGCAGCTCCCGTGCGGAAGAAACACGCGGAATATGCAAATGCTCCGACGAGAGAAGTGACTTATGAAACAAGTGAACTCCCGTCTTTAGAAACGAGTTCGGTAAAAATATCAGAAGAATCCGCCCTGCTGCAGCGCCCGTCTGGAAGAAGGGACGGCTTGCAGGAGAAGGCGCGGGCGAAAAGAAGTGTGCAGGTAAACGGCGCATCAGAAAGCGGCGTACCTGCAGATCGTATCAAAAAGGCGGCGACTGCGGACGGACAGGTACGCAGGGAAGCGGGAAGGGCGCGTGCGACTGCGGGCGGACAGGAGCGCAGGGAGGCAGTAAGGACGCGTACGGCAGAGGGCGGACAGGAGCGCAGGCAAGCAGTAAGGACGCGTACGGCAGAGGGCGGACAGGAGCGCAGGGAGGCAGTAAGGACGCGTACGGCAGAGGGCGGACAGGAGCGCAGGCAAGCAGTAAGGACGCGTACGGCAGAGGACGGACAGGCGCGCACGGCAGCGGAGTCTGGTACAGCAGGGTGCAGCGTCAAGAGAAAGCAGTCCGTTCACGTGCGGGATAAGGTCGTATATGAAGAGCAGACCCTCGCTGCATCCGCAAAAAAGAAACAAAAAAGTGATGCTTCACCGGGAGAGCGTCTGCGTGATTTCTTCGGAGCCAAGTTTGCGACGTTCACTAAAATGGACTGGCTGGTATGCGGGACCGGAGTCGTTATTCTTTTGGCGGTCATTGTTCTTGGCAGCATATTCTTGATACGTTCAAGAGGGGATGACGGCAGTGTGACGACGATGGAGGATGTGGGCCATGCGCTGGCGGACTTAGGGATCGTCGGAGAAAGCGGTCTTATGGCGGTGTCGGATGCGCGGCATGCAAGTCAGCCGGTGGTCACGCCGGAACCGGGGGCGGACATGCCGGATGGAACGGATGTGCCGGGGGAGCAGGATGACCCGGATGCTGTGATCTCCGTGCGCGTGAGTCTGACATCTGTTGAAAAAGACTTAAAAGTAAAATTTACCAACAGTGCGACCGGAAAGCTGATCAATAATGCGGCGTTTCAGGTTACGCTCACACCGTCCTCGGGATCGGACATCGTCTATAAAGATGATGACATGGACGGCATCATTTATCACAATGCGATGACACCCGGTACATATGGTGTGAAAGTGGAGACGCCGGAGCGGTATGAAATCGTGGAATGCGCGTCAAGCGTGAACGTGCGTGATACGATCGTATATGAAAAGATTGAGGTTGTGGATGAGATCAAGTCGGAGTCGGAGGTAAATGTTGCGTTAGAAGATACCCAGATGAATGCCGTGATCGAGCAGGAGACTGTCACGGGAACATTGATTGATACGGTAGAATGGGTGGAATCCTCCAAGACTACGATCAATAATGATGCCGGATATTCGGAAATTCCAAAGTCGGCGATCACAGATCCGTCACTTGTGGCAGGCAGAACGTTTTATGCGCTGGCAGAAAGGACCGGAGAAACCGGCGGAGATACATCCCAATCAGATCCGACCGGGGAACCGTCACCGACAGAGGAACTAACCCCGACGCCGACAGAGGGGCCAGCTCCGACGCCAACAGAAACGCCGATACCGTCACCAACGCAGGAACCTACGCCGTCGCCCACACCCACGGAAACGCCGACACCGAGTCCGGTGCCGTCTGTATCAAGCGTGACTATAAAAGATGTGCCGTCCGACGGTGTGGAGATTGACCGGTCGATCAATCTGACAGCGGATGTGGGCATGAGTCAGGGAAGTGCTGCAGACTGTACTTACGAGTGGAAAAGCAGTGATACGAATATTGTGAGTGTCACAGGAAACGGCAGCAGCGCTTCTGTTACGGCAAAGGCTGCAGGAAGTGCCAGAATCACCGTGACGGTAAAGACGGCGGGAGGAGAAAAGACGGCTGAGTGTACGATCACGGTAAAGGCGGCTTCTGCCAAAACAGTCACGCTGGATAAGACGACGCTTTCCATGATGCTTGGCGCAGAGGAAAAACTGACGGCAACGCTTGAAATGACGGATAGTACGAAGTATACGGATAAAGACCATCTGATCTTTAGCAGTTCGGATAAAAATGTTGTGACGGTGGATGAAAACGGGAAGTTGAAGGCGGCAGGCGCAGGAACTGCTACCATTACCGTAACAAGCAGGGAGAAGGATGCAAACGGTAATCAACTGGCCGTAACCTGCAAAGTAACGGTCAGCACATCGTTGTCCGTGAAGCTGAATAAAGATAAGGTGGAGGCGTTTACCGGAACGAGCCTGTGCCTTGTTGCTACCGTGATAAAGAACGGTGTGACGTCAACCAGTGAAAAAGAAGGTGTGGTAACATGGAGAAGTTCTGATACATCCCTTGCCACGGTCGATGCCAAGACTGGCGAGATCATGCCGCTGAAAGAAGGAACGGTTACGATTTCCGCGACGACAGTCGATAAGGATGAAAAGGGGTACCAATTGACAGTAAGCTGCACGGTTACGATCAAAAAAGGCGGACTGTCGATCAGAATGGAAAAAGAGAAGGCGGAGCTTGCTGTCGGTGCAAAACTGACGCTTGTTGCGATCGTTGTAAGAAATGGATATACGGCTACGAGTGCGGCAGAGTCGTGGGTTACATGGAAAAGTTCAGATACTTCCATAGCGACGGTCAATGAGAAGACGGGTGAAGTAACAGGAGTCAAAGCAGGTACGGTTACGATCACTGCAACAACGGTTAATAAGGATATTAATGGAAACCAGCTGTCAGCAACCTGTGTCGTAACGGTTGGCGGCGCTGCCGGCGATACCGCAACGAAGCTCAAGGATGCAAACGGAAATCAGGTTTATATCAAAAATGCTTCGGGCAGTTATGTGGAGGCGACGTTATCTGATTATTATTCGGCTGATAAGTTTTATATCAAGTCAGCGACACAGTATAAATATACCGGATGGCAGACGATCGACAATGCAAGGTATTATTTTGATAAAAACGGCAATTATGTAACTGGTAAGCAGGTGATCCAGGGTGTGGAGTATACGTTCGCGAACAACGGCGTGCTCTCCATGGGAGACGGCGTCTTTGGTATTGACGTTTCAAAGTGGAACGGCAATATCGACTGGAACGCAGTGAAAAATTCCGGCGTATCGTATGTGATCATCCGCTGCGGTTTCCGCGGTTCCACACAGGGTGCGTTGATCGAGGATGCCATGTTCCGTAAAAATATTGAAGGAGCACGGGCAGCCGGTCTGAATGTCGGGGTATATTTTTACACGCAGGCTGTCAATGAAGTCGAGGCAGTAGAAGAGGCTTCCATGGTATTGGCACTTGTGCAAAAGTATAGAATATCGTATCCTATTTTTATCGATACGGAAGCGAGCGGCGGCAGGGCCGACAGAATCAGCAAGGAGACAAGGACGGCTGTCTGCAGGGCATTCTGCGAGACCATCCGGAATGCCGGGTATACGCCGGGTATTTATGCTTCCAAGAGCTGGTTCACGGATAAGCTGAATATGTCGAGCTTAAGTGCTTATAAAATCTGGGTTGCACAGTATGCGGCAAAACCGACTTATACGGGCAGATACGATCTGTGGCAGTATTCGGATAAGGGTACGATCAGCGGCATCAGCGGCAAGGTTGATGTGAATTACAGTTATCTTGGATTTTAGACCGGAACAACAGCCGGAGAAAGGGAAACAGACATGAGAACGTATCTTGTGACGGGAGGGGCGGGCTTTATCGGCTCGAATTACATTCATTATATGTTCCGGAAATATGGAGATAAGATCCGGATCATCAATGTGGATGCTCTTACCTATGCGGGAAATCTGGAAAACTTAAAAGATGTGGAGGGCCGCAGCAATTACACGTTTGTCAAAGCGGATATCTGTGATAAAGATGCGATCGCGAAGATCTTTGCAGAGCATGATATTGATCGTGTCGTCAATTTTGCGGCGGAGAGTCATGTGGACAGGAGCATCAAAAATCCGGAGGTGTTTGTCAGAACAAACGTGCTGGGAACGGCAGTTATGTTGAACTGTGCCAAGGCAGCATGGGAACTGCCGGATGGTAGCTTCCGTGAGGGAAAGCGGTTCCTGCATGTATCTACCGACGAGGTATATGGTTCCCTGCCGGATGATGAGAATGCATTTTTCTATGAGACGACGCCGTATGCGCCACACAGCCCGTATTCTGCGAGCAAGGCGGGATCCGATATGTTGGTAAAGTCCTATATGGATACGTACCATTTCCCGGCGAACATTACGAACTGTTCGAACAATTACGGTCCGTATCAGTTCCCTGAAAAATTGATTCCGCTCATCATCAATAACGCGCTGCACGGCAAAAAGCTTCCTGTATACGGCGATGGCAAAAATGTCCGCGACTGGCTGTATGTGGAAGATCATGCCAAAGCGATCGACATGGTACAGGAAAAGGGAAGATTGTTTGAAACATATAATATCGGCGGGCATAATGAGAAACAGAATATTGAGATCATCCGCATTATCCTGGAATGTCTGCAGGAGATGCTTCCCGATTCCGATCCGCGCAAAGCGCATATCAATGAAGAACTGATCACTTATGTGGAGGACCGCAAGGGGCATGACAGACGCTATGCGATCGCGCCGGATAAGATCAAAGAGGAGGTCGGCTGGTATCCCGAGACGATGTTCAAGGACGGGATCAGGCTGACGATCCGCTGGTATTTTGATCACATGGACTGGATGGAGCATGTGACAAGCGGCGATTACCAGACGTATTACGAGGACATGTATTCTGACAGATAACAGCATGAAATGGGAACGGCGGATGCGTCGTTCCCATTCGGTGTGTTTGTATCAGACTGTTTGGGTAAAGACAGGTGTTTCGCAATCGTTTGTATGAGTAAAGAAACCGAAAGGAGAACGGCATTACATGAAAGGAATCATTCTTGCGGGGGGCTCGGGAACGAGGCTGTATCCGCTTACCAAGGCAATTTCAAAGCAGATCATGCCGATCTATGATAAGCCGATGATCTATTATCCCTTATCTGCACTGATGCTGGCAGGGATCAGGGAGATCCTGGTCATTTCCACACAGAGGGATCTTCCGGTATTTGAGGAACTGCTGGGAACGGGAGAGCAGCTTGGTATGCAGTTTTCCTATGCTGTACAGGAAAAACCGAGAGGTCTTGCGGACGCGTTTATTATCGGCGCGGATTTTATTGGTGATGACCGTGTGGCGCTCGTTTTGGGGGATAATATTTTTTATGGCCAGAGCTTTTCGCGCGTGCTGCAGAGTGCCTCGGCGCGTGAGACGGGAGCGACGATCTTCGGGTATTACGTGAGAGACCCGAGGGAATATGGCGTGGTAGAGTTTGATGAGGACGGGACAGCGCTTTCCATTGAAGAAAAACCGGAAAATCCGAAGAGCAATTATGCCGTGCCGGGCTTGTACTTTTATGACAATGATGTGGTGGACATTGCCGCCAATGTAAAGCCGTCCGCCCGCGGAGAGATTGAGATCACAAGTATCAACAATGAGTATTTAAGGCGCGGGACGCTGCATGTGGAAAAACTGGGACGTGGTTTCGCGTGGCTGGATACGGGCAACCATGATGCGCTTTTAGATGCGGCTGATTTTGTGGCTGCGTTTCAGAAGCGGCAGGGGCTGTATATTTCCTGCATTGAAGAGATTGCCTATAAGCGCGGATTTATTGACAGGGAGCAGCTTTTGCGGCTGGCGGAACCGTTGATGAAGACAAACTATGGGAAATACCTGACAGAGGTAGCTAATGGATTATAAAATGATCAGAAGAACAATCGTGATATGCTCAGTATCAGTACTTGCCATATTGGGTATCGTATTTTGGATGAACCGTTCCGGTTTTGGTGAGCAGACCCGCAAAACTTCGTCGGAGGTCTCACAGAACGGGGACGCGGAAAGCGGACAGCAGACGGAACCGGGCGATGCGCAGGACGGTACTGGCACAAATACGTCCGCGCAGAGTGTCAACAGCGGGAATACATCTGCTCAGGGCGGTACGGAGCTGAATATCAGCGGTGATACGAGAGCGTTTTTGAGGGACGAGAGCTTTTGGGATGATGAGCCGCAGCATGCGTTAAGTCCCGATGAGAATGCGGTACGTCTAACGCTGATCGCAACAAGTGTACAGAGGGATCTGCGCCTGCAGATCGTGGATGCGGACGGGATGCTTGTGACGGGACAACCCTTTTTTATTGATGTTGAGGGCGTTGGATCGTATAAAGATCTGGACAGGGACGGAATTGTCTATATCCGTGATCTGCGCGCCGGTGATTACAGGGTGTCCGTTGCGCCGTTGGAGGGATATCATGTATCGACCTCCTATATGAATGTTCATGTCAATGATAAAGTGGAGTATAAGGAAATTGCGGATATTGATCTGCTCATTGTCTCAGAGGATGAGATCGATAAGCGCGAAGAGGAAGCGCAGCAGCGTGAGATGAATGAGGACAGGGATGACACAGAGCATACAGAGCTGCTAAGCGGAATCGACACGACTGTCATGGGAATGGATATTTCAAGCTTCAACGGGGAGATCGACTGGGAAAAAGTAAAAGATCAGGGGATCGGATTCGTTATCATCCGCTGCGGCTACCGGGGCTACACGTCGGGGGCGCTTGTGGAGGACGCGTGCTTTGTGCGAAATATTTCCGAGGCCAATAAAGCGGGCGTGCGGGTCGGTGTTTATTTCTTTACGCAGGCATTAAATGAAGTGGAGGCAGTCGAGGAGGCAAGTATGGTCATCACGCTCTGCCGGGATTACCGCGTGGATCTGCCAATCTTTATTGACACGGAGACTGCGGCGGCAGGCGCGGGAAGGGCTGATTTGCTTGATAATGAGACGCGGACGGCCGTACTGAAGGCATTTTGTGAGACCATTGAGAGTGCGGGTTACCGTGCGGGAGTTTATGCAAGTAAAAACTGGTTTTATGAGCGTGTGGATCATACGCAGCTTACCGGTTATCTGACATGGCTTGCGGAGTATAAGGAAAAGCCGACTTATGACGGAAGCTTCCAATTTTGGCAGTATACATCCCGTGGATATGTGGACGGAGTGACGGGGCGTGTGGACTTAAATGTCGGCAGCCTGAACCTGTCGGATATCAGCCCGTTATGGCAGGAAGAGGAGGAAGCGCAGGATCCGGAAGGACAGGGTACGGGACAGGAAACGGGAGTCGAGGGACAGGCGGGCATCGAAGGTCAGACAGGGACAGAAGGTCAGGCAGGAACAGAAGGACAGGCGGGCACTGAGGGGCAGACCGGCGCCGGAGGAGAAGCGGGCGCAGGGGCGCCCGCAGAAAACGGACAGGTCCCGCAGGGAGGAGCCGGCTGATGCGTATCAAATATTAAGGTTGTAAGCCGGTCAGCCGGAATGTGTAATTTAAGCAGTATCACGAGCTGGCTTGTGATATGTATGGGAATTAGTGACAACATGGGAGATAATTATGCAAAAAACCATGGAAGATAATAAGAAAATTATCATATATTTGATCCTTGCAGCGGCAGGGGTCTGTTATTTCTTCTTCCTAGGAGAGAGCGGGGCAGTCCTTGGAAACGATTCCGGCGGCTATATTAATGCGAGTTATGAAAGAGAACCTTTTTACCCGCTTGTGATCATGGCATGCCGGGCGCTCTTTGGTGAAGGGGGTTTACATGCGGTTGTGTTTTTGCAAGGGAGCACAGCGCTCATATCCTGCCTTGTACTGCTTGCGGTGATCAGCCGGAAATTCGGACTGAGAGAGTGGGAGACCGTGGTTTGCTATTTTCTGTTATTGTTGCCGTTTGGTCTGGATACCATGTGGTCACAACCCAGAGTTAACTATTCCCATTTGATTTATACGGAATGCTTTTCCTATGCATTTTTTTACTTGTACCTGACAGCCGTGATCTGTTATGTACAAAAAGAAAAAAATACGCTATCGTATATTTGTATGCTGTTGCTCTGCACTGTTATGATGATGAACCGGAACCAGATGGAATTATGTTTTGTGCTGACAGGGCTTCTTTCTGTGTGGATGAATCTGATCAGGGCGCGCGTTAAGTGTGTTAAGAAGTGTATTGCGGAGCTTATAGGGGTTGGAGCAGCCGTGGCTGCAGCGGTATTGCTGACACTGACCTATAATGATATGCGGTGGGGATATTTTGAAAAGTCCTCGGAAAACACATTTACGATGATGTCAAATCTACTTTATACATCCGATGCGGAAGATACGGAATTGTTTGAGGATGAGGAGGAGCGTGCGGTTTTTGAGGCGCTTTATGCCGGGGCAGATCAAAATGGGTGGACGCATGCGTATGCGGGCAGCGGGTGGTATGAACGGGGGGAGGCTGTGGCGGCATGCCATGACCCCATAAAATATCAGATTATCCGGCCGTTCTTTCAGCAGTATGTGGCAGAGCGCGGTATGGAACCGATGGGCTTTGAGAGCGACAGGGTTAAGAAAGAGATGTCAAAGAGGGTTCAGAGTGTGCTGTGGAAGGCACATTTTGGCGACTGGCTATATCATGCATTTTGTATGATGCCGAAAGGCTTTGTGCTTTCTGTTATGCCGACCGTACCGGCGGGGGGATTCTGGTATGCGGCAGCCGGGGCGGTATTGGTTTGGATATTTTTTCTTTTTATGCTTTTCCGCCTGCTTTTTTCAAAAAAGCACAGGAAAGGCAATACGGGGCTTCCCGAACTGGCGCTTGTCATCATGGGCTTTATCGCAATGAATGTGGCGGCGCTTTGTCTGGTCATTTTTATCGTACCGCGATATTTGAATTATACGCAGGGAATGTTTTGGATCGTTTTCTTTCTCATGCTGCGTGAGCTTTTGTGCGGGAAGACAGGCGGACAGGGAGGCTCAGGCTGACCGTGCCAGGGGCGGATACGGAATGATCTGGGGACGAGGAAATGCCATAAAAACCGATGGTTTCAAAAATACAATTCGATATGGAGGATATCATGGGAAAGATCAGTGTGGAGACATGTGAGATCGAGGGATTAAAGGTCATCACTCCGGAGGTGCGGGGCGATGAGAGAGGCTATTTTATGGAGACCTATCAGTACAACGACTTTAAGGCGGCTGGTATTGACGAGGTATTCGTGCAGGATAACCAGTCGGCATCCAAAAAAGGCGTCCTTCGCGGACTGCATTTTCAGATCAGGTACCCGCAGGCAAAGCTTGTCCGTGTGATCAAAGGAGAGGTTTTTGACGTGGCTGTCGATTTAAGAAAGGGCAGCGCTACATTTGGAAAATGGCACGGCGTGCTGCTCTCGGAGGAGAATAAAAAGCAGTTTTTTGTGCCGAAAGGGTTTGCACACGGCTTTTTTGTTGTGTCTGATTATGCGGAGTTCTGCTATAAATGCTCGGACTTCTATCATCCGAACGATGAGGGAGGCATCCTTTATAATGATCCGGAGATCGGAGTGGCATGGCCGATTCCGGAAGGAACGAAACTGATCCAGTCTGAGAAAGACATCAAGTGGGGCGGACTTAAGGAATATAAAGAGAAGTATCTCGGATAAAGTAAGAATCTAAACGTATGAAAAGGCGGGTTGTCAGATGAGAGCAAAACCCATCATTTCCAGGAAAGCGGGTATCCTGATCATCACATTGATCGGTCTGGTGTTCATTGCGGTCCTGTGGAGTCATCAGAATCAGTTTGCCGAGCCGGAGCAGGAACTGGTTAAAAAAATCATTGCGACCGCAATTGTCGTATTCGGTGTCTTTCTTTTTATTGCATTTTATGATAAGCTTATGGTGCTGCCGGCGGAGCTGTGGCAGAACAGGCGGCTGATCTTAAAACTGTCCAAAAACGATTTTAAGACGCGTTATGCGGGTTCCTATCTCGGCATGGTCTGGGCGCTTGTGCAGCCGGTCGTCACGGTGCTTCTGTATTGGTTTGTCTTTGGTACGATCATGCAGTCAAGACAGTCCATGGGTGATACGGAAATTCCGTATGTACTGTGGCTGACGGCGGGGCTTGTGCCGTGGATGTATTTTTCAGAGGCGCTTTCAAACGGGACGAACGCGCTGCTCGAATATAATTATCTTGTCAAAAAGGTCGTGTTCAAGATCAGTATTCTTCCGATCATCAAGGTATTTGCCGCGACCTTTATGCATGTTTTTTTTGTTTGCGTCATGCTTGTGCTGTATTTTGCTTATGGGAATGCGCCGAGCTTATACATGTTGCAATTGATCTATTTCAGCTTCTGCATGTTCATTCTTGTATTGGCGATGTGCTATACAACCTGTGCGGTCGTTGTGTTTTTCAGGGATCTGAATCAGATCATCGGTATCTTTTTACAGATCGGCATGTGGGCAACCCCGATCTTATGGAACATTACGATGCTTTCGCCAAACATGCAGGTTATTTTCAAGCTGAATCCGATCTTCTATATTGTCAACGGGTACCGGAGTGCGCTGTTTGAAAAAACATGGTTTTGGGAGGATTTCTATTCTACCATGTATTTCTGGATTGTGGTGATCCTGCTGTTCGGACTCGGCGCGCTGATCTTTAAGCGTCTGAAAGTGCATTTTGCGGATGTCATGTGATGCGGCAGTTCAATCCCAGGTTTGGCGGGACAGAAACGGTTTGCATGTTTTTTGGCATGATCAGATGTATGGGCGGAGCGCAGGACAGCGTTCGTTAAACGGTGATGCGTGAAGCAGCCGCCCGGGAAGGGATAAAACCATGGGAAATGTTGTGGATCTGAATAATCAGCCTGTGGAGACGGGGCGTGAGATCGCAGTATCGGTCGAGCAGGTCACGAAAGTATATAAGCTTTATGGCCGTAACCGCGACCGCATGAAGGAAGCGCTCGGCCTTACGAGAAAAAAGCTGCACCGTGAACATTTTGCATTAAACGGTGTGGATATGAAGATCTATCAGGGAGAGACGGTCGGCATTATCGGAACGAACGGTTCCGGCAAATCGACGCTCCTTAAGATCATCACGGGCGTCCTGAACCCGACCGGCGGGCATGTGACGGTCAATGGGCGCATTTCTGCTCTGTTAGAGCTTGGCGCAGGGTTCAACATGGAATATACGGGCATCGAAAATATCTACTTAAACGGTACGATGATGGGATTCTCCAATGCGGAGATCGAGGAGCGCATGCAGGGAATCTTAGAGTTTGCCGATATCGGGGATTTCGTGAACCAGCCTGTGAAAACATATTCGTCCGGTATGTTTGTCCGTCTTGCTTTTGCGGTAGCGATCAATATAGATCCGGAAATTCTGATCGTTGATGAAGCGCTTTCAGTTGGTGATGTGTTTTTTCAATCGAAATGCTATCATAAATTTGAAGAATTTAAGAAAATGGGAAAAACGATCCTCTTTGTCAGTCATGACCTGAGCAGTATTGCCAAATACTGTGACCGTGTCGTTCTGATCGATAAGGGCGTAAAGCTTGGGGAGGGGTCGCCCAGACAAATGATCGATGATTATAAGCGTGTGCTTGTCGGCCAGTATGAGATGAATGAAGAAAAAGCGGAAGAGTCGGTATCGGCAGGCGAGAACCCGGAGCTTTTAGAATACGGCACGAAACAGGCGCAGATCACGGAGTATTATATTACCGATGATCAGGGAAAACGAGCGACCGCAGTCATAAAAGGAACGGAATTTCAGATTCATATGCGCGCGGATTTCTATGAGGACCTTCCTGCGCCGATTTTTGCGTTTTCTTTTAAGAATATTAAAGGTACCGAGATCACGGGAACGAATACGATGTTTGAAAAATCATTCCTGGAACCGGTCAAAGCGGGCGACACGAAGGACGTTATCTTTACACAGAAAATGTCGCTTCAGGGTGGCGAATATCTGCTTTCCCTGGGACTGACAGGATATGAAAAAGATAACTTTCAGGTGTATCACAGACTCTATGACGTGTTGAATGTGACGGTCGTCTCAGACAAGAATACAGTGGGCTTTTACGATATGGATTCGGTGGTGACCGTGATCGGAGAAGAAAGCATAAGCCGGGCTGGGAAGAGCGGATAAGGATTTGTATCATAAAGGAAAGGCATCTATCTAATAGAAAGAAAAAGCAGCCGGAAGTTAGATGTAAAGCCGGCGGGGATAGAGCAGACAGCCGGCGAGATTGCAAAGCCGGCACAGAAAATGCGGACGGGCAGCGTGAGGATGGGGACGGTATGACGGAGCAGATCGGAAATGTGATATTGGATTTAACGGATTACGGCGGAGAAGATCTCTACTGCGACGGAGAAGTGGAGGATGCCCTGCTTGCGATCGCGCGCGATCACGGCAAAGAAGAATTTCCGCGCATTATTGAGGAACAAAAAAGCTGGCCCGTGCTCTATCATCTTTCAAGATTTCGTGAGAATATCATAAGCTGGCTGCCGGTGACTAAGAATATGCGTGTGCTTGAAATTGGTGCAGGCTGCGGCGCGGTCACGGGTGCGCTCGCAGATCGCGCGGGGCATGTGACCTGCGTGGATCTCTCTAAAAAAAGAAGCATGATCAATGCATACCGGCACAGGGAGTGCGCAAACGTGACGATCCGGGTCGGAAACTTTAAGGACATTGAACCGGGGCTTGACACGGATTATGACCTTGTGCTGCTGATCGGCGTGTTTGAGTACGGACAGGGGTATATAGATACAGAGACACCTTACGAGGATTTTCTTAAGATCATCCGCAGGCATTGCGCGGCGGACGGCAGGATCGTGATCGCGATCGAAAATCAGTATGGATTAAAATATTTTGCAGGCTGTAAGGAGGATCACGTCGGGGACTATTTTACCGGACTCGAGGACTATCCGGCGGGAGGCGGCGTGAGAACATTTGGCAGGGACGGGCTCATCCGCCTTATGGAGAAATGCGGTGTCACGGATTATCATTTTTATTATCCGTATCCGGACTACAAGTTTATGACTACGCTCTATTCGGACGGTTATCTGCCGCGCGTCGGAGAACTGACGAATAATATGCGTAACTTTGACAGAGAGCGCATGGCGCTGTTTGATGAAAAAAATGTATTTGACGGATTGATCCGCGAGGGCAGATTTGCAGAGTTTGCAAATTCATTTTTGATCGTGATCGGAGAAAAGCCTGCTCAGGATTATGTCAAATATTCGAATGACCGCGCGCCGCAGTATGCTATCCGGACCCAAATCTGCGGGAAGGGGGAAAAGCGGTATGTGGAGAAGCAGCCTGATATGCCAAAGGCGTATGCACATATCGAAAACCTTTTGCTAAGCTATGAGAAATTGTGCCGGAAATATGAGGGGAGCAGTCTTTTGATCAATACCTGTAAGCCCGCAGAGCATGGCGTGCAGTTTGACTATGTGGAGGGCGGCACGCTGGAGGAAGCGCTCGATGACTGCCTGCACCGCGGTGATGAAGAAGGGTTTCTTGCACTGCTTTCCCGATACGAGAAGATCGCAGCATATCATGACGAAGAGCCGGTCAGCGATCACGATCTGATCTTTGCGAACATTCTGATTGGCGGTGAAAAGCATGCAGGGCAGGAAGCCGGTCAGCGCGGATGGAAAGAAAAACTGACAGCGCCGTGGACGCTGATCGATTATGAATGGACCTTTCCTGAGACAGAAAGCGGCGCAAAGCTTACCAAACGCGCGATGTTTATTTATGTTTCGGGACCTGAGATCAGAAGGCGGTGGCTGTTTGAACATGGGATCGCACAGCGGTACGGTATCACGCCGGAGAATCTTGTGCGTCTTCAGGGGGAGGAGACCGCGTTCCAGCAGCATGTCACCGGCGGATTAAGTTCAATGGCACAATTATATGATAAGATGGGACAGCCGGTTACGCCGGTCAGAAATCTGGTGCTTGCTGATCAGGCGCTTGACCCGCTTCGGAAATTTCAGGTATATGTGGATATGGGGGAAGGATTTTCGGAAGAACGATCTTTTTTTGTCCCACATGTCTATGAGGACAGGAGCCGCCTGAGTCTGCGGATTTCGTTCGATCATAAGGTGCGGGCGCTGCGGCTGGACCCTGCGCTTGTTCCGTGTATGTTATATGGTATGTCGATCTGCATCAATGGCAGATGTATCTACGAACAAAAGCCGGGTTCATCCGGTGCGGATACCGGATCCGGCTGTGAGATCGCGATGAACGGCATTCAGGCAGCGGGCGGTGCGGAGGTGTTTATCACGAATGACCCGAACGTGACCGTTACCATCTGCAGCATGGAATTAAAAGAAGAAAATGAGCTGACGATGGAGGCGGGGATCGTTTTTTTGACGGAAGAGTCCGCCAAAAGTCTGTACCCTGAGATGCCGGCGCCGGAAGGACAGCAGGATACAGTGAAGCGCAGAGGGTTCTGGCGGCGCTGAAAAGAAACGGCGTTTTGCAGCTCCACATCAGATTAAAAAGAAAAGAGAACATAGAGATGTCGGGTAATATCAAAAAGGCAATACAGGATATTAAGATCAGACAATGTAAAAAAGAACATGATAAAGAGGTAGAGAGACAGTCCGACCGGTATCCCCAGTGGATTCTGGAGGAGGAGCCAAAGAAGGTTGGCGAGCTGTATACCAATGAACCTGTGGGCGACATGGCGGCAAAAGAGGGACGAATGTCCGCTGCCGGGCAGGAAAAACAAAAAGCAGCAGTGACCGGCTTTGATGAGATCGGAGAGGAAGAACATCCGTTTGAGGGCGAAAAACAGCCGGTTATCGTGATCTATGACCGGATGCAGGGCAGGCTTTCTTCAAACGCATCCGCCCGTGCTGCGGCACTGTTTGCGGCGCATCCCGACTGGGACATGATCTATGGGGACGAAGATTTTTGCTATTTGAAGAACCGTTTTGCACCGTGGATGAAACCGGACTATTCGCCGGACACGCTGCTCTCGTTTCCCTACTTCGGCGGATTTGCTGCGTTTCGGCGCGAGTCTTACGCAGATGTGGAGTGGCTTACTAAAGGAGAAGGAAAAGTCAGGGTTTATGATTTTTACTTAAAATGCAGTGAGCGTAAAAAGAAGATCGTACATGTGCCCGAAGTATTTTTTCACAGAAATGCCACGCAGGAGCAGTATCTTCAATACCGCGCGCTTGACAGGGATGATCCGCGCGTTCTGACGGCGGATGACTGTATGCCGTGGGCGCTTCCGTGGGAAGATCAGGAGCAGTATGCGGATGTGCGTCTGAATGCGATGAAGCGCCGCGGTTTTGCGGGTAAGCTGAAAAAAGATGCATTCGGGATCATGCAGCCCGTCTATGATATCAGGGAGACTGAGGCGGGCAGGATGCCGTTTGTCTCCATCATCATTCCTTCCAAGGACAATGTGGATGTGCTGGAGCGCTGTATCCGATCGGTGCGGCGGCATGAAGCATATCCGCATTATGAGATCGTTGTGGTTGACAACGGGAGCGCGGGAGCAGTGCGCACGCGGCTCATGAATCTGGAGAGGGAGCTATCGTTCACTTATGTTTATGAGCCGATGGAATTTAATTTTTCGCAGATGATCAATCTTGGCGTATCGAAAGCGGCGGGTGATTATCTGTTATTGTTAAACGACGACTGCGAAGTGACACAGGACGACTGGCTGCTTACCATGCTCGGACAGGCGCAGCTTTCTCATGTCGGCGCGGTCGGAGCCAAGCTGCTCTATCCGGATTCTGACCTGATCCAGCATGCGGGCGTGACGAACCTGACGGCAGGACCGGCGCATAAGCTGCAGCGCGATTCGGATTCCCACAGCTATTATTACGGACGGAATCGTTTTTGTTATGACTGCATCGGTGTTACGGCAGCATGCATGATGGTCAGGCGCAGAGTGTTTGAGGAGGCCGGCGGTTTTGATGAGGGACTGCGTGTGGCATTTAATGACGTGGACTTCTGTTTTAAGCTTTATGAGCGCGGGCTGTATCAGGTTTTGCGCAATGATGTCGTACTTTACCATCATGAGTCCTTAAGCCGCGGCGATGATCTTTTGACCGAAGAAAAAACAAAGCGTCTGATGCAGGAGAGAGACGCACTTTACGAGCGGCACCCGCGGCTTCTTGCGCGCGATCCGTTTTATAATGTGAATTTACTGGGCTGTGTCATTGACTATCTGATCAATTATCAGTATGAGTATGACAGAGGCGACTGCCGTACCGGGCTTTTGGAGGAACCGGTCGATGTGCAGCCGGAGTGGTATAACGAGTGCCTGATCGTGATGGTGGACCGCGCGGTCAAAAAGGATTTTATGGATGTGCTGACGAAGCGCACGGTCTATCAGATCGAGGGCTGGGCGTATGTGCTCGGGCAGGATAACTGCCGGTATACGATGCATATTCTCCTAAAAAATGAGGATGGTTCGTTTACGGAGCTTGAGACGCTCAGGCGCTACCGCCCCGATGCGGTGAAGATCCTGCCGGAGCAGAAAAATATCGAGCTTTCCGGGTTTGTGGCGTGTTTAGAACCGGGTACGCTGCCAAAAGGAATCTATCCGGTCTATCTGCTTTTTAGGGATCAGTGCTCAAGGCAGAGGCTGATCAGGGACACGGGGTCGGTGCTGACGGTGGACTTCACGTGAGAAAAGAATGAAGATTTTCTAAGCAGTCAAAGTACGCCTGCAAAAAATCTAAATCATTCGTTGAGTCGCAGCAGAGCTGCGGCACGGATATTAGTGTGACAGGAGAAACAGGATGTCTGACAAGCAATCAGAAGAGCTGCTGAGCTTTTATCAGGCGGCTTACGAAAAAGAAAAAGTAAAAAATGCGCAGCTTGCGGGGCGGCTTGCGGATGAACAGCGCCGCGCCGACGAACTGCAGTATAAGCTTGACCATATCAAAAATAATCCGCTCTGGAAAGCGACGTTTCCGGTCCGCGGGCTGATCCATGTGCTCATCCGCACGAAGGATAGGATCAAACGTTATGGAAATCCGAAAGGTCTGCTGCGCAAGCTGCGCAATAAAGCGCATGAGAAAAAGGCGATTGCGCGTTACGGGACGAAAAGTTTTCCTTCCAAAGAGGGAATCGCGCAGATGAAAGCTGCGGATTTTCCCAAAAACGTCAAGTTTTCGATTCTTGTACCGCTTTGGAACACACCGGAGAAATTTCTTTGCGAAATGATCGAGTCGGTGCAGTGGCAGGTCTATGAGAACTGGGAACTGTGTCTCGCGGACGGTTCGGATGAAAAACATGCTTATGTCGGGGAGATTGTTGCGCGCTATATGCAGTCTGATCCGCGCATCCGCTATCAGAAGCTTCCCGAAAACAAAGGAATTGCTGGAAATACAAACGAGTGCTGTGAAATGGCGACGGGAGATTATATCGGTCTGTTTGACCATGACGATATCCTTCACCCGTGTGCGTTGTATGAGTATATGAAAGTGATCTGCGAGAAGGACGCCGATTATATTTACTGTGACGAGGCGACATTCCATAAAGGGAACATCAACCGCATGATCACATTGCATTTTAAGTCCGACTATGCCGTGGACACACTGCGCGCCAACAATTATATCTGCCATTTCAGCGTGTTTTCAAGGACACTCTTAGAGGGCGGAGAGCTGTTCCGCTCTCAGTTTGACGGGAGCCAGGATCACGATATGATCCTGCGCCTGACCGATAAGGCAAAGCGGGTCGTGCATGTGCCGAAGCTTCTCTATTACTGGCGTTCCCACAAGGCGAGCGTCGCGTCCGATATCAGCGCGAAGCCCTATGCGATCGAGGGGGCAAAGGGCGCAGTCGCAGCGCATCTGACAGCGCACGGGTTCCGGGACTTTGAAATTCTGTCCACGCGCGCGTTTGAGACGATCTTCCGCATCAAATATGCGCTGACCGCAAGACCGCTTGTTTCGATCCTGATTCCGAACAAAGACCATGTTTCGGATTTAAGCCGGTGCATTGAGTCCGTTTTGGATAAATCGACGTATGACAATTATGAGATCATTGTAATAGAAAACAACAGCACGACGAAAGAAATCCGGGACTATTACGACGAGATCGGAAAGCACCCGAAAATCCGTGTGGTGAATTATGAAGGTGCGTTCAACTATTCCAGGATCAACAATTTTGGCGCGTCAAAGGCAAACGGTGAGTATCTTCTTTTGCTCAATAATGATACGCAGGTCATTACGCTTGACTGGATCGAGGAGCTCTTAATGTATGCGCAGCGCGATGACGTGGCATGCGTCGGCGCAAAGCTTTACTATGAGGACTATACGATCCAGCACGCGGGTATTGTGATCGGACTTGGCGCGCACCGCACGGCGGGACATACGCATTATAAGGTCAATAAAGAAAACTTAGGCTATATGGGTAAGCTCTGCTATGCGCAGGACGTCAGCGCCGTGACCGGAGCATGCATGATGGTGAAAAAAGCATTGTATGATCAGGCAGGCGGCTTAGACGAGAAGTTTGCAGTTGCGTTAAATGACGTCGATTTCTGCATGCGCATGCGCAGGCTGGGATACCTGAACGTGTTTACGCCGTTTGCGGAGTTATTTCACTATGAATCCGTTTCGCGCGGTTCCGATGTGTTGAAAAGAACGAATGGAAGTTTACAAGAAGCAGAAGCGGCGGAGGCTGGGCGGGCGGCGCGCTACAATGAGGAAGCGGCGCTCTTTCGGGAGAAATGGAAGGACGAGCTCGCGGCGGGTGACCCCTACTTTAATCCAAATTTTTCTTTAGATAATTCGGATTATGTGTTATACTAAGCAATGCGGGGCTGTATGCATTGCTTCGTAAAAGGCTGCCATTATTTTTGGCAAATGACCGTGCAGAAAGAAAGTTCTTACAATTCTTGAAAAAGCGGGGAAGTAGATCATGATAATTCTATAAAAGTATAAAACATAACAGGAGGGAAGAAGTATGGGTTACATGGAGCAGTATGAATTTTGGTGCAAAGATTCTTATTTTGACGCTGAGACAAAGGCGGAACTTGCGGCGATCAAAGACAATTCCGCCGAGATCGAAGATCGTTTTTACAAAGACTTAGAGTTTGGAACGGGCGGTCTGCGCGGCGTGATCGGCGCGGGAACCAACCGTATGAATATTTACACGGTACGCAAGGCAACGCAGGGACTTGCCAATTATATCATTGAGAACAACGGACAGGACAAGGGTATTGCGATCGCCTATGATTCCCGCTTTATGTCCCCCGAGTTTGCTGATGAGGCGGCGCTCTGCATGGCGGCGAACGGTATTAAGGCGTATGTGTTTGAGTCGCTCCGCCCGACACCGGAGCTTTCCTTTGCACTCCGCACGCTCGGCTGTATTTCCGGTATTGTCATTACCGCAAGCCATAACCCGCCTGAATACAATGGTTACAAAGTGTACTGGGAAGACGGCGCGCAGATCACCGCGCCGAAGGATAAAGAGATCATTGAAAGAGTAAAAGCGGTAACGGATTATCATACCGTAAAGACGATGGACAAGAAGGCGGCGATGGACGCCGGTCTTTACAATGTGATCGGCAAAGAGATCGATGATGCTTACATGGTGGAGTTAAAGAAGCAGATCATCCATCCCGAAGTCATCAAAGAAGTTGCAGAGGATATTAAGATCGTCTACACGCCGTTACACGGAACCGGCAATATTCCGGTGCGCAGAGTACTTTCCGAGCTTGGCTTTAAGCATGTCTATGTGGTTCCCGAGCAGGAAGAGCCGGATCCGAAATTCACGACGTTAGAATATCCGAATCCCGAAGATCCCAAAGCATTTGCGCTTGCCTTAAAGCTTGCAAAGGAGAAGGATGCGGACATCGTACTTGCGACCGATCCCGACGCCGACCGCCTCGGTATCTATGCGAAAGATACGAAGACCGGAGAATATGTATCCTTTACAGGAAATATGAGCGGTATGCTTATTGCGGAGTATATCTTAAGAGAGCGCAAGGCGACAGGAACAATGCCCAAGGATCCGGCGCTTGTCACGACGATCGTAACGACCAACATGGCGCGTGCGATCGCGGCGGATTACGATTGCAGATTTGTTGAAGTCCTGACCGGGTTCAAGTTCATCGGAGAGCAGATCAAACTCTTTGAACAGACCGGTTCGAACAATTATGTATTTGGTTTAGAGGAGAGCTACGGTTGTCTGGCAGGAACCCACGCAAGGGATAAGGACGCCTGTGTTGCCGTGATGTGTCTGTGTGAGGTTGCCGCGTGGTGCAAGAAGCAGGGCATTACCGTATGGGATCAGATGCTGAATATCTATGAGAAGTATGGGTACTATAAAGAAGGACAGTATGCAATCACGTTAAAGGGCATCGACGGGTCTAAGCAGATTGCGGCGATGATGGACGGTTTGCGCGAAAATCCGCCAAAAGAGTTTGGCGGACTGAAGGTGTTAAAGCTGCGCGACTATGTGCTCGACAAAGTAACCGATATGGAGACCGGTGCGGAGGAACCGACCGGGCTTCCGAACTCAAACGTGCTCTATTTTGATCTGGAAAATGATTCCTGGTGCTGTGCACGTCCGTCGGGAACGGAACCGAAGATCAAATTCTATATGGGTGTGAAGGGCGTAAGTCTTGCGGACGCCGATCAAAAGTTACAGGCGTTGACTGCAGCCGTAAAAGAGAAGATCGACCGGTAACGGTATAGAGGTATACAAAGAATGCAGCCATATTTGGCTGCATTCTTTTGAATGCAAGCCATATTTGGCTGCATTCTTTTGAATGCAAGTCATATTTGGTTGCATTCTTTTGAATGCAAGTCATATACTATCTGCATTTTTTTGAATGCGGGCTATCAGAGCAAGGGAAAAAAGAACGGGGGACGGCTGACTGCCATGACTGCAAGACAACTTTCAAACGGAATCAAAAAGACATTCCGCTATGCAAAGCGAAACGGCTGGCGCAGTGCGTTTTATGCAGCAGCGGAACGTTTGGGGCAACGCAAGAACCGCTATCTTTATGAGCCGCCTTCCGGTGAAGTGCTGGCGGCGCAGCGGACTCGTATTTGGGAGATAACGCCCAAGATCAGCATTTTAGTTCCGGCGTTCGAGACAAAAGAAGAATTTTTAAGTGCATTGATTGCAAGTGTGCGGGCACAGACCTACAGTAACTGGGAGCTGATCATTGCGGATGCCAGCGAAGGGGATATCGTTAAGCGTACGGCATACCCTTACACTCGTGAGGATGCGAGGATCAATTATTATCATTTGGGGGAAAATAAGGGAATCTCCGGCAATACCAATGCGGGACTTGATTTTGCGGGCGGTGCTTATACAGTGCTGCTCGATCATGACGACCTTCTTACACCGGATGCGGTCTATGAGATGGTATGTGCGGCGCAGAAGAACCCGGACGCGGCATTGCTTTATTCGGATGAGGATAAATGTGACGCGGCAGCAAGACAGTTTCATACGCCGCATTACAAATTTGACTTTGATCTGGATCTTTTTTTAACTAACAATTATATTTGCCATCTCGCGATGCTGAAGACCGGGATATTCAGAGAGCTGCGCCTGCGTCCGGAATATGACGGCGCGCAGGATTACGATTTGTTTTTGCGGATTGCGGCAAAAGGGGAGAAGATCGTGCATGTGCCGAAGGTGCTGTATCATTGGCGCAGCCACGAACAGTCCACTGCGGACAACCCTGAAAGTAAGCACTATGCCTATGAGGCAGGACTGCGGGCGCTAAATGATTTTTACAGGACTGTTGGGTGGGCGGCTCATGCTAAGGAGGATCAGCATGTCGGATTCTATCGCACGGTCTATGAGAAAACGATCTTTGCGGTTCGGCCGGAGGTGGGGGCAACAGGAGGCGCGCTCATACAACGCGGCAAGGTTGCGGGCGGTGCGATGGAGGAGGACGGAACCGTGCGATACCGGGGATTGAATGAGAAGTACAGCGGATATATGAACCGGGCCGTATTGTCGCAGAGCGTTCCTGCGCTTGATCTTCGCTGCATGTCAGTGCGTGATGAGCTGAAAGAACTATATGAGGAATATACTGCCTGCATTAGTGATGCAGAGGAATCTGCGGCGGCTCAAAGCGCTGCGTTCAGCAGAGAGGTGCGCAGGAGGGGATACCTGCTGATTTACAGTCCGGCGGATTTATGTTATACTAGGGGGAGCGTTGATTAAATCACCGCTTCCTTTATCTGTTATATTGTTAAATCAAAGATTCTATTTGAATGCCAGAGATATTATCATTTGCATATTTTTACAAAATTTGCCAAAAGGGTAACTATCGGACGCGTAGCAGCGTCTAATAAATAATGAGGGGAAATGACAGGATGTCAAAAGTCACGGTTGTGATACCAAATTATAATGGAAAAAAATATCTGATTCCCTGTATTGACTCTTTAATTAGACAAAGTTTCAAAGATCTTGCGATCGTCATTATTGATAATGCATCTGAAGATGGCAGTATGGACGAGCTTTCTGCTTGGATGACAGAAAAAGGAAAGGAAGAATGTCCGGCAGATGCAGATACTAGCAGTATACCGCTGATTACCTGTGTCAGACTTGGCAGAAATACGGGTTTTTCCCATGCGGTCAATCTTGGAATACGCCGCGCTGCCGGCGAATATGTGTTTCTCCTGAATAATGACACGAGAGTGGATCGAGAGTGCATTTCAGAGCTTGTGCGGTTTATGGACGCGCATGACGCCGCGTTCTGTGCGGGTGCTAAGATGCTCATGATGTCGTCGCCTGATTATATAGATGGCTGCGGAGATTATTATAATGCACTCGGCTATGCGTTTGCATGTGGTAAAGGCAGGAAAAGTACGGAATATACGACCGTGAGGGAAGTTTTTTCCGCCTGTGCGGGTGCGGCGCTTTATCGGACCCGTATGCTTCGTAAAATCGGAATGTTTGATGAAAACCATTTTGCTTATCTGGAAGATGTTGATGTCGGCTATCGTGCGAGGCTGAATGGACTTTCCAGTTATATTGTGCCTTCTGCCGTTGTGCTTCATGCAGGAAGTGCAGTCAGTGGTTCAAGGCATAATGCGTTTAAGGTGCGCCTGTCAGCAAAAAACAGCATTTATCTGATTTATAAGAACCAGCCGGTTTTACAGCGATTATTAAATCTGCCTTTTATAATTGCAGGCATAATGGTAAAATTTCTATATTTTAGCAAAAAAGGACTTGGTACAGCTTATCTTCATGGCATTTTAGCAGGGATCCGATTTTGCAATACAAAGGAGGCGGGCAGACGCAGAGTACGTTTTCGAAAAAAGAACACATGTTATTACATTCGGATCCAGTGGGAATTATGGCGGAATTTGTTTCGAATGTGTTAAATTTGTGGGAATAAAATGGAAAAAAATGTAAATTTTTCAAATAAAATCTTTGATTTTATTGTAAAAACCGTTATCATATTGTAATATGTTGATGGTGTGTAAACAGGGTGATTGAACTTGATCAAAGATAATCAGAAATATTTCAACCGCCTCCATGTATTGTTAGATGCGGCGATCGTTGCCGGCAGTTATCTGTTGGCATGGTTTATAAAATTTAAGAGTGGTCTGGTTCAAAGTGAGGCAGGCTTGTCCGAGGCAACGTATTTTTCGCTGCTTCTGTTGGTTGTTCCGCTTTTTACAGTTTTGTACGGCGTGTGCAATCTATACAGTTCCAAAAGGATGTCGGGCAGGATTCATGAGTTTTACAATATTGTGAAGGCCAATACCATCGGACTTTTGGTGTTTATTGCAGTATTATATTCTATTAAGCAGCTTCATTTTTCACGTTTTATGGTGTTTGGATTCTTTATTCTGAACATCACATTTGATGCGATTGCAAGAAATTTTATTCGTTATATTCTTCATTTTTTCCGCAGCAGGGGATATAACGTCAAGTATATCCTTCTTGTCGGGTATTCTCGGGCGGCGGAGCAATATATTGACCGGATCAATGCCAATCCCCAGTGGGGATATGTTGTCAGGGGGATCCTTGATGATCACATCCCGCGCGGAACATTATACCGCGGCGTCAAAGTACTTGGAACGATCAATAATCTGTTTGTCATTCTGCCGCAGAGCAAATTGGATGAGATCGCGGTCACTCTGGCGTTGGAAGATTACGGAAGACTTGAGGCGATTGTATCCCTTTGTGAGAAATCGGGGGTACATACCAAGTTCATTCCTGATTATAACAGCGTCATACCGAGCAGACCGTACACAGAGGATCTGATGGGGCTTCCGGTCATCAATATCCGTCATGTACCGCTGACGAATACGTTTAATCTGCTGATGAAGCGGATCGTAGATCTGATCGGCAGTCTTGTATGCATCGTTCTTTTTTCACCGTTTATGATTTTTGCGGTGATCGGGATCAAGGTTACAGATAAAGGTCCTCTGATCTTTAAGCAGGAGAGGGTCGGACTTCACAATAAATCGTTTCAGATGTATAAGTTCCGGACAATGGAAGTGCAGAAGCCAAGCTCGGAGCAGAAAGCGTGGACGACAAGAAATGATCCGCGCGTCACAAAGATTGGCAGGATTTTACGAAAAACAAGCATTGATGAAATGCCGCAGATATTTAATGTGCTGAAGGGTGATATGAGTCTGGTTGGGCCAAGACCTGAACGCCCCTTCTTTGTAGAGAAATTTAAGGAAGAGATTCCGCGCTATATGATCAAGCATCAGGTTCGCCCGGGAATGACAGGATGGGCGCAGATCAATGGCTACCGCGGTGACACGTCCATCCGCAAGCGGGTGGAATATGATCTGTATTACATTGAGAACTGGACGATGGCATTCGATATCAAAATACTGTTTTTGACATTATTTAAGGGATTTATCAATAAGAATGCCTGCTAGAAAAGGAGCAAGAGATGGCAAAGCAGCAGTCACAGGGAACAAAACCAGCCGGCAAAAGGCTGACGCCGAAGCAGAGAGCAGCAAGAAAAAGAAGGAATATCATTATTTTTATTGTGGAATTGTTTATACTGGCAATCGTTGTGGTCGGAGCATGGGCCATTATCAGGCTGACGCGGGTGGAGCATCATGACTTAAACATCGGTACAGTGGAAGATATTGAGAGCGGCACCGATGTAGACGTTGTCGTCAATAAGGACGTGTATGAGAACTATACCGAGCCTGAGAATCCGATGGCGCGGTACATGCAGGTCGCGTTGTTCGGCTTAGATTCGAGAAAGAGGAAACTGGGCGCGGAATCCAGCCGCTCCGATACGATCATCATTGCATGTATCGATACACAGGAGAAAACAGTCAAGCTTGTTTCTGTTTACCGCGATACCTATCTGAATCTGACAAACGGTTCCTACAATAAATGTAACGGCGCATATGCCGCAGGCGGAGAAGCACGCGCGATGACGATGCTGAACACGAATCTGGATCTTTATATTACAGATTATGTGACCGTCGGATTTTGGGGGCTGATCGATGCGGTCGATAAGCTCGGCGGCGTCATGGTCGATGTGGCGGAGAATGAGATCAGCTTCTTAAATGATTACCAGATCAGCATGGTAGGTACGAGTCAGGACGGTATTAATTATGATGCGGAAGCATATGTTGATTATACGCCGGTGACGCAGAGCGGCTATCAGCGCTTAAACGGTCTGCAGGCGGTGGCATACTGCCGTATCCGGTATGTCGGCAACGATTATGGAAGAACCGAGCGTCAGCGAAAAGTGATCGCGGCAATGATGGAGGCGGCAAAGAATATGAGTCTCAGCGAGCTGACGGCAATCTTAAACAGTGATGTATTTGATGAATTTTCTACAAGCATCAGCCTTGATACGATCATCTCCATGCTTGGAGATTTGGGAGAATATGAGATCGTGGAGAGCTGTGGTTTTCCGGCTATGGACCTGCTTCAGAGCGGAACGATCGGCAGAAAGGGAAGCTGTGTTGTACCGATGGATTTGACAGCAAACGTAATAAAACTGCATGAGATTCTATTTGGAACCACGGATTACCAGCCAAGTGAGACGGTGAAGGAGTACAGCCGGCAGATACAGCAGGATACGGCTCAATATCTGAGATAACGGGCAGCAATGAGGAAGTCAAAGCGGCTTCCTCTTTTTTCTTTTCAAATGGGATGAGGGGGTATCATCATGAAGACGGTTGATGTGATCATTCCAACCTATCGGCCTGATAAACGGCTTTTTAGAATATTGGAGCGGCTTCACGCACAGACTTATCCGGTGCAGAGGATCATTTTGGTAAACACGGAGGAAGCTTATTTTAAGGAGCTGATCTATTCGACTGGCATGCAGCATGCATTTGACCTTGACAGTTTGTTTGAAAACGTGGAGCTTCGTCACATTAAAAAGCAGGAGTTTGATCATGGCGGTACGAGGAGGATGGGCGTTTCAATGTCAGATGCGGATATCTTTGTCTGTATGACGGACGATGCGTTTCCGGCGGACACACATTTGATCAGCGAGCTTGTATCCGGATTGTCGAAAGAACGTGTGGCCGTCTGCTATGCAAGACAGCTCGCAAGGAAGCATAGCAGCGAGGTTGAGCGGTTTGCGAGACAGTTCAATTATCCTAAGCAGGCCTGTGTCAAATTTGAAACGGACAGAGAGAGGCTTGGGATCAAGACTTATTTCTGCTCGAATGTCTGCGCCGCGTACCGAAGAGATGTTTATGAGGAATTAGGCGGATTTACAGAGCATACGATTTTTAATGAAGATATGATCTTTGCGGCTGGTGCGGCGAAAAAAGGATATGGGATCGCCTATCAGCCATCGGCGCGTGTCTATCATTCCCATCATTATACGGGAAGACAACAGTTTCAGCGTAATTTTGATCTGGGCGTGTCGCAGGCACTTCATCCGGAGGTGTTTGAAGGAATCGTATCTGAGGGTGAGGGAGTGCGTATGGTCAGGCAGGCCGCCGGGCATCTGCTGAAATGCGGGAAAGGAACGCAGATTCCGGGGTTGATCGTGGATAGTGCCTGCAAATATGCGGGGTATCAAATGGGAAAGCATTATAAGTATCTTCCGTCAAAGCTTGTGCTTTCCTGTACGGGAAACCGTGAATTTTGGATGCAGAAGCCGTGTGCCGATCAATGATAGATGGGTATACTATAAAACGCAGGGTATGATAAAGCAAAAAAAAAGGAGCAGGCAGCAGTGTGAAAAATACTTCTAATGCAGCAAATAACGCTGCCTAAGAAGTATTAAATTTCACACCGAAGAATGCCTGTAATGCGGCATTCTTATTTGAGCCGCCAAAGGCGGCATGGAGGATTATTATGTGTGGAATTGTTGGCTATATTGGTACAAGACAGGCGGCGCCGATCATTCTGGATGGTCTGGCAAAATTGGAGTACCGCGGTTATGACTCGGCAGGAATGGCGATCTATGACGGAGAGGAGATCCATATTACCAAATCTGTCGGCCGGTTGAAGGTGCTTGAGGAACTGACGCACGGAGGCGCTACGATGCCGGGTATGATCGGTATCGGTCATACCCGTTGGGCAACGCATGGCGCGCCAAATGATATCAACGCACATCCGCACTATAATTCGGAACATACGATCGCAGTCGTGCATAATGGCATTATTGAGAATTATCTGCAGTTAAAAAAGAAACTGACGGACAGAGGGTATGAGTTTGTCTCGGAGACGGATACGGAAATACTGGCGCAGATGCTGGATTACTATTATACCGGAAATCCGATCGAGACGATCGCGAAGGTCATGCACCGCGTAGAAGGATCCTATGCGCTTGGTATTATCTTTGCCGATCATCCTGATGAGGTATTTGCCGTGCGTAAAGACAGTCCGCTCATCGTGGGACAGAGCGTGGATGGCTGTTTCATTGCATCGGATGTTCCTGCTGTCTTAAAGTATACGCGTCAGGTCTATTTTGTGGAGAATGAGGAAATCGTAAGACTCCGCGCGGATCATATGCATTTTTACAATGTGGATGTGGAAGAGATCGCTAAAGCACCCGTAACGATCGAGTGGGACGCCAATGCTGCAGAAAAGGCGGGTTATGAGCATTTCATGCTCAAGGAAATGTATGAACAGCCAAAGACGATCAGGGAGACGTTATCTCCGAGACTGCGCGACCGTGATGTCGTCATTGACGAATTGCAGATGAGTGTGGAGGATATCCGCGCAGTCCGCAAGTTTCATATTGTGGCGTGCGGTTCGGCCTATCATGCGGGAGTTACCGCGAAATATGTGATAGAAGGGCTTGCGCGCATTCCGGTTGAAGTGGATCTGGCTTCTGAATTTCGATACCGCGACCCGATCTTAGAGGAGGGGGCGATGGTCATTGTTGTCAGCCAGTCGGGTGAGACTGCGGATACGCTGGCAGCGCTGCGGGAAGCAAAAAAGCGCGGATTTCCGGTGCTCGGTATCGTCAATGTTGTCGGCAGCTCCATTGCGAGAGAGGCAGACCGTGTCATGTACACATGGGCAGGACCGGAGATTGCCGTTGCAACAACGAAGGCGTACAGCGCCCAGCTGATCGCTTTTTATCTGCTTGCCGTTAAATTTGCAAAAGTTCGGGAACAGATTACGGAAAAGGAGTTTCAGGGCATGCTCGAAGAGCTGCAGAGGCTTCCGAATCAGATCGAACTGCTGCTTAACAATAAAGGAAAGATTCAAAAGTTTGCGAACCGGTATCTGGCGGCGAAGGATGTGTTTTTTATCGGGCGTGGGATCGATTATGCGATCTCCCTGGAAGGCTCGCTGAAATTGAAGGAAATTTCTTATGTGCATTCCGAGGCTTATGCGGCGGGTGAGTTAAAGCATGGTACGATCTCACTGATCGAGGAAGGTACGCTTGTGGCTGCAGTGTCGACGCAGCCCGATCTCTATCAGAAGACGATATCGAATATGGTTGAGGTTAAGGCGAGGGGGGCATTTGTACTTGCCGTGACGAATGAGGATAATCGTGAGATCGAGCGTGCGGCTGATTATGTAATTTATATACCGCAGACAAATCCGTTTTTTGCAAATTCGCTTGCCATCATTCCGTTGCAGCTTTTTGGTTATTATGTTGCAGTCGGCAAAGGATGTGACGTGGATAAGCCGCGGAATCTGGCTAAGTCAGTGACGGTAGAATAGTACGGGAGAAAGAGTTTCGCATCTTGATGCGGGACTCTTTTTTATGTGCAGCCCCATGCACAATGCGTATGATACACGCATGGAAGTATGCCGCAGAAGCGGCGCATGGGGCGCGCGGCGAGTAGGGAAAGTCTTCCCTATTCGATTTTTGCCGAATTGAGATTTCACAAATTAAATTTTTTTTTGTCACACATTTTTCACAAATGATTTCTATACTAATCTCATCGACGGGGGAAAATAAAAAAGAAAAGAGGTTATGATGATGTCAGATTTTATGTATGGTTCGGAAAATGAAAAGCAGAATGGACAGCAGGCTGATGGCATCACGCCGTCAGGTGGAACAAATGGAAACACCGGATTTCAGCAGGATGTGAACGGTATAGAAAATGCAGCACAAACGGTGGTTAACATGAACGAAGCGGGGAACGCGCCGCAGGGAGCGCTCAATACGAATGAAGCGGGGAACGCGCCGCAGACGGCGGATGGAACAAATATCGCGTCGGACGGAACGTATCGGTATTCTTACCGGCAGGCAGGCGGGAATACGCAGGGTGCGTTTGCACCGGACACGATCGGCTGTTCTTATACAACGAACGGTCAGTATGGTCAGTATGGGCATTATCAGATGCACCATGACGGCCAGCAGGCAGGTGCGGCAGCCGGAGATAAAAAAGCGCAGAAGGCTCAGAAAAAAGCGCAGCGAAAGCAGGTCAGGGAAGCAAAGCGGCAGGATAAAAGAGCAAAGGGCAGATATCCGCTTGGCATGCGGGCTGCATCGGCACTGTTATGCGGCGTGTTGTTTGCGGGAGCGGCTTATGGAACCTGTTATGGAATTGAGAAGTTGACCGGTACGAAGCTGATCGTGAACGGCAGGGGCACTTATACGCAGGTAGCGCCGACGCAGAGCATGAACGTTCCTTCCGTCCCGACCCAAGGAAACGCACAGAGCAGCGGACTGATCTCGACGGAGACAGGCAGCGGAAATCCCGTACAGGGTATGGACGTCAGGGCAGTCGCTAAAAGCGTGCAGCCGGCGGTCGTAACGGTGACGAACTTTTACACCCAGAAGATTCAGTACTGGATGTATGAATATGAGCAGGAGGGCGAAGGCGGCGGCTCCGGAATCATTGTCGGACAAAATGATGATGAACTGCTGATCTGCACGAACTATCATGTCATTGACAAGACACGTGAACTGCAGGTTACTTTTATTGATAATACAACTGTAAATGCTGTTGTCAAGGGAACGGATGCGCGGAATGATCTGGCAGTGATCGCGATTCCTTTAGAAGATATCAGTGAGGAGACCTTATCAAAGATCGCAATCGCAAGACTTGGCAATTCCGATACACTGGAAGTGGGCGAGGAAGTCATAGCAATCGGGAATGCGCTCGGGTACGGACAGTCTGTGACGAACGGTATCATCAGCGCGCTTGACAGGCAGATAGAGGATTATGAAAGTCCGATGATCCAGACGAATGCAGCGATCAATCCGGGTAACTCGGGCGGTGCGCTTGTCAACGCGAAGGGCGAAGTGATCGGAATCCCTTCCGCGAAGATCGGGGGCTCTACCGTGGAGGGAATGGGCTATGCGATCCCGATCTCTGCCGCGGAACCGATTCTGCAGGAGCTGATGACACGCGAGACGAAAACGCTGGTGGATGAGCAGGAGCAGGGATATCTCGGCGTTGAGGTAGTGGATGTGGATGAACAGGGTATCCAGCTTTATAATATGCCGAGAGGCGTTTATATCCGGGAGGTTTATGACGGTTATGCGGCAGATCAGGCAGGCTTACGCCGGGGCGACATTATCACCGAACTGAACGGAGTGAGGATCGAAAATAGAACGGCACTTTCAGATGAATTGAAATACTATTCGGTTGGAACAACGGTGACGTTAACCGTGTGCAGGATCGCGAATGGTTATGAGAGCGAGGATGTTCAGGTTGTACTTGGAGAAGCATATGGGGAATAAGTGAAAAGACAATCCATCCGAATACAGATCCGTCTTACGGAATGATTTGACGGCTCCCTCAGGGACGTTCATGGAAACGATCTCTGAGGGAGTTTTTCTGCTCAGGAGCTTGACCGGAAGCGCAATTTGCGGTAGTCTTGTGAAAAGTAAAGTTTTAGGCAAAGAATGCTATGGCAAAGAGAGCTATGGCCAAGAAAGCTATGGCCAAGAAGGCTATGGCCAAGAAGGCTATGGCGGGGATGTCATGGCAAGGAATGGGGAACAGCCTTATGGATAAAAAAGGGATACTGTTTGCAGCGGTTTTGTGCCTGCTGCTTGCAGGATGCGGTGGCGTTGACAATAACAAGGACGTTGCGGACGAAACACCTTCTACAGATTGGCAGTCCGATGATCATACGGATGTACCGGTCTATTCTGAAGAAGACCATAAGGCGGCAGCGGAATATCTGCGGGAGCAATATGGAATTTTAACGGACGGCAATGTGCCTAAGGTTATTTTAGACAGCGACATGACTTATTTTGGGGATGACGCAATGTGCCTGAGCATTTTAGCGGCGGCGGATGAGCTGGGGATGATCGATCTGCTCGGTGTCACGATCACGGGCGGAAATACTTTTGCAGCGGTAGGAGCAAATTCAGCACTGAATCAGCTGGAATATTATGGGAGAGATGATATTCCGGTTTATTTGGGAACGGATATTCCGCTTTTGGGATTTCGGGATTTGGAGGAACAGGAACAGATTGTCGGCAGCATTGACCGATGGGGCGTCATGTGGCATTTGGAAGACTATATTGCGCCGGAAAATTATCATGATCTGGGTTCTTATTATGAACGAAAATGGGGTTATTCGGATACGGAAGTGCAGGAGCAGAGCGCAGTCGATTTTATGATCGGGCAGGCGGAGCAGTATCCGGGTGAGGTTACGATCCTGTCAGTCGGTGCGGCTACGAATATTGCGGCGGCATGTATGCAGGATGAGAATTTTGCCAAAAACACCGCGGGGATCATTTATATGGGAACGATCGTGAATGGCGGGGGAAGTTATACACCCTATGCCGATTTTAATGTTTTTTATGATGCGGAAGCGTTTCAGATCTGTCTGATAAACAGTTTTCCGTTTCAGATAGTGATACCGCACGATGCAGCATCTTCCGTCATGCTTGACAAGAGGGTTTTTGATCTGATGGACGCAAAGGGACGCACACTGATTTCTCAAATGTGGCTGGACGATCAGTACAGTCTGTACCGGCGGTCTCCAAACCGGACAGCGGGATGTACGGATGCGGCGGCAGCGGTTATTTTATTAAATCCCAAGGCAGCACTCGCACAGGAAGACCGTTATGCCGCAATCAATACTAACACAAATTCCGCGGAATATGGAAGAACTTACACATGGACAGAACAGCCGTCCGGTATGGAGGCAGGTCGTGCGACCTTTATTATGGAGATGGATACAGAGGTGTACTGGGATTTTGTAACGGACTTGATCTGCCACATGCAGGATGCTTTTGCCGGGGCGGACTGACTGCAAAGAAATACCAGCTGTTTTATAAAAACTTCACTTGTTCGAAGGGAAGATATGTTTTATACTGTATGTGGCGGTGGAGCGTGCTTTACCGCCGCATAGTCATTTGATAACGGGGAGTGAAAGGGAATGTCTGACAGTACAAACCACAACAATGAGTACGAAGATGTATGCATGATATGCAGGAGGCCGGAGAGCAGGGCTGGAAGAATGTTCCATCTGCCGAATCATATCTGTATCTGTGATGACTGCATGCACAGTACGATGGACTCTGTGACAGAAATGGAAAAACGAGGGTTATTTAATTCGGACATGATGAACCAACTGAATAATCCTTATTTTGCTTCTTTTATGCTGGATGCGATGAGCGCGAAGGCACAGGAGGAGGATACATCGAAGGGTAATAAAGAAGAAAGGCAAAAGGATATACTGCCGGATTCTGCAGACACCGCGGATGATACGAATGCCGCAAATAGAGCAGACACTGCGGACGGTACGAACGCTGTAAATGGAACAAACGCCGCAGACAGTACGAACACCGCAAATGGAGTCAATACTGCAAGCGGCACGAATACGGCAGAGGACGGGGCACAGACCACAACTGGGGGAGCATCGGTTAAAGATGGTTCTGCAGGCGCTTCGGACGGCGCAGGAAATCAGCGTAAATCAAATCCTAACATAACTTCTGACAATGTTGATCTTGGAAAGGCGATGAACAGCCGGGGCTTTTTCCCGAATATTCAATTTGTTAATCTTGCCGATCTGCAGGGCGAGGGCATTCCGTTCAGACAGAAGGTAAAGAAACGGAAAAAATCGGATAAGCAGGAACCGGTGTTAAACTTAAAGGATGTGCCCGCACCGCATAAGATAAGGGAAAAGCTTGACGAATATGTGATCGGACAGGAGCAGGCGAAGAAGATCATATCGGTAGCAGTGTATAATCACTATAAGCGCGTAGCGACGAATACGATGGACGATATTGAGATCGAAAAGTCCAACATCCTGATGATCGGTCCGACAGGATGCGGAAAAACCTACTTGGTAAAGACGCTGGCGCGGCTTTTGGATGTGCCGCTGGCGATCGCTGACGCGACGTCCCTGACGGAGGCGGGATATATCGGTGATGATATCGAGAGTGTGATCTCCAAACTTTTGGCGGCTGCGGACAACGATGTGGACAGGGCGGAGCGCGGCATCGTATTTATTGATGAAATCGATAAGATCGCGAAGAAAAAGGAGACGACGTCCCGCGATGTCAGCGGAGAATCGGTTCAGCAGGGCATGTTGAAGCTGCTAGAGGGCGCGGAGGTCGAGGTGCCTGTCGGTGCTAACAGTAAAAATGCAATGGTGCCGCTTACAACGGTGAATACCCGCAATATCCTGTTTATCTGCGGCGGTGCATTTCCGGATCTGGACGAGATCATAAAGCAGCGCCTGCGTAAGCAGACATCGATCGGATTTGCTGCAGAACTGAAAGACAAGTATGATAAAGAGCGCGGTCTTTTAGAAAAAGTAACGGTGGAGGACTTGCGGCAGTTTGGCCTGATTCCTGAGTTTATCGGACGTCTTCCGATTCTCTGCACGATGAAGGGACTGAATAAAGACAATATGATCCAGATATTAAGCGAGCCGAAGAATGCTGTTTTGAAGCAGTATCAGAAGCTTTTGGAACTGGATGAGGTCAAACTGGATTTTGACCGCAGTGCGCTTGAGGCGATCGCTGATAAAGCAATGGAACGTGATACGGGAGCGCGTGCACTACGTGCGATCATCGAGGAATTTATGCTTGATATCATGTATGAGGTGCCGAAGGATGATAACATCGGTCATGTAATCATCACACGCGATTATATCGAAGGTAAGGCAAGCCCCATCGTTGAGATTAGGAGCAATATGCCGACAGCGCTGCTGCCGCCGCCGAGACAGACAGCGGAGATCCCGAGTGCTGCAGGGCAGTAAAAAGACGAGAGCGGACGAGTTTGAAACAGTCAAAAAGATAAGAGTACCTGCATATGCTGACATAAAAGGCATATGCAGGTATTTTTTATGGCATACGGGGAGATTCCATTTGTGTATGGACTAATGCAGGATCCGCCATCTGCCGGAGGGACCGGAGGGACCGGAGCTGTGTTTGATCCGAATGCGCTCGCGGAAAGCGGAATACTGGAAGTACAGGGAGAACCGCTGTCTTTGACCGGGCGCGGTGTTTTGATCGGATTTGTAGATACGGGAATACGCTACGAACAGGATGTATTCAGACGCAGTGACGGATCGACACGCATTGCATCCATCTGGGATCAGGAAGCGGATCGTGTTTATACTGAGGAGGAGATCAACGAAGCGCTGTTAAGTGAAGATCCGCAGAGTATGGTGCCGGTGACCGACGAGATCGGGCACGGAACAGCGATGGCAAGTGTGGCGGCGGGAAGCAGGGTGGACGGGGGAAGGACTTTCACCGGGGCTGCGCCGGACAGCCGGATATTGGTTGTCAAGGTACGGCCGGCACCCAGAGACGTGCGCGAATACTATCTGGTGGCGGACAGCGCCGTATGTTACAGCGAACAGGATATCAGCGCCGGGCTGCGGTATTTGGATAATGAGGCGGAACGGATCGGACTTCCGCTTGTGATCTGCTTCGGGATGGGGACAAATCTCTCATCTCATACAGGTACATCGATGCTGGAGCGTACGATCAACAGCATTGCGGTGAAAATAGGGCGCGCGGTTGTGATCTGCAACGGAAATGAGGGAAATAAGCAGCATCATTTTATGGGATGTTTTAACCGTAACGTATTTCAGGACGAGTCCGGCAGTAAACTGAAGCGGGATGTAGAAATCCGTGTTTCCGAGGGCGTGCAGGGATTCACCTTAAATGTATGGGGGACGCAGCCGTATCAGTATCAGTTTTCCTTGCGGAGTCCCGGTGGTGAGACGATCCGCGATATTCGTATGAACACGGATGAGACGGCGACCTATCGTTTTGTTTACGATAAGACGGTTTTGTATCTTGATGCGCAGCGTGTAGAGACAGGGAGCGGCGCCCAGCTTCTGTTTGTGCGCTTTGTCCAGCCGTCGCCCGGCATTTGGACGCTGACCGTGACGGAGGAGGAGAGGGCAAACTATGCGCTGTTTCATGCCTGGCTTCCTATTGAAGAGTTTCTGACTGCACCCGTGACGTTTTTGGAGCCAAGCCCGTATATCACGCTGACCGATCCCGCAGCGGCGGGGGATGCGATCAGCGTATCAACTTATGATGACCTGAACAACAGTTTTTATCCGGAGTCGGGCAGAGGATTTACGCGGGACGGGAGGGTTAAACCGGATCTTGCCTCTCCGGGCGTTCAAGTCTCTACATCGGTCGGCAAGCGGAGCGGCTCAAGCATTGCGGCTGCGATCGCGGTAGGCGGTGTGGCACAGTTCATGCAGTGGGCGGTGACGGAAAATCATATTCCGTGGGTCAACTCTCTCAATGTCAGAAATTATCTTGTGCGCGGTGCGGTCAGGGATCTGGATATTGTCTATCCGAGCAGGGAGTGGGGATATGGCAGGCTTTCCATTTCGGGTGTTTTTGAAAGTATGGCGGAGCTGTAGAATGCGGGGAATGGTTCGGAAGTTTACAAATTGATGTGACATACGTGTCATACCAATGGCACCAAACGGAATGTGACAGATAAATCGTGACGTCATTGCAGATGTCAGAATTGTGAAAATACTGAGAATACAGGGATTGACAGCGGGAACTGTCGGCAGGAACGACAGGAAAAGAAAAAGCGACAGGTAATTATGACATAAGATGTGACGGCGCATGGCATTTTGTGCTTCAATGCCATGCGCCGTGTTATAAACATAAGAAACTGCAGCCGGAAAAATTTGTACGGTCAGCCGGCGTTTCGTGATCGTCTGCCCGATGGTCAGGGCTTTGACATACGAATTCTGTCTGCCGGGATAAAAGAAGGAAATCAGGCTGTGATCAGTGTTCCTGCTTTACCCTTGACAGCGTCTGCGACCCTGCTGAGAGAAGTGATCAACACACTGCCTGTCCGCACCTGGGTAAGATATGTGATGGCGGCTTCGATCTTAGGCAGCATGTCCCCCTTGCCAAACTGGTTCTCGGCAAGAAGGTTTTTGGCCTCGCTGACTGTCATGGAGGAGATCGCTGTCTGATCTTCTTTTTTGTAGTTGCGGTAAACTTCATCGACACTCGTCAGGATGATCAGCATATCCGCCTTCAGTTTTGCGGCAAGAAGACCTGCAATGCTGTCTTTTTCTATAACGGCTGAGGCGCCTTTTAAGGCGTGCTGCTGTTCTATGACCGGAATGCCGCCGCCTCCGCAGGCAATGACTGCCTGCCCCGCGTCGGCGAGCGTGCGGATCGCATCGATCTCCACAATGTCGATGGGTTTCGGTGCGGCAACCACTCTTCGGAAGCCGCTTCGGGGCTGACCGATGACATAATTTCCTTTTTTGGTTTCTGCTTCGGCTTCCTCGGCAGACAGGATGCGCCCGATCACTTTGTCCGGCTCATAAAAAGCTTCATCATAAGGATCCACCGTGACCTGTGTGAGGATCGTGCTGACCGGGGTAGCAATGCCCCGCTCTAAAAGCTGTGCACGCAGCGCGTTCTGAATATCGTAACCGACATATCCCTGACTCATGGCTGAACACACGCACATGGGAGCGGGCGTATAGTCCGCGTAAATGCGGTGCAATTCGCTCATGGCTTTGTGGATCATACTGACCTGAGGGCCATTGCTGTGCGTGATGGTGAGCTGGTAATCAGCCTCGATCAAATCAGCGAGCGCCGCTGCCGTGACCCTGACGGCGGACTGCTGCTGTGTTGTGTTATGTCCGAGCGCTTCGTGACCGAGTGATACCACTACCCTTTTTTTATTCATAAAAGTTAATTCCTTTCTGCTTTAAGCCGGTGTAATTTCCCAAATTCAAAGGAGTGCCGCAGGCATTTCTGGAGTGCCGCAGGCATTTCTGGAGTGCCGCAGGTATTTCTGGAATGCCGCAGGCATTTCTTTTGGACTCAGTATAGCAAATTTTGGCGGATTTGTATAGTGGCATGTGACGTTATGTGTCACATGTGACGCTATGCCGTCACATGTCCCATGCGTCTGTACCTATACCGCCGCACCATCGGAACCGGATTTTGAAAAAAGCTTCTGAGTCCGGTGGTAGACATGGAAAAACGCTGGGATGAGGAACAGATCGGCAAAAATCCATGCGGCTGGGCTTGCAAAGCCGACTGCGTAAAAGCCGAAAGCGGGAACGATCAAAAAGCCCACGAAAGCGCGTGCAGCCATCTCACACACACCTGCCAGCATCGCAAAGCGCGAATATCCCATGCCCTGAATCAGAAAACGGACGATATTGACGAGTGCGAGCGGAAAATAGAACAGTGCGTTGATGCACAGGAAGCGGTATGCCATCGTCATGATCCCGGTATCTTCCGCATGCAGGAACAACAAAAGCAGATATCTGCCACAAAAGAACACGAGGATCAGGGCGATCACGGAGTAGGCGGCGCCTAGAAGGGTACATGCTTTTAAGCCGTCCCAGATGCGCTCTGTCTTTTTGGCGCCGATATTCTGACCGCCGTAAGTCGCCATGGTAGAGCCCATCGCGTCAAACGGGCAGACTAAAAAATTCCCGAGCCGGTTGCCGGCGGTGACAGCGGCGACGGCAGTAGTGCCGAGGTCATTGACCGCTGTCTGAAGGATGACGGAGCCGATTGCCGTGATCGAGTATTGCAGTCCCATCGGGATGCCCATGTTGCAAAGAATCTTCCCGCAATGCGCATCATAGAACAGCTCGTGCTTGCTTTCGGGCCGCAGAACCGGGTATTTGCGGATCATGAAGATCAGGCAGGCAGCGCCGGATACGAATTGTGAGATGACGGTCGCATAGGCGGCGCCCGCCACATTCAGGTCAAACACCAGAATAAAGAGCAGATCAAGCCCAATGTTTATGATCGAGGATAAAACAAGAAAAATAACGGGTGTTTTACTGTCGCCGAGCGACCGGATGATCCCGGAAAGCATGTTATAGAGGTAGATGACCGGAATTCCGAGGAAAATGATAAAAATATAGGAGTATGCCTGGTCGATAATGTTTTCCGGCGTGCGCATGAGCGTAAGGATCTGTCTGCAGGACAGGGATACGCCGACGGTCATGACGATGGCAAATGCGAGTGAGAGCCATGCACCGTTCCAGACCATTTTGCGCATGCCTGCATAGTCGCCCGCACCGAAACGCTGTGCGACCGGAATGGAAAAACCGCTGCAGATGCCGATGCAGAATCCAATGATCAGAAAATTGATGGAGCCGGTGGAGCCGACTGCGGCAAGTGCATTCGCATCAATGCATTTGCCGACAATGATTGTATCTACAAGACCGTAGACTTGCTGAAACAGCAAGCCGAATAAAAGCGGAATGGAAAAACCTAAAATGAGCGACATCGGTTTTCCCTGCGTTAGATCCTTCGTCAGTGTACCATGCTTTTGGTTCTTAGCCGATGTAAATGCCTTGTTATGTGCTGCCATAGCCTGTGCCTTTCTCCTGAGATCCGTTTAGATGCTTTTTTGTGGATTTTGTAAGCCTGCATGCCGTCTGAAATATTCCTATGACACTATAGCAGAAATAGATAAAAGCTCAAGAGGAAAAAAATAAAATTTTCATAAAAGATAGTAAGAGATCTGTATCATTTTCGGGAATAAAAAATCTAAAGATGTAACAGAAAACGGTCAAAGTAGTGATAATGTCTTTTCGTACTAGCATTTATGTGGAGGAAATGGTAAAATAGTACTAATTATTGAATGGGAATGATCAGGTCAATGTTTATACAAAACGAAGGAAGGGCATGGTGACTTGTATGGAGTTGTCAATCTTAAAAAACGAAGAAAAACGTACGAATTTTATTATGTTCTTATTTTATGCCGCGGTGCCGTTTGTTGCATTTTTGTATGTATTGTTTTTTAACGGGGGATCGGTGCGGGACAGTATCGCGCTGACAATGGCAGCGTCTGGACTTATGATCAAGCTGTTTGAAAGAATACTTGGCAAATATGCGAAATATCTGTATGTTTCCATTCTGCCGGTCTGCGGAGCCGTCACCATCGTATTTGGTACGCCGCGCGGATTCGGTGCGATGGTCGAAGCCTATTTTTTGATTCTGTTTCTGGCGGTCTCCTACTATGATCTTTCCGTGATCTGGGTGTATACCGTCGTACTTCTCGCATCCAATGCTATCGCAATGATCTGTTTTCCGGCAGCTTATCTGGTTATGTATACGCTTCCTATCTGGATCTTTATTGTGATGGTATATACGCTTGCAGTCCTTGCGGCTGTGATGATCATTACACGGGCGCGGTCACTGTTCATGGACGTGGAGAAAAAGGACAATGAGGTGCAGGGACTGCTCGCTAATGTGCGGCAGGCGTTTACCGGACTTCAGGAATCGGCTGACAGCATTCATGCTTCTTTGAGCGGATTTAAGCAGAGTACGCAGGATATTGCTGCTTCTGCAGAAGAAATCTCCGACAGCTCGAAACAGCAGATTGGTGAGGTGAATGGAAGCATTGAGATCTTCAATAACTTAAATGATAAGATTCAGGGATCTGAGAAACAGGTTCTGGCCACAATGGATAATATGAACCGGCTCAAAGAAAAAAATGATGAGGGTATTGCGTCCATATCTGAACTTTCTGAGAAGTTTACCGAGAATATCAAGGCGACGCAGGAAGCGGCTGACGGCGTCGCGGTCCTGTCGCAGAAGTCAACGCTGATCGGGGGGATCGTGGACAGTATCAATCAGATCGCGAAGCAGACGAATCTGCTTGCACTGAATGCGGCGATTGAGGCGGCAAGAGCCGGAGAAGCGGGAAAGGGTTTTGCCGTGGTTGCGGACGAGATCAACGGATTGTCAACGGAATCGGCAAATGCGACCAAGGAGATCGATACGATCTTAAAAGATATTATGGCGACAGTCGAGGAGACCGACAGGATCATGGACAGAAATGGCGTGATCGTAAAGGAATCTTCCGAGCGGCTGAACGATACCGTGAAGATTTTTGAGACGATGATCCATTCTTCGGACGAAGCGTTATCAATCATCGGAGAATTGAAACAAGAACTGACCTGTATGGTGGAGATCAAGGATGCGCTGATGAAGTCCATGGATAGTCTGGAGGAGAACTCACAGAAGTCCGGAGAGACGACGAATGAGATCAGCAGGGCAACGGAAGAGCAGGTAAGCGGTGTGGAGAGCATCTTAAAGTCGTTGGAGAGCGTGCAGGCGGGGATCGAACGGCTTGCCGGGGTTCTTGAGGCGGAGTAAGCGTGATGCCGGCGCCTGGTGAAACGAGAGTGTATCGTGAAGCGTAAATATGTGTGGAGCGCATGATATCATGAGCGTTAGCGAGAAGAATGTGCAAGCATATTCGTCGGTCGGAGAAGTTAACGGGCTTTCCGTTCGGTGTAAACGGACAGGAAGCGCTGAAAGCGCGGGCTTGCGGGTCCTATGAACTTGTGAAAAAGAAGAGAGTGTCCCAAAGTCATGGCATGACTTGAGGACACCCTCTTCTTTTTTCGGTGCTTTGGGCAAAGCATGAAATCGTCCTGCCTGCCAACAGGCTTTACGCTTACGCTTCGCCGATGTAGATCCAGTCGCCGACCCATTCTTTGGTGGAAAGATTATAGAGTCGTCTGTAATTTTTGCCGTTTACAGTGTTGTAAATCCATATCAGTTGGTCAGACTGGGGAGAAACAGAGTTCTCCGCAGAGCGTGCAGACCCCGTGAGCAAAGCAGCGGGCTCTGATGCGGATACGGCGCCGGCAGGCAGTGAGAGCGAGACGGCACAGGACACAATGGCGGCGGCACATAAAGATTTCATTTTAGTTTTCATCAATGAGATCTCCTTTCTGGTTATATATTTTTATCCCGTTGGGATAATATACGAGAGAAGTATCGGTCACAAAGTAACTGCCGTTTATATAGACTTCATAAGTGGAGGAATCAATTTTGATTGCATAAGTATTTTCCACTGTGGGCACCGTATAGTTCTGACTGATCTCCGGCGGAAGGTAAGAAGCTTCCAATATAAAACAGTAGGACAGAAGATAGATGCCTGCCGCGGAAAGCGTGATGATAATGCCGCTGCTAATTTTCTGCCAAATATGTGAAGCATGCAGAAGCATTGTGATCCGTCTCTTTAATTCGGTCTCCTTGGACGGTGCGAAAAAGCAGCCGTCCCGTTCGATGAAACGCGGGGGCTGTGGGGCATCTGTCAGGGACATTTTCTGGATATATAACAGACATTCGGTGTACTGCACGGTGACGTCCGGCGCGTTTTGGGTGATCTTTTTGTCAATATTCATTTCGAGCAGCGTATTCGTCTGCCTGTGGAGCAGCGCGCATGCGGGATTCCACCAGTAAAAAATGGATAAGAGACGCAGGATTCCTTTGATCAGAAAATCGTGATGGAAATAGTGCATCGCTTCATGGGTAAGGACATAGTAGCGCTGCCCGGAAGTAAGCAGTAAGTGATCGGGCAGAACGATGCAGGGATTTCTGTGCCCGGATATCATCGGGATTTTGAGACCGGACAGTTCGATCACACGAAAGCGGTTTTCCCTGCCGTGCTGTCTGCACAGATCGTTCAGGACAGCCTGATAGCCCGGATCGTTCGTCTTGTCTTTTCCGTATTTCTGAATATGATCCTGTATATGCCGGCGATCGTGAAGATAGCGGACAATGTGAACCAAAATACCGCCCACCCATATAAGCTCAAAGATGTTCCACAGGGAGAGGCGGATCGAAAAAAATATAATCCAGTGCTCACGAAAAGAGGCGACTGCCCGGGATAAGAATCTGGGCATATAGATATTTGTGGAAAACGGAAGCTCAAACGGAAAAAGAAGCCGGATCACGGTCAGGACAACTATCAATGTCAGTACCTGATATCCGACGCGCGCCATGGTCTTTCCGTGAAGAAATAGCAAAGAGATCACAGTGGCAAGGATATTACTGGTCAGCAGAGTCATGAGAACGGTTGAAAACGAAAAATTCAGCATAACGTCTCCTTATCTTTTGAATACAATATACAATATGTTCCGCTACTTATCACATGAGCTTCTGCTTTCATGCTTTGTTATTTTTCTTTTGAACCGTGACTTTTTTCCTTATATTCCTGAAGCAGCTGTTCTAACTCGCTGATCTCTTCCATAACCTGTTCGGGATGATCGTCCGCCTGTACCATGGCACTCATCAAGGTCTGACCGGACACCAGTTTACTAAAATGAATGTATTCGTCCTGGAACATTTTCCGGATTGTATCAGGAGCTGTCTCGGTCGCCCGAAAGCGTCTGGAAAAAATGTTCCCGTCCATCGTGATGTCTGCCACTTCGATCAGTTTGAATTTTAGCAGCTTACGAATCACGGGCTGTACAATGTTGGAGGTAAATTGCGGACGAAGCTTGATGATCTGGGATACGTTCAAGGGCTCCTCCGAATGAAAGATCAAACATAAGATGTCATATTCTTTTGCGTTCAAATATTTTGTCATAATCGTTACTCCTGTTACGCATGATGAAAGGTCTGATGATCGGGTCCGGTTTCATGATGAAATTTGATCTTCAGAGCTTCATTTTTTTATGCTTTTTTAATAGCTTGCCTGCTACCTATTCTCTACTATACAATAATGGATTTGAAAAATAAATGTATATCAATCCGAATATAGAGAATTCTAGTATTTATACAAATTTATTTATATAATATAACATTATATATGAGATTGATAAATTATTTGGATACGGTACAATTTTATGTGACGTTGCATAGAAGAAGGGGGCGGGGCATTTGATCTTGACGGCGGTGAGGTGGTATTCCTGCTTGATACAAGCTCTTGAATATTTTATGCGGTTTCCTTGGTTTTGCTCCCAGTCTTTTAGGGCGGACGATGGAATGCGGGCTCATTTTAGAATTCATATATTATGAATGGTTGTGGCGCTGTAGCCAAATCCATAGCGTACCAAATAGACCGCTATGCTATGGCAGCTGCCAATACCATTGTGCCTGTGGCAAGTCTCATTGATCTTTTCACAGACTTCTGCTTTTTGGCGCAATAAACTGTCATCAAGTGTTTCAGGTAATTATAAGTTGACATTCGGGCAGATCTCCAGACGCCGGAGCAGCCAGTGGGTGCTGAATTCGCTGCACCACTTGGATACGCTATATCCAGCAGGGATGCTTTTACAGGTTCGTTCTTCTTCATGGAGATGGACAATCTTCTTCTTAAATTCAGAAGCATGTGCTCCTGGTCAATGTTGTCGAGAGTCAGTTTGAAAAGATACGGTTCTTTCATCTTTTGATCCATAAGATTGCCTCCAATTATTTAGGTTTCAGTCCGTTTTGCCGTATATCGTCTAGTTCTTCCGCTAATAAGCAACCTGATTCATACAGTCGCAAATATTCCTTAGACACATCTGAGTCAAAAATTAAGATGTCATCCGAGTTTATGGTGACATCTACGTCACTGCGGTAAAGCCGTCTAATGGGATGGTCTGCCATAGATGTGACCCGCCCAAGCAGTACATTGCTGCTCGGTGTGATATTGAGACGGATGCGGTAATCCGCTAAAAAGCGAACAACTTTTTTGTCTTGAATGGCGGAAATTCCATGCTGAACCTCATTCAGTTCCAATTCCTCTACCGCTCTCCGCACATCATCCGCGCTTCCCCACTCACCAACGTGCGCTTTTAGGCGCAGCCCTTCTTGCTTTGCCCTTCGATAAATAGTCTTGAAATTTTCAATCGGCTGGGCAAATTCGTCTCCGTATAAATCAATCGAATAAAAAGCCGCATTCCCCCAGAAGTGTGACAGGCAGTCCTCCAAATATCCGATGGGACAGTGCCTTGACAGGCCGATTTGCAGCCGTAGTTCAATATTGGGAGCAATCTCCCTCTGCGCTGTGGTAAAGGCTTCAACCAATTCATCAATATTGTTATGAAAAAATTCCCTCAGCCCCCAGACATCTTCTCCAATCTCCAGCACGGTAACGCCGTCATCGCTTGCCTGCTGAAAAGTCGCGCCAATCAAAATTCTTCTCATTTCTGGGGTATCAAATCTTTTTCCAAGGTTATCTCGATTCCAAGCATGCATTTCGTCCATGGACGATAGGCAGCCATGGATAGGTTTAATCTGTACGCCTGTCATCTGCCACAAATACTCTCGGCTTCCGCCCAGCACAAAATGGTTATGTAAGTCTGATTTTGGAAAAGAGCTGATCTTTTCCAAGTCTCTCTGTTCCAGTGCGGCTATGAAATCATCCATTCCGTAGCTCCTTATTTTTTGATACCGTCTATTCAACTCGTCAAGCGTTTCTGCTTTTAAGATGTTTCAAACGGTGCCGCCAAATAGTCTTGTTCAAATTCTTCCAGCGTGGGATAGCGGCATATTTTTAACCCTATCTTTTCATACAGATGACCAAATTCCTCAAGAACACGGTCGAACGTCTCTGCGGCTGCGGAGAAATTTTTAGTGGAAAATCCAGAGAATAGATCAAAGCGCGGAAGATAAAAACGTGCCTCAAATTCATCGAAATAATTCTGGCAGCTGGCAGCAGTCATAAGAGACAGATAGAATCTGTCCGGTTGAACGGCCCAGTGCATCTTCCAGTGCCAGTTGGAGAACGCTTCTTCATAAGTGCCTTTGATCCATGAGATTACCTCCGATTATGTCTTACATGTCGCCCCATAGCTTCTTGTTTTTTGTCATGCTACCTATCAAATTCACTCGTATATAACTTCTGGCATATAATTTTCTATTAAATTGTAATCTTCCTTGGAAATGATATATACTCCGTTGCCAGTCTGCTCAATGAAATATTTTCCATTATCTTCATATAGAAACAATCGGCCAATCATGTTCTCTCCGCTAAAGAAGTCTATATTGATAATGTTTTCAACACGAACAGGCGTACCGATTTCCCCGCTCATTGTGGTGGGCATGGTATTTTCTAATATGTTCAAAATGGTTTCCATATCATTCCGAGCGCTGATGGTAATGAGAGGATCCGCATTCTTTTTGAGAGAGATGCTGTCGATTGAATCCAGGCTCGGTAATTCAAGCTCATAAGCGGCTCCGCTTAATTCTTTCGCTTCTGTAAAATCCGGTATGACCGGCCTTCCTTCTGCCTCGAATTTTACACTATAAAACCTGTCCTCTTTTTCATCGTAGAGCAGCAGGTATTCAAAATTGCAGATTGGCAAATCCTGTTCCTGTTCTGTCGTGAATGCTTCGTCGATCTGATTGGGGCGAACAGTATATTCATCGCAGGAAACTCCAAAGATCGTATATGCCGGAAGATATGTTGTTACCAGCATCTGCACATCAATCACTTTAAGGGAATACGTTTTATCGTCCCTGATGTTCATTTCTGTATAATTTGATATTGCTTCGTTCAAGCGGTCAACAACAACCTGCTCCCTTGGCTTATGCTGCAGAAACAAACAAATACATCCAATTCCAAATAAAACAAAACCTGGAAGAAGCATTAAAAATTTCTTTTTCATATATGTCACCTACTGATTTCCTGTTGCTATGTTTACGATACGGCGGGCAGCGTCACCGTAAAAACGGTCAAACCATCCCCGCTTTCCACTGTGATCGTTCCCTTATGGAGTGTAATAATCTGCTTGGCGATGGCAAGCCCCAGCCCGTTCCCGCTGGAACCGCGCCCCGTATCCAGCCTGTAAAACTGCTCAAAAATTCGTTCCAGCTTCTCTCGGGGGATTGTTCCGCCGCAGTTGGAAAGTTTCAGCGTTACGCTGTCTCCGCTGTGTTTGGCCTCAATGGTGATTTCGGTTCCGTCGTAGCTGTAATTCACCGCATTCCGCAAAAGGTTGTCAAAGACCCGTTGCATCTTGTCGGCGTCACAGTTCAGTAGAATGTCCTCCCCAACCGCAAGGCGGCAGGTCAGGCCCTTTTGGTCCAAAACCGGCTGAAACTCATACACAAACTGCTCCAGCAGGCGGGTCAGGTTGGGGTTCCTCCGGGACATATTCATCCATCACGGGCTTCAACTGGCGGCTCTGAGCATCCTCCTCGGGCTTCTGAACCTTGGACGCGCCCAGCACCTTCTCAGCCGTTGTCAAAGGCTGAACTGCACCGGTGTTCACACCAGAAATCGGCATCATACGTCATTCCTCCTTGAAATTTTATGCGGTAAACGAAACTGTCGGTTCGGTTTCCAGCGGGGCGGCGGCAATTTCGCCAGCGGGCGTATAGGTAACCGGCTCACTGTCAATGGGCTCCGCCGCCTCAGCGGGCTCGTTGTTTTTCAGCGCCGCTTTCGCCGCCTCGCTGATCTGAACCAAATCGGTTTCCTGGGGGCGGCCCGATTCTGCGCCTTCCTCAGCCCGCTTGCGCTCCTCCCGGCGCTTCTCGATGGCGGCCTCCCGCTCCAGCTCTGCCTTTTCCTTCTCAGCTTTCGCCTCGGCCTTCATGCCCTTGTCCAGCTTCTCCTGGTACTTGACCGCTTTCTCAGTACACTCGCCGGTGTAACCCAGCGCCCGCTTCATCTTCTCCGTGTCGCCCTCGGTGCTGGCCTGCCGGTACACGCTCATAGGCGTACCCGACAGCTTGATATTGGAGCTGGCTCCCAGAAGCCCTTCCATCATCTGTACGTTCATGTTTGCATCCCCTTTCTATGGCTAATTTTGCAAAAAAGTTCTTTGCTTTTATCAGTCTATAGAGCAAAGGACACCATTTCAAGGCTCTTGTAATGAAATGCTCTCTGGATGTCATGAAATGTTCTGCGGGAACGCTATTCCACTGCCCGCATCTGCTCAACCAAGGATTGCTTTCTCTGTCTGCTGACCGTCCAGGCGGACAGGAGAAATTCCAGGCCGAACAGCACCAGGAGAAACAGGCCCATTTCCAGTATCGGAAATTGATAGGGCACGATCTCACCGGCAAAGGATCGTCGGCTGACCTCCCGGCACACCACCACCGCAATCGGAAGTCCGATCAGCAGAACAGCCAGGGCGGCAAAGGCCGCATAGCAGAGCCCTTCGCAAATGTTCATCCGGCACAGCTGCTTTCCGGTCAAGCCGACGGAGCGCATTCATAGCCTACTTGACACTACCTATAAAATTTTTAGTAGATTTGCAAATCTATATAAGAGAAAGACAGTTTGAACCAAATTGTAAACTGAAGAATTATTATTTGATAAATAAGGATGTATGTATGAAAAATATATTGACCTTGTATTCTACAAGGTGTAATATAGAGCATATTACATATTGTAGAATACAGAGGACAACACTATGCACGAGTTGAGAATGGGAACTGCCGAGGCAAAGTTTGCGGATATGATTTGGGAGAAAGAACCAATTTCGTCAGGAGACTTGGCGAAATTGGCAAATGCTGCGTTTGGGTGGAAGAAGCCCACCTCTTTTACGGTATTAAAGCGATTGTGTGAACGTGGTCTTTTTCAAAATCTAAATGGTACTGTTACTTCCCTGATTTCCCAAAAAGAGTTTTATGCATGTCACAGTGAGCTATATGTAGAAAAAGCATTCGGGGGTTCTTTGCCTGCTTTTTTAGCTGCATTTGGAACAAGAAAAAAACTTACGGATGATGAAATTGAAGAAATTCAAAGAATCATTGATTCCATGAGGAGGTGACATATGCTGGAACAGATTTTCGTAAAGGTTTTGGACATGAGCCGGGCAGCAAGCATAGTCATTGCCATCGTATTGATTGCACGCTTTTTGTTAAAGAGATATCCAAAATATATTTCTTATATGCTTTGGAGCGTTGTTTTATTCAGGCTTCTCTGTCCTGTTACATTAGAGTCAAAGATCAGCCCGATTCCGAATTTAACGCCTGCATTTCGAGAATATGTGCAGGAAAAAGACGCTGATCTGACTGAAAACGATGGTAATAGATTGCCTGAAGATTTGTTGGCTCCAAACATTGGAAGTGTGATGGGAAATATGGCTGTAAGTGAACAAGCTGCGCACGCGGGACCATATCTGAACGGAGGAGCTAAGGCGGGAGAGGCTTCCTGGCAGGAGCTGTTTATCTTATTTGGGAAATATGTCTGGATGGCAGGAATAGGTGCTTTATTTCTGTATTGTGTATTATCAGCCGCCAGTATTCGCAGTAGAGTATCAATGTCAATTCTCATAAAAGAAAACATTTATCGTGTGGATGAAAACATATCTCCGTTTGTTATGGGTATAGTTCATCCCAAAATATATTTACCGGAAGACTTAAGTGAGAAAGAACAGAAATGCATTATTTTACATGAAAAGTTTCATATCAGGCGTTTTGATCATATCATAAAACCGGTAGCGTTTATTGCACTGTGTATTCATTGGTTTAATCCGATGGTGTGGATTGCATTTATACTTTTTTGCAGGGATATGGAAATGAGCTGTGATGAGGCGGTCATAAAAAGGCTGGGAGAGACTGTCAAAGCGGATTATTCTGCATCTCTGCTGTCACTCGCAACGAAACGGCGTATGATTCGTGTGATTCCGGTAGACTTTGGAGAAGGGAATACAAAGGAAAGAGTTAAGAATCTGGCAATGTTCAGGAAAACGAAAAAAGGAATCCTGGCTATTCTGATTTTGGGAGTCGCGGTCCTCATAGTATGTCTGGCGTTTACTCATAAAGATATGATGCCAGATGCAGATACATCTGGTGATGGAAAAGGGAGTGTTGCCGCAAAAAATAATGAAATACCGGACGAGCCAAATGAACCGGATGAACCGGCACAATTAAATGTTTCTTTGAATATCGCAGAATACTATACTACGAAAACGGGAAATCCGTCCCAGCTCTATGATATTGATGCTGACAATGTTTTATGGGGCAGTGGAAAAAATGAATATGGACAATTGGGTCAGGGGACTCAGGATTATGAATTTTATTATCAAAAAGTAAAAATTGCGGAAAATGTGCTTCATGTAGACTATTCCCAGACAGGGTTTGCTATTTATCTTACCGCAGATCATAAGCTTTATGGCTTGGGAAACGCCGGATGCGGCGCGCTGCAGCAATATGAAAAGTGGGATTGGGCTCAGTATGTAAACGGGGAACATAATACTATAACAATGCCGGTCCTGCTGATGGAAAATGTGATTTATGCCTGCTGTGGAAGAGATGATATTGTCTGTCTGAAGGAAGACGGAACAGTATGGACATGGGGAACAGTTTATATGGAAGGTAACGTTATGTCGCAAAATGTATACTTCATCGACAAGCCCCAAAAAATTTTAGAAAATGCGGTTTTCATCACGGGTGGATGGTTTAACCATGCGGCATTACTTCAGGATGGAACAGTATGGACTTGGGGATACAATAGTGCAGGAAACTGCGGTGTTGCAGACCTTACCGTGATTAGTGAGCCAACAAAAGTTGCAGAAGGAGTGGTTATGGTTTGGACTGACCTTGCTGTAGATTATCCGCAGCCGGATGCAGACACAATTGCTTTGGCGTGGGCGGGAAATCAGAGGTACACTGTGCCTGATGATATTTCAGAGTTTGATGATGTCTGGCCAAGACTCTTAAACAATACAGTGATTCAGAAGGCGGATGGCTCATTTTGGGTATGCGGCGAAAATGTAGGGACAGAAGAAAAGGTCGTACACGGTGCGGAAGGTGATTATTCTGTCATTTATACTCATGATTTTCAGCTCTGTGAATAGCCTTGACAGAAGGAATGTATAGGTATAAATGGAGGGACTGATAGAGATGAAAAAAAATCTTGCAACGGGATTATTGGTGATAGAAACTATCTTATTGATTCTCATTCTATTATTCAACGCCAGAAATAAGACCGCAGGAACTGAAGACTCTGAGGGAATAAATTCAGACAGGTATAGGGATATGACGGTTTCTGATAATACGGAGCTTCTAAGAGAGGCGTCACCAGCGGGTGATTACACTTTGCTGATCACAAGAATCGCAGAGCCGGATTTTCCATTTGGAGAGGATCATCTTCAGATAACGCTTTTTGAAGTGATTCCGGAGGGTGAGGCGCCGCGTGCTTATTACAGGACATCGTTTCAGGCGGATGTTGCTAATGACGGGGCTCCTGCTGCTTATCAAATAGAATGGTTAGAAGAGGGAGTTCAGATTGCGTTGACAGGTTCAGAGCAGCCCACAGCATATTACATTTTGCCGTTTAAGGGAATTGATGAATAGATATATACTGCTCAATAAAAAAGAATAGCTCAGACAGAATGCTTTTGATAGCAATCTGCCTGAGTTAAAGTAGTTATTTTACAGAGAATTTGTTATTTTAGATTAGCTGAATGCACTTTCGCTTATAGCTCGAAATATACATAGTTTGCAAAGGAGTTACAACAGGATTCGACTACTTCTGAAGAAGGATTTTTCCCAAAGTACATGAGAATTAAGTCGCTGTCGTTTTCTATTATTTCCTTTACTGCGTCTTTTATAGACTGTAAATATTCTGAGCAGCCGATATCTTCGAGAAGATAGGTAAATCGATTTGATACAAAGTTGGCATAGTATTCTCTAAGTGACTCAGAGAAAGAATGCGCAGATGAGGATGATTTTGTGATTATTTGCGCAATCTTGATGGCATCTGCGTCCCCGCACAAATCCTCAAATGCGAATTGTGACGCTGATGCACCAACCAGTGAAGCTGCAATATCCTGACAGTTTCCGCCAATTTCATTTAGTCGGTTAGTAGTATCTTGCATCGATGAGGCTAAGTCTCCAGCCCATCCTACCCATGATCTCGGAACGGTATTTATACCGAAATAGGCTTCTGCCGTAGCCGCCATATGCTTTAAATCAATTAGGCCGTCATGTTCGTCAGAAATAAGTACCTGATCTCCAGAACGCATATACTGGGAGAGGTTATCGTATAGACCATTATATGTGCCGCTTTCTTGACTTTTGTTTTGCACATAACTGACAAAGTCTGTGTTGATAGCGCTAAGCAGACCGATTGTCCAATACATAGAAGTATATGCAATACTTCTTAAAAAATTGGTAATTCCGGACGCTAATATTATTGGTGCCGGATGGGGTTCCGGATTGTCTTCGGTGGCGTATTGCCGCTGATACCATTCAGTATACAAATCTTCCAATCTTTCGATTAAGGGAAGGACCTCTGATATTGTTGGACTTCCAGGAATATTTGGTTTAGACGGCTGCAAATATGTATAAACCTCCAACGACTTAACTGGCTCAAATTTTCCTGAATACGCATCTTTATCAATGGCCCATTTTCCGTCAGCCACAGTGTCCATATTAATTTCGGCATACTGGTCGAAGTTCCAGTTTGACGGAATTTTAAAACCCATATTACCGCTGTAGCCGGTTGACATATCACTTACAAAACAGGTTTCGGCATATCCTGACTCGCAGACCTGAGTACATACATTTCTTGTCCCGTACACGCCGATCAAAAATACAGGGTCTATTGATTCTGAAAGAGCCTTAAAGTAATGTAGTATATAGTTCGCTATCATTGATGATGTGGCGTCTAAATCAACGGCAAAGTAAATGATGTTTCCTTCTGGAATACCCAATTTACGGGCGGCTTGAACCGCCTTTTAGCATCTGTCTTACCTCGCTGACTGGTAAAATAAGAAATGTCGGTCGTGGATTCTTGAAAAATGGGGAAGAGGTACAATCCATTATTCAAAGTTCTTTTTGGTTCATCGGCCCTCAGCCCCTTGAATTCACCGCCCGTAAGATATCGACCAACAATATTGTAACCTTTACTTTTTAATTCTGCCGCACGGCTTGCTGTTATTTCGAATCGCGTATCACACGCAGTACAAGCTCTATCAGGGTTACCTTTACTAAGGAGTAAGGACATCCACGTGTTTATGTCTGCGGTTTCCGTTACATCTAATTTTAGGTCGTTTTGGAATTGTGCAACAGTTGATTTTAGTGTATAATCCCAATTAGCATTGTTGATGCCGACTGTGTACCCATTGCAGCATAAGGCGTATTTTAACAGATAGGTTGCATCTTCAACCTCTTTGTCTGTTAATTCGCCAGAAGTATCCGGTAGAATGGGGCATCGTGCTTTCGTCTGCGATCCGAAGGTACCGGTTGCTTCGCTTGCCGAAAATCCTTCTATAGCTTGCAGCACTTTAATAAGCGCCTTATTCATTTCTCTTCCGTATAGACCATCACAGGGAATTAACCCGATATAGTCCTCATATTTTCGGTTTAATTGTTGCTGAATGCTCCGGATTAGAAAGGTTCCACCCTGTCCGTGTATTACAATAAATTGATCCATTGAAAGTAACGCTTTCATTACATTGAGCGTGACGGTAGAATCCGAATTTTCATATCCGGCATCTTCCTTTAGTGCTTTTACAGCCGCTCCGGTGCCGCCGTAAAAATGTTCTGTAATACCTGATGCACCTGTGCTATATCCTTTACACCATAATGCACCCTGAATGATAGCGTAGACTCTGCTGGTTGTGGTATCATTTGCATTCTGCTGTATGATCCCGTTGGGGTATTGTGCATTAAAAAGTTTAACTGTTGTTGGTCCGAAGTTATTTGCAGTTTGTGTAATGCCTAATTCGATTTGGAATGCTTTTGTTAAGGCGTGTATGGTTCCCCAACCGGTTTTCCCGTCTTCGGCAATTACATCATATCCACTGTTGCCACCATACATAGCGTTAAGATATTTTTGTGTTCTTAATACCATTTCGTCCATAATTGTACCATCCTTTTTTTAGATTTTTTATTTGTAAGCTTACATCGGATAAAAAGAGTAAAAGTCGTAATTTGTAAACTCATATTTTGTCTTTTATATCTTTGCAATGAATAATAAATGTATATTCGGTGAATTAAAAGAAAAATATAAACAACAGTACAATGGAAGGCATGGATGTAGAGGTGAATCCGTTGTTCTGCTTTTCAAAAGAATATGCAGAACTGTTTGACTAAAACCTGATCGGTTATGAAAAGATGCGGGAGATTTTCTTTGATGCCGTCATGCGCTATATGGTATAGCTTAATCTGCCGCAGGGACTGTCAAAACAGGAATATGTGCTCCGATTTTTGCACTTTCCAGTTTCAGATCATGCAATGGTAGAGCATTCGGCTGTTGATCGAATTGTTGTAGGCTTGAGCCCTGCTCGGGGAGTTAAATGGAAACCTGTAAGTGGATATATTATGTATCCTCATGGTTGTGCTCATAAAGAGTTTATTGAAATGACGGAATAAATTTTGAGGCTGCCTCACTTACTATTCAGTGTGGCAGCCCCCTTTGTGTGCATATTAAGCACTGTTATCTTTTGTATACTGGTATTGTAGCATTTGTTGTTGAAGAATACAAGAGCTACGCAAAAATTCATTGAAAATGAAATAATGCATAGCATACTTTCAAATATAAACTTTTTGAAGAGATTATATATTAAAGAAGAAATTGACGAAAGCGATCATATGTTATAAGATTTTACAATACAAAAGAAAGGATATAGTGTTTCTTTTTTTGAAGACATCGTACAGGATAATAATATGTTTACAGATGTACTAAAATGGTCATCGAATAATATTTCCACGATTAAGGATATTTTGTGGATCATCTTTACTTTGATCGCTACTGTTATCGCTGTTTTGACGTATAAGCGTGCCCGATATACGATATTACAGCCGCTGCGCTCAGAGATAATAAAGAGACAGACTGATCTGTTGATTGATATTATGGAAGCCTTTTCCGATGATAATCAACTGATTCTTGATTTAGATTTATATAAAATCGTAACGTTGAATACTTATAAGATCCTAAACCAGTGAGGATTTGTTCTTAACGGAGCAGAAATGCTGCAAAAAGAATGCGATAAGCATTTGGTGGGAGGGATGATCGTAAAAAGAGGCGGCCAGCTGGAAATGTTTGAAAAGCCGGAGTCCATTCATTTATATGGAAAAGATGAGGCTAAGGCGGACATCGATTTTGGTAATAAATTTTATGAGAGCTTGAAAGAGGGAAAAATTGATATTGAAATCATCTATCTCACAAGAAAATATTATGAGACAATGAAACGGTATCAAAGCCTCATGAATAATGCTTTTCTACCCAAAGAAATGAAAGCGCTTATGGAAAAGATCATTAAAAATATCTATGATGATATTACGATAAATCTTAAACAGCTATTAGAAGATTTTGTGTGTAATGTCTATGAGAAAAGGAAAAATAGTGAAAAATTCGGCATTAATACGGTAGGAATCTATAATGAGTTCAATGAAAAACGACATGATAATTCGCAATTGATTACGAAAGTGAGAGCGAGGACCAGAGAGTATTTGATGATCGATAAGAAGTGGTAATCTGGTGCCTGATCAAAAAAAGTCCCTGATGCGGAAACATCAGGGACTTTCCATGTATTGATTGTGCACCCTTATCTTTGGCATATCACTTTCTTTTGTATATTGATATTGTAGCATCTGATTTGGGAAAATGCAAGGATTTCCTAAAATTTCCGGTTCTAAAAATCTGCTGTCTCAAAAAAAATCCCCATTTCTTATAAAACTACACACAAGCAGCTTGGGAACCTAAGCTGCTGCCTGAAAATTGCAGCTACTCAGAGTTTGCTACATACGGCGCTAAATGGCCTTTAATCCGCAATCTGCCGCCCTTCTGAATTCATATGATAATTTTCCCGTATGATCAGCTCGGAGAGCGGTACGAATTCGTATCCTGCGTCGAGAAGCGTCGTGATCATAGTCTCTAAGGCCTCCGCCGTGTATTTTGCGCCGTTGTGACAAAGAATGATGGAGCCATTGCCTAAGTGCTTGTGATTGCAGACAGTCTGGATGATGGAATCCACGCCGTAATTTTTCCAGTCAAGACTATCCACGTCCCATTGGATCGGGTAATAGCCGCATTCCTCGGCAACGCGGATCACGGCATTGTCGTAATCGCCGTATGGCGGCCGAAACAGGAACATATCATAACCGGTCAGTTCTTTGACGCGCTCGTGGACGCTCATGAGCTCCTGCTTTTTATCGGCGTCTGAAATCTGGCTCATGTTTTTATGGTTTTCGCTGTGGTTGCCGAGATCGTGACCTGCGGCAAGAATGGCTTTTACGTCGTCGGGGTAACTCTCCACCCAGCCTCCTGTCATAAAAAATGTGACATGAATATTGTATTTTGCCAGAATGTCTAATATGTTCTGTGTATCTTCATTTCCCCATGCGGCGTCAAAGGTCAGGGCTATTTTCTTATCGGGGGTATCCACGCAGTAGATCGGGAGATTCCTGCCGCCGACGCTGCTGCTTGTGGCGGCGGCCTTCGGATAATGTTTCTGAATTCCGGTGATCAGCGCAAATACGGCAAAAAGAAAACAGAGTGAGAGAATTCCTTTTTCTAACAGCCAGCTTAAGTAGGATTGTTCGCATGCTTCGTCCGTTTTGTGTCTCATAGTCAAAACCCGTCAGCTATTTGTATCAGTATATGAGCGTCCGGGGTTGACCTATTAGAAAAATTTTTATGTAACCGCCTGAGGCTGTGGCGGCGGTGAAAAGGAAGGCTGATAGGGGGGAGCCGCCTGTTTTACGGCATGCTGTTTTAAGTAATCCGTCCAAAGATAAACAAATTTTGCCTGAAGATGCACGCCGTCAAAGGTATAGTCATCGATCAGATAGCCGTTCTCGTCGCAGATAGAGGGATTGGAGTCCAGCCAGAATATATGCTCGTTGTCGGCAAGGGATTTCAAAGCCTCATTGCGCTCAATGATCGCGGCATTATTGATATAAGTGTGTTCCTTATCCTTACTTTCGGAGATATGCAAAATCGCCTGAACATAAATAATGGCGTCCGGCTGCAGTTCACGCAGTTTGTCAAGTACCTCGCTATAGGAACGGCAGAAGCTTTCCGCAGTTCCGGTACCGAGTTCATTGATGCCGAGCATCACATAAACTTTTTTGAACTGGTGCTCTGCCAGATAGTCCGTCACCGTTGTCTTCGTATTCGAGGTGGAGGGCGTCAGCTTTTTATCCAGAACTGTATAGATCGTCAGTCCTGTGTCAGCCAAAAAAGTCGTATTCTCCAAGTCCGCATAGAGCTGGAGGCTCCGCGTGCGGGAATCGCCGATAAAGACGGCGTCATCAAAATAATCATTTTCGACCTGCATATAGGAAACGAGAGGAAGACCGTCTTCGCCAAGTGTGACTTGTGTGTCGTCCGGTTGTTCCGGGATACCGGAATCTGCACCTGTTTGCTGCAAGGGTCCGTCTCCGCCGCCATGACCGGAACTCGTTTCACCGTCAGTATCCACGGGACCAGGAATCGTTTCGCCGTCAGTATCAACCTGATCAGGAGTCGTTTCGCCCCCGGCATCTACAGGATCAGAACTTGTTTCGCCGTCAGTATCCACAGAATCAGGAATTGTTTCGCCATCAGCACCGGCTTGATCGATGACAGTTTCGATGGCATCGCTATCATGACCGGAAATAGGTTCACTGCCGTCTGCCACATCCAAAGGAGAATCGTTGTCTGCAGGCATGTCTGTATCCGGTGCGTTTACGGTTCCTTTTGCAGGGCGTCCGGAATTCCAGCCCGCAGAAAAATGGAAGGAATCGTCCACATAGGACAGCGAGATATGGAATGGCGAAGGCCACGGCAGAATACCGTCGTAAATGCTGTCAGAAAGAAAGACCGTGACAGTAATGAGGCACAGGAGCGGTATTTTTGTTATATGATGCAGAAAGTTTTTTATTTTCATGTCGGATCACGCCTTTTTTAGTGATTGAAACAGGAGCGTTAACAGTATCAAAATCGAAAGTAAAGGAAAGGATTGTTGGTGCTGACCACTAAATAGTAGATACTCAGCCAGAAAATGCCAAGTAAAGTAAGAATGATCAGCGGGTTCTTTTTATGCTTCCGGTACAGCTTTGCGGGCAGCGGTGTGGAAAAAAGGATACACAATGCAAAAAGTGGACCGAAATTTTGCAAAGCGTAAATATAATCCTGTGTGCCAAAAGCCCACACGGACGAGCCGTTCAGGAACGGAAATAATCTCGTCAGGTAAGTCCAAAGATAGGACAGATCCGTGACGGAGAAAATGACCCATGTGACCGGAATGAGGGCGATGATATACAGATGCCCCAGAAAGCGGCATTTGTGAAACACTTTTCCAAGGAACAGCTTTTCCAATGCGATCAGCACGAAAAACAATAATCCCCATATGATGAAATTCCAGCTCGCACCGTGCCATAAACCGGTTAAGGCCCAGACGAGAAACAAATTACGGATCGTGCGGAGCCTGCCATTTCGATTACCGCCCAAGGGAATATAAACATAGTTGCGGAACCAGGAGCCGAGTGTAATATGCCACCGGCGCCAGAAATCGGAGACGGAGGATGCCGCATACGGAAAACGGAAATTTTCCGGAATAGAAAAACCAAGCATTCGCCCGAGCCCGGCCGCCATCAGTGAATATCCGTAAAAATCAAAAAATATCTGAAAAGAGAATGCAAATGCGCCCAACCATGCGAGCGGTGTTGAAATGCCGTCAAACCCTGTCACCTGAATCTCATTCCAAAGCAGATAAATGCGGTTTGCAAGCAGCACCTTAGAGCCGAGTCCCAGGGCAAAAGTCTTCAGGCCGTCCTCAAAATCCTCAAGAGATACGTGCCGCGTTTTTAGCTGTGCTGACAGATCGGGATATAGAACGATCGGTCCGGCGATCAGCTGTGGAAACATGCACAGGTACGTTCCCAGTGTGACAACGGAGCGCTCCGGTTTTTGAGAACCGCGGTAAACATCGATAATATAAGAAGCGATCTGAAATGTATAAAAGCTGATGCCAAGCGGCAGTGCAAGATGGAGAAGCGGAATGGGCATAAGCCCAATACCGGTATTGCGGTTGATCAATCCGATTACAGAGTTGATATTTTCTATCAGAAAATCCGTATACTTGAATACAAAAAGCATGCCAAAATTATAGATCATTGCCGATACAAAATAAAATCTCCGTCTATTCGGACGCCGCGGACAACGCGCGATGCAAAGTCCAAAGTGATGATTGACCAGGATCGAAAGCACGATTAAAATCAAATAGACGGGCTCGCCAAGCGCGTAAAAAATCAAGCTCCCGCCAAAGAGCGTGAGATTGCGATGTTTTGCAGGCGTGATAAAATACAGGATTAAAAAGACCGGAAGGAACCGGAATATAAATTCAAGACTGGAAAAGACCATGTTATCCTCTATTCACGGCAGCGGCATCCGTTCGGCCCGCCGCTGCTTTTGTATTTTCATATTCTTATGTATATCGCGATACCATTTGCGATAGTATTATATTAAAAAACTTTTTGATGAAAATCAATAGACAAATCGCAAAAAGCATGCTACAATAATCTTCCAATTGGCAAAAGCTGCAGCGTTTCATGGAGCGTTCTGCTCCACACATGATTGATGGAATCGTTCAATCGTGCTTTCCAACATTTAACATGTAACGAATGATCAGGTAATTGGTCAGGCATGATCTACAAAAGGGAGGTATTTTTTTATGAAAAACAATCGCATATTTGCTGTAAGGGCGGTGTTTACGGCGCTTTTTTTTCTGACTGCATTTTTGGGCTGTACCGGAAAGGCGCATGCAGAGGGCGGACAATTGACGCATCGTCATACCGGAAGCAGGGAAAACGGCGGAGGCTGCTTTGGTACGAAAAAAACGGAGACATATGACTGTCACTCTTATAATGTCAGTGTCGGATTTAATGGCACGGATTTTATTTATGTATGCGGTCAGTGCGGCACGAGGTGGTCCTCTCCGGGAAAAGTGGATGAACCGAGGTGCAGCGGGCAGGGTACGTCGGTGTATTATGAAACCAATTGTGGACGAGACGGCGCAGCGGCAGTATCATTTTCCTGCGATCCCTCCACACGGGATTGGGTGAAGGAACTGGATCTGAACGCTTCCTATTCCGTGCACGAGGGAGGCATCGACATTTCCGGCTTCACATGGAATGGAAGTCCGGGCGGAGCAAGCTGTCACGTGACGGAAAATGGCACTTATCAGTTGGGGCTTACCGGAAGCGGAAATGTTGATTTTTCTCCGACGATTTCCGTAACGGTCGATCATATCGATCATACGCCGCCGCAGATCGGTTCTTTTCAGGCAGCGTCGGATGCATGGCAGTCGTCTGTGGAACTGCTCGTCAGCGCGTCTGACGCGCAGTCGGGGCTTGACGCGGAGGCTTATTCCTTTGACGGCGGCGCAAGCTGGGGAGCTTCCAATTCCTATACGGTCACGAAAAACGGAACCTACCGCGTGAGCGTGCGTGACGCCGTGGGAAACGTCAGCACAGCGGAAACGACAGTCAGTCGCATTGATACCGAAGCACCGGGTATTTCTGTATCGACCAGCCCGTCCGTTCATGATTGGTATGAGGGCAGTCTGACGGTCTGCGTGCAGGCGCAGGATGCCGAAAGCGGACTTGCTGACGAACCCTATTCTTTTGACGGAGGAGCGGTCTATATAGTTGGGAATTCCACAAAATTATCGGAAAGCGGTACGCTTGAGATCGCCGTGAAGGACAGAGCGGGAAATGTCGCGCGCTATTCCTTCCGCGCAGAGAAAAAACAGCGTCCGCAGCCGACACCCGCTCCGGGCGGCGGAAACGGAGGAGGAACAGGCGGACAGGGAAGCAGCGGAACGGCAGGAAGCGCGGGAGGCGGTAATGGCGGAAACAGCGGGTCTGCAGGAAGCTCCGGAACCGGTACAGGCGGAACAGGAAGCGGAACAGCAGGCGGCGCACAGGGGACGGGCAATACCAATGTTGGAACAGGAATGCCGGGCAGTGTCGGTGACGATACGGCGCCGGGAACGGGCAATTCCGGGACAGGCACGGCAGGAAACAGTTCCGAAAACGGCGCAGATGGAAATACCGGAACGAAAGCTTATGGAACAGACGGTCGTGAAACGGGAGATACCGGGCGCACAGGCGAAAGCGGCGGCACAGGAAAAGGTTCCGGAGCAGCCGGAATCATCGGGGGAACAGACAGTACAGGCAGAGGAAATTCAGGCGGAAAAGGGAATCAGAATACAATGGAAAGTGATAAGGGGGGATACGGGATCTCCGTTGATAAGCGTGCTGATGAGGATGGAAAGCGAAACGGGCTGGGAGGGATGCTGAGCGGAAGAAGCGCAGAAAGCGGACTGCCGCAGCACTATCCGGACAGCCTGCCCCGTATTGAGAGTACGACCGGCTGCGGTACGGAGGAAGATGACGCGGACAAAGACGGAACGGGAACCGGCGGGGACGGAGCGGAAACAAATAGTGACGACGCGGAAACAGGCAGTCATGGAACAGACATGGGCGGAGGCATCGGCGAAGAGGAGGCGGTCATTCAGGAAGAGCTGCTTGCCTCTGCGGATGCACAGGAGGCGGCGATGCTGCGCAAAACGGAAGGTGCTCCGGGCGCGGCACACGCCCCGTACAGTGCCGTGGTGCTGACGGTTTGTGCGGCGGGGCTTGCGGCTGCGGCGTTTCTAGGATGGATCCTGCTGTTTGGGATCAGAATTGATACAAGGGATGAGAGGGGGCATTATCGCTTTGCCGGATTTACGCATGTGACAACGGACAAGCAGGAGAAGCTGCGTGTGGTGCCGCTCACAAAGCAGATCATCCGCAATTCCAGAACGAACGCTCTGCGTATTCGTTTCGGACTTCTGTGTCATAAACGCTTTGAAGGGGAAACCTTGCTGCTCCGTTACCGCAGCATGCAGCGGGAGTTTGAGGCGGAGCGGACGGTGGAGCTGCATATCAGGGCTTGATCTGACCGAAACAATGATTTTCTTTATTCATGATCTCAAATCAAGTAATCTTAAATCCGGACCGGACGTTGCAATATCTGTTAAAATTTGGTACGATACCAGATGGAGTCTGGGAGGTATGTGATGAGCTGGGAAGCAAATGTGAGAAAAGTAACGCCCTATACTGCGGGCGAACAGCCCAAGGGACAGGGCGTGATCAAATTAAATACGAACGAATCGCCGTATCCGCCTGCGCCGGGAGTAAAGCGCGTACTGCATGAGTACGATGCGGATCTGCTGCGCAGATATCCCGATGCGGGAACGGAACCGCTGCGTTCGGAGCTTGCCGCTTATTATGACGTGGAAAAAGAGCGGGTGTTTGTCGGAGTCGGTTCTGACGACGTGCTAGCGATGGCGTTCCTTACTTTTTTCAATCATCCGTCGCTGCCGATTCTGTTTCCCGATATCACCTATTCGTTTTATGATGTGTGGGCAGAATTGTTTCGGATCCCGTATCAGGTGCAGGCGTTGGACGATCATTTTCGGATTAAAGAAGAAGATTATTTGAAGCCAAATGGCGGTGTGATCATTCCGAACCCGAATGCGCCGACCGGCGAACTTGCCCCGGCTGCCATGTTTGAGCGTATTTTGCGCGCGAACCCCGATGCAGTCGTGATCGTGGACGAGGCATATATTGATTTTGGCGGGGAAAGCTGCTTAAGGCTGACCGACCGTTATGAAAATCTGCTCGTCGTACGGACATTTTCGAAGTCGCGGGCGCTCGCGGGATTACGCATTGGTTACGCGTTTGGCTCACCCAAGCTGATCTCCTGTCTGCAGGATGCGAAATACTCGTTTAATTCCTATACGATGAACAGTGTGACGCTTTCGGCGGGCGTGGAGGCGGTGCGAGACGACGCTTACTTCCGTGAGATCACCGACAAAGTGGTCGCGACGAGGGAGCGGAGCAAAAAGGAGCTTGCGGCGCTGGGATTTTCGTTTACGGATTCCAAAAGCAATTTTATTTTTTCTTCCCATGAGAAATACAGTGCGAAAGAATTATTTGAGGCGCTCCGGGAGCATAATATTTATGTGAGACATTGGGATAAGCCGCGCATTGACAATTATCTGCGGATCTCAATCGGAACGGATGAGGAAATGGATGCGCTGTTTGCATTTTTGAGGGAATATATCACCGCGCGGGGAAATTGAAAAGCGGGATGAGATTATGGACAGAAATGGAGAGTGACAGAGATGGTAAAAACAATCATACATGGTATGATCATCGGAATTGCAAACATCATTCCGGGCGTGAGCGGCGGCACGATGATGGTATCCATGGGAATTTATGACAAGATCATTCATTGTATCACGCATCTGTTCAGGGAGTTCAAAAAGAGCATACTTTATCTTCTGCCGATCGCAGTCGGTATGGGCCTTGCGATCATCGCAAGTTCGTTTGGGTTAGAGTATTTGTTCTTGAATTTTCCAGTGCAGACAAATCTGCTGTTTATCGGTCTCGTGATCGGCGGTCTTCCCGCGATCTGGAAGCGTGTGCAGAATGTGAAAAAAGAGAAAAATGCGAAGATTCATGCGGGACATATTGCGGCAGGCGTTATTTTCTGCGCACTGGTCATCTTTTTGGCTGCAATCGGGGAAAAGGAAGGCGCGGCGGCGAATATGAGCTTTACGTTCATTAATGTGCTAAAGCTGTTCGGCGTCGGGATCATTGCCTCCGCGACGATGGTCATTCCGGGAGTCAGCGGTTCGATGATGCTGCTTCTTTTAGGTTATTATAATCCGATCATTGCCGAGATCAGCGACTTTTTCCGTGCACTGGCAGCGTTTGATATGAACGGGATTCTGGCAGGCTGCGGCGTGCTGATCCCATTTGGCATCGGTGTGATATTTGGTATTTTTGCGATTGCGAAGCTTGTGGAGATCTTATTTGAGAAGTATCCGCTCTATGCATATCTGGCGATCATCGGACTGATCGCCGCGTCTCCTGTTGCGATCATTCTGCTGGGAAGCTATCCCGCGCTGACGGTCGTAAACGTACTGACCGGAATCGTATGCCTTGCGGCAGGTACGTTTGTGGCGATGAAGCTTGGCGAAAAATAGCTGGCAGCAGGAGAAATAAGGAGGTCGGCGTATGGAAGCATATACAGATTTTGCGCGGGTGTATGATGAGCTTATGGATGAGACGCCTTATATGGGCTGGAGCCTCTTTCTCGTTTCTAAGCTGCGCGGGCATGGTATTACGGACGGGCTGGTGTTAGAGCTTGGCTGTGGGACCGGCAATATGACCGAACTTCTGCATACGGCGGGCTATGATATGATCGGTGTGGACGCTTCGGCGGATATGCTGGAGCAGGCAGTGCGAAAAAAAGAAGAAGCGCGGATCGACGTATTATATTTAATGCAGGATATGGAGTCATTTGAACTGTATGGGACTGTGCGCGCAGTTGTCTGCTGCTGCGACGGCATCAATTATCTGACGGAGCCGGAGGCGCTTCTTCACTGTTTTAAGCTGGTCAATAATTATCTGGACCCCGGCGGGGTGTTCCTGTTTGATTTTAATACGGTACATAAATACCGTGACGAGATCGGGGATGCGGTCATAGCGGAGAACCGTGATGATTGCAGTTTTATTTGGGAAAATGCGTATGATGCGGAAAGCTGCATCAATGAATATGACTTGACGCTCTTTCTGCAGGAGCCGGACGGACGTTACCGGAAGCATACGGAGACGCATATGCAGCGCGGCTATGAGCTCTCAGAGATTAAGGAGCTGCTTTCGCGCGCCGGACTGCGTTTTGAGTGCGCGTTTGACGATTATACGAACAATGCGCCGGATGAACAGAGCGGCAGGGTCGTCGTGCTCGCGCGTGAATGCGGGAAGTGATGGAATATGAGTGCGGCTAAGCGGGGAAAGTAGCTTATATGAATGACGTTTTTGGATTTTTCCAAAAACGTCATTCTTTTATTGCTCTACGAGTGTTATATTCAAATTGGTACTATTTCACATTCCCTGTGAAAAAAGGGAATCCGACGGGAGAAGGAGGATGACAATGAAAAAAGCAGCAAAGAAACTGTTAGGCGCGGCGTTGATTTTGTCGCTGGCGGCAGGGTATATCGGTATTCCGGCGCAGGCTAAGGATATGCTGGACGGGTATGAGGTCAGCGGAAGCGTTTCCACAAACTCGAACAGCGCGACAGCCGTGACGTCTTACTCGCAGCCTGCGACGATCAAGGCGCAGGCATTTGTATCTTTTACGTATGGAATGCTGTTCCTTGAGAATGCGTCGGACATTGCCGTGGCACAGATCGGGGGTGTATCTGCCACGGCCGCAGTGCCGTCTTCGGGGAATGCCGTAGTCACGGGCGGAAGAGGAGAACACTGGGTTACTAAAACGGGAGATTGGCATAAGACAACCAGAATCGGAAATTCCAAGAGCTGAAGGCTGCATCGTTAAGTGATATTCCACTGCGCGGAAGCAAAGTCCGTGCAGTGGAGTCGTTCTTAAACTTCACATAAGAAAACGCGAAGGAGAGCGTTTTTCTTACCTATATGTGCCGTGAAGCGGGATTATGGAGGTTAGGGTGAAAATGGTAAAATCAATGGAAAAAGCGCTTTGGCGGATGTGCATCCTGTCGTGTGCGTTTGTAGTATCCGGCTGTGGGAAGGGAGAACTTCCGAATACCTATGTGGAGGGGAGCGATTTTCAGTATATGCGGCAGGGTTCCGCCGACTATGTTCCGGAGATGCAGAAGGGGGAGGACGGATACTATTTCAGGCGGGGGGAATTTATTTATTATCTGGATGAAAAAACGGATACGCTGCTACCGCTGTGCAACCGGGCGGACTGCCTGCATGAGCGCGAGACAGATGGGGATCGGCGGGAAGCCTGCAATGCGTTTGTAGCGAATGAGTTCGAGCGTTCCAACTGCAGGGGGATCGCATATTGTAACGGATATATTTACTGTTTATCGATAGACAGTAACGCCTTTCATGAGAAGGCAACACTGTACCGGATCGCGGCGGATGGCTCTTCTAAGGAGCAGGCTTTCCGTTGGGACGATATTGTGGTGGAGGATTGGATTATTCACAGAGACACGCTTTTTTTTGTAGAGCGGATTCATTATTTTCCGTCGGAGCATGAGGAAGAAGAGTCGGACGAAGATATACGCGATTCGTTCACAATCAAAAAGCTGAAACTAACGGGGAGCATGGAGCAGCCGGAAGCAATCTATGTGCTGGACGAGAAGAATGTTTATTACCTGGGGTGCAACTGGTTCATGGCATATGGTAATTATTTCTATACGATTATTTCGGGCGTTATAGCTATGGAGGACGGGAGCTTTGACTCCTACGAAAAGACCTTTATTTACGATATGAAAAAGGAAGTCTTTTACGAGCTTACCTATGACGGAATGACACAGCAAGAAGAGATTCTCAGTGTGACGTTTTGGCAGGACCGGATTTTGTTCATGCCGATCATTTTTGATGGAAGAGATCTCGAAACCTCCTATCGCAGGACGGGGAATATCTACATTGCGGATCTTGATGGTTCGAATGCGGAGATTTTTATGGAAGACGTGTCTATGGGCTATGCCACCCGAAGCGACGGCAGGTATCTGTATCTGACGAACGGGACGATGGTTACCATGTCGGATTGGGGATACTGGGATTACAGCGAGAAGAAGACCTTTTGGGTGTATGATGAGGAAAACGAGCTGGTGGATACGTTTGTCCTTCCGGAGGCGGTAAAAGATTTCGGAGCGCCTGCCATTGGGGATGCAGAGCGGATGTATACAATCTATCAGGAGGACGACGGCAGCTGGGGCGTACTGCGTCTGGATAAAAGCAAGATTGGAAGCTATCATGGCGCGGAGATCGACTTTACGGTCATTCCCTATGAATAAGCGGAGCCGGAATGAGAGGAAGTATGAGCGTTTTTCAATTTGAGTGGGTAAAGCTTGTCAAAAAAAAATTATTTTTGCTGATCGGGTTTCTGCTCTGCGCAGGTAATCTGCTGACTTTCTATACCTATGAAAGGAGCACGCCGGCTTACCATTACATTTATGAACAAAAAGAACAGTATCAGGCTTATCTTGCAGGGGACGGAGAGGCGGATACGGACGGTTATTATCGGCAGGACCTTGAGGAGCAGGAGCGTTATATTGATTCTTACGCCGTGTTTATCGGTGAAATGCAGACGCGCGCAGACCGGATGATGGGAACGGCGATCTATGCGGAACCGGAAAGCTATGTTTACCGGAACCTTGTGAAAAGCTGCGGGGATTTTGCGCCGTTTGACGGAATCGTGCTGCATACTGACAATGGCTTCGGGCTGCGGGCGCTTGCAGGGTATCGTGACGGTGTGGTTTTTGTGCTGATCTTTCTGGCGGTTTTAAGTTATTATGTACTTTTTTATGAGCGGGATATGAATCTGCTTTTACTGTTAAAGGGCAGCAGGAACGGACATCTGCCGCTGGCGGCGGCAAAGCTTGGCATGATGGTTTCGGCTGCGGTTCTTTATACACTGCTGCAGGAAGGGATAGCGCTTCTCTTTTTGGGACGCCTTTACGGATACGGGAATCCGGGAAGAGCCATACAGTCCGTTTCGCTGTTTCGCAATTGTGCATACGCGTTGACAGTGTCCGGTGCGCTCCTTGCCATTCTGCTTATCCGTATGGGGATTGCTGCGGTTCTTGCGTGTCTGTTTTTCGGGCTTGGCATGATTTTTAAGAGCGCCCCGTTTGTGCTTTTGATTTCGGGTGCGGGACTCCTTGCAGAATACATGTTCAGCAGGATCTTTTCGATCAGCGGGACGTTTGGCGGATTAAAATGCGTCAATCCGTTTTATTGTTGGAATATGCAGGGGGTGTTGGGTGAGTATTATAATCTGAACGTATTCGGTTATCCGGCGGGCAAGAACCCGTGCGCGGCTGCTGCCGCGGTTTTGATCGTGTTCCTGTCGGCATCGGGAGGACTCTTTGCGTTCTGCAAAACCTGCCAGGTAAAAAAAGAAGGACGGCTGGAACGGCTGATGCAGCGGGTACGCGGATTTGCCTCGCACGTAAACAGACGACTCAGCCTGCTGTATTATGAATATGATAAAATGCTGTTTCAGCAGAAAAAAGGAATTGTTCTTCTGGTGCTGCTTTTATGGTGCGTCAGCGAGTCTTTCGGGATATGGAACGCGGTGCATTATGGGACTGCAAAAGCGGCGTCCTACCACTACTACATAAACCGGCTTGGCGGACCGGTCACGGAAGATAAGCTTTTGTTTATCGGGCAGGAGAGAGCGTTTTTTGATGAAGTACGGGGAGAAGCCGGGAGTGTCCTGTCCGAAGAAGACCGGCTTCGGCATCAGGAGCGGATCGCGCGGGCGGAAATGATGGAAGCCGGGTTTTGTATGGTGGAAAACCAGTTGGAAATATTGCGGGAGAATCCCGGCAGCCTTGAGGAGAAATTTTTTTTGGATGAGGTGTTTTATGAAGAACTGTGGATGGATACCGGGTACGACCTGATCATATGGTTTGCGGGAACGGCAGTCCTGTTATATCTGACCGGCGGCATTTTTACGATGGATGAAAAAAAGAATATGCGCTTTTTGATCCGCTCCACGCGTCTTGGAAGGGAACGAATCGACCGGAGCAGAAATCTCTGTGCGTTTTTGTGCGCGGGTATGGTATTTGTGCTGACCGAGTTTCCGCTTTTTCTTCGCTATTATAAAATCGATCATTTCAGTACCGCGGCACAGAAAGTCAGTGACATTACGACAGGGTATTTTTCAAGCGGCGTTTCACTTGGTATGATGATCCTGCTTTTATTTCTGTTAAAAGCGTTGAGTTATATGGCAGCATGCTATGTCGGGCTCAGGATTTCGCGGGCGGTGAAGAGCGAAATGCCCGCCATGCTTGCCGGAATCGGCATCGTGGGTGTTATAACTGTTATGTTGTATCATTTCAAAGAGGATCTTGCAACACTGCTGATCCGGATATTATAGGGTTTCATGAAAGCATATTCAGAAAAAAGCTGTAGTATGGAGGCTAAAGATGGAATTAGAACTGACTGGGATCAGGAAGAGCTATAATGGTGGGAAAACGTATGCAGTCAATGATCTTTCCGCCTGCTTTACACCGGGAATCTACGGGCTGCTCGGCGAAAACGGAGCAGGAAGGGCAGAGCATGGTTCGAACGGTGAATATTCTATTTTGTGTAGTTTTGTTATGCTTTTTTTGAACCGGATTTTGCATTTTATCAAGGAAGGGGGAAAGCGGGAAATACAAATAGTCGGCTAAAAGAAAATTGCGGCAGAACAAAATAAAGGATAGGAGGAAGAAGCTATGAAGAATTTTGCAAAGAAGCTGTTAGGAGTGATATTGACCGTGTCGCTGGCAGCAGGATACACCGGAGTTACGGCACATGCAAAAGATATGCTGAACGGGTATGAGGTCAGCGGAAGCGTTTCTACGAATTCAAACAGCGCGACCGCCGTGACTTCGTATTCATGTCCGGGAACGATAGAGGCGACTGCGACGGTATATAGTGATCATGGTTTGATAAAGGTTATTGACACTTCTAATAAAGCGGTCGCTTCAATAGGAGGGGCGTCGGCGACCGCATATGTATCCAATTGCGCCGGAACCGTAGTTGGCGGAAAAGGAGATCATAGGGTGGTTGCAACCACAGGGGCTACATGGAGTTATACCAGCACGGTAGGAACAGTCTATTGATCCGATCTGTCAACAGGGGCAGTCCTTGGCGCGGGAGATTTGTTCCGTCCTATGGGCTGCCTCAGATATCGATCAAATCTGAGTGCATAGATGATTCAGGGCAAATTAGATAAAGGGAAGTGTTGTCAATGAAAAAAAGAACGATTTGTTTGTCCGTATCCATATTTTTGCTCATCCTATCCGGCTGCGGCAAAGATACCCTGCCTGATAGTTATATAGAGGGAAGCGATTTTCAATATATGAGGCAGGGGGACACGGATTGGGAGCCCCAAATGCAAAGGGGAGAAAAAGGATATTATTTCCGTCAGGGCGAATTTGTCTATTATCTGGATGATGGAACGGGGCTGCTGCTGCCATTGTGCAACAAAGTGGACTGTCTGCATGACCGTGAAAAGGATATGGAGAGGAGAAGATCTTGTAATGCCTACTTGTATTACGGCGAGTTTTCCAATCCCTATTCACAGGGAATCGTATATTGCGACGGATATCTTTACTGTCTCACGGATCAGGGATTTTTGGATGAGAAGACCCTTTACCGGCTGTTTGAAGACGGAAGCAGGAAGGAACAGGTATATAACTGGTCGGGGGTCGGCATTGAGGGGTGGATTGTTCACAGAGGGGTTTTCTATTATTCGGAACATTTCTATACCTATGACGAGGAGGGGGAGATGGAGGAGCATTTTGCGCTGAAGGCGCTGGACCTGACGGATGCCGTCAAGGAGCCGGGGCTGATATATGCGCTTGATGAGGAGAATGTGTTTTATCTGGGTATCCACTGGCCTACGGCATATGGAAATTATGTGTACTTTATGGTGGATGGAAGTGAGGAGGATGGCAGCGGTGCGTTAGCACCGTATTACAAAACCTTCATTTATGATATTGCCAATGAGGAAATCAGGGAGCTGACGTATGAGGGGATGAGGAAAGAAGAAACGATTACGAGCGTGACTTTTTGGCAGGACCGGATATTGTTTGTTCCGTATGTATATGACAAGAACAATATAGAGGACTTCTATTTGGGTGAGGGTACGGTATACATTGCTGACCTGGACGGATCCAATGTAGAAGTTTTTATGGAGAATGCGCCGATGGGATATCGAATCCGCAGCGACGGCAGGTATCTGTACCATACAAATTCGTTTTTGGTGTATTTGAATGCGACAGGCAGGCTGGATTATGAGGAGGCGGAGACCTTCTGGGTGTATGATGAAAATATGGAATTGGTGGATACTCTTGTGATGCCGGACGGAGTCAATCCGTTAAAAGAACCGCCGATCGGAGATGCCCGGTGGCTGATGATCACCTATCAGGCAGACGACGGCAGCTGGGGCGTGCTGCGTTTTGATAAGAGTAAGATCGGAAGCTGTCACGGCGCGGAAATCGACTGTACGGTCATTCCCTATGAATAAGCAGAGTTTTGGAGCGTGCGGTAAGAAGAGCCGTTTGCGCGGAGGAATGAGAGGGGATATGAGCGTTTTCAGGTACGAGTGGGTAAAGCTTGTCAAAAAGAAATTATTCCTGCTTATCGCGGTCCTGCTTTTTGCAGGAAATCTGCTGACACTGTATACTTATGAGAAACATACGCCGGCTTACCATTATATTTATGAGCAGAAAGAACGGTATCAGGCATATCTTGCGGGGGATGAGGCGGCGGATACGGACGGCTATTACCGGCAGGACCGGGAAGCGCAGGAGAGTTATATCGGTTCGTATGCCGCGTTTGTCGGAGAAATGCAGGCGCGCGCCGACCGGATGATGGGTACGGCAATCTATGCGGATCCGGAGAGCTATGTTTACCGGAATATCGTAAAAAGCTGCGGGGATTTTGCGCCGTTTACCGCAGCCGTGCTGCGGGCGGACAACTGTTTTGGGCTCCGGGCGCTTGCGGGATACCGTGACGGCGCGGTTTTTGTGCTGCTTTTTCTGGCGGTTTTAAGCTATTATGTGCTTTTTTATGAGCGGGATATGAATCTGCTGCTGTTGTTAAAAGGCAGCCGGAACGGGCATCTGCCGCTTGCGGCGGCAAAGCTTGGCATGACGGTTTCAGCGGCGGTTCTCTATACGGCGATGCAGGAGGGGGCGAACATTCTTTTTTTGGGCTGGCTGTATGGGTACGGGGAACTTGGCAGGGCAGTTCAGTCGGTTTCACTGTTTCGCAACTGCGTATATCCGCTGACCGTGCTGGGGGCGCTGTCCGCCATTCTGCTGATCCGCATGAGTATTGCCGCGGTTCTTGCATGCCTGTTTTACGGATTGGGTATGCTTTTTAAGAGCGCGCCGTTTGTGTTTTTGACAGCTGGCGGGGGGCTTCTTGCGGAGTACGTTTTCAGCAGGATCTTTTCTCTCAGCGGGACGTTCGGCAGCTTGAAATGTATCAACCCGTTTTACTGCTGGGATATGGAACAGGTGCTTGGCGAGTATTATAATCTGAATGTTTTCGGTTATCCGACAGGCAAGAATCTGTGCGCGGCTGCGGCTGCGGCTGTAACGGCGCTCCTGTTTACGGCATGGGGGCTTTTTGCATTCTGCAAGACCTGTCAGGTAAAAAAAGAGGGACTGCCGGAGCGGATGATGCGGCAGCTCCGCGGCCTTGCCGCATGCTTACACAGACGGACGGGGCTGCTGTATTATGAGTTTGATAAAATGCTGATTCAGCAGAAGAAAGGAATCGTTGTTCTCATACTGCTCGCATGGTGCGTCAGCGAGTCTTCCGGCGTATTCGACGCGCTGCATTATGGGACCGCGAAAACGGCGTCCTACCATTATTATATCAGTCAGATCGGAGGGCGTATCACGGAAGATACGTTTTTATTGATCGCGCAGGAAGAAGCATTTTTTGAAGAAGTGAGGCGGGGGGCAGGGAGTAAGCTGTCCAAGGAGGAGCAGCTGCGCTGGCAGGAGCAGGCGGCAAGGGCGGACATGCTGGAAGAAGGCTTTGATATGGTGAAAGACCAGTTGGAAGCATTGCAGGGAAGTCCCGGAAGCATTTGGGATAAATACCTTCTGGATGAAATGTTTTATGAGGAGTTGTGGGGGGATACCGGAACCGATCTTCTTACATGGTTTGGAGGATCAGCAATTCTGCTGTATCTGATCAGCGGTATTTATACGATGGATGAAAAAAAGAAGATGCGTTTTTTGATCCGGTCTACGCGATACGGGAGAGTGCGGATTGACCGGAGCAGAAATCTCTGTGCGTTTTTGTGCGCGGGTATCGTGTTTGTGATGACGGAGCTCCCGCTGTTTCTGCGCTATTATAAAATTGATCATTTCAGTACCGCGGCACAGAAAGTCTGCGATATTACGACGGAGAATTTTACAAGCGCTGTGCCGCTTGGAATCATGATCCTGCTTTTATTCCTGCTTAAGGCGGCGGGGTTTGCGGCGGTATGCTTTGCAGAACTGAAAGTCTCGCGGGCGGTGAAGAGCGAAATGCCCGCTATGCTTGCCGGAATCGGTTTTGCGGGTGTTGTCACGGTGATCCTGTATCATTTTGAAGCCGATTTTGCCACGCTGCTGATCCGCCTGTTATAGAATTTGAAGACGGGATCCGGAAGGAAAGGGCAGGAAAGCGCAGTAAGAAAAGGCTGTGAAAAACAGCGTGCAGGAATATAGGAAAGAAGCTTATATGAAGAACGAAGAGGTGGAGAAAATGGAATTGGAATTGACCGGAATCAGTAAGAGCTACGATCACGGAAAAACCTATGCGGTAAGCGGTCTCTCGGTCTGCTTTACACCGGGAATCTACGGGCTGCTCGGCGAAAACGGAGCCGGAAAAAGCACGCTGATGAATATGATTACCCAGAATCTGGCTCCGGACAGCGGCAGCATCCTGCTTGACGGAGCTGAGATTAACGGACTCGGCGCGGATTACCGCGGACTGCTCGGCTATATGCCGCAGCAGCAGGGGCTGTATGACGACTTTACCGGAGACAAATTTTTGTGGTACATGGCGGCGCTGAAAGGCATGAAAAAAGCGCAGACCGCAGGGAAGATTGAGGAGATCTTAAGCGTCGTCAATCTAAAAAAGGACCGGCATAAAAAGCTGAAAGCATATTCCGGCGGAATGAGACAGCGCATCCTGATCGCGCAGGCACTGTTAAACGACCCGAAAATTCTGATCATGGATGAGCCGACAGCGGGGCTCGACCCCAAGGAACGCATCAGAATCCGCAATTTCATCAGTGCGATCTCAAAAGATAAGATCGTATTGATCGCGACGCATGTCGTGTCCGATGTCGAGTATATTTCCAAAGAAATCCTCATCATGAAATCCGGTAAGCTTGTGAAACAGGGGACGCCGCAGGAGCTGTGCGCAGAGATGGAGCATCGTGTGTTTGAGGTACTCGTGACGGCAGAGGAGCAGGAATTTTATGAGAATTCGGATTGGAAGATCGCCAACATGATGCTGACGTCCGACAAGGTTTGTCTGCGGATCGTTTCAGATCAAAGACCGGTAACGGGAGAAGTACGGGGGGCGGTACCGGGTTTGGAGGATGTTTATTTATATCTGGCGGGATAGGGATCCTCATATTCAGGATTTGTGTTTTTCAAGCCGTATCTTGTATTTGCAATGATATTTTCAATTACACACCATTGTGCCAATTCTGTCAAGGCAGTTTACTACCTCATGTAACTGCACCATTTGAGGAAAAGCTGATTATTCTGATGTGAATTTGTCAGATGATAAAAAAATGAAATTCACTATTCCCGAACCGTGCAAAAAGTGTATATGCACATGTGATTGGTATTCGAAGAAATATGTGGAAATGTGGGGAACAAAAGAGCTAAAAACAATGAGGTGAGATTATGAGTAAAAGCTTGAAAAGAATTGTACTTTTGTGTATCATAACAGCCTTTGATTTTTTTTCGTCGATTGAAGTGGCATTTTTTTTTCAAAAAACTTTATCAGCTTCAGAGATATACTTAATTTATGCAATTTTTTCTGTGTTAGTATTTATATTGGAGGTGCCAACCGGCTATTTAGGAGATAGAATAGGATATAAAAATAGTATTCTTTTGGGATTGTTTTGTGGAATTTTGGGATTTTTAGGTTTTGTGTTAGCAAAAGGATTCTTTGGAATTATCATAGCGTATGTTTTTATGGCGCTGATGACCTCTTTGATCAGCGGCTCTGATGAAGCAATTTTGTATGACTGCCTAAAGCAAGATAATCGTGAACAAGATTTTGAACGTATATATGCAAAGACAGAATCTTTTGCATATATTGCTACGATTATAGGAAATATTTTGGCGGGATTTGTTGCAGCCTATTCTATGGTGGCAGATATTGTAATTCAAATGGGATTTCTTGTTTTAGCATTGGTCATTTTTATGGGAGTAAATGTCATATCAGACTATGGGGATGAAAAAAATGACAAAAGCCGATTGAGCGAAAAAATAAAAAGATCAAAATCACTGGTTTTATTACTTTTATTAGCCGGATTATTTATGACTAGTACATTGTTGGGGACTAAATTTTCACAACAGATCATGCTTGTGGGGAATGTTCCTATTGCATATTTTGGTGTCTTTTCTGCATTGCTTACCATTACAGCATCATTTTCTTCTTATATTGCACCTAAAATTAGGAGGATTCCTTTTTCAGTAATAATCTTAGCACCTTCAATAATTCTGATGTTAATAGGAATTAGTGGTAATAGTTTATTTGTTTTACTACTAATAATTACTTCTATGAGCAGAGCGCTAGGGAATATTAAAATATCAGCATATATTAATCATCAAATCTCATCGAAATATAGGGCGACAATTAACTCAATGAAAAGTTTGATTTTTAGAGTTTTTTATTCGATACTGATCTTTGTGGGTGGTAAATTGGCAGATGTTGATGTGTTTTTTGCAGTAATGATATGTGGAGGAGTTCTAGCTGTTTTAATTATAGCGCTATTGATCATGAGAGGATGCGGTCTGAGAAATGATTTACCAACGGCAGAATAAAGCAGTCATTAAGGGGACTTGTTTGGCAATACGCTTCAAAGCTTTATACTAAGAAAAAAAATTGAAACCTTGTGTGTTAATGATAAAAAAAGCATGTTAGAGAAATATGAAATAAAGATTAGAATCCAAAATGGCATAGACGGTTATCTTATATGTGCAGGAGGAACAGGAAAATTTGACGATATTATAAATAAAACAGATTTATGGAGCGAGATACATAATAAAATAGCGTTTTATCGTTTATCATACAGTAATTTTAAGTATTGTGTTGTGTGCAATGAAGAAAAAAGTGTGAGCGTCTGAGAGACATGATAAAAATTTAAGAAGTAACTTGAAATATGGGAAACTCATATGGAAATAAATCCATTGTGATTATGGGATAAGAATGGTATAATTGATTTTCGGAAAAAGCGAAAGACAAGATACCGTTCTTTCTTATTGTACAGGGAATGGAACGGGTTTGGGGAGGCGCAGAAAAAGAAGGCAGGTACAGACATGGAAGATTATATTGTCAGGGCAACGGCAGCAGACGCGCAGGTGCGCGCATTTGCCGCGACAACAAGGAATCTTGTCGAAACGGCAAGACAGTATCATGATACCAGTCCCGTGATCACGGCGGCGCTCGGGCGTCTGCTGACGGCGGGCAGTATGATGGGGAGCATGTTAAAAGGGGAACGGGACGTGCTCACGATCCAGGTGCGCGGGGACGGTCCGGTCGAAGGGCTGACCGTGACGGCAGATTCAAAAGCGAATGTAAAGGGATATGCCGTGCATCCGCAGGTGATCCTGCCTCCGAACGCTGCCGGAAAGCTGAACGTGGGCGGCGCAGTCGGACAGGGGAGTCTGCGCGTGATCAAGGATATGGGACTAAAGGAGCCTTATGTCGGGCAGACGGCATTGCAGACCGGCGAGCTTGCCGAGGATCTGACCTATTATTTTGCGGTTTCCGAGCAGGTACCAAGCTCGGTAGGCTTGGGCGTACTGATGAACAAGGACAATACGGTCAGACAGGCAGGCGGTTTTATTGTACAATTGATGCCGTTTGCGGAGGATGCGGTCATCACACAGCTTGAAGAAAACCTAAAGAGTATTCGTTCCGTTACGGCGATGCTTGACGGCGGGGACACGCCGGAGCGGATCTTGGAGCAGGTGCTCTGCGGACTTGAGCTTACCATAACGGATACGGCGCCGGCGGCATATCACTGTGGCTGCAGCAAAGAGAGAGTGGAACGCGCCATCATCAGTATCGGAAAAAAAGAACTTTCGGAGATGATCGATGAGGGAAAAGAGATTGAGGTAAGCTGCCAGTTCTGCGACAGGAAATATCAATTCAGCGTGGAGGAATTAAAGTCTATGCTGGCGCAGTGCAGGCAGGCATGAAACCAAAGCATATGCCGGTACATGACAGGCAGGACGTAAACAAAAAGCCTGTGCCGGTATTGCCTGTTGCAGAGTGTGCCGGTTGACAGACCGCGTGGAAAACGGGGGCATTATTCCCCCGCATCCACGGAAACGCGCGCTTTGTCCAGGGAAGTTTCAATGGCGTCAAGCAGAAGCAGACTCGTGTACTTTGAGTCCGTGTCGTAGGTGATACCTTCGAGGGTCTGCGTCTTTACGACCTGTGCGGAAAGCTCGGCAAACGCCGGCTCCATCAACGGGTAAAGTGTGGAGATGGTCTCGCTTAAGTTCACCATGCGGATAGAGTTGATATTGTCTGCATCGACATATACTTCAATGTCCACCGTGTTTTCTCCGAGCCGGACGCTGGTCGTGTAGACGCCGGGATTGTAAGTTGCCTGTGCGGAGTCGCTTCCTTTATCCTTTTTGCCCGGAAGGAACATGACGAGCATCAGGATGATGAACAGAATGCCAAGGAGAACGAAGATGGCGGTATAAATGACTTCTTTTTGATGCAGCACGACGATTCTTGTTTTGTTGCTCATGACGATATCTCCGAATAAAGTGTTAGTATAGTGTATTCGGGCAGGATTGAAAATAGACGTAGCAGTTCCCGTATGTGTGCTTTTATCGGGCGGCGGTTTCGCATCCGTGCGCGGAGCGAAAAAGGCAGATTTACAACGAACCGGAAAGGACGGTGTAGTATGAGTAGCTATACGAAGGAAGATATTTTAAGGATGGCGCGGGAGGAGGATGTAGAATTTATCCGTCTGCAGTTTACGGATTTGTTCGGCACACTCAAAAATGTGGCGGTCACGGCAAGCCAGCTTGAGCGGGCGCTTGACAACCGCTGTATGTTTGACGGATCTTCGATCGAGGGGTTTGTACGTATCGAGGAGTCTGACATGGCACTGCATCCAGACCCGGATACGTTTGTGATCTTTCCGTGGAGACCGCAGCAGGGCAAAGTAGCGCGCATGATCTGCGATATCCATTATCCGGACGGGGCACAGTTTGAGGGCGATCCGCGCTATATATTAAAAAAAGTGATCGCGAAAGCGCGTGACATGGGATATACGTTTGATGTCGGACCGGAATGCGAATTTTTCCTGTTTGATCTGGACGAAGAGGGGCACCCGACGACGAAAACGTCTGAGACAGCGGGCTATTTTGATTTGGGACCTGCGGATTTGGGAGAAAATGCGCGGCGCGATATGGTTTTGACACTGGAGGATATGGGGTATATCGTGGAGGCCTCTCATCATGAAGTTGCACCCGCACAGCAGGAGATCGACTTACGGTATGACGAGGCACTGCGTATTGCGGACGGGCTCATGACATTTAAGCTGGCCGTCAAGACGGTCGCAAGGCAGCATGGCAGGCACGCAACCTTTATGCCGAAGCCGCTTAGCGGCATGAACGGTTCCGGGCTTCACATCAATATGTCCTTGTCGCGGGATGGAAAAAATATGTTTTATGATCCGGCGGATGTGCTCGGTTTGAGCCGGGAAGCATACTATTTTATCGGCGGTATGACCCGCCATATCAAAGGGATCACGGCGATTGCCAATCCGACCGTGAATTCGTATAAACGCCTTGTGCCCGGCTATGAAGCGCCGGTTTCGATCGACTGGCAGGGGAATAACAGAAGTGTGATGCTTCGTATTCCCGCTGTGCCCGGTGAGAATATCAGGGTTGAATTAAGAAGCCCCGATCCGGCAGCTAATCCCTATCTGTTGCTCACGCTCTGCCTTGCGGCAGGACTCGAAGGAATGGAAAAGAAGATCATGCCGCCCCAAAGTGCGGAGGGTAAAACAGCCGAGTCGCTTCCTTCCACGTTGATTGAAGCGGTAACGTGTCTGGAGCAGGATGCTTTTTTATGTGATACGCTTGGAAGCCACATCAGCACCAAGTATATAGAAGCAAAAAAGAAAGAGTGGCAGGCGTACTGCATGCAGGTCACCGAATGGGAGACCCGCCATTATCTGGACCGGTTTTAGGCATATCCGAATGTCCGATCAAAAACGACAGGGGGGATGCGTGTGGTTCAGATTATCGTGGTCATGCCGAAGGCGCAGGACGCTGACAGTATCAGGCGTATCCTGATGAAAAGCGGATATGCCAATGTATTTGCCTGCAGCAGCGGAGCCAAAGCAGTCAGTCTGATGCATGAATTTGCGGATGGTATTTTGATCAGCGGCTATCGGATGGCGGATATGATGTATTCTGATGTGCGCGCTGATATGCCGGACGGCTTTCAAATGCTGCTTCTTGCGTCAAGAGATGCGCTTTCCGGAAGACAGCAGAGAGGCATGGTATGTCTGGCCATGCCGCTTAAGGTACACGAACTTTTAGATACGCTTCAAATGATGACGCGGGGAATCCTGCGGACACGCAAAAAAGCGAATGCAGGATCAAAAGGCAGAAGTGATGAAGAACGGGCGTTGATCAGCGGGGCGAAGGAGCTTTTAATGACGCGCAATCACATGACAGAGGAGGAAGCGCACCGCTATCTTCAGAAATGCAGCATGGATAACGGAACGAATCTGGTTGAGACGGCACAGATGGTTCTTGCCATGAATCTGTGATCGTGGTACTGCATTTGATCGCCAAAATGCCGCCCGAAAAAGATCATGCTTTACATGGGATTATGGGATTGTGCCGGGCAGGGCTCCGGTTTCAAAAGCCCAAATGGAAGAGTGGCAGAATCATGGAGCTGCCGGGCTCCTGACATTTGGACCCAAATAGAAAAACAGTCAGAAACAGGGTGAAATTGGAATGGAACAGGTTGCAGAGCGGGACAGATCCGCAGCACAATTTGAAAAAATGACAAAGACGCCGATTCCGAAGCTGATCGTGAAGCTAGGGATACCGACGACGGTCAGTATGCTCGTGACGCATGTTTACAATATGGTCGATACGTTTTTCGTCGGAAAGCTCGGAACAAGCGCTTCCGGCGCGACAGGAATCGTGTTTGGGTTTATGGCGATCCTGCAGGCGGTCGGCTTTATGCTTGGTCAGGGCGCGGGGAGCCTGATCTCGAGACGGCTCGGAAAAAAGGATGTTTCCTCTGCGGGGGTATATGCATCGACCAGCTTTTTTCTGGCACTGCTTAGCGGGTTTTTGATCGAGATTTTGGGATTGTGCTTTTTGGAGCCGATGCTGAAGATGTTAGGAAGTACCGATACAATCCTGCCGTACGCTCGTCAATATGTATTTTATATCCTTCTTGCGAGTCCGTTCATGGTCGCAAGCTTTGTGATGAATAATGTGCTGCGCTTTGAAGGAAAAGCTGCCTATGCGATGTGCGGGCTGATGGCGGGGGCAGTCTTAAATATGGGCTGTGATCCGCTGTTCATGTTTGTGTTCGATATGGGAATTGCCGGTGCGGGACTGGCAACGGCACTGTCCCAGTGTGTCAGCTTCTGTATTCTGCTGTTTATGTTTTTAAGCGGGAAGACGCAGAGCCGTCTGTCGATCAGAAGTGTGACGCGGGATCTGCCACAGCTTTGGAATCTGGTTGCAACCGGTCTGCCCGCACTTCTGCGTCAGGGAATGAGCAGTGTTGCAACGATGCTCCTAAACCATTGTGCGGGAGAGTTCGGCGATCCGGCTGTTGCGGCGATGAGTATCGTAAACCGGATCACAATGCTGATCTTTGCAGTGGGACTGGGCGTCGGTCAGGGATTTCAGCCGGTATGCGGCTTTAATTACGGGGCGGGTAAATACCGGAGAGTCCGCAGCGCATACCGTTTTACGCTTGCGCTTGCGATGGTCCTGTTGGGGAGCTTTGCGCTTGCCGGACTGCTCTGCGCGCCATGGGCGGTTCGGGTGTTCCGGGACGATGATGAAGTCGTCAGGATCGGAACACTTGCGCTGCGCCTGCAGTGTGCGGCTTTGTTCTTCCAACCACTGATGGTCATGACAAATATGCTTTTGCAGAGCACAGGAAAAAAACTGCAGGCGGCATTCACGGCATTGCTTCGCAGCGGATTATATTTTATACCGATTTTGCTAGTACTGGTGCGGCTTCAGGGGTTGTTTGGAGTACAGGCGGCACAGCCGATCGCGGATGTATTTGCGTTTCTGACGGCGCTTCCGATCGTGGCGTGGTTTTTTACAAAGCTTCCGAAAGAAGATGCGGAGGCGGAGCAATCGGGTGCTTAACAATCGGGCATCTAAGGAAGCGTTGATGAATCAGCGTTTCCCTAAGTTGATGAAACCCGCTGATTCCCGTAAGCAATGCGGCGGATAGACGGATACGGGTGAAGAAAGCGGCTTTGATGGCGGATATGGATTGCGTTTTTAGATGGGGAGAAGGGTATGAGCAGGAATACGGAAAAGCTGGCGGCGTTGACGTTTGACGACGGACCAAGTACGGATACGACGGCGCAGGTATTGGACGTTTTGGAGGAATTTCATGAGGCCGGGACTTTTTTTCTGATCGGTCAGAATATCAATGAACGGACGGAGAGCGCGGTCAGACGCGCGGTTAAGCTGGGGTGCGAGATCGAAAATCATTCGTGGAGTCATCCGGCGATGCCGGAGCTTAACGCTGCGCAGATCAGGGAAGAAATTTTCAGGACAACGGAGCAGATCGTGCGCATAACAGGCAGGGGGCCGATGTTTTTCCGGCCGCCGTATATTGCGGTTTCGGAAAAAATGTATGAGCAGATTCCGCTGACTTTTATTGCGGGCATCGGCTGCGAGGACTGGAACGATCAGGTGAGCGCTGATGAGCGTGCCGAACGTATTTGCAGCGGCGTCACGGACGGCGCAGTCATCCTGCTTCATGATATGGAGGGCAACCGTAAGACTGTCGAAGCACTGCGCCTCATTATTCCTGAATTAAAACAGGCGGGCTACCGTTTTGTCACGCTGGAGCAGCTCTTTCGGGAAAAAGGAGTTTCGCTTAGTGAGGATGCAGATGTAAAGAAACGGTGCTGTTATTCTTGCGTTATTTCCGCGTTATAACCCCCTTTTCTTTTTCGTGTTGGTGGCTTTGACCACTGGTAATTTCACTAACAGCCGCTTGAAACGGAAAATGGTCGTGATATAATCGGCCCGATAAATGGGGATTTACGGAGGGATATTAGAATGGATCAAATTTTATTAATAGAGCCTCAAAAGATGTATGCGGATGAAATATGGAAATTTCGTCAGGAAATTTTGGAATGCGACGCAGAAAATGAAGATCAATTTGCAGGTTGTATGTCGCTGGATGTAAGTAAGTCTTCTGAAGAGTGGATAGAAATATGTGAACTTAGAAAAAGTGAAGAAACATGTGGTGATGTGGGAACAACCGTTCCTTCTCATATGTACTTAGCTGTACGCAAGAGAGATGATAAAGTTGTAGGTGTGATAGATTTGCGTCATCATATAAATCATCCTATTCTCGGAACGTGGGGAGGGCATTGTGGGTATTCAGTGCGTCCTTCTGAACGCGGCAAAGGTTATGCAAAGGATATGCTTCGGTTGAATATACAAAATGCAAAATCAATGGGAATAGAAAAACTTCTTGTCACTTGTAATAGTGAGAATGCAGCAAGTGAAAAAGTAATAATTGCGAATGGTGGAGTTTTTGAGAAAATCATAGACGTTGATGGATGCAAAATGAAAAGATATTGGATTACAGTATAAGAAGTAAATAACTTCCAGTTTTATCGGGCAGTGAGCCATCCCCGGCTCACTGCCTATTCCATCATTTTGACAATTGTAAAAATTTATAAGCATTTTCAACACAAAAGAGAAAAGGGACCGTTATAAAAACCGGTTGACAAACTGGTTTGCTTTCTCTATGCGAATGGAATGCAAATAGAATCTAATTGCAATAAAGATGGAATAAACAGTAATATGGAGAAGAAAAATGGAAACGAACATGAAATCAGAGAAGATAACGATCAACGTAGGAACTATGTAGCTGGCAAAGATTGATCTGCTTGTTGATAGTCTGGAATATTCCAACCGGAGAGATTTTTGCAGAATTGCGATCAGGGAGCTGCTTGAAAAGCATGACGAGGAGATTGAAAAATTGCATGAGCAGAATAGGAAGATTCAGTTTGACTCTGAGAATCCGGTCATTGGCGGAATCGGCATCATCCGGCTGTCTTGCGGGGAGTTGAAAGAAGCGGTGAAAAAGTCGCAGAAGGTAGATATTATGGTGACAGGGCTGCTTTTTGCCGATAAGAGTATTACGCCGGAGCTGCTGGATGCGGCGGTAGAGAATATGAAGGTTTATGGAAAGATACAAGCAAAGCCGGAATTGCTTTCGGTAATGAAAAAGAAAATGCGCAATTCCTAATAAAGTGTTGATATAGAAACCGGGGCTGCGTACAATACAAAGAAAGACTAAAACGAAATGAGATAGGAACAAGTAGCTGTGCTTTTCTTAATCATACAGAAGGAGATTGCTGCCATGCTGTCTGTGATCATAAACTGGATCTATCTGTGTGCCACCGCATTTTTGCTGGGGACCGCGTTTTCAAGACTCGTCAGAAGGTGGTTCGGATGGGAAATGAATAACAGCGTTGAAGTACTGTTTTACGGCTTGATCTGTGCGACTGTATATGCGCAGATTTTCAGCCTGTTTGGCGGAGTCGGCATGCTTGCGAACGGAATATTGGCTGTTTTTTGCGCAGCGGCGGCAGTCATGTGGAGAAAACCGGCATGGAAGATGCTTCGAAGAAGCATCAAAGAGAGCGGCAGGGCGCATTGCCTGATTGTGGCAGCGCTCGTTTTCATTTGGGCATATTGTACGTCGAGAGGATACATGCATTATGATTCGGATCTGTATCATGCGCAGAGCATCCGCTGGATCGAGGAATACGGCGTTGTGCCGGGGCTCGGCAATATTCATGTGCGATTTGCCTATAACAGTTCGTTTTTTGCGCTGTCTGCGCTCTATAGTATGGCATTTTTGGGCGGGCAGTCTCTTCATACAGTCAACGGTTTTTTTGCGCTGCTCTTAAGCGTGGAAGTCTTGAAGCTGTTCCGGCTGAGAAGGTTTCGAATGCCCTATAGTCTAAAGCGCACCGGTGCGAACGGAGATGGACAGACACGCACCGGCAGGAACCGGGGCTGGCAGAAACATCTGGAGGAGGGCGTTGACGCGACAGCGGGACAAAAACAGTTTCGCCTGTCCGATTTTGCACGGTTTGGGGCGCTCTATTATTTGACGATCCTCTATCGCGATATTGTGGCGCCCGCATCGGATTACGCGGTCATGTGCGTGGTATTTTTGATCGTGATCAGATGGCTGGTGCATCTTGAGCAAAAAGAAAAGAGCATTGCGCCTTATGCGCTCCTGTGCGTGGCAGGCGTGTATGCCGTTACCTTAAAGCTGACGGCAGGCGTGATCTTACTGCTTACCATAAAGCCGGCGTATCTGTTGATCAAAGAAAAAAAATACCGGCAGATTGCTCTATATATTGCGCTTGGACTCCTTGTACTTGCGCCGTGGATACTACGCACCGCGCTCATTTCCGGCTATCTGCTTTATCCGTTTCCGGCGCTCGACGTGCTTTCCGCGGACTGGAAGATTCCGGCGGAAGCGGCGGCGCGCGACGCGGCGGAGATCAGGACATGGGGACGCGGATTAAACGATGCTTCGCTTGTGGGAATGCCGCTTTCCAAATGGTTTCCGCATTGGTTTTCCACGATGCTCCCGACGCTTGGAAAGCTCTTTGTGGCGGCGGATCTGGTCTGCATAGCGCTGTGGCTCTGCCAGCTGGCGACATCAGTCATTCGATGGAAAAAAAAGAAAACCGTGCAGGGGGAATGGGACGAGCTGTTGGTGCTGTCCGGTGTTGTCCTTTCCTACGGTTTTTGGCAGCTCTCGGCGCCGCTCTTACGCTACGGCTATGCCTATGTGCTGCTTGTCATCGTGCTGACTGCGGGGGTGATCTATCGGAAACTGCATCTTCCGGTGGCGGCGGACCGGCTGCTTGGCGCCGCTGTGGTGCTTTTTACGGCAGTCAAGGCACTGACGTTTATAAACTATGCTGTTAGCGTGTCGGACGAGCCGTATTACGTCGCGCAACAGGATTACGGAACTTATGAGCTGGACAGCTTTATGGCGGAGGACGTGTGCTTTTATATTCCGAAGAGTGGAGACCGGGTCGGCTATGAGCCGTTTCCGGCGATACCGGCGAAGGTGGAGATTCGTTTTCGGGGCAGCGAGATCAAGAGCGGATTTCGAAGGCAGTAAAAAAGGAGCGCGGGGCAAAAGCCAATACAAACCCATTAAACCTGAGCCACTTGCGGCTCTTATAAACTGACACAGCAAGAAGGCTGATTATGAACAAGGTAAATCAAAAAATCATTGACGCAGTGATAGAAAAGGCGGAGCAAGTATGTCCCGATTCATTGGCTTTGATCGGAGTATACGGTTCGGCTGCCACAGGGGATGAGTATGAAAAATCAGATTTGGATCTGCTCATACTGATTCAGGATGATGAGGGATGACAGCTTGGTACGGGCTTTATCCTGGATGACAGTGAAATAGGTTATGACATCTATTGTACAAACTGGGACGGGCTTAGATATGATGCGGCATGTCATCACGCCAAACTTTCTAAATTGCTGGATTCTCAAATTGTGTATATCAAAAAGCAGGAGGCTTATGAGGAACTGTGCCAATTAAGAGAACAGGCAAAACGATTTCTGGCATCTGAGGAACGCTTCCAAAGAGTGAACGAACTGATGGACAAAGCCAAAATATCCTATGCGAATGCTTCTTTACACGAGGAATTGGGGGAGGTACGCCTCGATGCTTTTGGGGTGATATGTTTCCTTACGGATGCAATGATGCTTTTTCATGGAAGCTATTTTAAGCGCGGCGTAAAAAGAACACTTGAAGAGTTAGCCGCCTTGCCGATTGAAGATGTTTTTGCAGATCACTTAAAGAGCATAGCGAAAAGCCAAGATGTTTTGGAGTTAAGAGCCCTGTTAAAGAACCTTCTTTTGTATTCAGAAGGACACTTGAAACGGGAGAAAGAGAAAGAGGAGCCCTCCGAAAGCCTTACCGGTACTTATGAAGAAATGTATTCAAACTGGAGAAATAAGGTAGAAGAAGCGGCGAAACAAAATCATGCTTTTGCTTCATTCATGAATATGTGCAGTTTCCATTATATGCTTGCAGAGATTTCATCCGAAGCTGCCATAGGGACTTACAACATTATGGAAGAGTATGACGCCGACTGTTTAGAGAATAACGTCAGCCTGTTTGATGCATGTTTACAAAAATACGAGGCGGTATATCATAAAGCAGGAATAGCAGTGAAGCATTTTCAGGATGTGGAGGAGTTTGCCGCAGATTATTTGGGTAAATAAAAGAGCGAAAAGGAAGCGCGTAAGATTTCCTACATCAGGAACTTACGCACTTGCTATGACATGATCTTCTGTTTCGCTCACAGAGCTTGTGTACTTCCTGTTTCACCCGTGTATCTTTTACGCGCTCATATCCCTCAGCCTGCCGCGGGGGATCTGGAACTGCCGCTATGCGTTGTATGCCTTCAATTCTTCCAGAAATTCCTTATATTCCTCATCCGTCCAATAGAAGGTCAAATCTTCCTCGGTGTATTCGTCCGGGGTATCGCGCATAAAGCTGCTGTCAATGTCATATCCAAATCTTTTTAGTACAGCTACCGCAAATTCTCTGAAGAACATGCCGATCCCCGTGATCACGTTTCCTTCTTCCACGATTCCCTTGTGCGTGAAATTTTCTTTTTCAATGAAATCGAACGTATCCGCCATCTGCATGAAGTAGCCGGAAGTAAACTTCTTACCTTTCAGGATTCCCGCTTTGGATAATAAAATGGGTGAGGATGAGATTGCCGCAAAAAGGATGTCCGAGCCGATTCCGCTTTTTAGGAATTCGATCAGCCTGTCATCAAACAATGCAGGCATCGGATTGATCGTTCCCGGTAAGATCACGCAGTCATAATCCGTGATTTTTGCGTCTGCCGTTGTTTTGGTCGGAATGCCCCGCAGACCTTCTTCGCTCTGATATTCCTTATTCTCGCTTGCGATGTAATCGATCTTTTCGCCAAACCAGACTGTCAGCGCAGAGGTCAGGCAGGTGATTTCCTGTAAAGAAAAGTCGGGGTATAATAAAACTGCAAATTTTTTCATACGAGCCTCCTATGCCGGAACATATATGTGTATACCATGTTCCACCGTAAAATTTGAATGTTATATGTCGCGCTTGTTTTCTCTTGCCTGTTCTATTACCATTTTTGATGCACCCCCTTTGACGATAGTATATATAAATTGAGGTCGGAAAGCAATCTGCTTTATCTCAGAAAAAGTCAATCATGGAAAAATCTATTATGGAAAAGTCAATTGCGTTTGAGTTCTGATAAAAGGTAGTGGATTTTTACGGCTCATTCGTGTGTTTTAGTGTAAAAAACAGTAAATGATTCGTGGATATTTACATGAAAAACATTTCAACCTGCGGGCGAAAAGATTCTCCGTTTTATGTGAATACAAAATCGCAGATTTTTGGTATCATCTAAGAAAGCATTGACAAAGGCGCTGCATTCTTGAGCAGCTGGCGGATACGTACGGATCCGCGGTGGTACAATAAAAATCTTTGATTTTGATACAAAATCGCTGATTTTATTTGATAATTTATGGATGGGAGGTTGAATGGATGAATCACATATCGTTGCGCATTGCCGACTTGCGCAAACAAGCAAAGGTGACTCAGCAGGAGCTGGCGGACAGCATCGGGGTATCCTTTCAGACGGTCAGTAAATGGGAAACCGGGATCAATATGCCGGATATTACTGTTCTTCCGCTGCTGGCGGATTATTTTCAGGTTTCGACGGACCAGCTATTAGGCTTGAAACCGCTTGACGGAGAGACATATATTCCGGAAGCGACAGCCACAAAGGAATTTTGGAACCGAAAACTGGAATATCTTTTGCGGACACGAAAGGGCGGCTGGAATGGCGACTATGCCCAATTTCTCGTTTCGCAGGTTTGGAAGATTGACAAACCGATTTCTGTATTGGACTGCGGCTGCGGATACGGATTTCTGGGCTTGCTGCTGCTTCCCTGTCTGCCGGAGGGAAGTACCTATACGGGAATTGACTTTGCAGAGGATTTGATCCAAAAAGGAAAAACACTGTTTGAACGGCAAAAAACAGCGGCTGATTTTAAAGGTAAAATCTTTGATTTTACCTGCCAAAATGTGTTTGAATATGCAGCCGAAAACCAGTACGATTTTGTCGTGTGTCAGGGGGTTCTCAGGCATTTGGACGATCCGGCGGCGTTTATCCGGAAAATGATCCAATTTGCGAAACCGGACGGGTACGTCGTATGTATTGATGCAAACAGGGAATTTGAATGCTGCGGGCTCTATATTGACGGCATGAATTATCAGCAATTATGCAGACATGAAGGACTGGAAAAAAAGTGGCAGACCGAGCTTGCCATGCAGGGACGGGATTATGCGGTAGCGATCAGGACCGCACATATGATGCAGAAATTGGGATTGGTTGATGTCAATGTAAGAATGAACGATAAGGTAGAGTTTGTTACGACACAATCTGAAAATTATGAGGAGACAAAAAATGATTTTGTAACCTATAACGATTGGTCATCCGGCTTAAGTGAAGAGGAAAGGGAAAAACGGATTCTCCATTTATTAAATCATGGATTATCCCGCAGGGAAGCCGAGGATTATTGCGATCGAAATATCGAGATCGCGAATTTCTTTGCGGATCATCCCACTGCCGGGTATACCTTTGTGAAAGGAAAAATGATCTCTTATGGGAAAAAGACAGGGAAATGGGGGATAAACAATGAACGATAATTACAGTTTTTCGGTGGGGTGTATGGTAAGAAAGAAAAATCAGGTTCTGCTTGTCAGACATACCTATGGCAATGCCAAGGGAAAATTATTGATTCCGGGCGGATTCTGCCACGAAAATGAATTGCCGGAGGAGGCGGCTGTGCGCGAAGTTTTGGAAGAAACAGGTATTACGGCACAAGTGAAGCGTATGGCAGGCATACGCTGTGACAGAAAGAATTGGTATCTGCTATTGGAAATGGACTATTTGGACGGCATACCTGTAAGCGACGGATGCGAAAACAGTGAAGTCTTGTTCTGTGAAATAGCAGAGGCTTTAACTCGAAGCGACTGCACGGAAATAACAAAAGCTATACTCAAAAAAATGCTCGATGATTCTGCGGATTATCTAAATTCCAATATGGAATATAAAGCGCACAAAGAGGGTCAGGCTTCGCTCTATATCTGATTCATTTCCTTTCTTTCAGCAAATCCCTGATTTCCATGAGAAGCTTCTCTTCCGCAGAAGGTTCCGGCGCCTTTTCAGGTTCGGGATCCTCTGTTTTTTTGCGCTGGAAGCGGTTAAAGGTTTTTACGACAAGAAACAGGATAAAGGCGGTCAGCAGGAAGTTGATGACAGCCTGAATAAAAACGCCGAGCGTGATACTCGCGCTGCCGACTGTTAAGCAGATACCGGAAAAGTCAACGCCGCCGATGATCATACCGATGAGCGGCGTGATAATGTCGCCGACAAGGGAGTTGATGATGGCGGTGAACGTGCTGCCCATGATGATACCGACTGCCATGGTCATGACATTGCCTTTTGAGATAAATTCCTTAAATTCACTGAAAAATTTTTTCATATGCAGATTCCCCTCATATTGTGATTCGACGGGTGGTAACGTCGGTGCTTAAAAAGACGCCGGCGGTCAAGCATTCTATCGGATTCTTAAGTGTTTGCAGTAGATGCTGACCGGACCGCACGCGGTCCTCCTCCCCGGAACCGACGCTTTTGGTAAGATTATAGCATGTGGGGGAGGGTGGTGCAACTGGTTTTGACGGGGGAACTTTATGGTTTTTTTGTGGGAACAGGCAAATGCAAGCTATAGAAGAGATTAGAATGCAAGCCACGCTTCACACAGGTCTTTCAAGTGCTTTTGTATAGATAAAGGCATTTTCTCACATTTTGGCTGTTTGATAGGAAATAAGTCACAGTTTACATTTTCCTTCTACTTTCCAAAATTGACAATTACCAATATCTATTCTTGCAAAATTTTTGTCGCAATCCATTTGCCTGATACCATATACTAGGTGTTTTTTTCCTCTATAAGCGGTACCCATTTCGTCGGTATCATAAACTATAAAATATGTGTCTGGATCAAATCTGTTAGACACGACCGTACCTATTTCTAATTGAAGAAATTCATATTCCGTCATATGTGTTATGCCTTTCTCTATCAGCCAAGACTTTTATTTATTATGTTACCATAATTATGGGGGAGTGAAAATATAGAGTTTTCTAAGCCGATTTTCTATTTTTATCATAAAGGAGGACTCTGGCGACACGACAACATCCTTTACAAACTACAGAAGGGATAACTGTAATATCCACGAGCATCACATGATGAATTTTTTAGAAGTTATGTTTTTTTGCTTGAAGAATTGCATTTGTAGGAATTGGAATGTATAATAGGATCGAACAAAACTATCATCGGACATGAATATGTTGGTGTTTCGGCAGTGGAAGAGCGAACGGATCAGCATAAAGGATAGTAAGAAAAAACGGAAAGGATATTTCATCACTTATGAGCACTGAGATCACGAATAAAACTGCGGTTAGATTTGTCCTGAAATTGTTTTCCTACGCTAAGACCTTAACGATCGTCATGTTTTCTATGGTGCTTGCCAATACGATTTTTATGTATGTCGTGCCAATGTTCACAGAAAAAATCGTCGACGGTTTTTTAACGGAAAAGCAGGCGGGCATCTCATATGGCATTTTTATTGCGTATGCGGTGATTCTGTTGGCTTCGGTGCTTTCGAAAAATATGGAACGCTTTACTGCCATAAAGCACAGTGAGGTCATTGGAGACCGGTTCAGGAAAGATTTTTTTTGTATTCTCTTTGAAAAAAATTATGTGGAATTTCATAAAAATTCTTATGGGGATGTGGAGACTGTGGTTACCTCATGCATTGAGGATGTGAATGATGCTGCCTGTTATTTATATTAAAAGTAAAATTTTTCGTTTCAAAGAGTAAGTATTTGATGTAAAATAAGCCATAAGGAATCCTTTCTTTTTTGTTTAGT
>RYVZ01000010.1:0-83052 GCA_003979345.1 Lachnospiraceae bacterium
GGTATAATGTCGCTAGACATTATACCGCGCCGAGCGAAGCGAGTGTGCATGAACGCAGCATGATCGCGAAGCGATTATGGTATAATGTCTTACATACCGGCTCAAAATCTTTGGATGACGTGGAGAGTAACGATGAAGAAAAAGAGGCAGATCGTGCCGCCGGTCATGTGGATCGCGGTCTTTTTCACAATCACATTAAACAATATTACGTATTATGGCGCAAGGGCATTGACCTCAGATTGGTATCATCATGATCTGACAAATAGCTTGGACGAGAAAATTCCTCTTCTGCCGTGGACGATTCTGATTTATTATGGCTGCTACCTGTTTTGGATCATAAATTATGCGATTGGGTGCAGGCAGGAAAAAGAAAAGGCTTTTCGCTTTATGGGAGCCGATATTATCGCGAAAACGATATGTCTGTGTTGCTTTTTGATTTATCCGACAACCAATGTCAGACCGGTTGTGGAAGGGCAGTCGCTGTCGCATGAACTGATGCGTCTGCTGTACCGCATTGACGCGGCGGATAATTTGTTTCCATCCATACACTGCCTGACGAGCTGGCTGTGTGTGATCGCGGTGAGGGGCAACGAAAAGATACCTCGCTGGTACCGCATTACGAGTGTGCTGATCGCAATCAGTATCTTTGTGTCGACACTGACTACCAAACAGCATGTGATCATTGATGTTGCGGGAGGCGTCCTGTTGGCGGAAGTAAGTTATTTCTTGTGTGAAAAATGCGGATTTTCGGGATGGTACGCTAAGGCAGTATCACGACTTTACAGGAAGATCGCAGGGAAAGGAGGGCAGCGTGGCGAAGAAGATTAAAATATGGATCATTGTGGGATTTGTGCTTGTTATTCTGCTGATCGCAAAGCAGTTGTTCAGCGCGAAGATAGATTCTGTAGAGTCACTTCAAAAATATATGAAAAGTTTTGGCATTGCGGCACCCCTGGCGCTGACTCTGTTTCAGGCGCTTCAGGTGGTGATACCGGTGCTTCCGGGATATCTTGGGTGCGCGGCTGGTGCAGTCGCATTTGGAACGATGACGGGTTTTTGGTGCAATTATATCGGAATCAGCCTTGGATCGATCATTGCTTATTTTTTAGCAAAAAAATATGGAAAAAATATTGTGCTTTCCATGTTTCCGCAAAAGCAGTATGATAAATGGAGCGGGATTGTCGAAAAAAGTAAGTCCTATGCATGGTTTTTGTTCGTAGCAACGTTGCTTCCATTGTTTCCCGACGACTTTTTATGCTACTTTTCGGGTCTAATGAAAATGAAGAGTAAAACATTTATATGGATCATCATATTGGGAAAACCCTGGTGTATTTTGGCATACAGCATCGGGTTTGGACTGATCAAATAGAAAAGAGACTTCAAAAAGATTTGGTAAGGGGAGAGAAACATGAAGAAAAAGGTACTGGGTTATTATGATTATACGGTCGTACTTACCTATTGTGGGATGCTGGCAGCGTTTGCCGGTATATTGAGGGTACTGGCTTTTGATTACTGGGGAGCGCTGATCTGCCTGATGATAGCGGGCGTCTGCGATATGTTTGACGGGGCGGTGGCCCAGACGAAAACGCGGAATGAAAAAGAAAAACGTTTCGGCGTACAGATTGACTCCCTCAGCGATTTGATCAGCTTCGGGATTCTGCCGGCAATTTTTGTATACAGGATCGCGAACGAAAATCTTTGGGTCGGTGTGGTATGCGCCGCTTTTGTGCTGTGTGCGCTGATCAGACTTGCGTATTTTAATGTGCTGGAGGAGGAGAGGCAGAAGCAGACGACGGAGAAGCGAAAAAGTTATCTGGGCGTTCCGGTGACAGTGGTTGCGGTTGCACTGCCGCTGGTCTATTTATTACATAAGGAGCACATATGCAGGACTTTGATCTGGTTTCCGCTCCTTCTGATCCTGATGGGAGCGGGATATCTCATGCCGTTGGAGATCAAAAAGCCGGGCATTATTGGCAAGATCATCATGATCGTGCTAGGTATTTTGGAAGGGATCGGGCTGTTCTTTTTTATGGGCGGCGATATTGTATAAAAAACATTTAGAAACTCTAAGATTGCAAAAAACGCAGTCAAAGAGTTTCTAAATGTTTATGAGAAATACAAACACAACAAGTTCAGTTTGTATTTCTCATTCGATTTTGTGAGTTTAGCAACTTTCTTTTTGAGTGGTATCGCAAGCAAGGCTCGCGATATGCAGGGGATTCGTATGAAAAAGAAATTTTCTCATCAGGGGTTTGTGCGCCGTATGGGGCGTAAGGACGACATTGCATGGAATTTGAATACGGCGGATGAAGGAGACTCTATGGCGCTTCGTTTCTTGTACCGGACCGCGCCCGGAAGGATTTTCTTAAAGCTTTTGATATGCCCGCCGGTGTCAAAGGCCGCGGGGTATTTTCTTTCATCGCGTGCTTCTAAAGGGCTTGTGCCCTGGTTTATCCGAAAACATGGTATCGATATGAGGGGTGTTGAAGTCCCGCAGGGGGGCTTTGCGTCCTTCAATGATTTTTTTTCCAGAAAAAGGAAGGAGACCGCGCAAAGGAAGGATGGCGTGTATCTGCTGTCACCCTGTGACGGCTGGCTTTCGTTTGCCAAAATACGGAAGAATATGGTGTTGTTGATCAAGGCGACGAGATTTTCACTTGAGGATCTTTTGGGAGATGAGCGTCTTGCGGAACGATTCATGGATGGAGAGGCACTGATCTTCAGACTGACACCGGCGGATTATCACCGTTATTGTTATGCGGCAGACGGACAGATCGTGTATGAGAAAAGAATAGAAGGAAAGCTGCACTGCGTCAGACCGATCGCACTGCGCGGGGTTCCGGTGTTTGCCCGGAACAGCCGTGAATATCAGGTAATAGAGAGCAAAGAGTTTGGATTGATCGTGCAGATGGAAGTTGGCGCGCTGCTGGTGGGTAAGATCAATAATCACAGGAGATCACAGAAACTGAACAATGTTCAGCGCGGAACGGAAAAGGGGTATTTTGAGTTTGGCGGTTCAACTATCATACTGCTTGTTCAGAAAAATGCAGCGCAATTTTGTGAAAAGTGGGAAAAGAGCTGCGGATGCGGCATAGAGAGAAAAGTGCGTATGGGAGAGGCGGTCGCGGAAGCAGCGCCAAAATGAACCGCGGAAGCGGCGTCAAAATGAATTTCAGGTGGAAGAGTGCGCGGGGATGTGATATAATGTCATCGGACATTATATCACATGGAAACGTTTCCATGTGAGGAGCTTAAGGGATTATGCCGAAAGACCGAACGCTGCGCCGGGAGCGAGCGGAGTGTGTATCGCGAATCGTGGGTTTGTGCGCAGTACATGCTATAGTGTCCGTAATGGGCAGAGTCGAATAGAAAAGGAGACAACTGCTGACATGCTTTGGCAGTTGTTTTTTATTTATCCGGGGATATGTGCATGTCGTGTAAAGCACAGAGGTAAAACAAACAGACTATGGGTCAAAAGTGAGCAGAATACAGAAGAGGATGGGGCTATGCAGAGAATACTCGTTGCAGATGATGTGGAAATAAACCGAACACTGTTGTGCCACATGCTGGGGAATGAGTATGAGGTAAAAACGGCGTCTGACGGGGAGCAGGTGCTTGAGATATTGGAGATGTCCGATGACACGGCGGCGTTGATATTAGATCTTCATATGCCGCGGATGGATGGCTTTTCGGTTATGGAGCGGATGAGGGAGCACGGATGGATGAGGCGGATCCCGGTTCTTGTCATCACAAGTGAAGTTGCTCCCGAGATTGAGAACCGCTGTTTTGAGCTGGGCGTTTCCGATTTCATTCATAAACCTTTTGACGAATCAGTCGTGCGGCAAAGGGTCAAAAATACCGTTGAGCTGTTTTTATGTAAAAAAGAGCTCGAGCAGAAGGTCGAAAGTCAGACGGAGGCGCTGAAGAAACAGAACGAGATCATAGAGTTTCAGGCGGAAAAGTTAAAGGAAGCCGAGCCGTTTAACCATCTGATGATGCAGTACCGGTGCGCGATCATGGAGGTGGAGACGAAGCTGAAAGTGCTCAATGAGGAATTTTCAAGGGAGTACAACCGCAATCCGTTTGAGTCCATCAAAAGCCGGTTAAAGACACCGGAAAGCATTTATGAAAAGCTGAGAAAAAAGAGATATACGCTTTCTATTGAAAACATCGCGGAATATCTTACCGACGTTGCAGGAGTGCGCGTGATCTGTTCGTTTCCTGACGATATTTATCGTCTGGCGGAGCTTTTTACGAAGCAGGATGATATCACACTGCTGAAGGCAAAGGATTATATTAAAGATCCGAAGCCGAACGGTTACCGCAGTCTGCATCTGATCCTGAACGTGCCTATTTTTTTATCCAGAGAGAAAAAGTACATGAAGGTGGAAGTTCAGTTCCGGACAATCGCAATGGATTTTTGGGCGAGTCTGGAACATAAGCTGAAATATAAAAGAGATATGGGGAATGCAGAGGAAATCATGCTGCAGTTAAAGCGATGTGCGGATTCGATCGGTGTCCTTGATTATGAGATGCAGGAAATCAGGGACAAGATCGACCGCTATAGCAGCGACGGTGGAACCGGACAGACTTTGCAGGCGGGAACGTTGGCAGATTGAGCGTGCGGGCATAGGAAATAAGGAGGCAGACAGAATGGAAAGAGCAAAGGTTTATATGACAAAAGAGATCACACCGCAAAATGTGATCGCATTGTATCAGGCGCTTGGCATAACGCTGCCAGGACGCGTGGCGGTCAAGGTCCACTCCGGCGAGGTCGGCAACCAGAATTTTATCCTGCCTTCTTTTTGGAAACCGATGGTGGACAAGGTGAATGGTACGATTGTGGAGTGTAACACGGCATATGAAGGAGAGCGCAATACGACGAAAGCACATCGTAAGACGATGGAACTGCACGGCTGGACGAAGATCGCGCCCGTGGATATTATGGATGCGGACGGGGAAAAAGCCATCCCGGTACCAAACGGTGTTCATTTGAAAGAAAATTATGTCGGTGCCAATCTCATGAATTATGATTCGCTGCTTGTGCTGTCTCATTTCAAGGGGCATCCAATGGGCGGTTTTGGCGGGGCGCTCAAGAATATTTCTATTGGAATTGCATCATCCCACGGAAAGGCCCATATCCACGGTGCGGGAGACGCGGCGAAGATATGGTCGTCGGATCATGATTCTTTTTTGGAGTCGATGGCGGATGCGGCACAGTCGGTCGTCAGTCATTTTAAGGGAAAGATCGCTTATATCAATGTCATGAAAAATCTTTCCGTTGACTGTGATTGCTGTGCGGTGGCGGAAGATCCCCAAATGGCTGATATCGGTATGCTTGCATCCTTAGATCCGGTCGCGCTGGATCAGGCGTGCGTCGATCTGGTCTATGCGTCTGACGATAAGGGAAAGCAGCATTTGATCAAGCGGATGGAATCGAGAAACGGTATTCATACAGTGGAGGCAGCTGCAGCACTTGAAATCGGAACGAGGGAGTATGAGTTGACAGAATGTAAGTCATACCAAAGCATGTGATCTTTTTGTAAAAATTTGAGGCGGGAAGGGTTTCATAATTAACGATGAAGATAAAATTAAGAGAAAGCAGTTTTTTCTGGGTACTGCTCAAAATGAATGTGCTGCCGCTGATCTTATTGACATTGGTGATCACGATATTTAGTTCTATCCGCTTTGCGTCGTCCATGAACGTTGAAACGAAAAACGGACTTGTGAATTTATGTCATGCAGTCGTGATCTTATATGATACGGTGTATGAAGGCGGCTATCATATAGAGGAAGAAGGAGAGGACATCAGATTACTGAAGGGAGAGCATGTATTAAGCGACCACTTTACGATCATTGATTCGATCAGGGAAGAAACAGGTGTTGACATTACGATTTTCAGGCAGGATACCCGTGCGGTCACAACGATCCGGACGGATAGCGGTGACAGGGCAGTCGGCACAAAGGCAAATCAGACCGTGGTAGAAGAGGTATTAAGGGGCGGGCAGCCGCACTTTTATTCAAGTACGATGGTAGAGGGGGTTCGTTATTTTTCTTATTATGAACCGCTTTTCTCACCTGACGGAGTATGTGTCGGTATGATCTTTGTCGGGAAACCGTCGGCACAGGTGGAGAAGCTGGTTTTTGACTCATTGATTCCGATCATTGTTTTTGGAATGATCACGATGGCGATCGTATGTTTTGTGACGGGTCGGTTTTCCAAAAAACTTGTTGTCGCGATCACCAAAACGGAATTATTTATGGAGACGATCTCGGAGGGAGAGCTTCATACCGAATTTGACGCGGATGTGTTAGAGCGCAAAGACGAACTGGGAGATATGGGGCGTTATCTGTTAAAAATGCAGAAGTCGCTTCAGGAATTGGTAGAGCAGGACATCCTGACCGGATTGTATAACCGGAGAAGCGGTGAAAATCTGCTGAAACAGGTGTGTGAGGATTACAGAAACAAGGGGATTCCGTTCTGCGTTGCGATCGGCGATATCGATCATTTTAAGAACGTGAATGATACATACGGCCATGATTGCGGTGATGTGGCGCTTTCCGAAATATCTGCCCTGATCAGGAAGCATATGCAGGGGCATGGCTTTGTTGCAAGATGGGGCGGCGAGGAAATGCTGCTGGTATATGAAAATATGCATTTGGACACGGCGGTATCCTATATGACAGAATTGTTGGAAGCTATCAGGGTCAAGCGGATTCTGTATGGGGAGTTGGAGTTTGGTATCACGATGACGTTTGGCGTCACGGAAGGAAATGACAGGAAAGTCGAGCACATTGTCCGTGATGCGGACGAAAAGTTATATGAAGGTAAAGACAGCGGGCGTAACAAGATCGTATATGGGACAGCGGTTTCATGACGGTTTATGCCGCCGGGGCAGCATGTTCAAGAGCGAAAAATAGACGAGAGGGTCTGCATTCCGTGTGCAGACTCTTTTTTACTTCCTGCACATTTTGAGTGTCATAGAATGTCATAGAATGCCATCAAATGTTATTAAATGCAATAAAACGCCTGTTCACAACATGCAGTTTTTCAACACATATCCGGACATGCTATAATGGTATGGCGCAAAAGAAAACCAAGCGGCTGCGAAGCAGACATTTGGTTTTCCTGCGCCATACACCGAGCAAACCCCCGGCGAAGCCGGGGAAGGCGCGCGAAAAGCGCGCGTTTGCGAGGCGAGAATAAGGAAAAGAAAGAGAAGAGGTAAAGAGCAGGCGCGCGAAAAGCGCGCGTTTGCGAGGCGAGAATAAGGAAAAGAAAGAGAAGAGGTAAAGAGCAGGGCGCGCGAAAAGCGCGCGTTTGCGAGGCGACAGTGGGGAGTGATTTAATGAGAATTGCAGTCTGTGACGATGAGAGTGAGATCAGGGAGGATATCGCGCAAAAGATCAGGCGCTTTCTGCCGGAGGCGGAAATCTGCCTGTTTGAGAGTGCGGAGCGCTTTCTGATGGAAAAGAGCATGCCGGATATTCTTTTTTTGGATATCAAAATGGACGGTATGAGCGGCATGGATCTTGCAGGGAAGCTGCGCAGTCTTGGAATCAATATCACGATCGTTTTTCTGACAGCACTGGAGGAATACGTGTATCGGGCGTTTGACGTCGGTGCATTTCACTATCTTCTAAAACCTGTAGACTCCGTAAAGTTCTACGAAGTGCTTGAAAAGGCGGTGAAGGATTGTGAACGGAATGGCGGAAATCAAAAGCGGCCCGGGGAGCGCTTTGAGGCAAGCCTGACGATCAAAAATAAGGCGCGTACCGAGAAAGTATATTTATCGGAGATCGTATATCTGGAAGTGTTTAACCGCAAGGTCACGCTCCACAAGATGCATGAACAGATTGAATTTTACGGGCGGCTGACGGATTTAGAGGAGCGTCTGGGTATGGATTTTGTGCGCTGTCACAGGGCGTACATCGTGAATCTGCGTTATGTGCGGTGCTATGACGGTGCAGGCATCACACTGGAAAACGGGGAGAGCGTGCTGATGGCAAAAACGAAATATGCCGGATTTGTTCACAGATATATGGAATATATCAGAAAGCGGGAGGAGGAGTGGCGTGAACGCGGGAATCTTTGAGCCGTTTTATGAAATAGTGGATAACTTGAACCAAGGGGCGGCCCAACTGATTACGGGAATTGCGCTTGCAGCATTGTGCAGGCATTTCATGGCGGTTCCAAGGGCGAAGCGATACGCATGGACAGTAGGAGCGGTTTATTTTACCATCGCGGCTTTGTTTTTGTATGTACCGATCAGGACATGGTTTCTTACAGGTTATGATATGGCCACGCTGAATACTCTGTATGCATTTGCAGCATATTTGCTTTCTTTTCTGGCGGCTTATCTTGTGCTGTATAGGTTGGAAAAAGATAATGCACGGGTCTGGTTTTTCCTGTGCTTTACTTTTTTTACCATAAGATGGCTTGCGGATTCTGTGTCGCATCATCTGAGTTACTTTGTGGAGATGCGTGTGGAAGAATGGATGATGCTGCGGTCACCGATAACAACGAAAAATATAAGAATGATGCTGTTTCTAAGTTTCTGCGTGTTCAGGGTGATAGGAACCGTGCTCTTCGTACTGATTTTGTCCGGTGTGTGCAGGATGATAGAAAGACTGTTCTTTTTTAACCGGAACGGAATGGAAAAAAAGGAGCTGCTTCTTTTAATGATCCCGTCGATTTCGGGCATCATCTGCTATGTCTGGACCGGACGCAGCGCTAATGTCGTATTTGAAGAGACCAATCTATATATGGGCGATATGGATCCCATGTACCGTCTGATGGAGTTTGTCATGCAGGTTCTGCTGCTGGCAGCGATCATGGCGATGCTGTATCTGTACCAGAAGCTGAAGCAGGAACAGGGAAAAAAGCAGAGCGACGCGCTTCTGATGCAGGAGATAAAGAGTATGCGTGTGCACATCGGGGAAGTGGAGCAGCTGCACGAAGATATGCGGGGGATGCGTCATGATATGCGGAACCACATCAGTGTTCTGCAAAGACTCTTAGAGCGCGGGGAGTCCGGGCAGGCGATGGACTATCTGGATTCGATGGGACGCGCGTGCAGCGGTACGCAGGAAAAAGCCGGGGTGCTGGAGACACCCGGTACGCAGGAAAAAGCCGGGGTGCTGGAGACAGCCGATACGCAGGAAAAAGCCGGGGTGCTGGAGACACCCGGTACGCAGGAAGAAGCCGGGACGCAAGGGACAGCCGGTACACCGGAAAAAAACGGGAAACGGAAGGCAATCGGCGGACACAAAGACTGCCAAGCCAATGATGAGTGTTATAAGGGAACAGGATCCGGGAACCGGCAGACAGGAGACATACGGACAGGGAATCCTGTGACCGATGTGATCCTTGAGGAACATCAGCGCCGGATCGCTGCGCAAAAAGCCTCATTTGAGGTGGATTTTCACTACCCGGATGAGGCGGCGGTAGATGCGTTCGATCTCAGTATCATTTTGGATAACGCGCTGACAAATGCTCTGGAAGCTGTTTCTGCGGGAGGAGTTATCCGTATCCGAAGCTTTCGGGAACATCATGCGTACCTGATCGTTGTGGAGAATACTTTTGTGGGCGAGCTTGCATTGAAAGGTGCGGAGGGACTGCCGATGACGACGAAGCAGCCCGCCGGGGCGCATGGTTTTGGGCTGCGCCATATGAAGGCGGTTGCGGAACACTATCATGGGGCGCTCGCGATCGAACAGGAGGGAGCGCTTGTGCGGTTAAGCGTCATGCTGTGCATTTGAATCCACACGGATAAAAGCATAGATCCGGTCCTGTTTTTGCGGTCTGTTCATGCGCCACAACAAAGAAAAGCTGATTGACAACAACATGGTTAAGGATTGGCGGGAAATGCCGAAAAACAGATCAGAGACAGGGAATCGGAGGAACGATGCTTTTTGACCTGTAAAAAATAAACCACGGAGGGATTGATATGAAAGTAGAAAACGGAAACGGTATGGGAAACACAGGCGGAGTATCCGGGGTTATGCCGACGGGGCTGCTTGGACAGGGTGACGATGCGCAGTCCAAAAGTATTCGTAAGCAGATAGAGCGGAAACAGCAGGAGCTTTCAGAATTATCCGGAAAAGAAGATGTAAGTCCTGAGGAAAAAATGAAAAAGCGTCAGGAACTTATTAAAGAGATTTCCGATCTGAATATGCAGCTTCGGCAGCATCAGATGGAAAAACATATGCAGGAAAAAGCGGAGCGCCAAAAAGAACGGCAGAAGGCGGCAGAAGCATCTAAACCTGCAGGCGGCACAGCGCAGAGACAGGGAACGGCACAGGCAGCAGGATTCTCTACAGAGGGAATGTCTGCGATGCTTTCTGCAGATGCGTCGATGAAACAGGCGAAAATACAGGGCAGTGTTTCAAACAGAATGGAAAACCGTGCGAATATCGTAAAAGCGGAGATGAAGTTAGAGAAAAGTGAAAAAGTATTAGCGAGCAAAGAAGCGGAGCTTGCAGATGTGGAGGCAAAAGCCGATAGTGCGGCCAATGCGCAGGCAGGTTCCCTGCGGGATGCAACTGAGAGCGCGCAGCGGGCAGCGGAAGCGGAACGCGGCAATGGACTTAAGAGCAGTGAGAATGAGCGCAGTTCCAAAACGGATTCCGACAAAAAAGCGGGGGATGCGGAGAAAGATCGCGACGGAAAGGCGAAAGGCACAGATGCTGAACACGCTGAAGGCAAAGACGGTGCGGAACAGACAGAAAAATCTTTGTCCGAGCAGTATCCGTCCGTGGATGTGCGGATATGACAGGAAGCAAAGACCAATAGATCAGGAGAGGGCTGTGCAGGCGGAAAAACGTCTGCACGGTCCTTTTTGATTTACGGGGGAGTGCATAATGATCTGTCAGAAAAGTGTTCCTACTGATTAAAGTGAGTATATCCCGCTCCCATTCATTTCGTATGATTCCGTAGATCACACAATCATGAAATCCGTCCCGTGTTTTATAGTAATGCCGCAAAAGTCCTTCGTAGCGCATGCCAATCTTATAGCCCAATTCACCTTTATCATCATATTCCGAGGTTGTATTGATACCGATTGAGCCAATCATTTCACCGTTTTTTAGATACATTCCCCAATAATAAGTGGAATCATGCTGATAGATATGGACCCATTGCTGAATCATGCTCTTTGTATCATCGATCGTTTTATGTGCGGCCCACCGTAAAAAACGCGTAACGTTAGCATCGCCGGTCCAATGATGAAACATCCTTTCCGCATCTGAAAGCGCAAGCCTGTGTAAGTCCAATCGTGCAGTTTCAATTGTTTTTTGTTCCGACATGCTTCAAGGGTATCATCCTCCTGCTCAATTTCTTTTCATCCATACTTGATTATAAAATATGTGCCTGAGGCTTGCAATGCATGTTTATAGCTTGTTTTACACAGAAAATAACTATAAAAACCATAGGTTTTTTGGCAAGGATGAATGGGTTTGAAAATTTAAGGGAGAATGTTTGAGGGAGAATGGAAAAGTATAAACAGGTATGAAAGGTTGAAAGAAATTTGTTTCAACCTTCCTGATTTGAGTGTGTGCTAAAGCACGCAAATGGGAGCAAATATGAAAAAAAGAAAAAGTATGAAAAAGTATTTGACATTCCACTAGATGGAAGGTATATGTTAAGACAAATCTTGTAAGAAAGGGCGGTGTCCTGCGATGAAGATCAATGAGGTCGAGCAACTGGCAGGCGTGACAAAAAAGAATATCCGCTTTTATGAGGAAAAAGGACTCTTGTCACCGAAGCGTCAGATTCAAAATGGGTATCGTGATTATTCGGAAGAGGATGTCGATATGCTGATGCGTATCAAGTTGTTGCGCAAGCTTTCGGTTCCGATTGAGGAGATCAGAAAACTTCAGGCAAAGCACATGACTTTGGAAGACTGCCTGAGGCGGCATGATATTTCGCTGGCGCGGGAAGAAAAGAACCTTGCGCAGATCCGCGAGGTATGTGAGGAGCTCATGCAGACCGGAGCAGAGTTTGAAATGCTTCCGACACAGGAGCTGCTTACAGGACTGGAAGACAGGGAGAAAGGAGGAATGCGGCTTATGAATGTGACGGCGACGGATAAGAAACGAAAAAAGAAAATTGCACCGCTTGTGGTGGCAGGTGCGGTGACACTGTTTATGATGGCGTTTCTGGTGCTCATCGTGAGCGGATTCTTTTACGGCGGTGTGGAAGCAATGCCTGCGGCAGCGGTTCCGTTCATGATTGCGGTGATCTTAGTACCGCTTGTCATCATAGGCGGGATATTACTTGCACTGCGCGAACGGCTTAAGGAGATTGGGAGCGGTGAGGAAGATGCTGCCGCGAAATATTAGGGAAACAAAACACAGAGAATATTGAGGAGGGAATCAAAATGCTGTTATTGAATATTGAATATGTACCGGGAAAAGAGATTGAGGCAATTGGCATGGTAAAGGGAACGACCGTAAGAGCAAAGAACATTGGGCGTGATTTCTTATCAGGTATGAAGAATCTGGTCGGCGGGGAGATCACCGCATACACGGAAATGCTAAATGAAGCACGTTCCATTGCGATCAAACGAATGGTGGATGAAGCGGAGGCGCTTGGTGCGGATGCCATTATCGGCATTATGTACGGATCTTCGCAGATCATGTCCGGCGCGGCGGAGATCATCGCCTATGGAACGGCTGTAAAATATAAATTGTAAAAAGTGTAAAAAGCAAGGGAAGTGCGGTTAAACAGAGCGCATAAAAAACAGGGGCAGCTTCTATATAGAAACAGCTCCTGTTTTTTCTTGTGTGGTATATACAGTGATGTTTGTCTGTAATGCCGTAGGCTTGTTTGAAGCTCAGCCTATTGAATGCCGTAGGCTTGTTTGAAGCTTAGCCTGTCACAATGCCGTGAGTCTGTCTGAATCTTAGTCTCTCGTAATGTCAGTCAGTTCGTATCCGGCATCCGAAATTGCGTGTTTCAGCGTGTCGTCTGCGACATCGCCGTCAGTTGTGATGACGGCGCTCTTTCCTGCCAGATCGACGCTTACCGATGAGGCGGGAAGCTTTGCGAGTGCTTCCTCCACATGCTTTTTGCAGTGTTCACACATCATGCCTTCAATGCTTAAAGTGATTGTCATGGTTGTTTCCTCCTTTTTATGATCAGCCTGCAGGCAGGTCTGATTGTCTTCATTGATTGTTGGTATTGCGCCAGCGCATTTTGCAGGCGTTTTCTGAACATTGTTCAGTATTGGCTTGAACAGACGCAGCCGAAGGGCATTTGATACAACGCATACACTGCTTAAACTCATGGCTGCCGCACCGAACATCGGCGTCAGGCGCAGATGAAATGGTGCATAGAGTACACCTGCTGCAAGCGGGATCCCAATACAATTATAAAAAAATGCCCAAAACAAATTTTGCCGGATATTCCGGATGACTGCTTTGCTTAAACGGATCGCAGTTACGGCATCGAGCAGATCGCTGCGGATCAAAACGGCGTCCGCACTCTCAATAGCGATCTCCGTACCTGCGCCAATCGCAATGCCGACGTCTGCGGCGGCAAGAGCGGGCGCGTCGTTGATGCCGTCGCCGATCATGGCGACGATATGCCCCCGCTCCTTAAGCTCGCGGATATGGCGTTCCTTATCCTGCGGGAGTACGCCGGCAATCACATCTGATACGCCGGTCTGACGTTTGATCGCATCTGCGACGCGTTCATTGTCACCGGTCAGCATGACTGTATGAATATGCATGTCGTGCAGCAGGCGGACTGCCTGCGCGCTGCTTTGCTTCACGACGTCGGCAACAGCGATGATGCCAAGAAAGCGGGTATCCGATGCGAATAGGAGAGGGGTTTTCCCTTCATCTGAGAGTACCTCTGCGCACTTCCTGATTTCCTGCGTGATGCAGGAAACGGGCAGCTTCAGGTTACCTGAGTAATAGCGCACACCGTCGATGACGGCGCTGACGCCCTGCCCCGGAAGCAGCGTAAAATCTGCAGCTTCCGTGTAAAAAGTCTTCGAATGTGCCGATTTCTGGTTTTCTGCATGAGTCTGGGTATGAGTCCGAAATTCTGATTCCGCATAGTTCAGGACCGCATCGGCAAGCGGGTGTTCGCTCTGACGCTCTAAGGAAGCGGCAATACGGAGTAATTCTTCTTTTTGGCTACCAAAGGGGAGCACGTCGGTCACATGAGGCTTTCCCTCGGTGATCGTTCCTGTTTTATCCAGTACGACGGTATCCACATGATGTGCCGTCTCCAAAGCTTCTCCCGATTTAATAAGAATGCCGTTTTCGGCGCCTTTTCCGGTTCCGACCATGATTGCGACGGGTGTTGCCAGACCGAGCGCACAGGGACAGGAGATCACGAGGACGCTGATGCCAAACGAAAGCGCGGATTCAAATCCGGCGCCGGCAAACATCCAGACGGCGATCGTGATTAGGGCGATCAGGATGACGACGGGAACAAATATACCCGACACCTTATCGGCCAGGCGCGCGATCGGCGCTTTGCTTGACGACGCTTCCTCCACGAGACGGATGATCTGCTGGATCGTCGTATCTTCGCCGACCCGTTCTGCCCTCATCTGAAAATAGCCGTTTTGATTCATAGAGGCAGAGATGACTGTGTCGCCCTCCTTTTTTTCCACGGGAAGGCTCTCTCCGGTAATCGGCGATTCGTCAAGCGAGCTGTGTCCGCTTAGGATCACGCCGTCCACCGGAACGCGCGCGCCGGGTTTTACAATGACCGTGTCGCCTGCCGCGACGAGCGGGACGGGTATTTCCTGCTCCGTGCCGTCACGCAATACGAGCGCCGTGCGCGGGGTCAGATCCATAAGTTTTTCAATCGCACTGCTTGTTTTTCCTTTTGACCGCGCCTCTAAATATTTTCCGAGCGTGATCAGCGTGACGATCATACCTGCCGATTCAAAATAAATATCGGACAGATAATGTGTGACGACTGCTTCCTGTCCGTGGCCGAGTCCGTAGCCGATGTGATAGAGCGCAAACAATCCATAGACGGTCGATGCGGCAGAGCCGAGAGCGATCAGCGTATCCATGTTCGGCGCGCCGTGAAACAGATTGCGGAAACCATTGATAAAATAATTGCGGTTCCAATATAAGATCGGCAGCAGAAGCAGAAACTGGGTCAATACGTTGATGACCGCATTCTGTTCTCCGTCCAAAAGCGCGGATACGAACTGCGGAACAGGCAGTCCGAACATATGATGGAACATGCCGTGCATGGATATATACATCATCGGGATTAAAACGGCAAACGAGCAGATCAGGCGGTGTTTCATGCCGCGGATATGCTGTTCGTTGGCATTCGCGGGCTTTGACTGTCCGCCGGAGCCTGTGTGTGCGACGGCTGAATTTTCTATATGCCGGCCACTGTCCATAACCGGAGCCGCATCTCGCGGAGCCGCACCGTAACCGGCTTTTTCAATGGCAGAGACGATCTCGCTTTGCGTGAGTGCGGATTCGTCATATTCAATTTTCATATTATTGGTGAGAAGATTGACGCTCACTGTTTGGACACCGGTGAGCTTTGCCGCCGTTTTCTCCACGCGTGCGGAGCAGGCGGAGCAGGTCATTCCTGTAATGTCATAGGTTTCTTTTTTCATGATGAAGAACATTCCTTTCCGTGGAGAAAAGTCATACCGGACATGGGCTGGATTTTGGAGCGCAGTGGACCGGGCGGCTTCACTTCATGAGTTTCTGCAGGGTAGCGCAGAGTTCATCGACGGCAGCTTCGTTTCCACCACGGATATCCTCCGTGACACAGCTTTTGATATGGCGGGTGAGAAGCTCACGGTTAAAAGCGTTCAATGCCGATTGGACGGCGCTGACCTGAGTCAGAATGTCCACGCAGTAGCGCTCGTTGTCCACCATCTGGCGGATGCCGCGGATCTGCCCTTCAATGCGGTTTAAGCGGTTTGTGAGTGAGCGGTATTCTTCTTTGGAGCGGTGCTTATGCCGCTCGCACTCCGCACAGCTTTTATCACAGCACGAGCTGCCGCGGTCATCGTTGACGGAGTTCCCGCCGCATGTGATGACGTGCTGTTCTGACAGTGGCACTTGCTTTGGCTGTTGCGATTGATCTGACTGCGGCATCAGTTTTGGCTGTTGCAGTTGATCTGACTGCGGCATCAGTTTTGGCTGTTGCGATTGATCTGACTGCGGCATCAGTTTTGGCTGTTGCAGTTGTTCTGAATGTTGCATCTGTTCTGATTTTTGCATCTTTTCTGGATGCTGTATCTGTTCCGATTGCCGTATCTGTTCGTTTTCCATGCCTGCCTCCGTCATGTCTTAAGTTGATAGTCTGTGTTGGAGAATCCATCTATATTCACAACATACCCGTATGGGGTATGTTGTGAATATAACATAAACCGGGCTGAGCGTCAATGAGCAGTTTGAAAAAAACGGTGTGATTCGGCGGAGCTTCTATGTGCCAGCCTGTATCTCGCTGACAGCGCTTCTACGGAATATCCGTTTTCAAAAAACATTCTCTTTCTATATACCAACTGTACGCATCGAAAATCAGGGTCTGATCAGTCCCGTGGAAGATCGGTGACAGGGTTTGCTCCATCAGACCGTAAATTTCTGCTTCTGTTCTATGATGAGCCTGTATCTGTGAATTTACATTCGACTGCGTCATCATAAAGCGGATAAAGGATTCCAAAGAAAATGAATGCTGCATCTGATATGTGACCTGCTTTTTTATGACAAACTCCGCCGGCATGTCGCTTTGACGCCATACATCTTCTTTTCGCGGCGGTTTCGGGAAATTGGTCAGCCACAGATTGTGAAACCACTCCGTATAGGCATTGTTTCCGGACATCTTGTCCGATATCCAGAAATCGTATATGATGAGCAGCGCGTTTTCTGCCGTCACAAGGTCCATGTTCTTGAGAAATTTATCTTTATCCACCCAGTTGATGACGCCCCCTGCGGTAACAATATCGTACGGCGTTTCAGGCAGAGCCGTTTCCTCGGCTTTCGCCGCATAAAAAGTAAACCCGGAAGCATTGCAGGTATCCATGCATGCGGAAATCATTTCTTGCGAGATATCGGTTCCTGTTACATGATCACAGATCAGCCGTAAAGCTTTGGCTGACAATCCGGCGCCGCATCCGACGTCAAGTCCGTTGTGAAAGGTTTTTTGCAGATGTAAGTCGGATTTCAAACGCTCTATCACAAATTTATGGAGCCACGGTCTGTCGGAAGCGTAGCCGTGTGCAATTCGTTTGTCGTCAAAGGATCTGCTGTTCATAGGTATGTTCCTCCTCATATGATATGGTGACAGTTATTTTTTTGTGTGATACGCGGTGTGTCTTTCTGGGCGTGTTTCAATCATCGAAAGTGGCGCCGTCCGTATGATTTTCAAGAATATTGTTGACTGTGAAGCGGATTTCCCCGATTTCTGACATCATTTTTTGATAAAGGCGTTCCTGATCTTTATTAGAAGGATCATACTGCACATCAGTTGCATACATGATCACATAAGTGGCATGTTCTGTTGAAAACAAATAGCGTCCGATCCCTGCGATGCCGGACTGTTCAAATTCCTCCGCAGACATGGAAGCGTCAGTATACTGAAATAGATAAAAGAGAGTTCCGCGATAAAATAGTTCACCGGATTCATCAGCAGGTGTCTGCGCGTCATAAATTGGTTTCACACAGAATTCCCACATCGGGGAATTGTATGGAACAAAAGTATCCTCTATCACCTCATAACAGCCTTTCCAGTCTTCGGGCAAGCTCAGCGTAAGCCCGATGTCTTCAAGAGTGACAGACTCCTGCGCTGCAGGGACTTCCACAACAATTTCACGTGCAAACGCCAATGCGCCGATACTGAAACTGGAAACCATTAAGGTGAACACTGCCGCCGCTGTCAAAAGATGTCTGATTCTTTTCTGCCGGTGCAGCGCAGCATAAAAAGGTATTTGCTCCGCCTGTTGTACAAGCCGGTCATCCATATTTCCGATATGTTCAGAAAGTTGTTTTTTGTTCATAGTAAGCCTCCTTTTTCTAAATCTCAACCCCTTCGCGCTCTAAATATGCTCTCAGCTTCCGGCGTGTTTCGTATAACATGGATTTTACTTTGCTTTGTGTAAAACCGGTATAGTGACAAATATTTTCGATAGAATCAAAGTACCAGTAACGTCTGATAAATATGTTTCTTTTTTCTTTCTCTAACTGCCAGAGAAAGTTGTCGATCAGGCTTTCAATCCGCCTGCTTTCAGATTCGGATTCCACGCTGTCCGTTCCGGATACACAATCGTCTAATTCATCAAAAGAGATGACTGCGGAAGGGTTCCTTTTTGATGCAGAAAGATCTTCATATTTTTTTAATGCCAGATTTCTTGTGATCCTGCTGATAAAGGCAGAAAACAGATTGGGTCTTTTGTCCGGAATGGCATTCCAAACGGCAAAGTAGGTGTCATTCACACATTCCTCACAGTCTTCATGGCTTGAAAGGATATTTTGAGCAATGCGGGTCACAAGTCCGCCGTATTTTTGGGAAGTTTCCTGAATGGCGTTCTCTTTTCGTTCCCAATACAGTTCTATGATCTTTTGATCGTCCACATGTTTTTCCTCCCCTGTCATATTTCACAAAAGCTTCTGTTACTTTATAAGTACGGTTTTTGTGTCGCGGGTTGTAAGCCTGACCCGGTTTTGTTTTATTTTGTGCGCTTCATGCCAGATTTTATCGGGCGTTTGCTCGTTAATGGCGCAAGAAAAAACAAATGTCGCTTCGCGTCGCCTGTTTTTCTTTTGCGCTCATTATATCATGTCAGCAGGAAATAGATTGAAAGCGTGAAAAAAGTATTGTACTATGTAAAACGATGGGTTATAATATTAAAAATGTCAATGATGCAATCTTGGCGTATTTTGCAAGCTGGCGTTTGGAATGGGAATTGTAAGTTGAAAGTAAACTATCAAATATTGATTGAAGGGTATAGATATGAAAAAAAGGATACGTTTATTGACGGTCGGTGTCATGATGGCGGTATTGGCTGCCTGTGGGTCTAATCAGGGTCAGAAAGAATCCGGGGTGCAGGCGGGGCGGATGGAGCCGGAGTATGGGGCGGTGCAGGGAACGGATTCGGAGACGGCTGAAAACGGGGAAACGGCATTTTCTGCGGAGCCTGTCTATGAAGCAGATATTCTCCGATACAGTGAGCCGTCAGGTACCTTCTCATTCCGGAAAGACGTAGAAAAGACGCAGACGGACTATGCAGCCTATTATTTTGAGTCCTTCATTTCTGAGAAGGAGAGGCGGGCATGTATCGCGGCAACGGATAGGGCGCTTTCCTGTATCGGTACAACGGTGCCAGAGATAGAGATCGTGGTGTTAAGCCCGGAGTCGTATGATGGGATCTTGATTTCGGGGAACCGGCTGTATACGCCGGTTCAGGCATGGGATTCTGCGGATTATCTTGCAAAGGTTCTGCTTGCCGGATACGGGGAGTGGTCAAACTATGGGCTGGCGTACGGGTATGCGGATTTTCTGTATAGAAAGGCAGAAGTAGGAGAAGTTGGAATAAACCACAATAACAGAGAGAGGGCATCAGATGACGGGAGTGAAATGCCAGATGATAGGGAAGAAACGTTAAATGACATAGAACCAGTATCAGACGATCGGGAAAACCACAGCTTTGTTCCCGCAAGTGCCCCGGAGGTCTATGATCTGACCCTGCTTTGCTTTGATGAGAGATTTGTATCTGCTCAGGATGTGGAAGCGGCAAAAAACAATGCCTGTTTGTTTGTGGAGGAGTATCTTTCTTCTCATTCGGAAGAAGATTTTCAGGAACTGCTGTCGGCATCGGGAACGGCGGAGGGCTTGGAGCGCGTCAATGGAGTACTGGAGGAGTTCTACGAAGAAAACGGCGTGGACTGCACACTCACGAAGTTCCGTTACCAATATGGCGGCGTGACGCTTGATTATGCGGCGGCTTGCGAGTATGCGCGCTTTTATATTGATCGGGACTGGCAGGATGCATTATGGGAGGATAATCCGATGGTGTCGGAGAACTTTCTGCATGAGAATTACGGAGAAGTCAGGCAGTTTTTTGAGTGTAACGTGCGCCAGATGGAGCAGTATCGGGAATTATTTGACCTGGACCATTACAACAATGAAACAACGGTGATTTTTCCGGATGATACAAGCTCGTTGCGAGTATCTTATTTTCATAGGGAAAGCAGGAAAATTTACTTAACGAGCGTTGTCTCCCTGATGCACGAGTATATTCATTCCCTGATGGACGGTCATGATGACCCGGAACATTTGTGGACGTATGAAGGATTTGCCAGAAATTATGACTGCTTATATAATGATTATGCCTATGACTGTTGGAATTATAGTTATAATAATTTTACTGAAATTCACGGCTCTCATGAGACGGGAGTATTTTTGGATGCATATATAGAACATATTGGGCGTCCGATCGATATAAAAAATGATCATCGTGATTTTGGGGATTTCTTGGCATATGCCTATGAATGGAAAGATCCTGACTTGAACTATTCCAGCGGAGCTTCTTTTGTTGCCTATCTTGTGGACTGTTATGGGCTGCAGGAGGTGATTGAGTATATTGGAGCAGATAAAAAGTACAATGCGGAGTGGGATAAGTCGTATGAAGAACTGGTGCAGGAGTGGCTTGAATATCTTGGCAAGAAATATGCGTGGTATAGGGCGGAATAAGACAATATGGCAGATAAGCCGAAAAAGCTGGCAGAAAATAAGATCATGATTCTAATTTCCCATAACCGGGAGGATTATCGGATCTGTGATGAAGTCTATCACTTGGAAAACGGGTATCGGGAAAAAGTATGTCTATGACGGCGGATAAAAAATCCTTGAAATTCCAAAGAAATTTTATCCCTGCCGGTTCAAGGATTTTTATCTCTAAAATTCCGGGGAAATTTTTACTTGAAAATTCCCTTAAATTAGTACTTGCAAAATCCCGAGCCGCGTATTATAATTCAACTCAGTAAAGCAATAAAATCTACGTGAAACCGTTGAAGCGAAGATAAAAACAGAACGTGCACTCACAGAGAGACCGGGCGGCTGAGAGCCGGTCAGAACGCAGACTGTTAAATGGATCGCGGAGGGCATAGTCAACAGAGCCGGAGGCTCTCAGTATTCTATGACGTGTGGCTGGCGTTAGCAGCCGGAGATATGATGGTATCTCTAATGAGAGTGTGACGGAAAGCGCGCGTATATGCCGGATGCAGAAGGAAGGCGGATGCGGGCGCGGGAAGCATATAGCAGGGTGGCACCGCGGGTGAATGGAATCGATAAACTCGTCCTTGACGACAAGAACTGTTGTCAGGGGCGTTTTTTTATGCGCAGCCGCATGCACAATGCCATATCATATACGCATGGAAGTATGCCGCTAAAGCGGCGCATGGGGCGCGCGGCGGGCAGGGGAAGAAACAAGGAGGAATGGGGCATGTATCATCCCACGTTGGAAGAGGCGAAACAGATCGCAGAGACGGAAGCGTACCGGGTCATTCCGGTCAGCATGGAGATCTATTCTGACATCGGCACGCCGATCGAGGTGCTTCGCCGCTTAAAAAAAGTCAGCAGGTATTGTTATATTTTGGAAAGCGTGGAACAGACCAGAAAATGGGGACGCTATACGTTTCTCGGCTATGAACCGCGTTTACAGATAACCTGTCTGAACGGCAGGATGACGGTAAACGGCGGAATGAGACAGACACAGGAAACGGTGAATCCGGGCGCGTATATCCGGGAAATTTTGAAGCAGTACAAGAGTCCGCGCCTGCAGAAACTTCCGCCTTTTACCGGCGGGCTGGTCGGTTATTTTTCCTACGATTATATCAAATACAGTGAGCCGTCGCTTAAGCTAAATGCTGCGGACAGCGAGGGATTCAGCGATGTGGATCTGATGCTTTTTGACAAAGTGATCGCGTTTGATAACCTCAGACAAAAGATCATTTTGATCACAAATGCGCAGGCGGACGATCTTGAGACGTCCTATCCCCGCGCCATGCGCGAACTAGGAGAGATGGCGGCGCTCATAAGGAGCGGGGAAAAGGCGGATATCGATCCGCTCGTGCGGATTTCGGATTACCGTTATCTTTTTTCAAAAGAAGAATATTGCGAAATGGTCGGCAGGGCAAAGCATTACATCCGCGAGGGCGATATTTTTCAGGTCGTGCTTTCGAACCGGATCGAGGCGGACATGGAGGGAAGCCTGTTTGATTTGTACCGCGTGCTGCGGACGACGAACCCGTCGCCCTATATGTTTTACTTTTCGGGCGACATGGAGATTGCGGGCGCATCGCCGGAGACGCTCGTGAAGCGGGAGGATGGAAAACTCTATACCTATCCGCTTGCGGGGACCAGACCGCGCGGCGCGACTAAAGAGGAGGATGAGGCGCTTGAAAGAGAACTGCTTTCGGATGAAAAAGAATGCGCCGAACACAATATGCTTGTCGATCTGGGCAGAAACGACATCGGAAGGATCAGTCAGATTGGCAGCGTCAGGGTCGAGCAGTACATGAACATCGAGCGCTACTCCCATGTCATGCATATCGGTTCGACGGTATCGGGCATGGAGCGGGAGGATAAGGACGCTCTTGATGCTGTGGATGCAGTCCTGCCGGCAGGGACGCTTTCGGGCGCGCCGAAGCTGCGCGCATGCGAGATCATCAATGAGCTGGAAGACAACAAGCGCGGCATTTACGGCGGCGCGGTCGGGTATCTGGACTTTACGGGGAATATGGATACCTGCATCGGTATCCGTCTGGCATTTGCAAAAAATAAAAAGATTTTTATCCGAAGCGGTGCCGGAATTGTGGCGGACAGCGTACCGGAAAACGAATATCAGGAGTGTATCAATAAAGCGAAGGCAGTCATGCAGGCGCTTGAGGCGGCGGAAGGGGGGATTGATCATGATATTGCTGATCGATAATTACGACAGCTTTTCCTACAATCTGTATCAGTTGATCGGCGCGGTGTGCGAAGACATCCGTGTGATCCGGAACGATGAAATGACAGTTCCCGAAATCGAGGCGATTTCCCCGCAGCTCATCGTACTGTCGCCCGGACCGGGGAAACCCGCCGATTCAGGTGTCTGCCCTGATGTGGTAAAGGCGCTTGCAGGTAAAATTCCGATCTTCGGCGTCTGCCTCGGACATCAGGTCATCTGCGAGGCGTTCGGGGCGACGGTCACTTATGCCAAAGAACTGATGCACGGAAAGACGAGCGTGGTCACGGTGGACACGGATAGCTGCCTGTTTCATGGATTTTCGAAGGAATGCAGGGTGGCGCGTTATCATTCGCTTGCGGCGGATCTTGCGACCATCCCGCCGGACTTAAAAATCACGGCGCAGACAGCGGATGGTCAGGTCATGGCGGTCGAGCATGTGCGCTATCCGGTATACGGCGTACAATTTCATCCGGAATCGGTGATGACCGAATGCGGATTGGAAATGATAAGAAATCTGTATGGAAGCAGCAGAGGATAGCAGGGATGCCTGTATGAAAGAGGCAGGGAGAGGAGCATGAGATTATGATCAAGGAAGCGATTCTACAACTGGCAAAAAAAGAGGATATCGGTTATGATATGGCAAAAGCCGTCATGAACGAGATCATGAGCGGAGAGGCGAGCGAGGTTCAGAAAAGCGCATATTTGACGGCGCTTAGTATGAAAGGCGAGACGATAGGGGAGATCACGGGTTCCGCGGAAGAAATGCGCAACCACTGTACAAGACTGCTTCATGACATGGATGTATTAGAGATCGTCGGAACAGGCGGGGATGGTTCCAACTCGTTCAATATCTCAACGACCTCGGCAATCGTGGTCGCGGCGGCAGGCGTGCCGGTCGCAAAGCACGGAAACCGCGCGGCGAGCAGTAAGTGCGGGGCGGCGGATGTATTAGAGGCGCTTGGCGTCAATATTATGATCCCGCCTGAAAAGAGCGCGCAGCTCTTAAAAGAGATCGGGATCTGCTTTCTGTTTGCGCAGAACTACCATATATCCATGAAGCATGTCGCACCGATCCGAAAGGAACTGGGGATTCGAACAGTGTTCAATATTTTGGGACCTCTTGCGAATCCTGCGGGAGCCAGCATGCAGGTGATGGGCGTTTATGAGGAAGCGCTCATTGAGCCGCTTGCACGCGTGCTCTGCAATCTTGGCGTGAAAGACGCATTTGTTGTCTACGGACAGGATCAGCTTGATGAAATTTCCATGTCTGCGCCGACTTCGGTATGCGAGGTACGGGGCGGGACCTATCGGTCGTATACGATCACGCCGGAGCAGTTCGGTCTGAAAACCTGTAACAAAGAAGAACTTCTCGGCGGCACGCCTGAGGAAAATGCGGCGATCACACGCGCAATCTTAGACGGTACGGAGCAGGGCGCAAAACGGGGAGCTGTATTGATGAATGCGGGAGCCGGGCTTTTTGTTGCCGGGAAAGCGCTCGATATGGCAGCCGGCATTGCGCTTGCGGCTGAAATGATCGACAGCGGGAAAGCGTACCGGAAACTGGAAGAGTTTGTAGCGCGTTCAAATGAGTAGTCGAGATAAACGGTGTAAACTATTCAAAGGAGCAACGCATTTGATCATGAATAAGATGATAAAGTAAGTCTGACAACTTTACTTTTTAATTGGCAATTTGAGTCCGGACCTCAAAACTGCCTTGATCGCAGTAACTGCTCTGACAAGGAGGTAAATATGATTTTAGATGAGATCGCGGCGCGCACAAGGGAGAGGATCGCACAGTGCAGGAAAGAATTACCGCTTGATGCGCTCAAAGAGCAGGCTTTAAGACTCCCCGCAGATACGGGCTTTCCGTTTGCAGGGGCGCTGAAAGGTAAGGAGCTTCAGTTTATCTGTGAAGTCAAAAGAGCATCCCCGTCTAAGGGTGTGATCGCGGAACAGTTTCCGTATAGAGAGATTGCAAAAGAATACGAACAGTCGGGCGCAGCAGCCATTTCCGTACTGACGGAACCATATTGGTTTCAGGGAAGCAATGCATACTTGAAAGAAATCGCGCAGACCGTGCGCATTCCGGTACTGCGTAAGGACTTTACGGTGGACGAATACATGATCTATGAGGCGAAGGTGCTCGGCGCCGATGCGGTGCTTCTGATCTGCGCGATCCTGAACGATGATGAGCTGATCCGCTGTCATGCGCTTGCGGAATCGCTTGGGCTTTCGGCGCTTGTGGAGGTACATGATGAGGACGAGGCGCGCCGCGCGCTGGCGGCAGGGGCGAAGATCATCGGTGTCAATAACCGGAACCTGAGAGATTTTACCGTGGATATCTCTAACTCGCTGCGTATCCGCCCGATGATACCCGAAGATATCATTTTTGTTTCCGAGAGCGGCATGAGGACAGAGGCAGATATTCAGGAGCTTAGGAAAAACGGAACGGACGCCGTGCTGATCGGAGAGACCCTGATGAGAAGCGCGGATAAAAAAGAGATGCTTGCCAGATTACGGGCAGGCAATTGCGAAACGCCTAAAAAGATTCGGACTATGAAAGGAGAAAGAGTCAATGAGTGAGGGAAGATACGGGATTTACGGGGGGCAGTATATCGGCGAAACGCTGATGAATGAGATCATCCACCTGAAAGAACAATATGAGGCGTTTAAGAAAGACGCTGCATTTCAGGCTGAGCTTGATGACTTATTAAAAAATTATGCCGGACGTCCGTCGATGCTCTACTATGCGGAAAAGATGACGAAGGACCTGGGCGGCGCAAAGATTTATCTAAAAAGAGAAGACTTAAATCATACAGGTTCCCACAAGATCAATAATGTCTTAGGGCAGGCGCTGATGGCAAAAAAGATGGGAAAAACGCGCGTGATCGCAGAAACCGGTGCCGGACAGCACGGTGTGGCGACGGCGACGGCGGCGGCGCTGCTCGGTTTAGAGTGCGAAGTGTTCATGGGAAAAGAGGACACGAAGCGTCAGGCACTGAATGTGTACCGTATGGAACTTCTGGGTGCGAAAGTGCATGCCGTCACGACCGGAACGATGACCTTAAAGGACGCGGTCAATGCGGCGATGATGGAGTGGAGTTCGCGCGTGGATGATACACATTATGTACTGGGCTCCGTGATGGGACCCCATCCGTTCCCGATGATCGTGCGTGATTTTCAGAGCGTGATCGGAAGAGAGGCGAGAGAACAGATTCTGGAACGAGAGGGAAAACTGCCGGCGGCAGTCGTTGCCTGCGTGGGCGGCGGCAGTAACGCGATGGGACTGTTTTATCCGTTTATTGAGGATGAAAGCGTAAAGCTCATCGGCTGCGAGGCAGCAGGAAAAGGTGTGGATACTGCATTCCATGCTGCGACGATTGCAAAGGGAACGCTTGGCATATTTCACGGTATGAAGTCCATTTTCTGTCAGGACGAACACGGGCAGATCGCTGAGGTCTATTCCATTTCGGCGGGACTGGACTATCCGGGCATCGGACCGGAACATGCAAATCTGCATGATACCGGCAGGGCGCAGTATGTTCCGATCACGGATGACGAGGCGGTCGAGGCGTTCGAATATCTGGCGCGGACGGAGGGCATCATCTGCGCGATCGAAAGCGCGCATGCCGTTGCACATGTTAAAAAGATCGCGGCGGATTATGATAAAGACGACAGCATCATCGTTAATCTCTCGGGACGCGGAGATAAAGACGTTGCGGCGATCGCAAGATACAGGGGGGTGGATATTCATGAGTAATATTGCAAAAGCATTTGAAAATGGAAAAGCGTTTATCCCGTTTATAACGGCGGGAGACCCGACGGCGGATAAAACGGTGGAATTTATCATGGAAATGGTGAGGGCGGGCGCCGACCTGATTGAGCTCGGCATTCCGTTTTCCGATCCGACTGCGGAGGGGGAGGTCATTCAGAACGCGAATGTACGTGCCCTAAAAGCGGGTATTACGACGGACGGTGTGTTTGAGATCGTACGAAAGGTGCGGGAAATGTCACAGGTACCGATCGTACTTTTGACATACTTAAATCCGGTATTTCATTATGGATATGACGCATTTTTTGCGCGCTGCAAAGAGCTCTCGGTGGACGGCATCATCTGTCCGGATCTGCCCTATGAGGAGAAAGAGGAACTCTCGGGTGTTGCGGCGGAATATGGCGTTGATCTGGTTCCGCTGATCGCGCCGACATCCAAAGAGCGGACCCAGATGATCGCAAGGGAGGCGGAAGGGTATATTTACCTGATCTCCTCCATGGGCGTTACGGGCGTGCGAGGTCAGATCACGACGGATATTGACGCGATGGTAAGAAGTGTGCGTGAGGTCACGGATATCCCTTGTGCGGTCGGCTTTGGCATCAGTACGCCTGAGCAGGCTGCGGAAATGGCGGGAAAATCGGACGGTGCGATCGTCGGCAGTGCGATCGTGCGCATGATCGAACAATATGGAACGGAAGCGGGACCGCATATTTATGAGTATGTCAAAGAGATGAAGGATGCACTGCGCGGCGTCAGATAGGCGGGCGCTGTTGTTTCGAACAGTAAGTTTATCGTTGTCAGAAGAATGCCATGTTGCTATGATAGTCAGAAAAGGATAGTGACATGGTATTTTTCATGGACAAAGGAGATCAGGGAGTTATGGGACAGAATATCGGACAGAAGCAGCAAAACGACACGCCGCAGCATAACCAAAACGACACGCCGCAGTCTAACCAAAACGGCACCGGATGGGGAAGCAAAAGTCTGCCTGCACTGCATGCGGCATTCCCGCATACCGTACCGGTATTGACCGGATTCATGGCGCTTGGGATCGCGTACGGTGTGCTCATGCAGGCAAAAGGGTACGGTGTGCTCTGGGCGGTGCTCATGAGTGCGATCGCGTTTTGCGGGAGTATGCAGTATGTGGCGATCACGCTTTTAACGACGGTGTTTGATCCGGTGCAGGCGTTCCTGTTAAGCATCATGGTGAATGCGCGCCATCTGTTTTACGGACTGTCGATGCTGGAAAAATACAGAGGTGTCGGAAAAATCAAGGGCATGCTTATTTTTATGCTCTGTGATGAGACATTTTCCATTTCCTATGCGGTCGAACCGCCGGAAGGCGTGGAGCGGAAATATTTTTATTTTTGGATCTCGCTGCTCGATTACGGTTACTGGGTAAGTGCGACGCTGATCGGCGGCGTGCTGGGGAATTTTCTTCCTATTAATACGGAAGGTCTGGATTTTGTGTTAACGGCGTTGTTTGTCGTGCTGTTTCTGGAACAGTGGAAAGTAAAAGAGAACCGTGCGGCAGGCGTGATCGGCATGGCGTGCGCAGTCATCAGTCTGATCGTGTTTGGAAGTGAGAATTTAGTCATCCCTGCGATGATATTGATCATGGTGACGCTCTTATGCGGCGGGAAGACGGGGCTGCTGCCGGGATTAAGGGAAAACGGGCAGAAAAACGGGCGCAGCGTCAGCAAAGAATAAAAAGCGGGCATTGAAATGATTGACTGACATAGAAAAGAGGGAGGATGATCCTATGGTACTGACACCGGTTCAGACAATGATCATGATCGCGGCAATCGCATTCGGAACGATGCTTACGCGTTTTGCACCGTTTATATTGTTTCCGGAGAAAAAACAGCCGCCGAAAGTGATTCTTTATCTCGGAAGCGTGATACCGTGTGCGATGATGGGGCTTTTAGTTGTGTATTGTTTCAGAAATGTTTCTTTTTTATCAGGCACGCACGGGCTGCCGGAGGCGCTCGCCGTTTTGTTTATCATTGTACTGCATCAGTGGAAACATCATACGCTGCTCAGCATCGGAGGCGGTACACTGCTTTATATGGTATTGGTGCAGTTTGTATTTTGAGCGGCAGGGATAACAATTTTCTATTGTTAATAGAAAATCTTTGATTATAAAAGAAGATTTTTTAGTCTTACAATAAAATCTTTTATTTTATTTGAATATCTTTGAAAAGTTTGTAACGAAAACAGGATACCGCGGTCTAACCGATGAAAGCGAGGTGATCGGCGTGGACTTTGAGGGGCTGTACCAGACCTATTATATGAGCGTGTATTCCTTTGTCATGACGATCGTAAAAAATGCGCATATGGCGGAGGAGATCACACAGCAGACATTTTATAAGGCACTGCATGGTCTGTCGAAGTTTGGCGGAAGATCCAGTCAGCTCACGTGGCTCTGCGCGATCGCAAAGAACACGGCATTTGGCGAGTTAAAGAAGCAGAAACGGTTTGGGCAGCAGGTTTCGGAGGAAGAGCTTCCTGCCGTGAGCGGAGCGGTAGACAAAGCGGAGGAGGAAGCTCTGACGCTGCGCGTCCATCAGCTTCTGCATGAGATGGAGGAGCCTTATAAGGAAGTTTTTCAGCTTCGTGTATTCGGGGAATTATCGTTTGCCAAGATCGGCGTGATCTTCGGGAAAACGGAAAACTGGGCCAGAGTCACTTATCACCGCGCAAAGTGTAAGCTACAGGAAAGGATGGATGACAATGGATGAAAAAAAATATTCATGCGGTCTGATCCGGGATCTGCTGCCGTTATACTGCGATAAGGTGTGCGGCGAGGAGAGCAGGAGGATCGTGGAAGAGCATTTGGAGGAATGCGGCGAATGCCAAAGGCTTTCCGAACAGATGAAAGACGAAAGGATGGAACGTCTTTTGACGAGAGAGGCAGGCGGCGTCTTGGAGCATCACCGGAAAAAAGAAAAGAGAGCAGCCGTGACGGCGGGGATGGTGACGTCGGCAGTGCTGCTCGTGCCGGTGATCGTCTGCTTTATCTGTAATCTGGCGGTGGGTCATGCGCTGGACTGGTTTTTTATCGTATTAACGGCGCTGCTTGTCGTTGCAAGTCTGACGGTGGTGCCGATGCTTACGGAGGAGCACAGATTATCCAAAACGGTACTCAGTTTTGCCGCGTCTCTGCTGTTGCTGCTACTCACCTGTTGTATTTATGCAGGCGGGAACTGGTTCTTTGTGGCGGCGGTTCCCGTGGTATTCGGGCTTTCGGTCGTCTTTTTGCCGTTTATCGTGCGCCAGATGCCGCTGCCGGAGCAGGTATGCTGTCATAAGGGATTGCTCGTGATGCTGTGGGATACGCTTTGGCTGTATGGGATCATTATCGTGTGCGGACTTTATGCGGGCGGTGAGTATTACTGGCATAACGGACTTTTGATCACGTCATGGTGTCTGCTGCTTCCGTGGCTGATCTTTGTGACGGCACGGTATGTGAAATGTCATCCGCTAACGAAAGCGGGAATCATTTTGGTGATCATTGGGTGCTTTAACGGAACCATAAACGACATGGTTACGCAGATCGTACTGCCGAAAGGCAGTACGTACGCCCCTTCTTTGGTAAGGGCAGTCACGCGGGGGAATCTGATCGACTGGTCAAGCTGGCAGAACCGTGACGATACGCTGATCTTAATCATCATGATCGGATTAGTGACGATCGGAGCAGCCTGTATCGCGGCGGGAATCGTGTGCGGCAGGAGAAAGAAGCAGAAAGGAAAGCGGGAGTTGTGAGGTAAGCTTGGGAGGGACTTCCGGGATTTTCGGAGAAATTTGGCGGAATGAAGCGCAGCGGGCATATGCCTGTCTGCGCTTGTTTTTTAGTGCGCCCGGCGGGCGCACGTTGACAGGATTTTATGACGGGTTGCTCGTGAAGACAGAGTAAGAGAAATGATAGATTTGAATTGTAATTTAATATACACGATAAAAATCGGGAATGTGGACATAATGCGGACTTGACAAAAAAAACTGATCATGATAAACTGTGATTAGTAGTACTACTATGAACAGAAAACAATACAAATTGAAGGAGGATTGCCATGAGAAAATTTAAGAAAATGATATTTGGAATGGCGCTGGCTATGAGTATCTTTGTTGGAAGCGCGGGTTCGTGTTATGCGGCGGCGAGAGCTACGAGCAATATTACCATTGATGTCACCAAAACCCGAATTGTCGGGAAGTTTGAGTATGGGGAGGCGGGGCATCAGATCAAGGTGGTCGTGAATTATTTAGAACAAGATTCGAAAGGCTACTTTAGAGATGGCAGTGCCAGCGATACACAGTTTGGCAATGTTACAACGGCATATGTATCAAGGCCTAATACGGAAGGGTATCAATACATAAGCGGATATGCGCTAGGCTATGTGGACGGCGTTAAGAAGGCGATATCGGGAGAGGCATACGCATAAACAATGAGAAACGTAATCATCAAAAAACAAATCCGATTTGTGAAGGGTATCCGGTTTTTCTGTGCGCTGACGGCAGGATTGTTTCTGCTGTCAGCCTGCGGGAAAACAGCAACGGAGAATTCGGCAGGTATATCTGCGCCGACACAATCCGGCGCGGTAGAATCTGATTTTGAATATCAGTTTGTGGCGGAATCGGAAAACGGGTATTATTTTTGGGAGCGGATCAGTCCGGACCGGCTGAATACCCGATTGCTGTTTATGGATCGGGAATCGGGGGGAGTGGTGCCTTTATGCAACAGACCGGACTGTAACCATGAAGGTTTGGAATGTAATGCATATTATCCGGAAATAAATTTCCATACAGCGGGGGTCGATAAGAAATATCTCCAATACTATGAGGGAGAGCTTTATGCAGTAGGTCTCAGTGAGGATGCTTATGTTTCTGTGTTCCGTATTAAAGCGGACGGCTCCGAATGGGAACTCAGCACAAAGCTTTACAGGACGGACTATGCCCGCACAGGTCATTGGAAACCACCGGAATTATTGATCAATGGCGGATATGTCTATTTCGTGGACTGGTATCAGACGGTCAAGAGACTGGAGCGCATACCGATCGGCGGCGGAACGTCCGAGATCGTGTTTGAAGGGAGTCCTGATGCGTCGGCGGTCGATATCTATCGATTCGAGATCAATGCCGGATCATTATCTTTTCAAGTGATAAGCTATCAGGACGACAGTCCGGAGAATATTGTGCAAGAATTATATTGTTATGATCCGGAAACCGGACAGTGCAGCTTGACGAAGAACATTGGAGGTTCGTATTCCATATGGAATGATTTTGTTTATTATGAGAATAGCGAAGGACTCTGCCGCTATTCGATGCAGGACGATACTGTAGAAGTTTTGGTCGATCAGCCGATGAATGTTCCTAATATTACTCTCACAAAGGAGTATATAATCCTTTGCGATCAGATGGCGGACTGTGTGCTGAACTTATATGATTATGAGGGGAAAAAGCTTACCACAGTTCCTAATACATTGGGGATGTTTTGGTATTTTGGCGGAAACTCAGAGATTCTGTTTGGGGAATGCCGTGCTGAGATTGGAAGGAAGCTGTGCTATTTAGATCTCACCCGCCCGCTCGACGAACTGCAATGGGAGGAACTGCAGGCGGATTAAGTTTTTTTTCGGAAACGTGGTGATTAAAGTGGCTTGTATGAAACGGGAATTGTGTACGGCGTGAGAAAGAAGGGATATAGGGCAGGATTTTTTTGTGGGACTACCGTTCGGGAAGAGTAAGGAAAATGGTAGATTAGAAATATAACTTAATATATATGAAAAAAAATAAAACATGGAAATAATGCAGATTTGACGGAAAAATCCAAGCATGATAAACTGTGATTAGTAGTACTGTTATTGACAAGAATTATATAAATCCAGGAGGGATTTATATGAAGAGGATCAAAAAGATGGCATTGGGAATGGCGCTGGCAATCGGGTTGTTTGCCGGAAGCGCGGGTTCGTGCTATGTGGCGGCAGATAGCGTCAAGGTAGAATTAACAGCGGATATTACTGCGGTCAGAGCATATGGAAAACTTGTGTATAATGAGGCGGGGCATCAGATCAAAGTAACCGTTTTTTATCAGGAACAAGGTTCTGATGGGTTAGTGAGAGGAGGGTCGGTCAGCGATGTTCAATTTGGCAATGTTACGACCGCGGTTGCATCTAGAAATAACGCTGCTGGATACAAATTTATATGGGGTAACGTTTTTGGCGAAGTGGATGATTATGTGGTAGCTACATCAGGAGATATCTATGTAAAATGAGAAGAAATAATAATTATGGGCATCTAGGTGTTAAACTGTTTTTCGTGTTGGCGATAGGAGCATTTCTATTGTCGGCGTGTGGGAAAGCTGGAGAGGACAATCCGGCGGGGGCATCCGCGCCAACGGAATCAGATGCAATAGAATCCGATTTTGAATATCCTTTTGTTGCCGAATCAGAAAACGGGTTCTATTTTTGGGAGCATAGGAGTGAAGAGAGATATGTTCCGCGTCTGATGTTTCTTGATAAGGAGAGCGGTAAAGTCGTGCCATTATGTAATAAACCGGACTGCATGCATGAGGGAAAAGAATGTAATGCCCGTTTTCCTGATTTGGATTTTGGGGAGGATGGGATTGATAAACATTATCTGCAATATTATGAAGGCAGTCTTTATGCAGTCGGTGTTAGTTCGGACAATTATGTGTCGTTGTTTCGTATTGAGCCGGACGGTTCGGAATGGGAGATCAGCACAAAACTATATAGAGCGGACTATGCAGCAACGGGTCAATGGCGTACATTGGATATATGGATAAATGACGGGTATGTGTATTTTTCGGATGCCAAACAAAAAAAAGCGAAGCTGGAACGGATGCCGATTGGCGGCAGATCGGGTGAAGTGCTCTTTGAGGGAGACAGTGATGCTGTGGAAGTGCAGATTTTTCGAATAGAGTGTAGCCAAGAAGAGCAGTGTGTTTTTTTTCAGGCAAGGATTTTTGAAGATGAAAGCATCGAGCATTCTGTAGGCGGATTGTATCAATATGATATATTTTCAGGGGAATGCAGTTTGGTAAAAATAGATTTATCTGGGCCGTATACTGTGCGGAATGGTAAGGTGTATTATGGAAGTATGGAAGGACTTTGTCGTTATTCCATACAGGATCGTACCGTGGAAGTTTTGTCAGATCAGCCCATTGAAGTTCCGAATATTACCCTCACAAGAGATTATATCATTCTTTGTGATCAGATGGAGGGCGGCGATCTGATTATTTATGATTATGAGGGAACGCAGGCTGCAAAGGTTTCCGGTGAACTGAGGCCAACCTGGTATTTCGGGGGTAATTCGGAAATGCTGTTTGCAGAGTGCGTGTATGATAATAAAACAAGGCTGTGCTATTTAGATCTCACCCGCCCGCTCGACGAACTGCAATGGGAGGAACTGCAGGCGGATTAAGTTTTTTTTCGGAAACGTGGTGATTAAAGTGGCTTGTATGAAACGGGAATTGTGTACGGCGTGAGAAAGAAGGGATATAGGGCAGGATTTTTTTGTGGGACTACCGTTCGGGAAGAGTAAGGAAAATGGTAGATTAGAAATATAACTTAATATATATGAAAAAAAATAAAACATGGAAATAATGCAGATTTGACGGAAAAATCCAAGCATGATAAACTGTGATTAGTAGTACTGTTATTGACAAGAATTATATAAATCCAGGAGGGATTTATATGAAGAGGATCAAAAAGATGGCATTGGGAATGGCGCTGGCAATCGGGTTGTTTACCGGAAGCGCGGGTTCGTGTTATGCGGCGTCAAGCAGTATCGTAGCGGAAATTACTGCAAGTAGGGCATATGGGAAGTTCGTGTATGCTGAAGCAGGGCATGAGATTAAAGTGACTGTTTATTACAAAGAAAGAGATGCGAGGGGATCCGTCACGGCAAATACGATCAGTGATGTTCAACACGGAACCGTTACGGCGGCGGTTGTGTCAAGAAACAGTCCATCTGGTTATCAATATACATGGGGACAGGCATTCGGTTATGTAGATGGGGATACGGTTGCCTCATCGGGAGCTGTTACTGTGCAATGATGAGATCAGGAATGGGAAGATGGATGAAAAAGGAAAGGGATATTCTAAGAGGCATCAGATTGTTTTGTATACTGGCGGCAGGAGCATTCCTGCTGCCAGCCTGTGAAAAAACAGTGGTAAATGACAAAGATCGCGTAGTTGTGCAGCCGGAATCCGCAGAGAGGTTATCGGATTTTGAGTATCAGCAGGTGGCGGAATCGGAAAGCGGATATTATTTTTGGGAACGATTTACTCCAAGCCAATTTTATCCAAGGTTGATGTTTATGGACAAAGAATCCGGGCGGACGGTGCCTTTGTGCAGTAAACCGGATTGTAGTCATGTGGGGAAGGAGTGTAATGCATATTTTCCCGAAATGGAATGGGGGGAGAATGGTTTTTCTAAGGATTATCTTCAATATTATGAGGGTAGTCTTTATTCGGTTGGTCTTACAGAAGATAGTTATGCCGCAATTTTTTGTATCAAAGCGGATGGTTCTGAATGGGAGATCAGCACCAAGTTATACAGAACAGATTATGGTTCCAGTGGGCATTGGCGTACCCCGGAAATATTGATTAATGGCGGGTATGTATATTTCATAGATAATAAACAGGATCATATGAAATTGGAACGAATACCGTTGGGCGGAGGATTAGCAGAGACTGTATTTGAGGTGGAAAGCGATGCGGTCTATGTTCAAGTTTATAGAATGGAAGCAAATGCTGGGGACTTGTTTTTTCAAGTTTTTATCATTATGAACGATGGAAATAGCCTGACAAATGGTGATTTATATCGGTATCATATGGCAAGCAGACAGTGCAGTTTGATAAAAGAAGGTATTTTTAGCCCTTACTCCGTACAAGACGGCTTTGTATATTACGGAAGCTCGGAAGGACTTTGTCGTTATTCAATAAAGGATGATGTGATACAAGTCCTAAATGACAGGTCATTGGATGTTCCGAATATTACGCTTACGAAGGATTATATTGTTTTGTGCCGTCAAATGTCAGACAATATACTGACCCTTTATGATTATGAGGGAAATGAGCTTGCTACGGTTCCAAACATGTTAGGGCTGCACTGGTATTTCGGCGGTAATGCTGACAAACTGTTTGGGGAATGTACGGATGAGGTTGGTTTGAAGTTGTGCTATTTAGACCTCACCCGCCCGCTCGACGAGCTGCAATGGGAGGAGCTGAAGGCGGAGTAAGGATCAATCCGGTCCGTTTAGGGATACCGCTTTATAGAGTATGCACCAGGCATCAGCATTACAGCCGCTGGCAGGCTTAGCCGTGGCAAGGTTAGGGAACGTGAGAAAATAAATATGGAATGGAAGAAAATTCTGATCAACCGAAAACTGGCAGGCATTCTGATCGTGCTGTTTATTGTACAGATGTTTGTGTTTGGAGATCAGATCCGGAAGAATGACAGCAAATGGGAAGAAAGAAACGGTCAGGCGTATGAGGTATACTTAAAAGAGCAGGAACAGCGGCATATTGATACATACCATGCCAAAGTGCAGGCAGTGATGGAACAGGCGGATGCGCTTAACGGTATCAGCATTTTTGCACAGGATGAAAGCTTTTCAAAAAGAAATGTGGCGCAGACAAAGAAAGCGTTTGAACCGCTGCTCGATTTAGAACTGACTTATGTAAAAGGGCGGACGGTCACGGAATTTTTCTCTTTTCGGTTTGGGGGAATGTGCGCGTTTGTGTGCGGGATACTCATTGCGTTTGCGCTGAGTGAAGTCATGCAAAAAAGCATCCGGCGGATCACCTATCCGACAAGACACGGAAGGCTGCGGCTGGCATTTGAAAAAATCGCTGCGCTGTTTACATGGGCTTTTGGAATAACGCTTTTATTTCAGTCCGGTATTTTTTTGGAGGGGCTTGTGCTGTTTCGGGAGAATCCTCTGACGCTGTTATCCTGTCCGGCGCAGACCTTTTCCTGCCTTGCGGATTTTCCGCTAAAGATTCCGGTTTGGCAGGCATTGCTCCTCTATCTGCTTTACAGGACATGGATCTTGTCGGTGGCGATGACGGCGGCGTGGGCTTTGGCGCTGCTGTTAGACCATGTGATATTGGCGGCTGGAGTCTTGGGCGGTTTTATAGCGGCTGAGTATTTTCTTTTTATAAAAATAGACACGAACAATGTATGGAAGCTGCTCAAGTTCTGTAATATTTGGTATGAGACGGCAGAAAGCGGGTATTTTACAGACTATCATAATCTGAACGTACTGGAATATGCGGTTGACCGGAATGCTGCGATTATCATGGTGCTTGCGGCTGTTTATCTGATCAGCGTGGCGGCGGGAATCACAGTCTGCTGCAGGCGCTACCCATGCGATTCCAAAGTCAGAAGGCTTCAGCGGACGCTGCTTGCGGTCAAAGTCAGGATGGAGCGGCTTCGCGGAAGATTTTTGGAAAAACGTTCGCTCACAGGGATGGAATGCTACAAGGTTTTAATCAGCCAAAAAGGAATGGCTGCGATCCTGCTGCTTTCGCTGCTGCTCTGCTATCGGGCGGACTTTACACAGATCAGACGATCTACGCAGCAGGAGCTTTATTATGCGTTTATGGATCACTATCAGGGTGAACCGGGGGAAGCTTCCGACAGGGAGATTGCGGAGCTTGCGGATAAACTGGAGCAGATCGACCTCACGTTTGCACAGCAGTATGCAGAGGCGGCTGATGCGGACACAAGAATCACACTCTCTTTATGGTACAGCTCGTTTGACGAGGAGCGCCTCTTCTTAAAGCAGATTCAGGAACAGACCGAATATTTGAAAAATAAATATCAGGAGTCGGGGATTCGCGTCTGGTATGTGAATCTATACGGTTATGACCACTTGCTGGAGGATGATGATGCGATGCTGAATCTTGGCATGCTGATCGCTGTACTGTGGCTCTGCATCGCGGCGTATCTTGGAGAAGGCAGGAGCGGTATGGCATGTATGATCAATAGCTGTTACCGGGAAAAAGCATTATACCGGACGAAGCTGCGGCTTGCTGTCATCTTTACTTCTCTCCTTTATGCGGCGGTGCGTGTGTTTGCGATCTTTTCCGTAGCGGCTGTTTATGGGATATACGGAGCCGGTGCGCCGGTACAGAGTATTCCGGCATTGGCTGATATCCGTGTTCACTGTACGGTCTGGCAATATTTTTTGTTCAGGTATGCGGGAGTTTATCTAGGCTTTTTGGTGATTGCGATGATCGTATGTAAGTTATTGGAAACTATCGTGTGCAAAAAGGGATTACGCAATGGAATTAAAAATCGAAAATTTATCTAAAAGTTTTGGCGATGTAAAAGCGTTAAATCATATCAATTATACGTTTGCTCCCGGCGTCTACGGGATTCTCGGTCCAAACGGCGCGGGAAAGAGCACACTGATCAACCTCATTACCAATAATATCGCAAGGCAGGAAGGACGGATCCTGTGGAACGGTCAGGATATTTTGAAGGGGAATAAAGAATATAGAAAAGTTTTGGGATATATGCCGCAGCAGCAGGGGTGTTATGAGGATTTTACAGCGGGTGCTTTTTTAATGTATATGGCACACCTAAAAGGGCTTGATAAAAGAGTCGCGAAAGAGCGGGCGAAAGAATTGCTGGAGACCTTTCATCTGGAATCTGCGCGTAATAAGCGGATCGGCGGTTTTTCGGGCGGAATGAAGCAGCGGCTATTATTGGCGCAGGCGCTCCTAAATGATCCGGAGCTGTTGATCTTAGACGAGCCGACGGCAGGAGTCGATCCGGAGGAGCGGATCCATATCCGGAATTATGTGAGTCAGATCGCGACGAACCGGATCGTGCTCTTAGCGACGCATATTGTTTCGGATATCGAGGCGGTCGCAAAAGAAATTCTCATCATGAAAGCCGGAACCGTGATTGAGAGCGATACGCCGGGCAGACTGATCGCGAAAGTAGGGAAGTGCGTTTTTCAGATGGACATTGCGGAAGCGGAGCTGGCGATGATGCAGGAGAAGTATTTGATCAGCAATATCAGGAAAAGCGAAAAAGGGCTGACCCTGAAATTGATTTGTGAGCAGCCGCCTGAGAATGCATGCCCCGAACAGGCAGTGAACCTTGATGACGTCTATTTGTATTATATAAGCAATAGCGAAACGCCTAAATAAAGTGTTTGGTTAGTGCAAAATATATTTTCAAATGCGGAAAGAATGTACGCAATAAGAGCGGGAAAATGCGTGCAAACGGTTGACAACAGTGCGGATAGGATGGTAGTCTATAAAAAGAAAATTCGTGAGGGAGTAGTTTGCATGCCGCCATGTGGTGTCCTGCCGGATCGGGCAGGCTTTTCAGACGCGCATGTGGTAAGTCAACATACTGACCGATCAGGTCTGGCTTATCTGAAATAACGAGACTCATGTATGACCGTGCAGGTGGTACATGGAGTCTGTTTTTTTGTCCGGTATGGCTTGCGCTGTAGCGGATTTTTTATGTCTGCTTTCTGACAACCAAAAGTGGAATGAAAGGGCGGAAGCTGATCAAGAGGAGGTTTTGTATGGGATTTGCGGAATTGTTCGTTTTGGCGGTCGGGCTGTCGATGGACGCGTTTGCGGTGTCGGTGTGCAAGGGGCTGGCAATGAAGAAATGCAGCCTGAAAAATGCGATGCTGTGCGGCGTGTGGTTTGGAGGGTTTCAGGCGCTGATGCCGTTTATCGGCTATCTGCTCGGTTATCGTTTTAGACGCTATATCACGGCGATCGATCACTGGATCGCATTTGTGCTGCTTTTAGTGATTGGCGCGAATATGGTAAAAGATGCGTTTGGGGCGGAGCAGGAGACGAATGCGGATATGGATGTGAAGACCATGTTCCTGATGGCGGTCGCGACAAGTATTGACGCGCTTGCGGTCGGGATCACGTTTGCTTTCCTGCCGGATACGAATATCGTTGCTGCCGTGCTGTTTATCGGCTGTGTCACGTTTGCGCTTTCCACGGCAGGCGCGAAGCTTGGGAATGTGTTTGGCGCAAAATATCGCAAAGGCGCGGAGTGTGCGGGCGGCGCGATCCTGATCCTGCTCGGCATAAAGATCCTCCTAGAACACCTTGGGGTATTTTAGCGATTGCACATAAGCCACACATCTCAGAAGAATCGCGAAGCGATTCTTCGAACGACTCACGCTCCAGCGTGAGTCGTTTGCCACCTGCCGCTTGCCCCGCAGGGCAGAACAAGCCCGTTTGAAGTCACGGGCAGCCCGATCTCATCCGCCACAGCCGTTCCGCCGAAACGGGGGGTAAGGACGGTCCCTATCATGTAGGAAAGGACGGCAGGCTGTAAGCCTGTCGTGTAGGAATTGATCAAAAAGAACAACGGTTTTTTTGACAATACCTGACTTGTCAGCTCAATAAAGAAGAAGATGGAATCTTCCATTTTCCAAATCTCGCCCTTGGGGCCCCTGCCGTAAGAAGGAGGGTCCATGATGACGGCATCATAGCAGTTTCCCCTGCGAAGCTCGCGTTCCACAAATTTCACGCAGTCATCCACAAGAAAACGGATCGGTGCGCCGGAAAGCCCGGATACCGCCGCGTTTTCTTTTGCCCATGCCACCATGCCTTTTGAGGCGTCTACATGTGTGACAGCGGCTCCGGCGCGGGCGGCGGCAAGCGTTGCGCCTCCGGTGTAAGCGAACAGATTTAAGACTTTGATCGGACGGTTAGCCTCACGGATCAGGGAAGAGAACCAGTCCCAGTTTGCAGCCTGTTCCGGAAACAGGCCGGTATGCTTAAAGTTGAACGGTTTTAAGCGGAAAGAGAGCGAAAGCGGCGCATAGGAGATCTGCCATTCTTCGGGGAGGTTGTGAAATTCCCACTCTCCGCCGCCTTTGCTGCTTCTGTGATAATGACCGTTTCTTTTTTTCCAGCCAGTGTCTGTTTTTGGCGTATTCCAAATAACCTGCGGGTCAGGACGCACGAGCAGATAACTGCCCCAGCGTTCCAGCTTTTCTCCCGATGATGTATCCAGTACTTCATAGTCTTTCCAGTTTTGTGCGATCCACATAATGACAGAATCCTCCTGCCTTGGTATAATAGCCCTGCCCGCACGGCAGAGCCGGGTTTTCTTGATACAATAAATATACACAACCTATGGACATTTGGCAAATGATTGTTTATTCTTATACAAGAACGCAAGGACAAACGGAAGGAGTATCGGGATGTATCGTATTTTGATCGTGGAGGATGATGAGGGAATTGCCGAGGGCGTGGAGCATCAGATTTGTGGCTGGGGTTTTGAAGCGCGCTGCGCTGCGGACTTCAGGGATGTGATCGGAGAGTTTCTCGCGTTTGACCCGCAGCTTGTGCTGATGGATATCGGGCTTCCTTTTTTTAACGGATATCATTGGTGTACAGAGATCCGAAAGCTGTCCAGTGTACCGATTGTTTTTTTATCGTCGGCGTCGGATAATATGAATATCGTGATGGCAATGAATATGGGCGGAGATGATTTTATCACCAAACCTTTCGACAGCAATGTGCTGATCGCGAAAATACAGGCAATCCTGCGCAGAACCTACGATTTTGCGGCGGCACCGGCAGTCATGAGCCACCGCGGGGCGGTGCTTAACATGGATGATGCGACGCTTTCTTACGGAGGGGAAAAGATCGATCTGACCAAAAACGAGTACCGTATCCTGCAGGCGCTGCTCGAAAAAAGGGGAAAAGTCGTCAGCAGGGATTCCCTGATGCAGAAGCTGTGGGAATCGGATGAGTTTGTGGATGAAAACACACTGACGGTCAATGTGACAAGACTTCGCAAAAAGCTGAATGCTGCGGGGCTGGAGGATTTTATTACTACGAAGGTGGGAATGGGGTATCTGGTTGAATGAAACGTTTTTATTCTTATTTAAGAACGAGAAAAAAAGCGATCGGCGGTGTCCTGCTCGTAATGGCAGTTGCGATATTGACTCTTGTGCTATATCAGGTTCCGTGGCAGGCGATGACTTATGTGGCTGCAGAGTGTGCCGGAATCGGAATGATTCTGATGGTCATGGATTATCTGCCATGGCGTGACCGCTGCCTGCGGCTGGAGGGCGTCAAAAAAGAAATCGCGTTAAGTCTGGAGCATCTTCCGGAACCGTGGGACGGCGTCAGCGAGGCGTATGATGCTCTTGTGCGCCGGTTATTCGCAGAGCTTGGCGGTGAAAGAACACATTGGTCAGCGAGTCATAAGGATATGATCGAATATTATACAGCGTGGGTGCATCAAATCAAAACGCCAATTGCAAGCATGCGATTAAAACTGGAAGAGCGTGATGACAAAGAGGCGCGTGCGCTGTCCGTAGAGTTGAGCCGCATCGAGCAGTATGTGGAAATGGTTCTGACTTATCTGCGTCTGGATGCGGGGACGACGGACTATTGTTTTGCGGTCTGTGATCTGGACGATATCTTGAAACAGGCGATCCGCCGTTTTGCCCACTTTTTTATCGGAAAGAAGCTGAGTCTTTCTTATAAGCCGACTCATTATCAGGTATTGACGGATGAAAAGTGGCTGCTGTTTGTTATCGAGCAGGTGCTGTCGAATGCGTTGAAATACACGAAAGAAGGGCAGATTTCCATTGAGATGCAGGATGAGGTGCTGACCGTCAGAGATACCGGGATCGGGATCGACGCAGAAGATCTGCCGCGCATTTTTGAGAAAGGTTACACCGGTTTTAACGGAAGGCGGGATAAAAAAGCAAGCGGGATCGGTCTTTATCTGTGCAGACGGATCACAACAAACTTAGGACATCATATCTGGGCGAATTCGGTGCTTGGTGAGGGCACCGCGGTCTGTATCAATCTGCACAGGGACATGGTGGAACATGAATAACAGGCGCAGTATTACGGTTATGCTGCACATAGCGGGGCTTACAAAACTGTAAGCATACACGGGGGAAATGTAAGCTGATTCGATGGCGGACCATTTCTCTTTTTTTGTAAGATGGGCATAGATCATAGAAACGCCCAAATATGGGATTGGGACTGTGTAAAATATACAATCCAACGCAGGCACGCTCTCGCTGCCCTCTGCTCGCAGCAGTACATAAGATGCCAAAGTACGGCATCTAAGTACTGGCGGCATCGGAGCACCTGCTTATGGATCTGTATATTTTGCACAATGATATATGTTATCAAAGAGCGTTTCGCAATCACTTGAATTTCGCATAATCGAAAGGAGTAACGATCACAATGGCTATATTGGAAGTTCAAAATGTCAGAAAAGTTTACACGACCCGCTTTGGCGCACATCAGGTTGAGGCGCTGAAGGATGTTTCATTCAGCGTGGAAAAAGGAGAATATGTGGCGATCATGGGAGAGTCCGGTTCCGGTAAGACGACGCTCCTAAATATTCTTGCGGCGCTCGATAAGCCGACAGGAGGCAGCGTGCTTTTGGACGGAAGGGATATCACGACCGTGAAGGAATCCGAGATCGCGTCTTTCCGGCGTGACCGTCTGGGTTTTGTTTTTCAGGACTTTAACCTGCTGGATACGTTTTCGGTGCGCGACAACATTTATCTGCCCCTCGTATTGGCTGGTTCAAAATTGAAAGAAATGGAAGATAGAATCAGACCAATTGCAAAGCGTCTCGGGATTTCAGAACTGCTTGACAAGTATCCGTATGAGTTATCGGGAGGGCAGAAACAGCGAACGGCAGTGGCGCGTGCGCTGATTACGAATCCACGTTTGATTCTGGCGGACGAGCCGACGGGCGCGCTGGACTCAAAGGCGACGGATGAACTGCTGCGGCTGTTTTCCAATATCAACGCAGACGGTCAGACAGTTTTGATGGTAACACATTCCGTGAAGGCGGCAAGTCATGCGGGGAGGGTCCTGTTCATCAAGGACGGTGAGGTCTGGCATCAGCTTTACCGCGGCAATCTGACAAATGAGGCGCTATATCAGCGGATCTCCGATACGCTGACCGCGATTGCGACAAGCGGAGAAGAGAATTGACGGGAAAGGGGTGCATCGATGATGAAAGGGATCTATTATCCAAAACTGGCATGGTTGGGAATCAAAAGAAATAAACAAGTATACATTCCATTCATACTGACCGGAATCGGAATGGTGATCATGTATTATATTATCACATTTTTAGAGGGAAGCGATGCGCTGTACCGGATGAGCGGTGGACAGACGCTTCAGGCAACGCTTGGTTTCGGCGTGTATGTGATGTCTTTTTTTACCGTGATCTTTATGTTCTACACAAATTCTTTTTTGATCCGCAGAAGAAAGAAGGAATTTGGATTATACAATATTCTGGGGATGGGAAAGTGGAATCTTGCGCGGATGCTCGTTTGGGAAAACCTGATCATTTATACGATCTGTGTTTTGGCAGGACTGCTTTTTGGCATTTTATTTTCAAAGCTGGCGGAGCTTGGGGCAGTGCATATGATCGGATTGGGACCGACTTATCAGTTCCGCATATCCGTGGAGGCTGTCAGGCATGTAATCTGTCTGTTTGCAGTCGTGTTTGGATTGATTCTTGTGAATAATCTGCGCTCGATCCATGTTTCGAAACCTGTGGAATTGCTGCGGAGCGAAAATGTCGGGGAAAAACCGCCCAAGGTCAACTGGTTTTTGGCGCTGCTCGGTGTGCTGGTGCTTTGCGCTGCCTACTATCTGGCAGTCTCGATTCAGAATCCGATGGCGGCGATGGTGTGGTTTTTTGTGGCGGTCATGATGGTGATCGCGGCGACTTATCTGCTGTTTATCAGCGGATCTGTGGCGCTGTGCAGACTATTACAGAAGAATAAGAAATTTTATTACCGGACGAATCATTTTGTGGCGGTGTCTTCCATGAGTTATCGCATGAAGCGCAATGGCGCGGGTCTTGCATCGATCTGTATTCTTTCTACAATGGTATTAGTGACGCTCTCCTCTACGGCATGCCTGTTTTTTGGAAAAGAAAGCGGTCTTAAGCTGCGTTACCCACGGGAGATTGTACTAAATTCGATAAGCGTAGATAAGGAAACAGCGGATGCGGTGCGGAGCATGGCGCGGGAGGCGGCGGCAGACGCCGGTAAACAGACACAGGAGGAAGTGTTTTACCGATATCTGGAAGTGGCGGGAGAATGCACGGACGATCATGTGAACACAAAGGATGTTTCACTTGGATATTCATTCGGAGGGGATCATTCGACCATTGACTTATTGATTGTTCCGGTCGAAGATTATAACGAGCTGACCGGTGAGCAGGAGACGCTGATGCCCGGCGAGGCGCTGATCGGCATGACAAAGAACGGGCAGTATTCCTATGATACGATCACGATCGAGGGATTAGAACCGCTGTGCATAAAGGGGACCGTCGGTAAACTGCCGCCGAACGGCAATGAGACGGCAGCGATCTTTCCGTCCATTTATCTGTTTGTGCCGGATTTCGAACGGTTTGTAGAATTTTATCGGGGAGAAGGCGCGGAATCTGCCTATGTGACGGAACACAGCTATTACGGATTCGATCTTTCCTGTGCGGATCAGGAACAGCGGCAGGTCGCGGGAGCGATTGCTGACCGGATCAGGGAGCTGCAGTCACGGGATGAAACGTTTCCGCGTGTCTGGGTCGAAAGCATTGCCGGGGAAAGGGATGATTTTTACAGCATGTACGGAAGCTTGTTCTTTTTGGGTATCCTGCTCGGTCTTGTGTTCGTGTTTGCTACCGTGCTGATCATTTATTATAAGCAGATTTCCGAGGGGTACGAGGACCGCGCGAAATTTGATATCATGCAAAAGGTCGGCATGACCGGACGGGAGATCAGGAAAAGCGTGAATTCCCAGGTGCTGACGGTATTCTTCCTGCCGCTTGTCACGGCGGGGATACACATGGCGTTTGCGTTTCCGCTCATCAATAAGATCATGATCCTGTTTAACGCGGTGGATCTGTCCCTGTTGATCTGGACGACGGTCATTTGCTTTTTGATATTTGGTTTCTTCTATATCCTGATATATCGCATGACGTCCCGCGCATACTTAAAGCTTGTGAGCAAGGGCTGAACTGCCATGTTGTTGTAAAAATGGTTGAATGCCAAAGCGAATTTTCGTGTTGTAAAAATTTATGGCTGTACCCTTTCAAGTAGGAAAAAAGTGTGTTATAATAATGACTAAAGTACTATTTTCTCTCAAAGAGGATCGGCCTATGAAGAAAAAGAGAAAGATGATCGCGGTGTTGGCGATCTATTTGGAAAACAGTTATCAGACTAGAATCATGGACGGTATATTTACCCAGTGTCAGCGCTACGGATATGATGTTGCCGTGTTTGCACCGCTTGTCCAGTCGATTCATTCAGATAAAGATTATTTGAATGCTGAGTGGAATATTTACAGTCTGGTCAATTTTGATAAGTTTGACGGTGTGATCGTGACAGCACTTCCGATGCACGCGAATGGAAACGCGCCTATTTATCAGGAGCTTGTCGATCTGGTAAAAAAGAAATGCCGCAAGAAGGTGGTTTCGATCGATTATCCGTTTGATGGCAGTGAGACGGCTTTTACGAATGACCGGAAAGCTTTTTATGAGATCACGGAGCATGTTTTTGATGTGCACCACTGCAGAAATGTTTATTTCCTGAACGGATTTGCGGGGCTGAATGTGTGCAGGGAACGTTTGGCGGGATATCAGGATTACCTGACAAAGCATCATCTTCCGTTTGACGAAAAGAAAGTGTTTGACGGGGATTTCTGGTATGACTCGGGAGAACAGCTCGCAGACCGCATTTGTGCGGGAGAGCTTGACATGCCGGACGCAGTGATCTGTGCAAGCGATCATATGGCAGTCGGGCTGATGAACCGCCTGCTCTGGCATGGAATAAAGGTACCGGAGCAGGTGATCGTGACCGGCTATGATGCAACGAAGGAGTCAGCGATCAATGCAACAACGCTGACAACGTATGAGCCCGCGAATACGGTGACCGCGGAGGAAGCAGTCAACCTTCTGCATGCCGTGATCGATCCTGACGAGCCTGAGATCGAACCGGTCCATACGCTTAACATGAATCTGCATGTGGGAGACAGCTGTGGCTGCCATGCAGATCCGGAATATCTTCATAAAAAGATACATCGCTCTTTATATAATGTAAATTCATATATCAAAGCGATGCAGAAAGACACGACCGTTGACATCAGTGAGCTGCTTGACAGTTATCTGTTTGAGAATCTTGTGAGTGTCAGCGGTCCGCGCGAGTGTATTTATGAGATCTACAAGAATACTTATACGCTGCGCCCTTATAAGGATTTTTATATGTGCCTGCGGGAAGACTGGATGGATACGGAGACATCCATGATCGACGGTTATCCGGAGCGCATGAGACTCGTGCTGCATTCGGAGATGGCGACAAATTGGGATGATACGCAGGGAGTCAGCTTTACACCAAGCGACAAGGCAGGCGGGCGTTCTTTTTATACGGAAGAAATGCTGCCGGAATTGTTTGAGGAACGGGAAGAACCGATGGCGTTCTACTTTTCTCCAATCCATTTCGCGGAGCAGACGCTTGGCTATGCGGTACTGACAGCTGAGCTTTTACAGGAACGTAAGCTTGACTATGTGTTCCATAACTGGCTGCGCAACATCAATAATGCGCTGGAAATGATGCGTGTGCGCGGCAGGATCCAGACAAAATCTGAGATCGATGTGATGACCGGACTGTATAACCGCAGGGCGATGGAGAATAAATTAGAAGTGATCCGCCAGTTTGGAAAGGGCAAGATCCTGCTTGCGCTTGTTGCAGACTTAGACCGGCTCAAGTTTATAAATGATACTTACGGGCATCATGAGGGTGACTACGCGATCAAAGCGGTCGCGGAGGCGCTGATGTCATGCGCGACCGATAACGAGATCTGTGTCCGGAGCGGCGGGGATGAGTTTATCATACTTGGCGTGGATGAATATACGGAGGATGAGACGGACGAGAAGATCGCGCGTATTGAGGAGATCTGCGCCGCAAAAGGTGCGGAGGCGAGGAAGCCCTATGAGGTTTCTGCGAGTATTGGTTACTGCCTTGCAAGGCTCAGGGACGATACGAATGTGGATCTGCTGCTTGAGGTCGCAGACCAACGGATGTATGAAGTAAAACGAGAGCATCATAAAGCCCGGAGAGCATAGTAAAAATCATACGTAATAAATTTTTTCAAAAAGGGGGTTGTCAAACCTCCTTTTTTCGTGTATAGTAATCAATGCTGTGGCATGATAGCGTTGAAACGTGAGGTTGCTGTGGGCAGAAAACAGATAACTTCCCGCAGGTTTTCCGTGGAGCGAATGTCAAGTTTATAAAACTGGCGACAAGTCACTGTACCAACAAAGAGTCTACCGACGGTAGAAACGACGTGTTGTAAATCTGCATAGGCAGTGGAGCAGGAAATTCCTGCAGGGCTGTCCATAGCATGACACACACGGGAGAGTGTACAGTCACCGCTTGTCGTACTTCGATTGAAAAGTGCGAAAAGGAGGCGACTTTTTTTATGGCAAATCAGATTATGAGAATCACCCTGAAGGCATACGACCATCAGTTAGTGGATGCATCTGCCAAAAAAATCATCGAAACAGTTAAGAAGAACGGTTCCCAGGTGAGCGGACCGGTTCCCCTTCCTACCAAGAAGGAAGTTGTGACGATTCTTCGTGCGGTTCACAAGTATAAGGATTCCCGTGAGCAGTTCGAGCAGAGAACGCACAAGAGACTGATCGATATCATTGCACCCACACCGAAGACGGTCGATGCATTGCAGAGACTCGAGATGCCTGCCGGTGTCTATATCGACATCAAAATGAAGAACAAATAACAAACCTTCTACTAGTATGTGAACCGTTTGGTTCCGCCATGTAGAGCAAACAGGAGGTAAATGATGAAGAAAGCAATTTTGGCAACAAAGGTCGGAATGACACAGATCTTCGCGGAAGACGGAAGCCTCATTCCGGTTACGGTCCTTGAGGCCGGTCCGTGTGTGGTAACACAGGTCAAGACGCAGGAGAATGACGGCTACAGCGCCGTTCAGGTCGGATTCGCAGACAAGAAAGACAGAATCATCAACAAGGACAAGGGCGGTAACAGGGAAGTGATCCATGCACACGGCGTGAACAAGCCGTTAAAAGGACATTTTGAGAAAGCGGGCGTATCTTCGAAGAGATATGTGAGAGAATTCCGTTTCGAGAATGCTGAAGAATATGCATTGGCGCAGGAGATCAAAGCTGATATTTTTGCAGTCGGCGATAAGGTGGATGCGTCGGCGATCAGCAAGGGCAAGGGTTTTCAGGGCGCGATTAAGAGATTAGGCCAGTCGAGAGGCCCGATGGCGCACGGTTCCAAGTTCCATCGTCATCAGGGTTCCAACGGTGCCTGCTCCTCTCCGAGCCGCGTGTTCAAGGGTAAAGGTATGCCGGGACATATGGGCAGCAAGAAAGTCACGATCAAGAATCTCGAGGTCGTAAGAGTGGATGCAGAGAAGAATCTGCTTTTGGTCAAGGGTTCCGTACCCGGACCGAAGAAGTCTTTGATCACCATTAAAGAGACCACGAAGGTTGAGGCATAAAGCAGGAACGAAAGGAGGAGCACTCAGATGGCAAACGTATCTGTTTACAATATGGAAGGAAAAGAAGTCGGCAAGATGGACTTAAGCGATGCGGTGTTTGGTGTTGAGATCAATGAGCATCTGGTACACATGGCAGTCGTTCAGCAGCTTGCCAACAATCGTCAGGGCACGCAGAAGGCAAAGACGCGCTCTGAGGTTTCCGGCGGAGGAAGAAAGCCCTGGAGACAGAAAGGGACCGGTCATGCGAGACAGGGTTCCACAAGAGCACCTCAATGGAAGGGCGGCGGCATGGTATTCGCTCCGACACCGAGGGATTATTCTTTTAAGATGAACAAGAAAGAAAAACGCACAGCATTGAAGTCTGCGCTGACTAGCAAGGTACAGAGCAGCAGGCTGATCGTGTTAGACGAGCTTACGCTTGACGAGATCAAGACGAAGAAGATCGTAGAACTTGTAAATAATCTGCATGCAGAGAAAGCGCTGATCGTATTAAAGGAGAAGGATGACAAGGTCATGCTCTCTGCAAGAAATGTTCCCGATGTGGAGACCGCATTGACGAACACGATCAACGTTTATGATGTGCTGAATGCTGGAACTGTTGTCCTGACAAAGGATGCGGTCAAGATGATCGAGGAGGTGTACGCATAATGGCAGACATTAAGTATTATGATGTAATCCTCAAACCGGTGATTACAGAGAAGAGCATGAACGAAATGGGCAGCAAGAAATACACATTTCTTGTTCACGTCGATGCAAACAAGACGATGATCAAAGAGGCTGTCGAGAAAATGTTCGACGGTGTCAAGGTCGAGAGCGTCAACACAATGAATCTTTCGGGCAAAAAGAAGACCCGGGGACGTGTGACGGGAATGACTGCGGCAACGAAGAAAGCGATCGTGAAACTGACTGCGGACAGCAAGGACATTGAACTGTTTACGGGTCTGTAAATCAAAGGGAAATCCTTTCACAATCGTGCAAATTAGAGAAAAGGAGATATTATCATGGGAATTAAGACTTACAATCCCTATACACCTTCCAGACGTAATATGACCGGTTCCGATTTTGCTGAAATCACAAAGCACACGCCGGAAAAGTCCCTGTGTACTTCGTTAAAGAAGAACTCCGGCCGTAACAATCAGGGCAAGATCACGGTAAGACACCGCGGGGGCGGTAATAAGAGAAAGTATAGGATCATTGATTTTAAGAGAAATAAAGACGGGATCCCTGCAAAGGTCATCGGTATTGAGTACGATCCGAACAGAACGGCCAATATCGCGCTGATCTGCTATGCGGACGGTGTAAAGTCCTATATCCTTGCACCGGAAGGATTAACGGACGGTATGCAGGTGATGAACGGACCGACAGCCGAGGTGAAGGTTGGCAACTGCCTTCCGTTATCCGAGATTCCTGTCGGTACACAGATCTACAGCATTGAGCTTCACCCGGGCAAGGGCGGACAGATGGTTCGTTCCGCAGGCAACAGCGCACAGCTGATGGCGAAGGAAGGCAAATATGCGACGCTTCGTCTGCCGTCCGGTGAAATGAGAATGGTACCGATCGTATGCAGAGCATGTATCGGCACGGTCGGCAATGGTGATCACAACCTGATCAACCTCGGAAAAGCAGGACGTAAGCGTCATATGGGTATCAGACCTACCGTGCGCGGTTCCGTCATGAACCCGAATGACCATCCGCACGGCGGCGGCGAGGGCAGAGCGCCCATCGGACGTCCGGGTCCCTGCACACCTTGGGGCAAGCCTGCACTCGGCTTAAAGACGCGTAAGAAAAAGAACCCGTCCAATAAGCTGATCGTGAGAAGACGTGACGGCAGAGCTATCAAATAATTGAGGAGGAAAGACAATGGCTAGATCACTGAAAAAAGGACCGTTTGCAGATGCAAGCTTACTGAAAAAAGTAGATGCAATGAATGCAGCAGGACAGAAGCAGGTTATTAAGACCTGGTCCCGTCGTTCCACAATCTTCCCGTCCTTTGTCGGACACACGATTGCGGTGCATGACGGCAGAAAGCACGTTCCTGTTTATGTAACAGAGGATATGGTCGGACACAAGCTCGGAGAGTTTGTTGCCACCAGAACCTTCAGAGGACACAAAAAAGACGACAAGAAGTCCGGCGTCAGATAATTTTGAGAGGAGGTTTTAAGTCATGGCAAAAGGACATCGTTCCCAGATTAAAAGAGAAAGAAATGCAAACAAAGATACAAGACCCTCCGCAAAGTTATCCTATGCAAGGGTTTCTGTTCAGAAAGCATGCTTTGTATTGGATGCCATCAGAGGTAAGGATGTAACGACTGCGTTGGGAATTTTGGAATATAATCCGAGATATGCTTCCGCAGTTACGAAAAAGCTGTTAGAGTCCGCCATCGCGAACGCAGAGAACAACAATGGTATGAACCCTGAAAAGTTATACATTGCGGAGTGCTATGCGAACAGCGGTCCCATCATGAAAAGAGTAAAACCGAGAGCGCAGGGAAGGGCATACAGGATCGAGAAGAGAATGTGCCATATCACCATAGTGCTTGATGAAAGATAAGGAGGAAGAAAATGGGACAGAAAGTAAATCCTCATGGCTTGAGAGTCGGTATTATTAAAGATTGGGATTCCAGATGGTACGCGGACGGCGAGTTTGCTGATTATCTGGTAGAAGATTATAAGATCAGAAAATATCTGAAGAAGAAATTAATGGCTGCCGGTATCGCTAAGATCGAGATCGAGAGAGCGTCCGACAGGGTAAAGGTCATCGTTTTCACGGCAAAACCCGGTGTTGTCATCGGTAAAGGCGGCGCTGAGATCGAGATCACGAAGAAAGAGCTTTGCAAGCTGACCGGTAAGAACGTACTGATCGACATTAAGGAGATCAAGAGACCGGACAGGGACGCACAGCTTGTAGCGGAGAATATCGCACAGCAGTTAGAGAATCGTATTTCTTTCAGACGTGCAATGAAGTCCTGCATGCAGAGAACGATGAAGAGCGGTGCGCTTGGCATCAAAGCGGCATGCTCAGGTCGTCTTGGCGGTGCGGATATGGCGCGTTCCGAGTTCTACAGTGAGGGCACGATTCCTCTTCAGACACTGCGTGCAGATATTGACTACGGTTTTGCAGAGGCAGACACCACCTACGGCAAGATCGGCGTAAAGGTATGGATCTATAAAGGAGAGGTACTTCCTACTAAGGCAAATGCGGAAGGGAGCGATAAATAATGTTAATGCCGAAAAGAGTAAAACGTCGTAAGCAGTTTCGCGGCAGCATGGCAGGTAAGGCAAGCCGCGGCAACACGATCACATATGGTGAGTACGGTATTATAGCAACGGAACCGTGCTGGATCAAGTCTAACCAGATTGAGGCTGCCCGTATTGCGATGACGCGTTATACGAAGCGTGCCGGACAGGTATGGATCAAGATCTTCCCGGATAAGCCCGTAACGGCAAAACCGGCAGAGACCCGAATGGGTTCCGGAAAAGGCTCCCTTGAATACTGGGTAGCAGTCGTAAAGCCGGGACGCGTGATGTTCGAGATCGCAGGTATTCCCGAGGAACAGGCAAAAGAAGCGCTGCGTCTTGCCGTTCATAAGCTTCCCTGCAAGTGCAAGATCGTTTCGAAAGCAGATTTGGAAGGTGGTGTATCATAATGAAAACAAATAAATATGTTGAAGATTTGAAGACCAAATCATCTGCTGAGTTAGCTGAGAGTTTAGTCGAAGCTAAGAAAGAGCTTTTCAATTTGAGATTCCAGAATGCGACAAACCAGCTGGATAACACTGCACGGATCAAAGAGGTTCGCAAGAATATTGCAAGAATCCAGACCGTGATCACACAGAAGGCAAACGCATAGAAAGGAGATCTACCGTGGAAAGAAATTTGAGAAAGACCCGTACGGGCAAGGTTGTCAGCAATAAGATGGAGAAGACCATTGTTGTAGCCGTAGAGGATCATGTGAAGCATCCTCTTTACAATAAGATCGTTAAAAACACGAAGAAATTCAAGGCTCATGACGAAAATAACGAGTGCAATATCGGCGACACCGTAAAGATTGCAGAGACGAGACCGCTTTCTAAGGATAAGAGATGGAGACTCGTGGAAATCATCGAGAGGGCAAAATAATGTCTGCATTAGAAAACTCACGGGAAGTCGTGATTTGGAAGGAGAATTAGCATGGTACAACAGGAAACCAGACTGAAGGTCGCTGACAATACCGGGGCAAAAGAACTTCTCTGCATCCGTGTGATGGGCGGCTCTACCAGAAGATATGCATCGATCGGCGATGTGATCGTTGCTTCCGTTAAAGATGCAACACCCGGCGGTGTTGTTAAAAAGGGCGACGTTGTAAAAGCGGTCGTTGTCCGCAGCGTAAAGGGTGCTCGCCGCAAGGACGGCTCTTATATCAGATTTGACGAGAATGCTGCCGTTATCATCAAGGATGACAAGACCCCGAGAGGGACCCGTATTTTTGGGCCGGTAGCAAGAGAGCTTCGTGAGAAACAGTTCATGAAAATCGTTTCTCTGGCTCCCGAAGTATTATAAGGAGGTGCCGTATATGTCAATGTTTAAGATTAAAAAGGGCGATACCGTAAAGGTCATCGCAGGTAAGGATAAAGACAAAGAAGGCAAGGTTATTTCCGTGGACGCAAAGGCAAATAAAGTACTTGTCGAGGGCGTCAACATGATAACGAAGCACACAAAACCTTCTGCAGCAAATGCAAACGGCGGCATTATCCGGAAGGAGGCTCCGATCGACGCATCCAATGTGATGTATGTTCACAAGGGAAAGGTAACGAGAGTCGGCTTTAAGATGGATAAGGACAAGAAAGTCCGTTTTGCAAAGACAACCGGTGATATCATCGATTAACTGTGAGAAAGGAGGTTATCAACTGTGAGTAGTAGACTGAAAGAAATGTATAATAAAGAGATGGTAGGCGCCATGATGAAGAAGTTCGGCTACAAGAACGTTATGCAGGTTCCGAAGCTTGACAAGATCGTCGTCAACATGCGTGTCGGTGAGGCCAAGGACAACGCGAAGGTGTTGGAGGCTGCCATCAGTGAGTTAGAGACGATTACAGGTCAGAAGGCAGTACCTACGAAGGCCAAAAAAGCGATTGCAAACTTTAAGATCCGTGAGGGCATGGCAATTGGATGCAAGGTAACGCTGCGCGGTGAAAAAATGTATGAGTTTCTTGACCGCCTCGTGAATCTTGCGTTACCCCGTGTGCGCGATTTCCGCGGTGTGAACCCGAATGCGTTCGATGGCAGAGGCTCCTATGCGCTCGGCATCAAAGAGCAGATCATCTTCCCGGAGATCGAGTATGATAAGATCGACAAGGTAAGAGGTATGGACGTTATCATCGTCACGACTGCAAAGACCGACGAAGAGGCACGCGAGCTGTTGACCTTATTCAACATGCCGTTTGCGAAATAGGAGGAGGTAAATTCATGGCTAAAACATCAATGAAGATCAAACAGCAGCGTAAACAGAAATTCTCCACAAGAGAATACAACCGCTGTAAGATATGCGGCCGTCCGCACGGTTATTTAAGAAAATACGGAATCTGCAGAATTTGCTTCCGCGAGTTAGCGTATAAAGGTCAGATACCCGGAGTAAAGAAAGCAAGCTGGTAAAAAAAGTTAAGGAGGCAAATAATCATGACTATGGATCCTATTGCAGATATGCTGACAAGAATACGAAACGCCAACACTGCAAAACATGATACGGTTGACATCCCTGCTTCTAAAATGAAATTGGCGATTGCCGGGATTCTTTTAGACGAGGGCTATATCAGGAAGTATGACATTGTAGAAGACGGTGGTTTCAAGACGATCCGCATCACGTTAAAATACGGCGCGGACAAGAACGATAAGATCATTTCGGGGATCAAGAGAATCTCCAAGCCCGGACTTCGCGTTTATGCGGGTAAGGATGAGCTTCCGAAAGTTCTCGGAGGGTTGGGGATCGCAATTATTTCCACGAATCAGGGCGTCATTACGGACCGCAAGGCTCGTGAGCTGAATGTCGGCGGAGAGGTTTTAGCGTTCGTCTGGTAATCAGGCGGGACGTGAGTGTGAAAAGCACAAAGCAACCAATGGACAGCAATTCAAAACAGGAGGTACGGGCATGTCACGGATAGGTAGAATGCCAATCGCAATTCCGGCAGGAGTGACTGTGGATATTGCAGAAAATAATAAAGTGACCGTTAAGGGTCCTAAGGGAACACTGGAGAGAGTGTTGCCCGCAGAGATGGAGATCAAAATGGAAGGGGCACAGATTGTTGTTTCCCGTCCGAACGACTTAAAGAAAATGAAATCATTACATGGACTGACCAGAACGCTGATCAACAACATGGTGGTCGGTGTGACGGAAGGCTTCGAGAAAAAGCTTGAGGTTAACGGTGTCGGCTACAGGGCAGCGAAGGCAGGAAAGGTATTGACGTTATCCCTTGGCTATTCTCATCCGGTAGAGATGACAGATCCGGAAGGCATTGAGACTGTGCTTGACGGACAGAATCTGATCATCGTAAAGGGTATTGACAAAGAAAAGGTTGGCCAATTCGCAGCTGAGATCAGGGACAAGAGAAGACCTGAGCCTTATAAGGGCAAGGGAATCAAGTATGCCGATGAAACGATCAGACGTAAAGTTGGTAAGACCGGTAAGAAATAAATAAGGAGAGTAGAAAAATGGTTAAAAAGGAATCAAGACAGAATATTCGTGTTAAAAAGCACATGAAAATTCGGAATCGTTTCAGCGGAACGACCGAAAGACCTCGTCTGGCTGTATTCAGAAGCAATAATCATATGTATGCTCAAATTATTGATGATACGGTCGGCAACACCCTTGTGGCAGCATCCACACTGGAAAAGGGCGTAAAGAGTGAGATTGAAAAAACCAACAACGTAGAAGCGGCGGCATATCTTGGCAAGGTGATCGCGGAGAGGGCTTTAGATAAAGGGATTAAGACTGTTGTATTTGACAGAGGTGGTTTCCTTTACACAGGCAAGATCGCTGCTCTGGCTGATGCAGCCAGGGAAGCCGGATTAGAATTCTAGGAGGAAGGAGAACATCATATGAAACGCACAATCATAGATCCCAGTCAGTTAGAATTAACTGAAAAAGTTGTTTCCATTAAGCGCGTCACCAAGGTTGTAAAAGGCGGACGTAATATGCGATTCACGGCACTTGTTGTTGTGGGGGACGGAAACGGTCACGTTGGAGCAGGACTTGGCAAGGCGACTGAAATTCCGGAGGCAATCCGCAAAGGAAAAGAAGATGCGATCAAAAATCTGATCACAGTTTCGCTTGATGCAAATAATTCTATCACACACGATCAGACCGGTAAGTTCGGTTCTGCATACGTGCTGTTAAAGAAGTCTCCCGATGGTACCGGTATCATCGCAGGCGGACCGGCTCGTAATGTCTGTGAGCTTGCAGGTATCAAGAACATCCGTACCAAGTCGCTTGGTTCTAACAATAAGCAGAACGTAGTGCTTGCAACGATCGAGGGCTTACGCACGTTAATGAGCCCGGAGGAAGTGGCAAGCAAACGCGGCATTTCCGTCAGCGAGCTGATGTAAGGAGGATAACCGATATGGCAGAGAAAATGTTAAAGATTACTTTGGTGAAATCTCCGATTGGCGCGGTTCCGAAGCATAGAAGAACGATTGAAGCAATGGGACTTACCAAAATGCATAAGACCGTGATGATGCCGGACAATGCAGCGACCAAGGGTATGATTCAGCAGGTAGGTTATATGTTAAAGGTAGAAGAAGCATAAAAGGAGGTGTCAGCAGCATGGAATTATCAAATTTACACCCGGCAGCGGGCTCTAAGCATAATGATTTCAGAAAAGGCCGTGGTCACGGTTCCGGAAACGGCAAGACCGCAGGTAAGGGTCACAAGGGACAGAAGGCACGTTCAGGTGCACCGAGACCGGGCTTTGAAGGCGGGCAGATGCCGTTATACAGACGCATTCCGAAAAGAGGATTTAAGAACAGGAATACGCAGGAGATCATTGGCATTAATCTTGATCGTTTAGAGGCGTTTGAGGACGGCGGCAAGGTAACGGTCGAGACTCTGATGGAGAAGGGGATTGTGAAGAACCCGAAGGACGGAGTGAAGATACTTGGAAATGGAAAATTAACCAAGAAGCTCACGGTTCAGGCAAATGCCTTCAGCGCATCTGCAAAAGAAAAAATTGAGGCGCTTGGTGGAACTGCAGAGGTGATTTAATGCTAAAAACGCTTAAAAATGCATTTAAGATTAAAGAAATCAGAAGCAAGATTTTCTTTACGCTGGCGATGTTGGTTGTGATCAGACTCGGCTCGCAGCTTCCGACACCGGGAATCAATAGCGAGTATATCCGTAACTGGTTCGCCAATGCGACAGCGACAGGGGGTAACACATTCAACTTTTTGGAAGCATTTACCGGCGGCTCTTTTTCGAGAATGTCCATTTTTGCACTGAGCATTACACCATACATTACATCTTCCATTATTATTCAGCTTTTAACGATTGCAATTCCGAAGCTGGAGGAGATGCAGCGTGATGGTGAGGACGGAAGAAAAAAGATGGCGGCCATCACCAGATATGTGACGATTGCGCTTTCCGTGATCGAATCGGGTGCAATGGCGATTGGCTTTGGCGGTCAGGGACTTCTGACTCCGTTTAACGGGCTTACGGTGATTGGCACGATTTTGATCCTTACGGCAGGCAGCGCGGTATTGATGTGGATCGGTGAACGTATTACGGACAAGGGCATCGGAAACGGTATATCTATTGTCCTTGTGATCAACATTCTTTCAAGACTGCCGGAAGACATCAAGAGCCTGTATGTGCAGTTCGTAAAATCGGCAGCCAATGCAGGGGATATTGCAGGAGCAGTCATTGCGGCAGTCGTGATATTGGCGATCATTGTTGTGATGGTTGCCATCGTCATCATTTTGAATGACGGTGTGCGGAAAATTCCGGTGCAGTATGCAAAAAAAGTACAGGGCAGGAAATTAGTCGGCGGACAGACCTCAAGCATTCCGCTCAAGGTAAATACCGCAGGCGTTATCCCGATCATCTTTGCATCGTCCCTGATGCAGTTTCCGCTCATCATCAGTTCCTTTTTCTATAAAGGAAACGGTGTGTGGAGAAAGATATTAAATACGATCAATTCGGAGAACTGGTGTGATCCCGATCAGCCGGTTTATTCGATCGGGCTTCTGATTTATGTCATATTGGTCATCTTTTTCGCATATTTCTATACTTCCATTACGTTTAATCCATTGGAAGTTGCGGAAAACATGAAAAAGCAGGGAGGCTTCATTCCGGGTATCCGTCCGGGCAAGCCGACAGCAGAGTACCTCTCCAAACTGCTCAATTATATCATCTTCATCGGTGTGATCGGTCTGATCATCATTGCGGTACTGCCATTCTTCTTTAACGGTGTATTCAATGCGGAAGTATCGTTTGGCGGCACGAGCCTGATCATTATCGTCAGTGTCATTTTAGAGACGATCAAGCAGGTGGAATCGCAGATGCTGGTGAGAAATTATAAGGGATTTTTGAATGACTAAAGGGAATGAAGTTTCTCTAAGGCTGTAAATAACACAGCTTAAGAGAAGCTAAGTCATTCTCATAAAGAATCGCGAAGCGATTCTTTTGGAATCAAGCGAAGCGAACCTAAGTTACGTTTAGCAGAAGTTTCATTGCTCATGTCTAAAGACATTTCGCAAAGAACTTCTGCGATTCCGTAAAAGCGGAATCTAAGGTTTCGTTTATAGCAATGCAGATTGAATTTCTAGGGCAGCGGAAAGCTGCCTTAGAAATTCTGAATTTTGATAAAAGCGGAAAGCATGTTTCTATGCGGTGCAGAGGCGCTGAACCGTAAAGAAATGTGCTTTGTAAAAAAGAAAGGGAAGGAAAACGGCTATGAAAGTAATTATGCTGGGCGCTCCGGGCGCGGGAAAAGGGACACAGGCTAAAATAATCGCGGAGCAGTATGGCGTACCCCATGTTTCAACAGGTGATATGTTCAGAGCCAATATCAAAAACGGAACGGAGCTCGGCATGGAGGCGAAGAAATACATGGATGCCGGAGAACTGGTTCCCGATGAGCTGACTGTCAGGATCCTGCTTGACCGTGTGGCTAAGGATGATTGTAAGAACGGTTATGTGCTGGATGGATTTCCACGCAACATTCCGCAGGCGAAAGTACTTGATGAGGCGCTTGACAAGATTGGAGAGCAGGTAGACTACGCAATTGATGTGGATGTGCCGGATGAGAATATCATAAGAAGAATGTCGGGAAGACGTGCATGCTTAAACTGCGGCGCAACTTACCATATCGAACATATACCGCCAAAGACTGCGGATGTCTGTGATGCATGCGGATCGGCGCTTGTCCTTCGTGACGATGATAAGCCGGATACGGTAAAGAACCGTCTGAACGTTTATCATGAGCAAACACAGCCGCTCATCGCTTATTATTCCGAAAAAGGGATTCTGAGAACGGTTGATGGAACGAAGCCGATGGAGGAAGTCTTTTCCGCAATCAAAGACATTTTGGAATCCGGCAGATAATAAGTTGATGGATGATAAACTGACGGATGATATTCTGATAAATGACAAGCCGACGGACCGGTGAGAAAATCTGGTATAGGGACAAATGCAGAGCGCTGTAAGAAGGACGCTCCGGCAGGGAGGTCAGTATGGCAGTAACAATCAAATCGCCAAGAGAAATTGAATTGATGAGAGAATCGTGCAGACTGCTCTCGAATGTGTTTGATCATATGGCAGAGCAGCTTCACGCGGGCATGACAACACAGGAGATTGACCGTATCGGCGAAAAGATGATTCGCGAAGCGGGCTGCATACCGAATTTCAAAAACTATAACGGATATCCGGCATCGATCTGTGTTTCGGTGAATGATGAAGTTGTGCATGGAATTCCGAGCAAACGCAGGATCGTTCAGGAAGGGGACATTGTCAGCCTTGACGCCGGACTGATCTATAAAGGATATCATTCGGATATGGCGCGTACATTCGGTGTCGGAAAAGTTACACCGGAGGCAGAGAAGCTGATGACTGTGACGAAGCAGGCGTTCTTTGAAGGCATAAAATACGCGAAAGCGGGCAATCATCTGCATGATATTTCGAATGCGATCGACGCTTATATCACGGGATTTGGTTTTTCGGCAGTCAAGGATCTGGTCGGACACGGAATTGGTACCAGTTTACATGAAGATCCGCAGATACCGAATTTTACGCAGAAACGCAGGGGACTCGTCCTGAAAGCCGGCATGACGCTGGCTGTTGAACCGATGATCAATGCCGGGGGATGGGAAGTGACATGGCTGGATGACGACTGGACGGTTGTTACGCTTGACGGCTCGCTCTCGGCACATTATGAAAATACCATTTTGATTACGGATGGAGAGCCGGAAATATTGACGCTCGGAAAATATTGATCCTAAGTGTCGTATCGTAAAGATGGTTTTCGTAAATAAAGATTTAGTAAGTATAGGCTAAATAAGCAAAGAAGTAACAAGTATTGATTTAGGGTATGATCAGATTGAAAAGAAATTAAAATATGCAATCTGCAAGCAGAAATGGAGGATTACAATGTCGAAAAGCGACGTGATTGAGATCGAAGGGATTGTGGTTGAAAAGCTGCCGAATACGATGTTTCAGGTAGAGCTTGAAAATGGGCATAAGGTTCTTGCACATATCAGCGGAAAGCTGCGCCAGAATTTTATCCGTATTCTGCCGGGAGACAAGGTAACACTGGAGCTTTCTCCCTACGATTTGAGCAAAGGAAGAATCATTTGGCGGGATAAGTGAAAAACGCAAATATTTTGCAGAACAGAATCATGCAGGGCAGCAGATCCTGCCGGGTATTATTTTGAAAAGTAAAGTATTGCGGAATATATTTTATTAGGAAGAAAATATGAAGCAATATTTCGCAAGAGAATAAGGAGCAATATTTTCAGAAACAAAATTGCAAAATAATATTTTGTGAAATAAAATTGCGAAGTAATATTTTGTGAAATAAAATTGCGAAGTAATATTTTGTGAAACAAAATTGCAAGTAATATTTTGTGAAACAAAATATTACTTGCAATCCCATATTCCAGGTGATATAATGTAAAACGGTCTTTTTTGAAAGGAGGGATTTCCCGTGAAAGTAAGATCATCAGTAAAACCTATTTGCGAGAAATGTAAGGTAATCAAGAGAAAAGGGAGAATCATGATTATTTGTGAAAATCCCAAACACAAACAGAGGCAGGGTTAATACCCCTCAGGCGGCACATTTGTGCGATTATGATGTACGGCTGCGTCGGACGTTTTATACCGTCCGGCGGTTATATAATTGAACGTAGAGAGCCTACGGGAGATTACTTTTGATACCAAAAATGAGCTTACAGCAGCAGAGTAAGCCTGCCGCACGGCTTTTAATAGGTAAGCGGTGCGGCGTTATGCACGGATCTTGTGCATAATGAGTATTGGAAAGGCCGGATGATGTCCGGCTGGGCATTTATGAATGCCCCAGTCAATGAGTAACTGAAGGATTGTGTTTTTATCCCAAGCTGTTTTGGCCTGATGGCGGGGGATATGGAACGCAAAAAGATGGAGGAATGGAAAATGGCTCGTATTGCAGGTATTGATTTACCGAGAGACAAACGTGTTGAGATTGGACTGACCTATATCTATGGAATCGGTCGTGCAAGCTCCAATAAGATCTTGGCACAGGCAAATGTCAATCCGGACACACGCGTCAGGGATTTGACGGATGATGAGGTTAAGAGACTGAGTGAAGTGATCGCCGATACCATGACGGTAGAGGGTGATTTAAGAAGAGAGGTTGCTCTTAACATCAAGAGATTACAGGAAATCGGATGCTACAGAGGAATCCGTCACAGGAAAGGACTTCCGGTCCGCGGCCAAAAGACAAAGACAAACGCGAGAACGAGAAAAGGTCCCAAGAAGACGATTGCAAACAAGAAGAAATAATGACCAAGCAAACAATAGGGAAAGTAGGTTAGTTTAAGATGGCGAAACAGGTTGCAAAAAAAGTAACTAAAAAGCGTGTAAGAAGAAACGTTGAACATGGACAGGCACATATCCAGGCGTCTTTCAACAATACGATCGTGACCTTAACGGACAGCGAGGGAAATGCGTTGAGCTGGGCAAGTGCCGGAGGTCTTGGCTTTAGAGGTTCAAAGAAATCTACCCCGTATGCAGCGCAGATGGCAGCAGAGACGGCTGCGAAGGCTGCACTGCCGACAGGCTTAAAGTCTGTCGATGTTATGGTAAAAGGACCCGGTTCGGGACGTGAAGCCGCGATTCGTGCACTTCAGGCGTGCGGCATCGACGTTACGAGCATCAGAGACGTGACACCCGTGCCTCATAACGGCTGTCGTCCGCCGAAACGCCGCCGCGTATAGTGGAAGGATTTGGCCGTTTCAGACGTTGCGGCGCATATAATGGAAGGACTTATCCGCCTCAGGCATCGCGCCGGGTGCAGCGGATGAATCTGCCCGTTACAAGTGCTGCGTTGTACATTGTGAACGGAATTTGGCAGAAGTCAACGTTGGAAGAAAGCGGATCTGATACGTCCGCTGTAAACAATATTCAGGAGGAAGAAAGAAATGGCAGTTAATAAGGTTCCCGTGTTAAAAAGATGCAGATCCCTTGACCTGGATCCTGTATTTTTGGGATATGACAAGAAGTCTAAGAGAAAGAATCAGAGAGCCGGTAAGAAGATGAGCGAGTATGCGCTTCAGCTGAGAGAAAAGCAGAAAGCGAAATTCATCTATGGCATGTTGGAGAAGCCGTTCCATAATTATTATGAAAAGGCAGACCGCATGAAAGGCATGACCGGTGAGAATCTCATGATCATGCTGGAGTCCAGACTGGACAATGTTATTTTCAGAATGGGCTTTGCAAGAACAAGAAGAGAGGCAAGACAGATTGTCGGACATAAGCATGTGCTTGTCAACGGCAGGAAGGTAAACGTTCCTTCTTATTTAGTAAAGGCGGGCGATGCGATCGAGATTACCGAGAAAGCAAAAGGTCTGCAGAGATATAAGGATATTGCAGAGATCACAAACGGAAGACTGGTTCCCGAATGGCTGGATGCAGACATTGAGGCATGGAAGGGTACTGTGAAGGAACTCCCGAGGAGAGAAGTCATCGACGTTCCCGTGAACGAGATGTTGATTGTCGAGTTATATTCTAAGTAAAATCAGAGATTTTATTTTGGAATGGAATTGCTTTTAGGAAAGTCCACCATGTTAGGAGGTATACGAGTGTTTGATTTTGATAGACCGAATATTGAGGTAACTGAAATCTCAGAAGATAAGAAGTATGGTAAATTTGTCGTAGAGCCGCTTGAGCGTGGATATGGAATCACTCTGGGGAACTCATTAAGAAGGATCATGCTCGCATCCCTTCCGGGTGCGGCAGTGAGTCAGGTCAAGATCGCGGGTGTGCTGCACGAGTTCAGTTCCATCGAAGGCGTAAAAGAAGATGTTACAGAGATTATCATGAACATCAAGAGCCTTGCGATCAAGAACAGCAGCTCGACCAACGAGCCGAAGACGGCATACATTGAGTTTGAAGGCGAGGGCGTTGTCAGGGCGTCAGATATTCAGGTTGACCAGGATATCGAGATCATGAATCCCAATCAGGTGATAGCGACATTGAACGGCGGCAAGGATTGCCGGCTGTTCATGGAGCTTACGATCACAAAAGGCAGAGGTTATATCAGTGCGGAAAAGAATAAGAATGGCGATCTTCCAATCGGTGTGATCGCGGTGGATTCCATTTATACGCCGGTGGAAAGAGTCAATGTGACCGTAGAAAATACCCGTGTGGGTCAGGTGACAGACTATGACAAACTGACTTTGGATGTTCACACAAACGGGACGCTTGCACCTGATGAGGCAGTCAGTCTTGCGGCAAAGGTCTTGAGCGAGCACTTGAAGCTGTTCATTGATCTTTCCGAAAATGCAAAGACCGCAGAGGTCATGATCGAAAAGGAAGACGACGAGAAAGAAAAAGTGCTTGAAATGAGCATCGACGAGTTAGAGCTTTCCGTTCGTTCCTATAACTGCTTAAAGAGAGCGGGCATCAATACCGTGCAGGAACTGACGAACAAGACTTCCGATGATATGATGAAAGTTCGTAACCTTGGAAGAAAGTCCTTAGAAGAAGTCCTTGCGAAGTTAAAAGAGCTTGGATTGCAGTTGAATTCGAGCGAGGAATAAAAAAGATTTTCGCTACGCGAAAGTCTTTCGTGAACGCAGAGTGTTCTATATGATTTTCGATATGCGAAAATCTTTTGGGACCGTACCGGTAAGTCCAACAGGCGCGGAGCGGTATCATGAAACTGTTCATTCCATTTGTTCAGTAAGTCCACAGGCGTGATAAAATGGAGCACAGACGGGAGGAATTCCGTCGTCATGAAAGGAGCCGACATGGCAGGATACAGAAAGCTTGGAAAAACGTCAAGCCAAAGAAAAGCATTACTTAGAAACCAGACAACCGCATTACTCTTAAACGGCAAAATCATTACGACGCAGGCGAGAGCAAAAGAGGTTCAGAAGCAGGTAGAACCGCTGATCGCGCTTGCAGTAAAGGAAAAAGATAACTTTGAGACCGTTAAGGTAACGGCAAAGATTGCGCGTAAAGACAAGGACGGCAAGAGAGTAAAGCAGATCGTTGATAAAGAAACCGGAAAGGTTCTCTCTGATACGCATCGTGATAAAGAAGGCAAGATCCTGAAAATAGAAAACGGTGTGACCGTAACGGTTTATGATGAGATCGAGAAAGAGATCAAAAAAGACCTTCCGTCAAGACTGCATGCAAGAAGACAGATGTTAAAGGTATTATACCCGGTAACAGAGGTGCCCGAGGCAGCGGCAGGAAGAAAGCGCGGAACAAAGAAGGTTGACCTTGCGGCAAAGCTCTTTGACGAGATTGCACCGAAGTATGTGAACCGCAAGGGCGGTTATACGAGAATTGTTAAGGTTGGACAGCGCAAGGGTGACGCGGCAATGATGGTGGTTCTTGAGCTTGTATAAGTAGTAAACGAGGGCGAGGGTGTGCGGATAAAAACTGTCTGCATGCCCTGTTTTCACATTTGGGGAAGAAAACGGTAATCCGAAGCAGATCTTCTGCATGGTGAGAACAATGATGGCAGGATGGGAATGGACAGGATGAGTATGGATATGATCAAAGCCGACCGGCTTGCATTTGAATATATCAGACGCGATGAGGAAGGAAATGTGGAGGGTATCACGCGTGCCGTGGACGGTGTCGATCTTGACATTGCCAAAGGGGAATTTATTGCGATCCTCGGGCATAATGGCTCAGGAAAGTCCACACTTGCCAAGCATATGAATGCGATTCTGTATCCAACGGAGGGAACGGTTTATGTGGATGGCAAGAATACTGCGGAGGAACAGTATCTTTGGGAGATCCGTCAGAATGCGGGGATGGTGTTTCAAAACCCTGATAACCAGATTATCGGTCAAATCGTGGAAGAGGACGTCGGATTCGGACCGGAAAATATGGGAATTCCAACCAAAGAAATTTGGGAGCGGGTGGAAGAGAGCCTAAAGGCGGTCGGAATGTATGAATACCGGAAATCTTCGCCGAACAAGCTTTCCGGCGGGCAGAAACAGCGTGTTTCCATTGCAGGTGTCATCGCGATGCATCCGCAGTGTATTATTTTAGACGAACCGACAGCGATGCTTGATCCAAGCGGCAGGAAAGAAGTTCTGCGTGCGGTCAGGGCATTAAATGACGTCGAAAAAATCACGGTCATCCTGATCACACATTATATGGAAGAAGTGATTCATGCAGACAGGGTGATCGTGATGGACAAAGGCCGGATTGAAATGCAGGGAACGCCAAGGGAAATCTTTTCTGAGGTGGAACGGTTGAAAGAACTGCGTCTGGATGTGCCGCAGGTTACGATGCTCGCCTATGAACTGCAAAAAAAGGGATTACCCCTGCCGAATGGCATTTTAACGATAGAAGAACTGGTGGAGGGGATCACGGAACTATACAATAAGAGCAGGGGACAGGATTGTACGGTGACGTAATGTAACAAACCTTTGCAGATAGATTTTTTAATTCTCAAGTTTTGTGCTACGCGAGAACTTGAGTTATTATCAATGCTTTCATGAAAGCATATCTTAAAAAAGTCGTAGCATGGAGGCTAACAATGTCAATCATACTGGATCATGTCAGCCATGCATATGAAACCGGAACGGCGATGCAGGTGAAGGCGCTTGATGATATCAGCATTGTCATACCGGATGGGCAGTTTATCGGATTGATCGGGCATACGGGATCGGGGAAATCCACGCTCGTACAGCACTTAAACGGTCTGCTTGCCCCTACGTCCGGCAGTATATACTATGACGGCAGGGATATTCATGACGACGATTATCCGAAAAAAGAACTGCGCAGCAAAGTGGGACTTGTTTTTCAGTATCCGGAGCATCAGCTTTTTGAAGTTGATGTCTTTAAGGATGTCTGCTTTGGTCCAAAAAATCTGGGACTTCCGTCAAAAGAGATCGAACTGCGTGCATATGAAGCGTTAAAGCTGGTCGGGATCGAGGATGATTATTTTTATCAGTCTCCGTTTGACTTATCAGGGGGACAGAAGCGCCGGGTAGCGATCGCCGGCGTACTTGCGATGAAACCGCAGGTGCTTATTTTAGACGAACCGACCGCAGGACTTGACCCGAAAGGCAGGGATGAGATTTTGGATCAGATCGCGTCTTTGAAAGAAAAAACGGGTATCACGGTCATTCTTGTTTCACACAGTATGGAGGATGTCGCTGAATACGTGGAGAGACTGATCGTCATGAACCGCGGGCGGGTGCTCTATGACGATACACCGACTGCGGTATTTGCGCATTATGCAGAACTGGAAAAAATCGGTCTGGCCGCGCCGCAGGTCACTTACGTGATGGACGGACTGACAAAGGCAGGATTTGCAGTGAGAACGGATGTGACGACGATCAGTGAGGCACGTGACGGGATATTGCGTGCCATGCAGGACACGACAGGGTAAAAAAAAGAGGCGCTGCGATAACTGCCGTTAATACTGCTTCGGCATCAGTGCTGCTTTTTTCACAACGGAACAGGGATGGTCAGATATGATTAGAGAGATTACACTGGGACAATATTATCAGGCAGATTCGGTCATACACCGCATGGATCCGCGTACGAAGATCGTGGGGACGATCGCGTTTATCGTGTCCCTTTTTCTGGTAAAGAATATAGCGGGTTATGCGATGGCGGCTGTTTTTCTGGCGTCAGTGATTCTGATCTCCAAAGTGCCGTTCCGCTTTATGGTAAAGGGCATGAAGGCGGTAGTGTTTTTATTACTCATTACCGTTGTTTTTAATATGTTTCTGACACCCGGAGAAGTACTGGTATCATTTTGGAAATTCAAGATAACGAAAGAAGGTCTGCGGCAGGCGGTCTTTATGGCGCTCAGGCTTTCATTTTTGATCATCGGATCTTCGCTGATGACGCTGACAACAACGCCGAATAACCTGACGGACGGGCTGGAAAAACTCTTAAAGCCGCTCAAGGTGCTGCGCGTGCCGGTACATGAGATCGCGATGATCATGTCGATCGCACTCCGGTTTATCCCGATCCTGTTGGATGAAACGGACAAGATCATGAAAGCGCAGCTTGCGCGCGGTGCGGATTTCGAGAGCGGGAATCTGATCAAAAAAGCAAAGAACATGGTGCCGATTCTTGTACCGCTCTTTATTTCAGCGTTCCGCCGCGCGAACGATCTGGCAATGGCGATGGAGGCGCGCTGTTACCGGGGCGGTGAACATCGGACAAAGATGAAACCCCTTCAATACCGAAGACGGGATTTTGCGGCATATATGACGCTGGCGGCATTTGTTGCCGCGGTCGTTCTGACAAGAAAGATCATATTGCCGTTCTGACAGGGAAAGCGGCGGAGCAGATGTGACGTTTTGGCGGCTGTTCCGGCATCAACTTAGTGATCAGGTCTATAGGTTGAAAAATAAGTCTGATGACCTTATTTTTCAACCAGCAATTTGGGGCTCTGACATGGAGGATAAGATTGAATTCAGAGAGAAGGTAAGGTGGCAGATGGATCATAATCGTTTCAAAATCATAGAATTGCCCAAAGAAAAATGGAAAGGCGTAACCATACCGATGGTGACGAAAAGCGATGGTTTCTACGATCTGATCATGGATCCGCTTGACCAGAGCGGGTGCAGGATCTCGCTGATAAGAAAAAAGACGGAAGAGGAAATCGTGCATACGCCGGAGGAATATGATTTCCCCGATTCCCTGTATCAGGAGCATTGGGAGAAGGCGGAAGCTTATGGCGTGATCAGTGACGGCGGGGATTTGCTGGCGTGTATAGAGATATGTCCGGAGGAATGGTCAAACAGGCTGATGGTAACGGAATTGTGGGTTTCGGAGGAGCTTCGCAGTCAGGGTCTCGGAAAACGGTTGATGGATAAAGCAAAAGAGGCTGCCGCTAATCAGAAAAGGCGCGCCATTATTTTGGAAACACAATCATGCAATACGGATGCGATCGGTTTTTACCTTCATGAAGGATTTGAACTGATTGGTTTTGACACATGCTGTTACACAAACAATGATATAGAAAGACGGGAAGTAAGAATCAATCTGGGATACTTTTTGAACAGGGAAGGACGGAGGCGGTAAAATTCCGGTCGGCAGAGCGATGAAAAGAGTGCAGATATTGTAATGGCAGGTAAAAGGGGAGGCGGGGTATGGAGCGGGAGAAAGCGGAGCGCAGGCGCATTTTTTTAAGCGTTGCATATGACGGGACCGATTATCACGGCTGGCAGCTTCAGCCCGGCGCCGTCACGGTCGAGAGCGAGCTGAACCGCGCGCTGACGGAGCTGCTTGGAGAGGAAATACAGGTGATCGGCGCGAGCCGTACCGATAGCGGCGTTCATGCATTATGCAACGCGGCTGTTTTTGATACGACGTCCCGCATCCCGGCGGACAAGTTTGCATATGCCTTAAACCGGAGTCTGCCGGAAGATATACGGGTGCAGGAGTCAAAAGAAGTATCGCCTGAGTTTCATCCGAGATATATAAAAAGCCGCAAGACTTATGAGTATCGTATTTATAACGCGCGCTTTCCGATGCCCACAAAGCGCAGATATTCTCTTTTTACCTATGCGGAGCTGGATGTGGATGCGATGGCGCGTGCGGGGAAGCTGCTTGAAGGAGAACATGATTTTAAGAGCTTTTGCAGCGTGCATACACAGGCGGAGACGACCGTCCGCACGATTTATTGCGTGGAAGTATGGCGTGAGAATGCGGGAAACGCTCTGTGCAGGCGGAGCTCTGTTCCGGAAGGAGGCTGCGGGTGTGCAGAGGAGGTACCGGACGGCATCATTGCTATTAGGCGTGGGGAATCGGACGGTGCAGATGTATATGTACATAAGAAGGAAGGCGCCGCGGAAAGCGATATCGTCATCCGCGTGACCGGAAATGGGTTTCTTTACAATATGGTGCGTATCATTGCCGGAACGCTGCTGGAGGTCGGGCAGGGAAAACGGAAGCCGGAGGATATCACGCGGATCTTAGCGGCATGTGACCGCAGTGAGGCGGGACCGACAGCTCCTGCCTGCGGACTGACGCTGACCGGGTACGAATTTTTTGAATCCCTTGAAAATACTTGAAAATCCCTAAAAAACGGCTTGACACGCTCGGAAGCGTATAATATAATATCTCAATGTGGTTATGTTTGAAAACATTCGAGCCAAAGCCCCGGAACGGATGTTTTGAATATATTCAGTAAGCATGATTTTTTACGGAGGGAAAATGATGAATACATTTATGGCTAGTCCGGCTACAATTGATAGAAAATGGTATGTAGTGGATGCGACCGATATGACGCTTGGACGTCTCGCATCTGCGGTTGCCAGCGTACTGCGCGGTAAGAATAAGCCGACATACACGCCGCATATCGACACAGGAGATTATGTGATCGTGGTAAATGCGGAAAAGGTAAAGGTAACGGGTAAGAAGCTGGATCAAAAGATTTATTATCATCACTCTGATTATGTGGGCGGTATGAAAGAGACCACATTGCGCGAGATGATGGCTAAGAAGCCTGAAAGAGTTATCGAAATGGCAGTGAAGGGCATGCTCCCGAAGGGACCTCTCGGCAGAGAGATGTACACGAAGCTTCATGTATATGCAGGACCGGAGCACAAGCATGCTGCACAGAAGCCCGAAGCGTTAACTTTTTAATCAGGAAACTTAGAAGGAGGACATAGAAATGGCGAAAGCAACAGCAAAATACTACGGAACCGGTAGAAGAAAAAAATCCATTGCAAGAGTCTATCTGATGCCGGGCAAGGGTCAGATTACGATCAATAAAAGAGATATCGATAATTATTTCGGACTGGAGACACTGAAGGTCATCGTTCGTCAGCCGCTCGTGGCAACGGATACAGTGGATAAGTATGATGCAGTCATCACGGTACGCGGCGGCGGTACAACAGGTCAGGCCGGTGCGATCAGACATGGCATTGCAAGAGCACTGCTTCATGTGGATGCAGATTTCAGACCGACCTTAAAGAAGGCAGGATTCCTTACAAGAGATTCCCGCATGAAGGAGAGAAAGAAGTACGGTCTCAAAGCGGCACGTCGTGCTCCGCAGTTCTCCAAGAGATAATCTTATTTTCGACAAGATGAGGAAATTCTTTTCATTATCATTTCCTCAAAAAGATACAGATCAAGAATATAGCTCCGCGGGGTTTCCTGCGGAGCTGTTTTATCTTTTTCGGATTGGCTGGGCGGGCGATTATGGATAAAGTGTTTATGAATCTAAAGCTCCTTCGACATAGGTTTGAACTGCGCGGCGAAACTCTTTTCCGCGTCTGCGGCTGATCGGAAACGTCTGACCGCAGGAGAGCGTAGCCCTTACGTCGTCGAATTCGCGTACATAAGAAAGATTGATGATATATTTTCGATGGATCCGGAAAAAAAATCGCCGTGGAAGCATCCCTTCCAGCTCGCTCAGCCGTTTACGCAGGGTGATCAGATCCCCTTTATGATATAGCAGCGTATTTTTATCGTCCGACTGAAGATACTGCAGTTCGTGCGGATGCAGCAATAGCCTGCATTCCGGGGTCTTGATCAATAAGGTTTCGGATTCTGCCAGCTTTTTGTAAATATCGTTTATTACCCGCGAAACAGCCGCTTTAGTCACAGGCTTGACAAGGTAGCGGAATGCGCCCGCCTCGTAACCGGCAGGCGCAAAATCCAATGAAACCGAAAAAAATACGAGAATGGCAGAACGGTCACATTCGCGTATTTTTTTTGCTAATTCCATGCCGTTGAACGGGGACATGATGGTATCTAAAAATATTACATCATATCGTTCACCTGCCTGATAGCGTTCCCAAAGCAGGGCAGGTGAAGTAAAGCATTCCACAGAACAGTCCGGCTCCTGCCACAAAAAGTTATATATCCGTTTCAAGAAGTTTGGTTCATCGCTACAAATTGCTATTTTCATATGCAATACTCTAGCATATCCGTTTTGCTCAGTCAAGGAACCAGCGCGTGCGGAAAATGTGCCAGCCGCGTGCACCGGAGTCCGCCTGTGCGTGTGTCCGGACATGTGAGCGCGTGCGAGGGAAGAAACCAATGCGTGCGCCGATGACGTTTGATACGTGCTTTGGGATGGTGGCGCGATGTCCGGAATATGCCGGTAACCGTGATTTTACCGCTCGCGCCGCAAATGGGACCGCCTGCGCCGGGCTTTGCCCGATATCCAAAGATTCATGATATAATGAGCGTTAGCGAGAAGAATGCGCTTGCACATTTGGCGAGCGGCGAATGACATATTATGATATCATATCAGGATAATTTGAACAGATAGGAAAAAGGAGACACCCATGATCATCAGCGCAAGCCGCAGAACCGACCTTCCGAATTATCATGCACAATGGTTTTGTGAACGCATCAAAGAGGGATATGTCGATGTAAAAAATCCGATGAATCCGAAGCAGGTCCGAAGAGTATCCTTGTCGCCCGACGAGGTGGACTGCATTGTTTTTTGGACGAAAAATCCGGAACCGATGATGGCGCGTTTGGATGAGCTTGCAGCATACCCGTATTATTTTCAGTTTACGCTTACCGGATACGGGAAAGATATCGAGCCGCATGTTCCGCATAAAAAAGAGAAAATGATACCGATCTTTCAAAGGCTGTCGGATAAAATAGGAAGCGAACGGGTGATATGGCGGTATGACCCGATTATGTTTAACAAGATGTATACCCCGGAATATCATATCAATGCGTTCGGGCAGATTGCAGAGGCACTGAACGGTTACACGGAAAAATGCGTGATCAGTTTTGTGGATGAGTATGTCAAAAATAAAAAAGAGTTGAAGGCACTCGGCGTTTACGAACCGGAGGAAACGCAGCTTTTTGCGTTTGCGGAAAAGCTTGCGCAGGCAGCGGGCGAAAACCATATGCAGGTCGCAAGCTGCGCCGAGGCTGTCGATCTTTCCGGGTGCGGGATCACGCACAACTGCTGTATTGACCCGGAGTTGATCGCGCGCATCACCGGGCGTACGCTGAAGGCGGTCAAGGACCGGAATCAGCGAAAAGAATGCGGCTGTGCGGCAAGCGTGGATATCGGCGCTTATCACTCCTGCGGAAATGGATGCCGATATTGTTATGCCAGATGATATAAGCCGCATGGCATACCACAAAAGAAAAATGCGGACTTATGACGGCTATATCTCATATAAAAAAGGAAAACGTTATAAGAAAAAGAAAACGATGGAATAAAAAATTCTAAAAAATCTGTCACATTTTCCCTGCTCAGATTGTTCATAAAGTGAAAGGCCTTTCAACAGAGTAACAAGTAACATCGCAGGACAGGAGGAGACATGTGGACGGCAGGTCATACATCGATGCAGTCAAAGCATATGCGGATATTGTCTATCGCACAGCGCTCAGCTATACGAAGGCGCCGCAGGATGCGGAGGACGTGACGCAGACTGTATTTATGAAGTTGCTGGAAAATGAGGACTCCTTTGCGGATGAGGAGCATCTGAGGAGATGGCTCATCCGTGTGACGGTCAACGAGTGCAAAAATCTGTGGAAGTCCTTTTGGCGCAGACGCGTAGGTCTGTCAGAATCCGAAAAGACGGCTGATGCGGAACGGGAAGACTATGATTATCAGGGATACACGAAGCGCGGAGCCAAAAAGGGAATGCCGCCTGAGAATCCTGAGTTTGATAATCTTTCGCAGAGCGAATTATATGAGGCGGTCATGGCGCTTCCAAAGGATTACCGGGTTGTCGTACATCTTTTTTACTACGAGGAATACCGGGCCGGAGAGATTGCAGAGCTTTTGCATATCCGTGAGCAGACCGTGAGAACAAGGCTTGTCCGTGCGAGGCAAAAATTGAGACAGCGGCTTGAGGAGGCGTGGCACGATGGAGAATAAAAAGTGGTATCAGGAGACGTTTGATCAGGTTCATGTTCCCGATAAGCTGTTGGGAAAGGTGATGGACATGGAGAATCAGACGAAAGCAAAAAAGGGATGGAGATATGCGATGGGAGCCTTGGGAACGGCGTTTGCGTTGTTTGTGGCTTCTAACGGGATCTGTTATGCGGCAACGGGGGAAACATGGGTCTCCCGTGTGACAATCTACTTCAACGGAGGAAGTATTGAGAAGGACGTGACATGGCAGGATAATGGCGACGGAACGTTTCTTGGAACCGTTGAAATGGACAGTGACGAGGAAACCGGTTTGGTGATGTTCAGGGACGATGTAGATATGACAAATAATGGGACGTACTCGTTTGAAGAGGACGGTATGACTGCGGATGGTAATGCGGAATACGTTTCTTCGGTCATTGACTGTGTCGTAGAGGAGGACGAGGACGGATCGGTCTGGGTCCGTGTCCGTGTCCGTGAAGACGGCGTGTGCAAGGCGGAGACGGACATAACCGCCGATCTGGCGGACGGCTTTGCGGAAGGAGAACTTCCCTGCGGCGACGGTTTCGCGTATCATTATCAGGTGACGCAGACGGAAGCGGGCGAATATGAACTGATGCTTTCGGCAGAGCTTTCCGAAGAGTAGAGATTTCCATATTTGATCAGTATCATAAGCAAGACTTGCGCTGTGCGTAGGGGTTTGTATTAGAATACGGGAAGCGTGTTCGAATATCTTTGTGCCGTTCGAATGCTGTCAATGAAATATTTCATAAAAAGAGATACGGGACGAAAACCGTATCTCTTTTTTTACCGAAAATATCAAGAACCCGCCGCCTTGCTGTGCTATGATAGGGATAACAGAAGACGTCGTTGACGGTTTCCATCCGGAGGGAAGCTGTCCTGTTCCGGTACCGGACCGGAATGCAGCGTGAAAAGAAGGAAGAGTTTTTCAGCGGTCAAAGTACGCCCGCATGAAAAAAGGGGTGAAACGCGTGAATAAAATGGAATTGCTTGTCCATGCACTGGATTATATGGAGCAGCATCTTGGGGATAACGTATCGACCGAAGATGTCGCGTCGGCGTGTTATTGCTCCAGATCGACACTTGAAAAACTGTTTCGCTATGTGAATCACATGTCGATCAGGGACTATTTAGTGCGCAGAAGGCTGACAAGGGCGGCGCGCGATATTGCGCGCGAGCCGGATACGGGGATCTTAGAGATCGCGCTCCGATACGGATATGGGACCAACGAATCCTTTACACGCGCATTCCGTGGCTTTTGGAACTGTAAACCGTCCGAGTTCCGCGGCAGGAAGCGGTTTTCGGAATTGTTCCCACGGCTGACAGGACCGTTGGGAGAAGGAGATGCGACGATGACAAATATTAAACATGTGGATATCAGCGAGTTATATGATCTGTTCAAAGAGCGGAAGGCATGCTGGTTTGTGCTCGGCGATGTTAAACAACTGATGAAATGGAATGAGATCTCCCGCAAAGCCGGCGATATGATGATTTTGGAATCCATGCGGCGTATGCAGGAGGCGGCAGGAGAAAATGACGTGGTATTCCGGATCGGAGGGGATGAATTTGCACTGCTGACGGACAGTGAGGAGCAGGCGTATGCGGATTCGCTTGCGGAAAAGATCAAGAGCAGCAATGAGAATCCGGTCGAGTGGGAGGGACAGAAGATTCCGCTCACGCTCCATGTGGGCGTGGCGCGTTTTGAGGGACCAAGGATCGCTTATGACGAGCTGTTTCATCAGCTCCATACCGCGATCACGGATGCGGCGAAAAAAGATTACGGCATGTGAGATTCCGCAGAGTAAAGCATGCCGACAGGATGTTATGCCAAATGAAAGCGGGGGGAGCGCTGACTTGTCAGCGTTCCCCTTTTCGTGGAAGTATGGTAGTAACTGCCCCAAAGCTTCCTTTCTGCGTCCGGTCGCTGATCACATAAGGAAAAGCGGGTAGTGCCGCTCGTTAAGTCAAAAGGTTATGGGCAGATGATATCCTTTTGGCACCATGGATTCGGCTATGGCGCTTACCCCGGCTGGCGACAGACATTGACAGCGCCATTCTTTTTTGACGGGAACATACAGGTCTTCCGCGTAAACACCGGGAAGGCGGTATCAATTTCCATTCATGTTAAAATACGTACAAAGAGCCTTCCTTCCCTGCGTCCCTGCGGAGAGTCCCCAACATCAGTTCAGTTCCTCCTTTTCGTATTGTGCCTTCCTTCCCTGCGTCCCTGCGGAGAGTCCCACCCGCATTTCTTGACGATTCGGAAAGCGCTGTGCTATACTTATAAATTGATTTCTAAGGAAACACGGATTATATCAGCGTCTCCAAAATAATAAAAGGAATAAAAGGGTGACCCAAGGGGAAGCGTTATGGGACAAAATAAAAATACATTTGAGCTGATCTATGATGTGGTGCGGCAGATTCCTTATGGAAAAGTGGCGACATACGGGCAGATAGCGGCGCTTGCCGGAAATAAGCGGTGGGCGCGCGTCGTCGGCTATGCGCTGCACGGAAATCCGGACCCTGAGCATATTCCGTGTTACCGCGTCGTGACAAAGGATGGCAGGGTATCCCCGGCATTTGCGTTCGGCGGGGAGAATCGTCAGATTTCTTTGTTAGAAGCGGAAGGGGTTGCATTTCGGGACGGGCATGTGATCATGGAGCAGTATCAGTGGGATACGCCGTGGGTATGAGAGAACAGATGAAAAAAACAGATTTATCCGGCGGCAGCGTGACGAGAACGCTGTTACAATTTGCCCTGCCGATGATCGCGGGGAATTTTTTACAACAGCTTTATAACATTGCGGATACGCTGATCGTTGGGCGTGTGCTCGGTCCTGATGCCCTTGCTGCGGTCGGCTCGGCGTATACGCTCATGACATTCTTAAATTCGATTCTGATCGGCATGTGCATGGGGGGCGGCGCACTGTTTTCCTTTTATTATGGAAAAAACGATCTGCCTGCCATGAGGCAGCGGATGCGGACGGCATTTTTGACTGCCGGACTGACAGCTGTTCTGCTCTCGTTGTTTTCCATGCTGTTTTGCGACGAATTGCTGGCACTGCTCGCCGTGCCGTCAGAACTTCGGCAATTGATGCGCGAATATGTGATGATCATTTTTGCCGGTATCTGTTTCGTTTTTTTATACCATTATTATGCGTTTGTCCTGCGTGCGCTTGGAAATTCGGTGGTTCCGCTGATATTTCTCGGGGCTGCGTCCGTCTTAAACATTGGTTTGGACTGCCTGTTTGTCATAACGCTTGGCAGGGGCGTGAAAGGGGCGGCGGAGGCAACGCTGATCGCACAGATATTGTCCGGTGCAGGGATTGCATTTTATACATGGAAAAAAGAAAACCATCTGCGTTTTCCGTTGACGGGTATGCGCGTGGAAAAGGGTGTTTTTAAGGAGACGGCGGGTTTCCTTGTGTCAGCATCTGTTCAACAGTCCGTGATGAATTTTGGGATTCTGATGATACAGGGGTTGGTCAACAGCTTTGGCAAGATCGTTATGGCAGCGTTTGCGGCGGCGGTCAAGATCGATACGCTTGCCTACATGCCCGCACAGGAGTTTGGCAACGCGTTTTCTTTGTTTGTGTCGCAGAACTTCGGCGCGGATAAAAAAGAAAGGATCAAAAAGGGATTTCATAGTGCCGTGCGGGTCTGCATGGGTTTCTGTCTGCTTATTTCTGTAATTGTGTTTGCGGCAGCGGGACCGCTGATGCGGATTTTTGTGAAAGCAGGGGAGACGGAAGTCATTGCTGTCGGGGTCGGCTATCTGCGGATCGAGGGCGCATGCTATTGCGGGATCGGACTGCTCTTTTTGCTTTATGGATATTTTCGCGGCATCAACAGACCGAGAATGTCTCTGTGGCTGACCATCTTGTCGCTTGGAACGCGCGTCATACTGGCTTACGCGCTTGCACCGGTGAAGCAGATCGGTGTGTACGGGATCTGGAGCGCGATACCGGTCGGATGGGTGCTTGCGGACGGCGTTGGACTGGCGGTCCGAAAAAGGCAGGAACAGAAGTGGAGGGAAAACGACACGGACGGGAATGTTTAGAGGGGATGCGGATAAAGAGGAGCGGGAAACGGAACAAAACAGGATAAGGAGCGGGGCGGGAAATGGGACGGGAGACCAGGCGAAATATACGAAATATAGATCAGATACAGTTTCATGTGGACAGAAAGCGGGCGCTCACGGCATTTGACGCATATACCGTCTGCTATGACCGTGCAGATGAAAAAGTAAAATTAAAGATTGACCATACCTACCGCGTGGCTGCACTTTGCGAGCGGATCGCCAGAGAGAATGGCTTGCAGGGGGCGGCGCTTGACCTGGCATGGACGATCGGGCTTTTACATGACGTAGGGCGGTTTGAGCAGCTTCGGCGTTATGGAACTTTTGTGGATGCGCAGTCCATCGATCATGCACAGTTTGGAGCGGATATTTTATTTTTGGACGGCGGGATCGAAGCGTATCTGCCTGATGATACGCCGCAGGAAATCATGACTTTGATCGAAACGGCGATCCGAAATCACAGTCTTTACCGGATTGCGGAGGACTTGGACGAACGGACGACGCGGTATTGCCATATCCTGCGCGACGCGGATAAGATTGACATTATGCGGGTCAATGTGGACGTGCCGCTGGAGGAGATTTATAATACGACAACACAAGCATTAAGAAGCAGCGTGGTCAGCGAAGCCGTTCTTCAAAGCTTTTCGGAGGAGCATGCGACGCTCAGAAGCTTAAAAAAGACGCCGGTCGATTATGTGGCGGGACATATCTCGCTTGTGTTTGAACTTGTATTTCCGGTAAGCGTCCGTATCATGAGAGAGCAGGGATATTTGGAGAAGCTTCTGCATTTTGAGAGTGACTGCGAAAAAACGAGAGAGCAGTTTGCATGGATGCGGGAGAGGGTGGAAGCGTACATGGAGCGGAGATTGTCGGAGCAGCAAAACGGACAGGGAGCGGCAAAGTAAAAGAGAAGATGACAGTAGGAGCAGAAGAAAGCATAGGAACAGGAGAAAACGGTATGTCATTAGAGAAAGCAAAAGCATATTTAGAACAATACGGATTAGGGGAAAGGATTCGGGAATTCGCGGTTTCAAGCGCCACGGTGGAACTGGCGGCGCAGGCGCTTTGCTGCGAGCCGAAACGAATTGCAAAGACTCTGTCTTTTATGGTAGAGCAGAAGGCCGTGCTTATTGTGGCCGCAGGGGATGCGAAGGTGGATAATGCGGCATATAAAGCTTTTTTTCATACAAAAGCAAAAATGCTGACGCCGGATGAAGTGACGGCACTTGTGGGACATGCCGTCGGAGGCGTGTGTCCGTTTGGCGTGAAAGCGGGAGTAAGCGTGTATCTGGATGAGTCGTTAAGACGTTTTGAGACGGTATTTCCGGCATGTGGCAGCAGTAACAGTGCAATTGAACTTACAATCGCGGAACTGGAGCGGTATTCCGGGTATCGGGAGTGGATCGATGTGTGCAAAGGCTGGAGAGAGGATCCGGTGCCGCCGCAGGAATAACAGACAGGTTCCGCTTTGCGAGCGGAACCGGCAAGGCAGCAGGGGGATTCTAATGGTTATGTCCAGCCGCCGTCCACGGTAATGATCTGTCCGGTCAGATAGTCAGGCGCATTTGCAAGCTGCAGAACAATCTGCGCGATCTCTGCTGGTGTGCCGAGGCGGTCGGCCGGAATTTCTTCTTTTATGGAGGAAAGCTCCTCGGAAGAAAGATGCCGGTTCATATCGGTATCTATGATTCCGCACGCCACGGCGTTGACGCAGATATGACTTGGCGCAAGCTCTTTTGCAAGCGCTTTGGTAAATCCGTTTATGCCGGCCTTGCTTGCGGAGTAGGCGACTTCCATGGAAGCGCCGGCATTTCCCCAGACCGAAGAAATATTGATGATATGTCCGTGATGGTCGTTTAACATAAGCGGAATGGCGCGGCGGGCAGTGTAAAAACAGGAATTGAGATTCACGTTCATGATGTGCTGCCATTCATCGGGCGTCATCAGGTGTAAAAGTCCTGTATAGGAAATGCCGGCGTTATTGACGAGCACATCAAGGCGGTCGATCTGTTCAAAGATATCGTCAATGAAATGCACATCGCCTACATCGCCGAAAAACAGACGGCAGCTCGTACCATACCGCTCCGTTAAAGAAGAGGCGAACCTCCTGAGTTCCCTTTTGGATTTTAAGCAGATCAGGATCAGGTCGGCGCCTTCTTTGGCAAATAGTTCCGCGCATGCTTTGCCTATGCCCCGGGACGCGCCGGTGATCAGAACAGTTCGATTCATGGGGACATCCTTTCATGTTTTTCTTTTGCGCTCATTATAGCATGCGGGAAGAGGGGGTGCAACCGATAGGTATGCCGTTGTAACTATTCAGACAAATCACGAAAGTGTTAGATATGATCATATTTCACGCAGATGCTTTATCAGACATGCATTTGTTATCGGATATTTATCTGATGGGAAATTTAGGAAATTCAGGTTCGTGCAATTCTTGACAGTAAATTCTGATATGGTAAAATAAAATAGTGTGACCTATTATGAGAATGGCTATAAAAAGGCAGTCAGGATACGGAAATAAAGGAGCTTCATATGAAAAAGAGAACCATAAGTTTTTTGGCGGGAAGTGTTGTCGGAATATCGATCGTCTGTATCGTAGTTTTTGTATGGATGCTTGGAGATATGCAAAAGAAAAATAAAAATGCCATGGATGATGTGTGCGGCGTTTATATGTCGGAGATGAGCCATCAGCTGGAAGGGCATTTCCGCACGATCATCGATCTGCGGCTGTCAATGGCGGAGGGAATTGTTAAGCGCTATCCGCCAACGCAGGATATTGAATATAGACAGGACATGATGGATGAACTGACTTTTGGGGCTCAGATACGCGATTATTCTTATTTGGCATTGTACTCGGCGGACGGCGAGATCGAACTGATCTGCGGGGAGCCGGTGGATATCATCAATGAGGAGCCGTTTTTGGAATCCGTACAGCAGGGGGAAAGCAAAGTAACCTCCGGTCAGACCGCCTCCGGGCAGATGATGCTTTTACTGAGCGTGAACGCTTCTTATCCTATGAAAAACGGCGGATATAGTATGGCGCTGGTCGTGGGACAGCCGTTGGAAGATATTGTGGATGCCATGTCACTAAATGAAGATGCTACGCTTGTCTATTCCCATATCGTGAGAACAAACGGGAGCTTTGTCTTAAAAGGTACGGAAATAGAGGCAAATGATTTTTTTGGCTGGATGCAGACCGTCACTTATGAAAAAACCACAGCAGAACAGGAGACGCGCAGGCTTCAGGAAGTGCTTGATGCCGGCGGACGCTATTCTGTCAGTGTGACAGAAAACGGGGAGCGTTGTGATATTTTTTGCGAAAAGCTGCAGAAGACAGAATGGTTTTTGGTGACGGTCATGCAGCAGGGATCGCTTGATCAGACGCTTGCAAATCTGGGTGAGCATCATTTATATACGGCAATCGGGTCCTGCGCGGTCATTATGATCACATTGCTGATCATTTATCTGTTTTATTTCAGAATTTCGATCAAGTGGATGGAGGAATTGCGGTGCGCACAGGAGAAGGCACAGGAAGCAAGCCGTGCAAAGAGTGAATTTTTATCGAACATGAGTCATGATATCCGCACGCCGATGAATGCCATTGTCGGCATGACTGCAATTGCCGTGTCGAATGAAGACAAGCCGGAAGTGGTGCAGGACTGCCTGCGCAAGATCACACTTTCCAGCAAGCATCTGCTCGGTTTGATCAATGATGTCCTTGATATGTCCAAAATAGAGAGCGGCAAGCTGACGCTTACTGTAGAGGAAATATCGCTGAGAGATACAATGCAGGGGATCGTCGGCGTGGTTCTTCCTTTAATTAAAGAAAGAAATCAGAATTTCAACGTGGTCATTGCCGATATTCAGAATGAACAGGTATTCTGCGACAGTGTACGGCTGAATCAGGTGCTGATCAATCTGCTCTCTAACGCTGTAAAGTTTACGCCGGAGGGCGGACTGGTGGAGATCCATCTGTCACAGGAGCCGTCGCCCAAGGGGGACAAATATGTCCGCACGCATGTCAAAGTACATGATACGGGAATCGGTATGACGCCCGAGTTTCAGGAAAAAGTGTTCGATGCGTTTGTCAGGGAAGACAGTAAACGCGTACAGCGCACGGAGGGAAGCGGACTCGGCATGGCGATCACAAAATATATCGTGGATGTCATGGAGGGAACGATCGAGGTAAACAGTGAACTCGGTAAGGGCAGTGAGTTCCATATCACGCTGGATTTGGAAAAAGCACTGATTGAAGAAAAAGACATGCGTCTTCCGGAATGGGATGTCCTGGTTGTGGATGACGATGAGCAAATGTGCCGCAGCACGGTCGAGAATTTAAGACAGATCGGAGTAAAGACGGAATGGGCGTCTGATGGTGAGACGGCAATTCAGATGGCAGTTGCCCGCCATGAGGCAAAAAACGATTATCAGATCATCCTGCTCGACTGGCGCATGCCGGATAAGAACGGAATCGAGACGGCAGAGGAAATGCGCAGAAGAATCGGAAAGGATATGCCGATCCTGCTCATGTCCGCTTATGACTGGGGTGAGATCGAAGGACCGGCGCGCGAGGCCGGCGTGAAAGGATTTCTCTCAAAGCCGCTGTTTAAGTCCACGCTTTATCACGGTCTGATGAATTTCATGGGAGAATCGGACGAAAAAGAAGAAAAATCCACACGGGTTGATTTTAACGGCAATAACAGGCATCTGCTCGCGGCGGAAGACAATGATATGAACTGGGATATTCTGGATGCGCTGCTTGGCAATTACGGATTCCTGTTAGAGCGTGCGGAAAACGGGCAGATCTGCGTTGATATGTTCCAAAAGTCAGAGGTCGGTTATTATAGTGCGGTTCTCATGGATCTGCGTATGCCGGTCATGAATGGCTATGAGGCGACGAAAGAGATTCGGAAACTTGAGAGGGAGGATGCATCCCTGCCGATCGTTGCGATGACGGCGGACGCTTTTTCAGAGGATATCCAAAAATGTCTTGCGTGCGGCATGAACGCGCATGTCGCAAAACCGATCGATATGAATGAAGTGATCGCAGTGCTGTCGCGTCTTTTATAAAATGAATCGATTTAGGGTATAATGTCGTTAGACATTATACCGCGCCGAGCGAAGCGAGTGTGCATGAACTTTGGCATGATTGCAAAGC